>NZ_JAAFGM010000081.1 GCF_012931985.1 Candidatus Roseilinea sp. NK_OTU-006
GTATTCGATGCCGTTCAGCCGCCAGCGCGCCCGCCCAATGCTGACCCGCTTTCGCGTGCTGTTCACGGCGCGCAGGCTCAGCCGCACCACCAGGTACAGGCCGTCCTCGGTGTGCCACCCGGCCAGGCCGAGGCGCTGCGGACGCTCCCACTGCGTCCCGAAACTCACTTCGAGCATTTCTCGCACTCCTCATAGCCCCACTGCGGCAGCGGGTCGGGCACGTGCCGCCAGGCCTGGCCACGGGCAATCGCCCCGATGGTCTGCGTGCTCACCCCGTAGCGCTGGGCCAGGAAGCGGTAGCCCGCTCCCCGCGCCAGCAGACGCTTGATCTCCGCTACCTGCGCCTCAGTTAGCTTCGCCGCCGGGTTCTGCGCCCCGTAGCGGTAGCGCGTCGGATACTCGTGGCTGCGCTCGTCCGGTTTCATGCCTGCTGCTCCTGCACTGCCACGTCGGGCGGCAACAGGCGTATCTGCAGCGATTCACCCGCCTGCCTGCGCAGCACGTTCTGCACGTACCCTAGCGTCAGCCCTCGCCCCTCCAGCCATTGGTAGTCCTGCGCCGTCGCCGCCCGCAGCAACACCACCCCGTCTTCGTATCCCGCCACCTGTAGACGGCTGATCTCCGCCAGCGAGAACGGCAGTTCCTGCTCGCGCAGCGTCGCCAGCGTCTGCTGCCACAGGCCCGGCAGCCCTGCCGGGTCAAGCTCCGGTGGGGGCGGCGGGAGCGGCTCGCCGGGGTCTGCGACGGCGACGAGGGCGCTGTCCGGTTCTGGTTCCGCTTCTGCGCCCGGCGTGACCGGTTCGGTCTGGACGACCGGCTCTGGGGCTACCGTGGGCGGCACGACCGCGGCCACCATCCTGGCAACAGCCGCGCCAGGCGGTTCCGGGGCGGTGTCTGTCTGCTCGCCTTCGCCCGGCTCTGGCTCCGGCGCGCTCTGGCTCACGACCGGTGCGGGCGCTTCTGACGGCTCGCCCCGCTTCCCCAACACCTCGGCCTTGAGCTTCTCGAAGCGCTCCCGCGCCGCCCGGTCAGCGTCCGACAGTACCACCTCCAGGCGCACTGGCTCACCGAGCCACCGGCTCAACGTCTGGCCCACCGTCCCTACACGCACCTGCCACCAGTGCAGGTTGGCCAGCCCCACCTGCACCGTCAGCACTCCGTCAGCGAAACGCAGCGGCACGGCAGGCTTGAGCGGGTGACCGGCTCTGCGTTCCCAGTCCTCCAGCACGGCCTGCCACCATTGGCGCAGGGTCAGGGGGCCACCGCCGGGGCGGTAGTCCAGCCCGTCGTCGCCGCTGGAAACGGGACGCTTCGACTGCGCCAACCACACCGACGCCCGCTCTGCCGCTTCCCGCGCCAGGCGCTCGTACTCGCGCCGGTGTTGGTGGCGATCTAGCTCGTCGGCCTTCAGCGTGCGCAGTTCCAGCGCCAGCGCCGCCCGCTCCAGGTCGAACTCCGACGCCCCGCCGTTGTCCATCAGCTTGACCGCCAGCCCCGCCGGATTGCGAACCCCTTTGGCTGTGGCTGCAAAGGCGATGGCCAGCGCCTGTTGTGCGCCCAGCGCCAGCAACCGCTCCTGCGCCTCGGCGCTCAGGTGCAACCGGCGCACCGCGGGCAGGATGAAGGCCAGATCGTCAGCCTCATCTCTGCTGCTTTCAGCAGCACCACCAACACCATCAGCGGCGGGCGCGGACGGCTGCGCAGCGGTCGGCGCGCTGGCGGGGGCGGCTGGCGCTTGTTGTTGTTGGGTTTCAGAGATGGGTTTTTGATTCTGGGTTTCAATATGGGTTTCTATGTGGTTAAGCTGGTTAACCACCCCTGGTAAAGTGGCTTTACCACCAGTGGTTAAGCCATTTAACCACCCCTGGTCAACTGGCTTTACCGCTGGTAAAGTGGCTTGACCGCTGGTAAAGTGGCTTGACTGGTGGTTAAGTGGCTTAACCACCTGACCGGAACGACGGCGCTTGTGCTGCCTGTTCTCCGCACGCCCTTCGAGACCTGCCCAGTCGATGAGCTGATCATCGTCCACCAACGCCCAACGCTGGCCTTTTTGCGTCGCCTCTCCAAGGCGTTTCATAACGCCGAATCGCTCCAGGCTATCCAGCGCGGCGATGATCGCCGGTCGGCTCAGGCCGCACCCGCTGCTGCCACGCTGCCCATGCTCGAACACGGACAGGCTCAGCACGGCAGAGCCGGACGAGTTCGTCTCCCTCCAGCCGTAGATATGGCGGCAGGCGAACAGCACGACGCGCAGCTCGCTATCGTCGAGCAGCGCCATCAGGCGGTCTACAATGAGATTCGGTGTCTGAAACGTGTTGGGCCGTAAGCGGTTCTCCTCTGGTGTTGACATTACAGGTCGCTTTCTCCTTGTCTTCTTTGTTCCTTGTTCAGTGAGCACAATGCTTGTTTTCTTCGTATATGCTTTACTGGTAGAGTTGTTTTCCCCGAACGCTGAAGGAACGTCACCATGAAACTCAAGGAAGCACTCAGCCTTTATCTGCTGGTTGATCGTGCCCCGCAGACACGCCAGACCTACGAGAAATTCCTGCGCCGCTTCGTGGCAGCCATTGGCCCGGAACGGCAACTGGACAGCATTACCCCCCAGGACATCGCCGACTACGTGCAGGATATGCAGCAGCGCACCACCAAGTACGAAAACCACCCTTATCATCCCCCCATTGTCAATGCGCCTCTCTCTAAGACCACCATTCACAATAACGTGAAGATGATTAAAGGCTTCTTCGCATGGTGCGTCGACCGCGGTTATCTGTCGGAAACGCCGGCTGATTTCCTGGTCAACAAGCGTCCTGTGCGCCCCCTTGGTCAGGGCAAGGCATGCACGGATGAGGAATTGGAACTGCTGCTGGCCGCCGCACGCTTCAAGCCCAGGGATTTGGCCCTGCTCACTTTGCTGGCCGAGTCCGGCTGCCGCGCGGGAGAAGCGGCAGGGTTGAGGCTAGGAGATTTGGAGCTGGAGCGAATGTCGGCTATCGT
>NZ_JAAFGM010000082.1 GCF_012931985.1 Candidatus Roseilinea sp. NK_OTU-006
CGCTGAGGGTACGTATTGGTCTCGCCGATGCTCAGGCGTCCGGGACGATCTTTTGCGAACCACGCGCGCCAGTCCTTACGAATTAGAAGTGTGGCTTGCCCAAGATCTTCTGACCGGTATTGACGACGACCGACTCGGCACCCGGCGGCAGCGGAATGGGCTGGCCATCCGTGGAGGCAGCGATGACGTTGCCGCTGGCGTCGAGGACTTCGACGGTGAAGCGATCGAGGTCGCGCGGCGCCGGCCCGGCGATGTAGGTGCCGTCGAGTTTGAACTGCGAGCCATGGCAGGGGCAAGCGAAAATCTTCGCCGCGTCGCTCCAAGGGAAGATGCAGCCCAGATGCGTGCAAATCTTGTAGAGCGTGTTAATGCCGGCGTCGGTATGCACCAGCCAGAATTTCCCTGCATTGTTCGACACCGGCGCTTCGTTCGGCTGCGGGAATTCATCGGCGCGCACCGTGATCTTGCCGCCGAACTCGCCGGCCCTGAAGCGCGGCATGGCGAAGAAGAACGTGATGCCGGCGAACTGCGCCAGGAAGAGCGCCATGGATGCGCCCCACACATAGTTGAGAAATTCGCGCCGCGTCACGCCTTTCGGCGGAGTAACCGGCGCTACTTCTTCCTTCGCGGCGGCCGCCGGTTTGGGCGCTGCTGCCGCACCTGCGGCAGCCGGCCTGGCGGCGGCGGTGGGCGCCGCCGGTTTCGCCGCGCCTGCCGCGGCGGGCTTCGCCGTACTTGCAGGCGCAGCCGGTTTGGCCACGCCTGCCGGCGTCGCGGGTTTGACGCTCGGCGCGGCAGCCGGCTTCGCTGCGCCGGAGACGGCCGCTTTCGCCGCGTCCGACACCTCTTTTGCCGCTGATGCCGCGCTTTCGGCTGCATCAGCCGCCTTATCTGCAACATCACCCGCTGCTTGTTTCACCTGCTTTGCCGCATCGTCTACAGCACGCTTGGCAGCTTGACCTGCCTGTTCGGCTGCAGCCTGGATGTCCTCGGCCGCCTGCCGAGCCGCGGCTGCGGTTTCCTCTGCGGCCTGAGAAGCCGGTGATCCCTTCGGTTCCGTTGTTTCTGCCATTGACACTCCTTCCAAAGCCGTTTGCGCCGTGTGACCTTGATCATTTGCCGAGCTGCGCTCGAACTTTGTGCCTGAACGATTCGAACGCAAGACCTCTGTCTCGACGTCGCCGGCGAAGTGGTCTCAAACTGGTGCGCAATATATCACGAGCCACCTGTCCTGTCAGTGACGTTTTGTCATAGGCAGGTATGACATTTGTCCAACGCAATGTCATCCGAAGAAGCCGGCTGCGGCCAGCCCGAGCAGGGCGATCCCGACGACGATGCGATACCAGGCGAACGGCTTCAGGTCGCGCCGGGCGACGTAGCTGAGAAAGAACTTAATGACAACGAGCGCAACGAGGAAGGCAGAGACCAACCCGACGGCGAACGCCGGCAGCTCGGTGGGATGGATCGCGTCCAGGTTGCGCACGAAGTCGAACACCGTCGCGGCCAGCATCGTAGGAATCGAGAGGTAGAACGAGAAGCGCAGCGCGGTAGGCCGGTCCATGCCGGCCAGCAAGCCGCCGATGATGGTGGACGCCGATCGCGAGAAGCCCGGCCACAGCGAGGCGATCTGCGCGAGGCCAACGATGAGCGCCTGTCGCCAGTGCGCGTCTTCCACATGATGTGTGTTCGCCCGGCGCGGTCGCCATTCCACGATCAACATGATGACGCCTCCGGCGATCAACGCAAACGCGACCGTGATGGGGTTGAATAGATTGTCCTTGATGAGACGGCTGAGCAGCACGCCGACAACGGCTGCTGGAACGAACGCGATGGCGACGTTGAGTAGCAAGCACTGCGCGCGCCGGTCGTGCGTTGTCCGCCGCAATAGATCGAACAAGTCGCGCGCGAAGTAAACGACCACCGCCAGAATGGCGCCGAGCTGGATGAAGATCTCGAACGTCGCGGCGATCGTTTCGGGGAATCCGATCAACTTGCCGGCGACGATGAGGTGGCCGGTGGAGGAAATCGGGAGGAATTCGGTGAGGCCTTCGACGATGCCCATGACGAGCGCCTTGAACAGCAGTGATAAATCCATGGGCACGAATCGTAACAGGTGCGCGCCAGGTGCATTCGTGCATCGGGGCAAAATTTGCATGGTAGGACGCGGACTCCGTTCCGCGCCTATATATGCCCCGAATGGGGCAGAGCGCGCCCTAGCGAATACGTCTACCCCCGTTGGCTCAGCCCAGGCGTTTACGCCGGGGCGGGTCCCATCGAAAGCCAATACACACCGGCAACCGATGAACACATATACGGCCCGGCCTAGCTTCTATGCCGTCCACTGTGCCTCCGCCGCGCAAAAAGTCCCCCACTTTTCTGCGCTATACCCCAACCGTCTTGTAAACTTCGGCGGTCATATGCTCGCACTCGTCACCGGCGCGACCGGTTTCATCGGCGCCAATCTCGTCGAAGCACTCACTCAGCATGGCTGGACGGCGCGTGCGCTGCACCGGCCGTCGTCCTCGCTCAAGGCGTTGGCCGGCTTGACCTACGAATCGGCCGTCGGTGACGTGACCGACCCGGGATCGCTCGGTGTGGCAATGGTCGGCGTGGACGTGGTCTTCCACGTCGCAGCCGTCGCCGACTATTGGCGCAGCGACGCCGGCACGATGATGCGCGTGAACGTGGACGGCACGCGCAACGTGCTGCAGGCGGCGCTGGACGCCGGCGTGCGACGCGTGGTGTTCACCAGCAGTTGCGCTGCGCTCGGCCGGCCGCCGTTCGGCCAGGTGCTCGACGAGCGCGCACAGTTCAATCTGCAACCCCACGAGTTTCCCTACGGCTACAGCAAACACCTGGCCGAACAAGTGTGTCGCGAGTTCGTCGCGCGCGGGCTGGATGTGGTCATCGTCAACCCGGCGGTGGTGTTCGGCCCGCGCGACGTGAACCTGATCAGCAGCAGCCTGATCGTCGA
>NZ_JAAFGM010000083.1 GCF_012931985.1 Candidatus Roseilinea sp. NK_OTU-006
GCAGGCTCATGGTCTTAGCGCCGATAGCGTTGGCCGTGGCTTCGATCTTCTCCAGGGCAAGCGCATATCCTTCCGCCGAGAGAATCTGCGCCTGTCGCTGTCCTTCGGCCTTCAGAATGGCAGCGTGCTTCTCGCCCTCGGCAACCTTGATGGCTGCTTCGCGCCGGCCGTCGGCCTCCGTCACTGCCGCGCGGCGATTGCGCTCTGCCGACATCTGTCGCGTCATCGTGTCCTGCACATCACGCGGCGGTTCGATCTCCTTGATCTCGACCATCGTCACCTTGATGCCCCAGCGCGCCGTCACCTCGTCCATCTTGACGCGCAACACCTGATTGATCTGATCGCGCTTGGCGAGCACGTCGTCCAGATTCAAATCGCCGACGACTGCGCGCAGCGTCGTCATGGCGATGCCTTGCGCTGCAGCTTTGTAGTCCTCGACCTCGACAATGCTCGGAATGGCGTCAACGACCTTGAGGTAGATCAAAAAGTCAATCGAAACCGGCGCGTTATCCTTCGTGATGCAGGTCTGCGGCGGCACGTTGATGACGAACTCGCGCAAATCTTGCCAGACCGGGCGATATACGAACGGGATGAGCCATACCAGCCCCGGCCCGCGCGCACCGATGACGCGACCGAGCCGAAACACGACCAGCCGTTGATATTCGGCCACGATTTTGATCATCGAAGTCAGCAGCACGACGACCGCCAAAGCGAGCAGCAAAACTACCAGTACATTCGTATCGAGCATATTACCCTCCTGTTCTCCCTTGCTTGACATCTGTATCCGGCCCAGGCGTGCCTACCCGCCGCACACGCAGTGCGATGCCTTTCACACCGACGACTGCCACTCTCTCGCCGACGCGGATGGGCAATGCGCCGTCTTCAGCCGCATCGGCAATTGCCGACCAGGTCTCGCTGCCGATCTGCACGACGCCAACGGCGTTGGCTCGCCCCACTTCGGTGCGTACGAATCCTTCAGCGCCCGCCAACCGCTGCGCGGCATCGCTGAGCACGGGTAGGCGCTGGGCACGCAGCCCTTTCCCCACAGCCAGGAAGAGGAACGCCGTAACACTGGCAGTGACACCCCCAACCAGCCACGGACTGACCGCAACGACCGGCATCGTGGGCGTGGGCGGAGTGAAAGGCCGATACAGCATGAGCGATCCAAGTGCGAAGAAGGCAATCCCGGCCAGACCCGGTGCCCCAAAGCCGGGCGAGAGCACCTCGACGACGATCAAGAGGATGCCTGGGGCGATCAACGCGATGCCCGCCCAGTTCAACGGCAAGCTGCCGAACGCCACAAACGCCAGCGCCAGCGAAATCACGCCCACTGCGCCCGGCAAGCCAAAGCCAGGAATCTGCAACTCGATCACGAGCGCGATCGCGCCCAGGCTCAGCAACAGATACGCGATGTTCGGGTCGGTGACGATGTGCAGGAGGCGCTCGGCGAAGTTCATCGGCGCCGGAACCGTCTGTGCGCCGGCAGTGCGCAGTGCAACAGGGCCAGCCACAGTGTTGACGAGCCGCCCGTCGAGCTGGACGAACAAATCATCCATGTCTGCGGCCACGAGATCAATCAGGCCATGTTGCAGCGCCTCTGCGCTGGTCAGCGAGATGCTATCGAGCACGGCACGTTCCGCCCACTCCGGGTTGCGCCCGCGCGCTGCAGCCAACGAGCGCGCCATGGCGGCGGCGTCCTGAGCGATCTTTTGCATCCTCGTCTCGTCTACTTCTGCGCCAAGTGCAACGGGGTGTGCCGCGCCAATGTTGGTGCCGGGCGCCATCGCGGCCACATGAGCGGCCAGCGTCAAGAACATGCCGGCGGATGCTGCGCGCGCCCCGGCGGGCGAGACATACACCGCGACTGGCACAGGCGACGAGAGCATGACCTGAGTCATCTCCCGCATCGCGGCGTCCAGGCCGCCCGGCGTGTCCAGGCGCATGATGACCAGCTCGGCGGAGTCGCGCTCAGCTTCGGCCAAGGCGCGTTGCAGATAGCTCGTGGTGAGTGGGTTGATGACGCCTGTGACTTCAATGAGATGAATGCGCGGCGAACGATCGCCGGCCGTTGGTGCCCGTGTTGCGGCGCCTGCGTGGTCGGCCTGGATCAGGGCAAGGCCCAAGGTCAGCCCGATCAGAACGAGGGTGCGGGCCGCCGTGCGGATCATGCGGCTGTTCTCCATCGTGAACCATGTGATGGAAGAGTGTAGGGTGCACACTTTGGGCGTTCAATCGCGGAAGCGCGCAATCGGGATAAGCGAAACTGCGGATTCGAAGTGTCATCGCCGCCCGTTCACGGGTACCACCACGCTCAGATGCGTGCCGCGCCCCGGTTCAGAATGGACGATCAGGGTTCCGCCAATGGCCCACACGCGCTCCTGAATGCCCATCAGTCCGAAACTGCCCAGTTGCGCCAGCTCCGACAGCGGTCGGGGCACCTCGAACCCCTTGCCGTCATCGCCGATATCCAGTTGCACGGCCGTGGCGCGATACGTCAAGTTCACGCGCAGGCCGGTGGCATGCGCATGCTTGCGGATGTTGGTCAGCGCTTCCTGCGTGATGCGATACAGCGCCAGCTCCTGCTCGGCTTGCAGCGCGATCGGTTGCCCCGACACGGTGAAATCGGCTTGAGGCACGGCGCCTTCGCCCTCGCGTGCGGCGCGCACGAGGGCCTGCAAAGCAGGCACCAGGCCCAGATCTTCCAGCACCGGCGGGCGCAAGTCGCGGCTGATGCGTCGCACGCCCTGCAATGTGTCGGCCACCGTGGCCTGCAGTTGCGCCAGCTCGGCCTTCCGCGCGTCATCAGGCTCTGTGGCCTGATAAAGTTCGAGGCGGCGGCTGACGGCCAGCAGGCTCTGTGTCGTTTCATCGTGCAATTCGCGAGCGATGCGCCGCCGCTCTTCTTCCTGCGACTGCGTCATTGCCCCCAGGTAGCGGCGCAGCCCGGCCCGGTAGCGGGCGATCTGTCCCGCC
>NZ_JAAFGM010000084.1 GCF_012931985.1 Candidatus Roseilinea sp. NK_OTU-006
CCAGTCCGGACGGCCTCTGGTTCAGCGAGGTGAGCAACATCTGCTGGATCCAGACCGACGACGGCGCCTATACCGACGTCACCAACTGCATGCTGCTCGCAGCGCTGCCGGGAACGGTGGGCGACGGCGGCGCGCGTACCATCACCAACACCGATGCCAGCGGCAACACCAAGCAGGTGACCACCTACGTCGGCGCGCCGTTGGGCGCGACGAAACTGCGCCGCTTCCTGGTCGGGCCGAAGGACTGCGAGATCACCGGCATCTGCGAGACGCCGGATGGCCAGACGCTGTTCGTCAACATTCAGCATCCAGGCGAGGACACGCCGGCGGCTGCGATCGGCGATCCGGCCCAGTTCACCAGCCACTGGCCGGACGGCGGCACATCGCGTCCGCGCTCGGCCACCATCGCCATCCAGAAAGTCGGCGGCGGCATCGTCGGCCTCTGACGCGCGTTGCATCGGCGCCGCAGCCGCGGGGGAAATAGCCCCCGGCGGCAGCGTGTGCCGTTAGCATCGCGCGCCGGAGACGCGCGCCTGCCGGATGCGATCGCTGCTCTTCCTGCCGCTGCTATTGCTTGCCGCCTGCGCGACGCCGCCGGCGCGGCTGCCCGTGGCCGCCGACGTGACGCCGTTTTCCGAGAGCCGGCCGGGGCGCATCCCGTACGGCTGGCACGCGCTGCCGCTGACGCGCACGAAGACGCCCACGGACTATGAGACTGCGTTCGACGCCGAGCGCGGGCGCGTGGTGGTGGTCGCGCGCGCCAAGCGCTCGGCGAGCGTGCTGAAACAGCGGCTCGACGTCGACCCCAGGACGCGGCCGTGGATCGTTTGGGAGTGGCGTGTGCCGCAGTTGATCGAGCACGCCGACAACACCGACCGACACGCCGAAGACTCGCCTGCGCGGCTGCTGCTGTTCTTCGACGGCGATCGCAGCACCTTGCCGGCGCACGAGCGGGCGGCGCTCGAGCTCGCGGAACTGGCGAGCGGCCGCCCGGTACCGTACGCGACGCTGATGTACATCTGGGAAAACCGACAGCCGGTCGGCACCGTCATCCCCAGTCCGTTTACCGCGCGCGTGCAGATGATCGTGGCCGCGTCGGGGCCCGAACGGCTCGGCCAGTGGAAGCGCTTCGAACGCGACTACGTCGCCGATTACCGCCTGACGCCGCCGGCCAACGGTCGCGGCAGCCACGACTTGGTCTTCGCGACGCCTCGCGCGTCGCCCGCCGCACCGATCTCCCGTCGTCCGCAGACAGAGAGTGTCCGAGCCGTGTCCTCATGACCCCCTCACAAAACCGTGGTGCATCGTTGGATCGCGCAAATAGCCGGCAGGCTGATTGTCGTCTGCCGCCACGGCCGTCGGCGCTGTCGTGGCGCGGGTGGGCGTCACCGTTGGTTTGGACGCCGCTCGTACTTCCATCGGCGTGCGCGCTGTTCGCGCCAACCGACGTTCTGCACAGGTGGCCGCTGGCAAGGGCGCTCACGACGTCGATTGCGGAAGTCTTTCCGCGCGTCGTATCAACAGCGAAGGCGACGCAGTTTCCCGAGGTTGCGCTGTTGACCTACTGCTTAGTGATATTGCTATGGCTTCCTATCAGTCTGCTGTACGCGCTGCAATCGCACGCGAACTATGACTACGCTTTGCCCAAGGCACGCAGCATGCACTTCTGGACGGTCAAGCGCCATCTGGGATTGTTGCTGGGGGCGCTGCTCGCACCGCTGCTCATCTTTGCTCTGACCATGATGCCTGGCGATCCGGCGCTGTACACCGGCGTCACGACCAAGAGCCGAGTCGGTCTGGCGTTCATGGCGTTTTGCTGCTTGTGGGGCGCGTCGCTGTTGCTCGGGTTTCAATATGGGAACGTACGCTTGTTCATCGATCTTCAGTTGAGGAGGAACGATCATGAGTAGCTACCAGGAGACTTTCTTCGAAGAACTGTCGAAGCCGGACAACTGGATGCCGAACCTGGACGATGTCGGAGGTGCGGTTGCCACGCGCTATGAGACGTACTTCGAGGAGCTGGGCAAGCTGGCCAAGAAACTGCAAGCCGGCGAGCTTGTGGCGTCAGATGCCACCGCGGTCAGGCAACGCTTCGACGCATTGTCTCGTTCGTTGAACACGGTGATTGCCAGGGTGGCGAGTGTCGGTGTCGCTCCGGTTACCGCGGATGACTTGCGCATTCAGCAGTACTTCAAAGGGCTTGCGAACAACGCGCAGTTTCTGTCCCTGCGCATTGGTCTTTGGGCTGATGTGGCGGCGACCGGCGACACAGCGGCGATGCAAAAGGTCGCGCAGGCCGCAAAGTCGGCGTTCAACACGTTGGGGGGCGTGCTGGGCCTGTTCCAGATGGGAACGGCGCTATACAACAAGGGCACTGAGGCGGCCGGCAAGGCCGGCTTCGGAGTAGTCGGCGGGCTGCTCGGCGCGAAGGCTGGCGTTGCACTGGGCACGGTCGTTGGCGGGGCTGCTGTCGCGTTAATCGGTGGTTCAGTAGTCGTGGTCGCAGCGGCTACTGTTGGGTTGGCGGTCGGCATTGGGTACCTGGGATCAAAGATCGGCGAATCCGCTTGGGAGCCCTTTCATGCCTGGTACACGGAGAAGTTCCTGCCCAGCGTGTTCGATGCGGGAAGTTCAGCGCGAACAGCGCTGATTGCGTGGGCCGATGAACAGAGCGCGAAGTTCGGCACCTATGACGGTACGTGGTTGGAGGGTTTCGCGCTGACGCCAGAGCAGAAGGCAGAGTTGTCGCGTATGTTTCCTTCACTGGTGACAGGAGGCGTTTCGGAACCGCTCAAAGCCGATCTGCTTGACCTTTTTCAGGCGCCCTTCGCCGCTGGCGAACTCTTGGAGCGCGACAAAGCCCTTGTGCTGCTGATCGAAGTGGCCCGCGGACTCGGCCCGGACGGCTACACCACACAGCGCGTCGCGGTCGCCGGCAACCAGGTCACGATCGACATTCCGCCCGCTG
>NZ_JAAFGM010000085.1 GCF_012931985.1 Candidatus Roseilinea sp. NK_OTU-006
CTGCCATCGCTCGTATCGCGCCGGACGGCAACCTCACCCCGCGCCAAAAGCGACGCTTCATGATCGAGATGCTCAAGCGCCGCATTCGCCCGGGCACCGGCAGCAGCCACGAGTTCATGCGAAGGAGGACTGCCATGCATCCCTGGCCCGACTTGCGCCCGATCCTAGAGGGGATTGACTGGGCCTTGATCGGCGGCGTCGCCACGCGCGCCTACATGCCAGAACGCGCCACAAAGGACATGGACATCCTTGTTCATCGCGACGATGGTGATGAGGTGATGCGCCGGTTCAAACAGGCCGGCTACGAGGTGGTTTCTCGCCTGGCCGTGCCTGGCTACTTGTTGCCTTCCCCAGAGGGCGTCGAGGTGGATGTGCTTTTCGGCAACTATCCCTGGCTGAGGGAGGCACTCGGGAAGCCGAACTATGACCCGGCCGGCTATCCGGTGATCGGCCTGCCCTATCTAACGCTCATGAAACTGTCGGCGCAGCGGGCTCAGGACTGGGCCGATGTCTCGCGCATGCTCGGCTGGGCTTCCGACGCCGAACTCGACGCGGTGCGCGAAGTCGTCGCTCGCTACAGCCCCGAAGATCTGGAAGACCTGGAGTCATTCATCTTCCTGGGACGGAAGGAGCGGGAGACGCCGCCGTGGGACGAAGATCAGCTCGAATGACCGAGCCGGTGGGCCACACGATCACGCGAAGGTGAGCGCGTGATGCTCCTCGGTGCGTCGCGCGCCGGTTTGTAATCGCTCGATCAGCGCCAGGTCATCGCGGAATGCGCATGCCTGCGCGATGCGTTTCGCCTCTTGCAGTTGTCGCGAAGCCGCGCACGGTTCGATCAGCGCCTGTGCGATGCACGCGTGCACTTGTCCCCATGCCGCGCCGATCCCCTCGTAGATGGCCAGTGCCCGAAGCGGCGTCTCGCGGTCGGGTTGGCCGAGCATGCGCTTCGCCTCGGCCAGACCGAGCAACGCATGAGCGTGCTCGAGAGGGTGATCGTGCTTTGCCGCGCGCCGGGCGATGGTGGCGTAGTGGTCGTGGGCCATCGCCGCCCGATTATTCAGGCGCATCGCTTCGGCGACGAACAACGCTTCCAGCAACTCGAACCGCAGGTTGAGGCGGGGCAACGTCGCGTCGGTCGCGTCGGGTGTAATCAGTGGCAGCAACTCATCGAAGCACGGATTGTCTTGCGCGGCGGTGCGCGCCAACAGGGCGAACCGCTCGCCGATGCGCGCCATGCGCACAGTGGACTGGTCAACGCCGTGCGTGGAGCGCACGGTGACGCTGGCGAACGCCTCGCGCGCCGGCTCAGCCTTGCCCAGGTGAATCTGGCAATAGCCCAGCGTGAACGTGACCGAGGCGACCAGGTCTGCGTTGTCGAGCGCCTCGTAAATGTGGATGGCCTGCTGCGCCATGGAGACTGCGCGCACCACATCACCCTGCCGGCGCAACACATCGGCCATCTTCCACAGGGCCATCGCATCCCAATAAGCATTGCCGTCACGGTGCACATCGCGCTGCATCGGCGCGTACTGGTCCAGGGTGTCACTGAGCTTGCCTTGCAGGTCGGCCAGCATGGCGACGCCGTAACGTTGGAGGAGCGCGCCGCCGCCATGACCCAGTCGCTGCGCCATGGCAGCCATTCGGTCGAAGTGCTCCAGCGCCTCGTCGTAGTTGCCTTCGGACGTGGCGACGCGGCCCAGATTCCAGTCAATCCACATCTGTCCCTCGGCGTGAGGCAGGCCCGCTTTGAGGTAGAGCCGGCGCGCTTCGTTGCAGTGACTGCGCGCCTGGGCCCAGTTGCCCATGATGCGCCACGCCTCGGCGCTGATCCCGTAGGCATCGGCCACCAGCACATCGCTCACTGCCCCACGCGCCAGCCTGCGCGCGGCGTCCGCCGCATCCAGCGAGTCGTAGTAATTGCCCAACATCAACTCGGCATCAGCCAGGGCGTACCACATCTGGTCCGTAAGCGGCGAGCGACTGCCGGTCAGGCGGGCGATCAGTCGCTTGGACTGGTCGCGCATTTCGGCGAAGCGATTGGCCTGTCGCAACAGTGCGTTGGATGCGAGCACGCTCTCCGCTGTCAACGTCGCTGTCACGGCGTCCTGCGCCTGCAGCGCCTCGGAGGGGAAGTGCAGCGTAACGAGGTCGTCCTGGCCGTGCGAAGTGGCGGCCGGTCGAATGCCCGTGCCTCTGGCCTGAGCGTCGAGGTGTTGCAGCATCTCGCCCCACCTGAAGCCGGCGCGGTGATAGAGCCGGTTGAGGTCACCGCCTGCGAACAGCGCGGCCAGCAGCGGCAGATGTTCGTAGTTCGGGTTCTGCTCGCCTTTGATCCACTTCGAGACGGCCGGCGTGCTGACGCCGAGCAGGTGTGCCAGCTTCGTCCGGCTCATGCCGCGCTGGCGCAATTCTTCGTTGATCCAGGACCAGTCCGCTGTGCTGCCCATGGGTTCACCCCCTCATTCACACTGAGAATTGCTTCGAGTTCACCTCTTTTTGTCGGTCAGCGCCGGCGCAGGATGTCTCAAGATGGCAGTGATTTTTGCTTCGTCGAAATAGCAGGCAGGTTGGTGGGCGAAGTCGTGGCCGACCGAAATCCGCGTGTGGGAATTAAACCACTGAATTCGGCGTTCGCGCTTGCGATGCGCGGCGCGTAAACAAAAGTTCATGACGACGGGCTTACACTCGAACTAGGCCAGGGGAGCGGCGGAGCGCGCGACGCTCACAGAAGCCGCATGCTCCGCCGCGCCGCACGCCCATCCGGAAGGCTAGGCTGCCGACTCAAGCGCGTCGCCGTGCTCGTGCTGGATCGCGGCGACCTCGTTGGCCAGGCCGGCCTCCTGCGCCAACGTCAGGGCGTCGCCGACCGTCGCGTGCCACGCGTCCCATTCGCCCTGCGCGCGCAACGTTCGCGCCCAAGTGCGCAGGAAGAGCACCTTGTGAAGCACACCACAATGCGGTATC
>NZ_JAAFGM010000086.1 GCF_012931985.1 Candidatus Roseilinea sp. NK_OTU-006
CTGTTCCGCAGGTTCGTTCGCGTCATGGCCATCAACAGGGCAGCAGAGAGCCCCTTGCCCGAGACATCGCCGACGACAAACGTAAACGGTTGGCCGGTCGTCTCGTCAGAGATGATGTAGTCAAAGAAATCACCGCCCACCTGGAACGCAGGCCGCAAAGCGCCATAGACGTCCAGACCGGCGATGGTCGGTGATTGTTGTGGCAGCAGGCCAAGTTGTACTGTATGCGCTAGCTCCATCTCGGTTTGCAGACGGGCTTGGGCAACGAGCTGCTCGTGCAACAACGCGATCTCAAGTTGTGACCCAGCTTGTTCGGCGATCGAGCGCACCAGTTTCAGATCGGGCGACAACGCAGACGCCGGCCGGTTCAGCCAAAGTCCGAATGCAGCGACGATCTCACGGCGTTCGCGGAGAGGCAGGGGGATGACGAAGAGATTGCCTTTGCCATTCATAGACCCGATCGAGAGTTCTGTGCTGCATAGCAGGATCTCGCTGCCGGTTTGTCGCACGCGTTCAAATAGCTCGATCAGACACGGTTCGGGCACGGCTAAACCGGGAGAACGCACAACCTTGGCCGGCGTCGCCAGCACAACAAAGGCAGCGTGGGCCTTGACCAGACGTACGGCTTGCTGCACCAGGCGATGAAGCAGCCGGTCAATATCCAACCGGGCAGAATCCGCCTTGTTCAACTCATACAACGCCAGCAATTGATCCTCGGTCTCGGCCAGCGCTTCGGCCAGGTTCTCGACCTCGCCCTCTAAGACGGTGAGCGAAGCCAGCATCGCTGCATCCGCTTGCAGGCGCGCCAGTGCGGCATCGCCTTGCACGCCACTGACTCGCAGCTCTCCCAGCCAGGTGCCCGTATCGTCGGTGATTGGTGCCATCAACCCAGCGGGATGCGGTGATTCAGCCGGCCAACAGGCCAATAAGTTTTCGCCTTGCCACAAACTGAAACTCGCGGCGCCGTTCGCCAACCAGGCTGTCGCGAGAGCTTGGAGCAGAGTAGGCCGGCTGGTGAGAGACGTAGGCTCCATCATCGCGTTTAGGCAGCGAGAGCCGTTGTGGCCTCGTCAACCGATCGCGCGATCCTAAAAGCGCGATCCAGCCGGGTCAGCTCGAAGATGATGCGCACCGGTTGTTGCAGGTTGCAAAGAACCTGATCAGCACCGCACTCTCGACAATATTTCATGCCTTGTACCAGGCAGGCGAGACCGCTGGAATCTATGAAGTTGACTCCGCCCAAGTCCACAATGACGTGACCCTTCGTGCAATCCGCAGCTTGCATCAAGGCCTGGCGCACCCGTGGCACTTCATGCGCATCGAAGCGTCCTGACAAGCCGATGACTGCAGCTACGTGTTCAGTCTTAGGTGTGAGCGCGATTTGCTGTAGGCTGATTTGCATCGTTGTTGATTCCCTCCTCTTAGGTGGCAGGTAAGCGTCGGGCTGCATCTCCTTGCCGCTGCTTGATCAAGATCTCCAAATGGAGCAAGTACCAGTCCACAACTTCGGCGATAGGCAGGCCGCGCGAGGCAATCCAGTTTTGCCGGCCTAGCTCACGGCGACGAGCAGGGTTGTCAATGACGCGGGCGATGGCAGCGGCCAGGCTGTGGGCATCACCGGGCGCGAAGAACTCACCGCTGTAGCCTTCCTCGGCGATGACTTCGGCGAGGTCACCGATGTAAGGCAAGACCACGGCCTTGCCGTAGTCCCCGGATTGATGCAATACACCGGAGCTGCCGGTGGTGCTGTTGTATGGGAAGACGACCACCGCAGCCTCGCTGAAGATACGAGGGATATCTTGCTCGGCCACGTAACCGGTGTAGCGGATGTTGGGGATGTCGGCGTAGCGCTGGCGCACGCTCTCTAGATAGCCAGGCGCGTTTGGGCTATTCGTCCCGGCGATCACGAGTTCTAGCGGCGGCCGGCTACCATCTTGAAGCAGCTTAAACGCCTCGATCAACGTCTCTACCCTTTTGTAGGTGCCGAACTTGCCGAAAGCCAAGATCTTTATAGGACCAGGGGGAAGGTCGAAGGAGGGTTGAGGTGTATCCTCAAACGCGCCATGTGGGGCCAGTACAACATTGGTAGCTTTGTATTTGGCCTCCAAAATCTCGACGTACTTGGGGATTGTTACTGCCACTAGGTCTGCTGTTAACAGCAGACGTGTCACCTGGGTGCCAAAAAAACGGATGAACGACTCAACGAACGGATTACGCGCAAAGCCGGCGCTACGCAGGTTGGTCGTCTCCATGATGTTGTGTAGAAGCACGAGGGTTGGATAACCTGTGCGTTTGACCCAGTACGGCGCAGTCAAACCGAGTGTGGCCGAGACTTTGCTGCTGCCGAAACTGGCGAATTGAATATTGAACAGCACAGCATCGGGATTGGCCTGGCGCACGGCGGCACGAATGCGCCAGGCGTTGTCGTGAGCTCCAAAAGACCAGCAAGGAATAACACTTACCGGCGCAAGGCCGGGGCGCGCCTCAAAGCAATAAGTCTGATCAGGTGGGAGCTGATCAGGGAGCAAGATGATCTCGCCGATCTCCTCCTTTTGGCGCAGGAATCGCACGAAGTGATAGGCGTATTCGTTGAGCGAGCCTTTGCCCGGTGGGTGGGTAGTCACGACGGCTAGACGAAGCTTAGGCATTAGCATAGACGCCTTTCAAATCGTTCAGTTTGATCTTGATCAGGTCTCGCAGAAAGCGCCGGGCTTCTTTGATCGGGTCGAGTTTTGAACCGGGCGCATCTACCCACGCGATGGGCACCTCAGCGATGCGATAACCGAATTTGTTCGCCAGGTAGAGAATCTCCAGATCGAAGGAAAATCCGCTGATGGTCTGAGCGCGAAAGAGACGTTGCGCTGCTTCGTGAGTGAACATCTTGAAGCCGCATTGTGTGTCGCGGGCGTTGGCGGAGAAGAGGTGAGTAACGGCCTACGCTGGATCGTCA
>NZ_JAAFGM010000087.1 GCF_012931985.1 Candidatus Roseilinea sp. NK_OTU-006
GGCGACGGGCGCTCGAGTTGGATGACGTTGAACCGCTGCAGAGGCAGGTTGGCGATTTGACCGACGCTCTTGCCGTTCAGAATCAGCGGATCATCAGACGCGCCTTCTCGGCTCATCTCAGCCTGTCATCGTAGGATCAGGGGCAGGTAGAGCCGGAACTGAGCCGCTGCTTCATACGAGCCAATGTCGCAGGTGGCGGTGCCGTTGCCGTCGCCGTCCTTCGGGCGGGTGACGCCGTTCTGCGATTGATTGTTCACCGGCGCCGCGGCGCAGGTGGCGTTGTCGCCGGCGTCAATCGCTGGGCTGCCCACGTTGAGCGGAAAGTAGGCGGGACTGCCGGTCAGCGTGCCTAAATTTGGATCGCCGCTTAGGGAAGCGCTACAGGAGCCGTCTTCGACCAAATTGTTGGTGTTTGTGCCAATTGTGGAGTTGTTATAACAATCCCCGCCGGCAGAATTGGCAATGATGGTATTGGTGTAATTCAGCGTGCCGCCACCGTAGTTGCTGACACCGCCACCCCCAGTCACAGCCGAGTTGTTCGAGAAGGTGGAGTTCAAGAGCGTCAGGGTGCCGCTATTGTTGATTCCGCCGCCGCCGTACGTATCTGCATCGTTGTTGTAAAAGGTGCTGTTCGTGACCGTCAGCGGACGGCTGTTCCAGATGGCGCCGCCCTCGTCGGCGGAATTGCTGTCAAACGTGCTGCCCGTCACCGTCAGCGTGCCGCTCCCAAAATTGCTGATCGCTCCCCCCTTCGCAGCAGAGTTCAAGCGGAAAGTGCTGTTCGTGATCGTCAAGGCTCCGTTGTTGTCAATCGCACCCCCACCATAAGTGGTAGCCAGGTTGTTATAAAACACGCTGCCGCTGATCATCAATGTGCCATTATTGACGATTCCCCCTCCATTGGCGGCACGACCATAGAAGATTTGCAGATTGAGCAAATTGAGAGTCGCACCGGCGTTGACGTTGAGGACGCGCACATCGCCAGAGCCGTTGTTGTCGCTGTCGCCGCTGATGGTGATGTTCTGCCCGCTGCCGTCAATCGTCAGCGTCCCCTGCCCGCTCACGATGTTGGGCAGGAGCGCGGTGAGCGTGATCGTCCCGCTGACGCTGAAGGTGATGGTGTCGTTAGCGGCGCTCGGCGAGCCGGCGCAGTCGGTGTTGCTACCGCCGTTTGCTTCTTGAATCGCTTCGCGCAGGGTGCAGGCGCCGTCGTTAGCAACGGTATCCGCCAACGAGTTGACAACGTAATGTGTAGGCGTGTCGGTCGGCGTGGGCGTCGGTGTGCGGGTGGGCGTGGGCGTCGGTGTGCGGGTGGGCGTGCGCGTCGGCGTGTGAGTCGGCGTGGGCGTGGTGACTGCCGGCGCTTCGTAGGAACCGATGTCGCAGGTCGCCGTGCCGTTGCCGTCGCCGTCCTGCGGTCGCGTGACGCCGTTCTGCGATTGGTTGTTCACCGGCGCGGCGGCGCAGGTGGTGTTGTGGCCGGCGTCAATCGCTGGGCTGACCGCGTTGAGCGGAAAGTAGGCGGGACTGCCGGTCAGCGTGCCCAGGTTGGGGTCAACGCCGGTGATGTTGCCGTTCACGCCATTGATCAGGCCGCAGGCGCTGCTGCCCGTGCTTTCAATGAGGTTATTGATGTCGGTGCCGCTCATCAAGGAGCCGACGCAATCTCCGCCGACACTGTTGGCGATGATGGTGTTCTTGAGGGTCGCCGCACCAAAGTTGCTGATGCCACCGCCGGAGCTGGCGACGTTGTTGGAGAAGGTGCTGTTGGTCACCGTCAGCGTGTCACTGTAGTTGTAGATGCCGCCGCCGATGGAGCCGCTGTTGCCGGAGAAGGTGTGGCGGGCCTTGCGGGAAAGCGCCTGAGGGCCTGGGGAAGCCAACGATGGGTGAAAATCAGGCTGTTCTGGAAGCAGCATTGGCCGCACAACGCGAAGGTCGCGCTGCGGCCCTGGCTATTGTGGTAGAAACCCAGGGTTCGGTACCGCGAGAGGCTGGCAGCAAAATGCTGGTCTGGCCCGACGGGCAGATCGTGGGTACGGTCGGCGGGGGACAGATGGAAGCGCTGGTTATCGCGGAGGCGCAGGCGGCCATGCACGATGGCCAATGCCGGATGTTCACGTACAACCTGGCCGATCTCGAGTCTGGCGATCCGGGCGTGTGCGGCGGGACGGTGAAAGTGTATGTGGAGCCGTTGATGCCCCCGCCGACAGTGCTGGTGATCGGCTGCGGGCATGTGGGCAAAGCGGTGGCGGAACTGGCCAAGTGGCTGGGCTATCGTGTGATCGTCTGCGATGACCGTCCTGGCTATGCTACGCCGGAGCACATTCCTGGCATGGATGGTTACGTCGAAGCGGCTCCAGAGGAACTGGTGACCAGAGTCACGATCACGTCTTTCACATATGTAGTGGCGGTGACGCGCGGGCTGAGCGTGGACGAGACATTGCTCCCGGCGCTGTTGAAGACGCCAGCGCCCTACATCGGGCTGATCGGCAGTCGGCGGCGCTGGGCGCTGACGGTGGAGACGTTGCAGGCGCAGGGCGTGTCGCAGACCGATCTGGAGCGCGTCCATGCGCCGATCGGGTTGTCTATTGGGGCGGAGACGCCCAAAGAGATCGCGGTGAGCATTCTGGCGGAGATCATCCAGGTGCAGCGCGGTGGCAGTGGTGAGTCGTTGCGCTGGTCTCCGCCCCTGAAACAGGTCGTGCAGAGTGGCCAATGAACAGGAAGCCGTGAAGATTCTGGCTGTCAGCGACGTTGTGCAACCGCAACTGCACAATGTGGATTTCCTCCGGCAGACCTACGGCGGGGTTGATGTCCTGGTCAGTTGCGGCGATCTGCCCATTCACTACCTTGACTTCCTGGGAACGACGCTCAGCGTGCCTCTGCTATTCGTGCGCGGCAATCACGATACCAGCTATGCCGTC
>NZ_JAAFGM010000088.1 GCF_012931985.1 Candidatus Roseilinea sp. NK_OTU-006
TCAGCATCAGCCGGCAGCGGCTGATGCTGACGAAGATTTCGCGCCCGCGACCTTTGATAATCTTGTCACCCGGCGTGCCTTGTGCAGCGAAGGCCAGACCCGCCGGCGCAACCAGCATGCCGAGGCTGCCTGCAATCAGGCCGGCGAGAAACGATCGGCGATTCATCGCGCAGAAGTGTAGCGAGAGTCCAGGAAATCTACAAGGAGCAAAAGTTCCCCAGCCACCTAGGCTTCGAACAATCGCTCGCCGCGCGCCAGGCGCTGCGCAATGTTGAAGGTCTGGCCTTGGGCGCGCATGGTCGGCGCGTGGGCGGCCAGATAGCGCGCGGCAGCGATCAACACGTGCATCGCTTCCGGCGTGCCCACCAGGAATTCGTGTTGTCGCACCGCTGCTTCGACGCACTGGATGGTGTGGAAGTCACGATCCTCGCGCAGCAGCAGCTTGCCCAGCATGACGATCACCTCGCGTGGCGGCGTTCCTTGATACAACAGTTGGGCCACGGCCTCGCCCGCCGCATCCACTTGCTGCTGCCGGTCGAGCAATGCCGGCAGATCGCCGAGCGACAGATGCACTTTGCCATTCGGCACCGGGATGCGCGCCGCCGGCACGTTGAGGAAGCGGTCGAGGTAGATGCTCATCGCTGCATCGAAGACGCCGCGCAAGAGTTCGCGCGAGTGCGTGCGCCGCAAGCCCTGATGCACCGCGTTGGCGAAGGTGAACGTGTGCAGCGCCGTGTCCCAGTCGCCGAACTCGTTGCTGGTGTGGAAGCGCGCGATGCGCAACGCCGCTGCGTAGGCCACGACGCCGGCCAAGTCAACGCCGCTTGTGCCCTCCCGGCATTCGCTCAGCAGCGCATCCACACTGGCCTGCGGATCGTCGCCGAGCAGCACGGCAACGAGTCGTTGGCGGCCTTGTTCATCAATTCTTCGTGTCTTCGCACCTTCGTGCTGGAGACCTTCGAGTTGCCTGAAGGTACGCTCCAGGATTTCGACCAGGTCAATCGGATTGCGCCAGGCGTTCGACTCCTCCATCCGGTCGGCATCGGCGTAGCCGCCGACCACGCTGGTCAGCACCAGCTCGGCGTTCTCCGGCGTCCAGCCGACGATGTCCAGCGCCTCCATCGCCTTGTTGGTGAAATCGAGCGGGTGGCCGGCGTCAATGTAGCGATGGTCGGTGGCAGCGGCGAAGAGCATATCGGCCAGTTGCTGTGGCGTCGCGCCGGTGCGCACTGCCGAAACGATGCAGCGCTCCGCACCCTCGGCGTCGCGCACCTCGATGAAGCGGCGAAACCAGCGCTTGAGTTCGAAAAACCGAGGTTCGGAGATGCCCGGCAGCGGCTGCACGATGAAGCGCGGCGGCATGCCGTCGGTGTCGCGCGCCACCGCCGATAGACCGTGGTATAGCGCCCGCGGACGATCCTCCGGCGCCAGGTGCGGCAGCAGGTTCATCATGCAGGTGAGGATGGTCAGGCCCGGCCCCCAGCCAGCCCGGCGGTAGCGCGCGCCGAATTCGAGGCCGGCGCGGAACGTCTCGACCGCGCCCTCATCGGCCTGCGCTAACCCGATCACCGACTTGGCGATGACGAGCGAGAGATTGCGCTCTAGGCCATCGCGCAAGCGCCGGCGCAGGTGCGCCTTCGGGTCGGCGTGCGGCGCAACATCCACCCAAATTTCGTCGCCGCGCACCTCGACCGGGAAGGCCCGCACGTCATCGGCCCACAGATCTAACGCGCCGCCGCTGGCCAGGTCGAAGCGGGCATGATGCCAGTGACAGGTCAAGATGCCGTCTCTCACGCTGCCGCGATCGAGCGGGAAGCCCATGTGCGGGCAGCGGTTATCCACTGCGTACACCTTGCCACCGTAGTCGAAAAGCGCGATCGTGTGTCCATCCACGGTCACCGTGAGGCAACCCCGGGCGCGCAGATCGCTGAGCTGGGCGGCGAGCGCCAAAGTCGAACTTGCAACCGTCATGGTTCTTCCTCCTTCGTCATCCTGAGACTCGCGAGAGTCTTTTGGTTGGAAGTCTACGGGCCGGCTGACCACATCTCGACGCCCCTCCGTTCAGCGCGCGGCCTGGACGAAAGGACAGAAGCTTAGCCACCTCTACGGCCCCACGTCGAAGCGCGCGTAGCCGACGCGCTGGCCGTCCGACGTGTTCACCGTGACGCGGATGGTGTAGCGCCCGGCAGGCAGCCCTTCGATGCCCCATTCCGTGAGCTGGCCATCCACCACCGGCGCGAGGTGTGGCCCACTGATCCACTTCCATTCGCCGGGGTTTTCGCCCTCGCCGTATTCGACGACGTATTGTTGAAAGCCCGACGGATTGACCGTGCCGCGGATGGAGAGCAGGCCACGCGCCACAGGCTCACCCAACGAGGGATGCGTGATCAGAATGTCGGGGGATTGGGGATTGGCGATAGGCGATTGTGGATTGTTCACCAGCTCGGGATTGCCGGCCTGCACGGCGCGCTCTACATTCTCGTCGGGAGGCAGCGGCAACTGGTCGGCGCTGAAGTATTCGATGCGCCGGCGCGGGCAGTTAGGCGAGGGCACATGGCCGCCATATTCACAGATCTCCGCGGCTACCACGCCGGGCGGCGGCACGAAGTCGGTCACCGGCTTGCCCGCCAGTGCCTCGTCCATGATCTGCTTCCAAATCGGCGCGGCGCCGGTGATGCCGCTCACGCCGCGCATCGGGCTATTGTCGCTGTTGCCCACCCATACGCCGACGACCAGCTCCGGCGTATAGCCGACCGTCAGGTTATCGCGGAAGTCGTTGGTCGTGCCGGTCTTTGCGGCGGCCGGCCGCGACAGCCGCAACGGGCTGTTCAGGCCGAAGGTCTTGGCGCGGGCGGCGTTGTCGCTCAGCCTGCTGGTGATGAGCCAGGCGTGTTCCGGTCGAACTGCCTGTTGCCCCTGC
>NZ_JAAFGM010000089.1 GCF_012931985.1 Candidatus Roseilinea sp. NK_OTU-006
TGAGGTAAATGCCCATCCGTCATCGGGAGTGGTTTCGGCGGCATCATTCCGCAGCAGGTCCGTCATCTTTCGCAGATGCTCCCACGAGTGTTGGACAGAGTTGCTACGCGATGATACAAGTCTAGGCTTGGCGCGCGGAATTCTCGGAGGGATAACAGGGCCGCAGCCTGAGAGGGTCACCCGGCTGGTGACCTCAACGTCCCAACTCAGCTTGACGCTGATCGTGCCCTCGGCTCCAGTCTTGGCCACGTATGCCTCAAGCTCTCCGCTGAAGCTCACGCCAAACTCGACGTCGAGGCTGGCCGGCATCTTCTGGTCGTCCGCGCTCTGCATCTTGGCAATCAGCTAGGCCGTCCTCTGCGCTATGTGCTCGATGGTCTCGAACGCGGCATCCATGGCCTTGTCCGTGGCCTTGCGCACGACCGAGGAAGTTATGCCGCGCTCTGTGGGCCACTCGCGCGATGCCGGAGCCGATTCGTCCTGTATCGTCGCCGGCGTCACTTCGATCAGCAGTGCGGCCTCGCCTTGGTCGGTCTCGTCGCGATGCGTTGTCATCTCAGTTCTCCGTCGAATTCGCTACCGGCCGTGTCGCCGGCCAGCATTCCACAATAATGACACGCTGCCAATACCTCGGATGTCGTAGAGTAGATGTGCAGGCCAGCAACGTGGCCGCTGCTGCTATGCTACTGAATCATCACGTTGGTATCCGCGTGAGCCGATCAGCTGCGTTGGCAGCGAGCCAACGGGTGCGGTAAATATAGCGAAAGCAAGTAGAGCAAGCGGAAGGTGTATAGATATGTTGCGCGGACAAGGGAGTGCAGTGTTCATGCGGCCAAAGCTGGGCTTTCTTACGACTTTGGCCCAAGTGGCTGGGTTTGTAAAGCGGAAGTCGATGATTAGATGATTAGTTAGTTTGGCTAGACGAGGGCGCGGGTGGGTCGAGGTGTGTTTTGCTGAGCGACAGCGGCATTGGCGGCTACACCAATGCGTGACCGAATGTTGCGCGCATAAGCTTGGAACTGCTCTGAATACTGCAAGTCGGCGGTGCGCGGGCGAGGCAAGTTAATCTCGAAAATCGAATCTACTGTTCCCGGTCGCGGCGAGAACACGATCACTCGATCCGACAGCAGTACCGCTTCGGGGATGGAATGGGTAATGAACACGATCGTCTTCTGCCTCCCTGCCTCTCGCCCCGCCCACAGCTTTAGGAGTTCCAAATTCATCTCCTCGCGTGTGAAGGCATCGAGCGCGCCGAAGGGTTCGTCCATGACCAGGAGCGACGGATCGTGAATAAGCGCGCGGCACAAGGCAGCGCGCTGCTGCATGCCGCCCGACAACACACTTGGGTAATCGTTCCTAAAATCCCACAGCCCCACCAAACGCAGCAATTCTTCTGCACGCTCGGTGAACGCTAGGCGTGGCTTGCGGAGGATGTCCAACGGCAGCAGCACGTTGTCCAGCACGCTGCGCCACTTCAGCAGCGTTGGCGTCTGAAACACGATCCCGATGTCGCTGTGCGGCCCACACACTGGTTGGCCGTTGACGTAGATTTCGCCGGCCGTGATGTCCATCAGCCCAGCCAGCATTTTGACCAGAGTGGACTTGCCGCAGCCAGAGGGGCCGACGATGGACACAAACTCACCCCGGGCAACGTCGAACGTCACGTCGGCCACGGCTAGCACCGGCTGCCCGTGTCTAGAGCGAGGCGGATACAGCTTGCGCACATGGTGCAGCTCGATCATGTTCGATAGCGGCATAGTGTCGTGAGTTATCCACCACGCCCGGCCGCATTGAAGGCAGGTTCGGCCATTTGCGCATGACTACTGCGATTCCATGGCAGAACCAACCACTCGATCGACTCGATCAAGTAGAACAGCATGATGCCCTGGGCGGCCAGGATGATCAGGCAGGCGAACACCAAGTCGGTCTGCAATGACGACGTGGATAGAAGGATCAGGTAGCCCAAACCGTTACTCGCTCCGACGAACTCTCCGATGACCGCGCCGATTACGGCCAGCGTGATTGCCACCTTTGCGCCGCTGAAGAACGCCGGCAGTGCGTGCGGCATCCGGATATGCACGAACTCCTGCCAGCGCGTCGAGCGCAGTGATCGCACTAGATCCAGCGCATCACCATCAGCGCTCATCAGGCCCATGGCTGTGTCTACAACGACAGGGAAGAAGGCCACCAGAAAGGCGATTACGATCTTGGATAAGTCGCCATATCCCAGCCACAGGATGATTAATGGCGCAATGGCGGTCTTAGGAATGGACTGAAACAGCAGCAGAATCGGATAGAGCGTGTTGCGCAAATAGGCCGACCACACGATGGCGATCGCGAGCGGCACACCGATCAGGACGGACAGCAAAAAGCCTGCCACGCTTTCGTAGAGCGTGAACAGGCTGTTGCGCCATAAAGCTGGTGCATGCTTGACCATCGTGGCCAAGATGGCGGTGGGGGCGGGCAGGACGAACTCTGGCACCCTGAAAATCCGAACCGCCAATTCCCACGCTATAACCAACGCAAGTAAGTTCAGCGCGGGCAGCGCGATGCGGTGGAGTTTCATGGACGGTCAAGGATCAGTAGTGGGGTGTGGTCCGAGATATATAGGCACGACCATGCCAGTTATTGACTCACGTTACGCAGCCAGTGTGACGGGCTGCAGCTGGCGCAGGGCGTCAAAAGCTGATTGAACGGCGTGCAGATACAAATGCGATTTCAAGGCAAAATGATTCGACTTGGATTTACGCTTGAGCATCTCGAGCTTGATGAACGCACACAAAGTGGCAAAGATGTGATTGGTCTGCGTCGTGACCGTGTGGGCAGGCGAGCGTTCGAGCGCGGCATTCTGCTTGAGCGACTTGTGGAAGGGTTCGATCGTCCATCGTTTTTGATAGAGCGAGGTGATCCC
>NZ_JAAFGM010000090.1 GCF_012931985.1 Candidatus Roseilinea sp. NK_OTU-006
CGCGAGCTGATCGCCGATTTCGTCGCCCGTCCCCCACAACCGCGCGTCTACAAGTACGGCACCAAAGTCGTTATCCGCACGCTCGATACGCCTCAGGGGCCGGTGCAATATTGGCGCAAGATTCGCATGCTGGCCACGTCCTACTCGGCCAGCACGTCGGGCGTCTCACGCAACACGTCGTGGTACGGCCGGACGCGCTGCGGGCAGAACATGCGCTTCGGCATCGTGGCCGTGGACCCGCGGGTCATCAGCCTCGGCTCGAATGTCTATGTGCCGGGCTATGGCATCGGCAACGCGTGCGACACCGGCGGCGCGATCACCGGTAAGCGCATTGACCTGGGCTACGACGACGACAACCTCAAGTTGTGGTACCGCTGGGTAGACGTTTACCTGCTCACCCCCGTCCCCAGTCAGATACGCTATCGCCTTGAGTAGCCGGCGTCAAGCCCGCGGCATCGTTCCCCGCAAAAGCCTTGGGCAGAATTTCTTGACCGACGACGCTACGGCGCGCCGCATCGTCGAGGCGGCCGAGATCGAACGAGACGATTTGGCCTTCGAGATCGGTCCGGGCACAGGTGCGCTCACCGTGCACCTGGTGGAACGTGCCGGTTGGGTTGTGGCGATCGAGCTGGATCAAGCGCTTATCCCCGTGCTGCAAGATGCGTTGGGCGAGGCGCGGAATATCACCGTCGTCCACGGCGATGCGCTCGAAGTGGATTTCGCCGGCCTGGTCCGCGAGGCGGAGCGCGCATTCGGCAGGCCGTTCAAGGCGATCCGCTTCGTGGCCAACCTGCCGTATTACATCACCTCGGCCGCCATCCGGCGCATTCTGGAATGCGGCCTGCCTATCGCGACGATCGTGCTGACGGTTCAAACCGAGGTGGCCGAGCGAGTGACAGCACAGCCACCGAACATGAGCCTGTTGGCCGTCAGTGTGCAGTTCTATGGCCGGCCCGAGTTGCTGTTCAAGATTCCGCCGAGCCGGTTCTATCCCCAACCGGAGGTGGAGTCGGCCGTGTTGCGGATCCGGCCACATGCCCAGCCGCCGGATATAGGCGCCCAGGCATTCTTTCGGGTAGTCAAAGCCGGGTTCAGCCAGCCACGCAAACAGTTGCGCAACACCCTTGCTGCCGGTTTGGGCTTGAACAAAGCTCAAGTGGAGGCAATCCTGATGCAGAGTGGCATCGAGCCGGGGCGACGCGCCGAGACGATCAACGTCGAGGAGTGGAAGGAACTCGCTAAAATTTTTATGTCAATTAAAAAATCGGTCGCCTAGTTGCCGCTCCAGATAGGCCATCATGGGCGATGAGCAAGCGGCAAGGATAGAGAACGCCAACGCTCCGTAATCCTGACCAGGCTGTAGGGGGAAGAGTTCACGTTGTAAGTTAGTTCGGACGCATCCGCCTGCCTCCTCGATCAGCGGCCAGACGGCGGCCACATCCCAGACGTGCGAGGTCATGTCCAGGCTGCCGAGGCAGGCGCCCTTGGCCACCAGTGCCAGGTCGTAGCCGGTCGTCCCGATGATGCGGAGCTTCATCGGGATGTCGGGCTGGCCATGCTGAAGGGTGCGTGTGCAGCAGGCGAAGAGCTGCGTCTTTTGCACCATGGGCTCTCCGGTGCGCTCGTCTCGGTTCACCGTTGCGACGTGAATCGGCGTCTCGTTCAGCCAGGCGCCGCCGCCGCGCACCGCGTAGTATTGCTCGTCGGTCATGGGGAAGTCGGCCACGCCGAGCACCGGCTGGCCAAAATGCAGCAGGCCGATGAGCACGCCCCAGGCCGGCATCCCCCACGTGAAGTTGGTCGTGCCGTCAATCGGGTCAATCACCCAGCACCACTCCTGGCCGCGAAAGATCTTGTCGCGCTCCTCAGACAGAATGCCGTGCGCGGGGTAGCGGGCAAGGATGGCGTCGCTCAACCGGCGGTCGGACTCGATGTCGGATTGAGTGATCAGTGTGCCGTCGCGCTTGAGCGCAGCCGTGAGTCGGCCAAAGGTTGCCTTGAGCCGGCGCCCGGTGTCATGCGCCAGATTACGGGCGAAATCCAGCGCACCCTTGGGCAGGTCGCCCTCAGGCGCGGCGGTGAGATAGCGGATTTCCAGCGCGTTGAGCGCGAATCGCGCTGCTGCACGCTGGGCTTCGATGCGTTGTGCGTCGCCCGTGATGCGTTCCAACAAGCGGCGCACCGACGTGCGCTCCTGCGCATTCAACCCGGCCCATGCGCTGCGCACGCGCTCGGCATCCTCGCTGAAGATGGCTTCCCACAGTTGGTCGAGTTCCATATCCAACGCGCATTGTACGCGCCGTAGTTGAAACCGAATGCGCTTTCAGACATAGGCGCGGGCTGAGCTTGTCGAAACCTGCGCCCAGCAAGCGCATCATCATATTGAACGCTCACTGCGCCTGTTCGGGCACAGCGGCGCGATTGACAATCGGGATGAAGGCGCGCGGCGGCATGGACGGATCCGTTTCACCGCTATCCGCCAGATAGATCGAGTCGCTGGACGTCTGCACGGTGACGCCGGCTATCAGTTGCACGTATACGGTCTTGAGGCCGGCACCGGCAGAGAGCAGGAAGGGGCGCTGCGGGTGATACGGCTCATACGGGCTCCAGGTGGCGTTATCCTCGCTGAATCGCATTTGATGCACCCACGTGTTGCCGCCCACGGCGCCGTGGATGTGTAGATTTACCAAGCGCTGCGTGGTGCTCACGGCCTCGCCGTTGATGACGACCGGAAAGACGGGCACGCCGTTGTTGCTGCGCGCGCCCAACAATTGCACCCAGTAGTGGCGGTAGGGCCCGCCGACGCCGGTATAGGGACACGCGCCGTTCTGCCGTACGTTCGCTGCGTCGTTCTGTTTGTAGTAGTAGCCGATGCCGACCTCGCGAAAATCTACGCTGAG
>NZ_JAAFGM010000091.1 GCF_012931985.1 Candidatus Roseilinea sp. NK_OTU-006
TGCCCTGCTCGGCCAGAGCGGTCAGGTCGGTCGCCAACTGATCGAGCGCCGGTGTCTTGGGGCGCTCTTTCTTCTGGCTGGGCAAGGCCGAAGCAGCCTTCGCACCTTCGGGCTGCTCTTGTTGGATGGCCCGCATGGTCTCGCGGCGAATGCGATCGGGCGTCAGGCCGAGCTGGCGCAGCACATCAATCGCCACGCCGTCGCCATGACGAATCAGCCCCAGCAGCAGGTGCTCGGTGCCGATGTAGGAGTGGCTGAGCTTACGCGCTTCCTCCACGGCGAACTCCAACACCTGCTTGGTACGCGGCGTGAGGTCGGGCTTGCTGGACGGGGCGCGGCGGCCGGCGCCCGTCATTCGCTCGACCATCTCGGCCACGCGGTCGGGCTTGGCGCCCAATTCGCGCAGCACCCGGCCGGCGATGCCATTCTCTTCTTTGACGATTCCCAACAGCAGATGTTCGGTGCCGATGTAGTTGTGGGACAAGCGTTCGGCTTCGTCGTTCGCGATTTGCAAGACGCGCCGTGCGCGTTGGTTGAAGCGGTCTATTTTGCCTGCCACAGGTTCACCTCTCTTGGAATCTTAATCCATGCTATTAGAGCGACCTTAACACAAAGTAACGAAGTAGAGCACGCCGACGAAGGCTTGACGGCGAAAAAGCGCAAGGGCGCAATCCGGTTGCGCCCTTGCCGTTCAATCCGCATCCGCAGGCGATGGTTCAGCGACAGATTCGCTACTATCGCTGATCGAGTCATCCACGACATCCGGGAGGGAGGTTCGGTCTTCGTCCAGCGCTTCGGCCCGCCAGTCTGCGTCTGCATACTCCGGCCGGTTCACCCGCCGCAGGCTGAGCGCAATGCGGCGTTGCTCCGGCTCGACGCGTAGCACGCGCAAGGTGAGTATTTGGCCTTCCTTCACCAGCTCACGCGGGCTGTTGATCGGTTTGTCGCTCAGTTCGCTGAGCGGGATCAGCCCCTCGATCGCTTCGTCGTCCTTCAAGCGGGCGAAGACGCCGTGCTTGGGATGCACCTTGATCACCTCGGCTTCGAGCAACTGGCCTGGCTTGTATTTCTTGCCGATCGCCTGCCATGGGTCCGGCGCGAGCGCCTTCAGGCTCAGGCCGATGCGGCCGGTGTCTCGCTCGACGTTGATCACCTTGACGCTGACCTTGTCACCTTCCTTCACCACCTCACTCGGATGCTTGATGCGCGTGTGGGAGAGTTCGGTCAGGTGGATCATACCGTCGGCGCCGCCCAAATCTACGAACACGCCGAAGTCTTTGACGCTGCTGACGACGCCTTCCAACGTCTGGCCGACTTCGATGCTGCCGAGCAGCTTCTCCTTTTGGGCTTGCCGCGCTTCTTTGCTGGCGGCGCGCTCGCTCAAGATCAGACGGTTGCGCTCACGATCCAGCTCGATCACTTTGATCAGCGCCTTCTGGCCGACCAGCTTTTGGAAGCGTTGCTCGGGAGGCAGGCTCTCATCACCCAGCATCCGTTGGTGCGCCAGGCTGAGTTGAGAAGCCGGCACGAAGCCGCGCAGCCGGCCCACCTTGATGATGACCCCACCCTTGTTGAAGCCGGCGATCATCGCTTCAATCGCCTCTTGCTTCTCGAACAGCTCTTCGGCATAGCGCCAGTCCTTCTCCGAGATCGCCTTGCTCATCGAGAGCACGACGTTGCCGTTTTGGTCTTCCGGCTGCACGACGTAGGCGAAGACCTCGTCACCCACCTTCAGGCTGCTGCGCACATCTTTGGGAAGCGCTTCGATGTCTTTGCTGGATACGATGCCCTCGGACTTCGCACCCAATTCGACCAGGATCTCGCGATCGGTGATCGAAATGATGCGCCCCGACACAAGCTGATCTTTTTCGAAGTTGCTCACCTTCGCCTGGAACTGGTCGAGCAACTGCGAAAAATCATCTTCCCCCTGCTTCGGGTTGTTGGCCTGTTGGGGGGTTCCTTGATTCTCCATACTTCCGGTGTCTTTCCTTCGGCGTGAATTTACGAAATTATACCTGAGCGTAGGATGAGAGAAATTCAAGGGTTGAACCTTCCGTGCACGAAACTGCACCCGATGAGGAGGATGAAGCTTCCGCCTTACAATTCGAGTGCATAGCGCCGATCATGAAACTTCCCACTCCTTTTGTGCAAAGCGACCTGCCGCTGGGGCCGCGACACGCTGGCAAGGTGCGCGACTGGTACGACTTGCCCGGCGGCCGGCGCGCGCTCGTTGCAACCGATCGCCTCTCGGCCTTCGACTGCATCCTCGGTGCCATCCCCTACAAAGGACAAGTGCTCAACCAACTGTCCGCCTTCTGGTTCGAGCGCACACGCGACATCGTGCCGAATCATTTGCTGGAGGTACCCGACCCGAACGTGAGCATCGTCAAGGTCTGCAGGCCCTGGCCGGTGGAAATCGTCGTGCGCGGCTATATCACCGGCGTGACGGCCACTTCGCTATGGACGCTCTATGCCCGCGGCGAGCGCGAACTCTACGGCGTCCGGCTGCCGGACGGCTTGCGCAAAAACGACCGCCTGCCCCATCCCATCATCACGCCGACGACCAAGGCCGTCGCGGGGGCGCACGATGAACGCACCACCCGCGACGAGATCATTGCGCGCGGCCTGGTGCCAGAAGCCGTATATGCACAAATCGAGCGCGCGGCGCTGGCGCTCTTCGCGCGCGGCAGCGAAATCTGCGTCCAGGGCGGCCTGACGCTGACGCCGGAGTTCGCGGCGCTGCTCGACTGGGTCGACACCGGCGTGAAGCCCACGCCGGCGGCGATCGCACAGCGCTGCAAGGCGTTCGAGCCGGAATTCGGTGCCGGCTGCCGCTTCCTGCCGCACTACCGTCCAGCGCCCCTCGAGAGCCGCGTG
>NZ_JAAFGM010000092.1 GCF_012931985.1 Candidatus Roseilinea sp. NK_OTU-006
GTCACGTCGAACATCCAGCGTATTCAGCAGCTCGCCGTCCATGTGGCTCAGAAAAGTCACGTCGCTCACGCCCAGGACGGCCGCAGCGTTGCGTTGCTCGTCGCGGCGCATGGCGACCAGTCGGGCCGGCGTCATGTCCGGCTGGTCGCTGCCTTTGTCGCCGCCGGTGACGACGACGTAGCGCACGTCGTGGCCTTCATGACACCAGCGGGCGATCGTGCCTCCGGCAAAGAATTCAGGGTCGTCGGGATGGGCGATGATGACGAGGATGTTCACGCGCTAGGAGGTAGAGAGGGTGGTGCCCTGTCTGCTCCAGGCGCTTTAGTTTCCGAGAGGTCGCGCCGTCGCCAGAACGGATTCGGCAGTGCGTCGGCAGTAGCTCCAATGGCGCCGAATGTCGGCGGGCGGTGTAAGCAATATGCCCGAGCTGTTAAGATAGTCGAGGTTGGTTGGTCGTATATAGCGATAGACTGCGAATTGAAGGCGCCACTGGGCGTCGTAGTAGGTTGTGCGCATCATCCGCCGCGTATTGCGCGAGATGGAAACGACGCGCTGCTTCCAATCCCCTGGGATACCACGGCCGGGGTTGAGCGACAACGCGCAACCCAGCGCAGCGATGTTCTGAAGCTCGTTCGTGGCCGAGTCCGCGCGCCACTGCCTCGAGCTATAGGTTAGCAACACCCCGGGCACGATCTCCCAGTCGCCACGCCCGGCTACCGCGGGATGGGGTGCGCCGCTCACGAGCGACATCATCCCAACGAGCAGAACGACGAGAATAGGCTTTCTCATGTCTTGTCTAACCTCCGCACAAGTTCGACGAGAAGCGAATTCTCCGCATGATCGCAGTTGCAGCCCGACAATCAATCGCTGCCGCACTCAACCCGAATGTATTGAGGGTGCTCCGCTGAGCGCTATTCGCCCTTTTTGCGCCGGAGCAGCGGACGGCGTTTTTGCTGCGCATCTCCTTTGCTGCCGGCGTCCGAAGGACGCGGCTGGCGCCCGATGTCGGTCGGGCGGCGCTCGCCGCGCTGCTTGCGATCTTTCTTCTTTGCGCGGGCCAGGCGCGCGCGTTCCTCGTCCTGCTGCGCCTCGTTTGCTTCGATGAAGGCTCGGGCCGCCGGTGGGAGTTCGGCTGCTTGAGCTTGCGACGATGCGTCTGCTTCACCCTGCTTACCTTTGCCGCAGTCGCATTCGCCATTCGCATGGCGGTCGCACGTTCCGCTCGCAGCCTTCTCTTGCAGGCGCTTCCACTCTTCCAGCGGGATGAGCTGCTCGCGATGGAACTCGACTTCGCGCGCTTCCGGCCCTTCGCCGATCTTCACGCGCACCGAGTCGCGTAGGTGCAGAATCTCCACCACCTTGCCCGGCCCCAGCGGCGTGCCGATCATAGACTTGAGCTTGGGCAGGTGGCGGCGCGCCTCGACGTATTGTTCATACTCGTAGATCAGGCAGCAGCGCAGCCGGCCGCACATACCGGTGATGTCGTGCGGGTTCAGGCTGAGGTTTTGCTCCTTGGCGTGCTTGATCGAGATCGGGCTGAACTCGGTGAGGAAGCGTGAGCAGCAGCGTTCCTCGATGCCACACGCGCCCATGCCGCCCAGGATCTTGGCTACTTCACGTGGGCTGATCTGGCGCGTCTCGATACGCGCGCGGTAGAGCCGGCTCATCGCCTCGCGCAACGCGCCCACCTCGACGCGCTCTTCCTGATCGGACGAATACAGAAAGGTCAACGTCTGCCCGTCGAAGCTGTATTCAGCGCGCACGATCTTGATCGGCAAGTTGAGGGCAGCGCTCTCGGCACGGCAGGCGATCATCGCCTCCAGCTCTTTGCTCTCGTAGTAGTGGCGCATGGCCATGTCGCGGCCGGTGGCGCGGCGCTCGATGCGCTTGTAGGGACCGCCCTTGTCCTTCGGCGGTTTGAGGGTGGCGACTTGGCCCATCTGTTTGCCGCGTGCCGTGTCTACGATCACCCAGTCGCCAACCTTCAAGTCGTCGAAGCCCTCGGCGCTGTAGTGATAGACCTTACCGACCGGCTGGAAGCGCACACCGACCAAGCGCGGTTTAGGTTCGGTCGGCTTCTCCTCCGGTGGATATACGCCTGTCCACTCCGGCAGGTCGAACATCGAGGGCTCTTTGACCGCGGTCTCCATGCCAAACATTTAAATGCCGATTCGTCAGGAACGCCAACGACATGCGCGGCTCGGCAAAGCGGCCGTCTGGTGTCTCACCCGATGATCGAGATCGGGATGACGTTGTTCTGCTGGAAGTTCAGCACGCTGACGCGCGCCGCCACCTGCTTGGCGATCTCGGTCAGTCGCTTGGCCGCTTCGCTGTCGGGATATGCCGCAACGATCGGCCGGCCGCTGTCGCTGCCGATGCGGATCGCCGGGTCGAGTGGCACGCTGCCCAGGAAGGGCACCTTCTTCATCGCCGCCAGACGCTCGCCGCCGCCTTCGCCGAACATGGCGACCTTTTTGCCGGTGGCCGGGTCGGTATATGGCCCCATGTTCTCGATCACGCCGATGATGGGAATCTTGAGCTGCTCGAACGCCGCCAGGCCCTTGAGCGCATCGCCCATCGAGACCAGTTGCGGCGTGGTGACGATGATGCCCATCACGCCCTGCGCCGTCTGCGCCAGCGAGAGCTGCGCATCGCCCGTGCCAGGCGGCATGTCCACGATCAGATAGTCCAGGTCGCCCCAGGCCACGTCTTGCAGGAATTGGCGGATGGCGCTGTGAAGCATTGGCCCGCGCCACACCAGCGGCGACTCGGCGGGATAGATGAAGCCAATGCTGAAGATTTTGATCCCGAATTTCTCTTCCGGGACAAGCTTGCCGTTTTGCTGGGCCACACTCGGCATGGCGCGCCCGTCGGG
>NZ_JAAFGM010000093.1 GCF_012931985.1 Candidatus Roseilinea sp. NK_OTU-006
CCAGCGGCATTTGCAACACGCCGCCGCTGGTGCTGCGCGTGTCGGTGGGCAACAAGTACGGCGCACAGCACTCCCAGGATTGGAGCACGCTGGTGGCCCACATCCCGGGGCTGCAGGTGTTCTTTCCGGCCACGCCCTATGATGCCAAAGGCATGCTGAACCTGGCGCTGCGCAGCAGCAATCCGGTCGTTTTCTTCGAGTCGCAGCGCTTGTACCCCGAGCCGGAGAAGCTCACGCCGGGTGGCGTGCCGATCGAGTATTACGAAGTGCCGCTCGGCCAGCCCATGGTACGGCGCATGGGCAGCGATGTGACGATCATCACCATCGGCGCGACGCTCTATGTCGCGCTCGAAGCGGCCCGTGAGTTGGAGCGATACGGCATCAGCGCCGAGGTGATTGACCTGCGCTTCCTCAACCCGCTCGACTACACACCCCTGGTTGCATCGGTGCGCAAGACCGGTCGGGCGATCGTGGCCTCGGATGCCTGCGAGCGCGGCTCGTTCGCCCATACGGTGGCCGCGAACCTGTCGCAACTGGCCTTCGACGCGCTCGACGGCCCGATTGCCGTGCTGGGCGCACGCAATTGGATCGTCCCACCGGCGGAGATGGAAGATCTCTTCTTCCCACAGCCGGCCTGGATCGTGGATATGCTGCACGAGCGCATTTTGCCCCTCCCAAGCTACACACCCAGGACGACGCAATCGAGCGATGAGATCGTGCGCCGTAACCGCTTGGGGGTATGAAGCGGGTATACTGTTTGGCGGCTGCGCGCGGGTCGCGCCGGCCACCGGTTTCGCATTCGCGATGAACGTATTCGAAGTGGATTCTCGGCTGGCGTTCACCAGCGGGGTGATTGCTACCGTCATCGCCGTGTTCGGCGCCATCGCATCCGCCATCGCAGCAGCGCTCGTCCCCCTGTCTGGGTTGACCTTCCTGTTCGTCGTGAGCGCGATAGCTTTGCTGGCGCTCGCCATCTGGTTGGGCTACCACACCTATCAACTGGCCTACGCCAGCTACTCGCTCGACCGTAACGCCTTCGTGATCCGCTGGGGGGCGTTGCGCGAGGTAGTGCCGATGGGCGACGTGCAGCGGGTGATCGCCGCCGAGGAGGTCGCCGACGAGCTGCGCCTGTTGCGCGTGCCGTTGCCGGGATGGTGGTTTGGCGTCGGAAGCCATCCGGCGCTGGGCAAAGTCCGCTTCTACGCCACGGAACCGCCTGAGCAGCAAATCATCGTCGTGACACCGGAGTGCAGCTACGCCGTGTCACCTTATGATGGCGAAGCCTTCTCGGATGCCTTCCGAATCCGGCTAGAGATGCGCCCGACACAGAACGTGACGCATGCAAGATTGTTGCCCGGCTTTGCAAACTGGCGCATTTGGCGCGACAAAACAGCGCTCACCTTGCTGATTCTGGCAGTCGCACTAAACTTGGCGCTGTTCGGCTTTAGCGCGATGCGCTTTCCGGCAGCCTCGGCACAGATCGCGCTGCACTTCGACGCCAGCGGGTCTGTGGACCGGCTCGGTGAGAAGTCGCAGCTGTTCGTGCCGCCGGCCTTAGGGCTCATCACGCTTGCCATCAGCTTGGTCGCCGGGCTCGGGTTGTATCGGAAAGGTGAGACGCTGGCTGCGTTCATGATATGGGGCGGCAGCGCCGCGACGCAGCTCCTGTTCTTCGTCGCGGCGCTCACCCTCGGGTTTACCTTGCCATCATGATTCTCGTCACGGGATCAACGGGCTGCATCGGTCGAGCCGTCGTCGAACGCTTGGTCTCTTCGGGACACCAGGTCAAGTGCCTGTTTCATTGGGGCAACGAGCATCCCTGTCCGCGCCGCGTCGTCATCACCGGTGGCGATGTGCGCAACGAAGATTCGATCTACGAAGCGATCACCGACGGCGGCGCATGCGACACGGTTGTGCATCTGGCCTATCTGCGCCGCGAGACCGCCGAAGACACCTTCGAGGACGTCAACATCGCCGGCACGCACAACGTGATTTCGGCGATGAAGCGGGCCAACATCAAGCGCCTGATCGTCGTCGGCTGCCTGGGCGCGGAATCGCGCTCGCCCTATCCGCTGCAGCGTAGTCTAGGCAAAGCGGAGGAGATCGTGCGGGCCAGCGGCCTAAACTTCACCGTGCTCAAGTCGGCAGTGGTGTACGGCGAGGGCGATTGGCTCACCTCGTGGCTGGCCGGCGTGGCCACCGATTTCCCATTCGTCATGCCGCTGCCGCACGGCGGTGCAACGAAAATGCAACCGATCTGGGTCGGCGACGTAGCGGCCTGCGTCGAACGCTGTTTGAACACCCGCTCCACCTTCCGCCAAGTAGTGCCGATCGGTGGCCCACAAGCGCTTACCCTCGCCGACATCGCGCAGCTCACCATGAAGGCCGCCCAGCGCCCGCGCCGCGTCGTGCGCGTGCCGAGCGCGTTCACCCGGCAGGTGGCCGCCTTCCTCGCGCGCTGTCGCAACGCGTTGACCGAGATGGAGATTGACGCGCTATCGTACAACCGCACCACCGAAATCGGCGGCGTGCACCGCGTGTTCGGATTCGCGCCGGCCAAGATGCCGACCAAGCTCGACTATCTCAATCCCCATCGCGAACCCCCGCCCTTGCCCGTACGCTTTAGATATAGTGGTTAGTTGCTGGCCGCTGGTTGTCAATCTCCAATCTCCCAATCTCTAATCCCTAACTCTTAACGCCGAGCCATGCCGCGCAACAATTACACGAACGAATTCGCCGTCATCGGCCTGGGCCGGTTCGGCTCCAGCCTGGCCCGCACGCTGGTCAGCCGCGGCGCAGTTGTGCTCGGCATAGATCGCTCGCCGGAATTAGTGCAGCAAATCGCCGATGAAATCACGCAGGCGGCTGTGCTC
>NZ_JAAFGM010000094.1 GCF_012931985.1 Candidatus Roseilinea sp. NK_OTU-006
GGCGCTATAATTCGGTGTGCCGCAAAATTCTGGACGTCTCGATCAACGCCAACTTGCGCGTGCTGAACACCCCGATCCATACAGTAGGGAGCATGTCTGTGCTCCCTACTTTCTTTTCGTTCCTCCGAGCGAAAGGATGGCAAAAAAGTTGAATCAGCCGGTTCAAATATAAGACTCTGTTCGAGGAGAGCAATCATGCCTAAGTTCATTTTTTGTACAGGCGGCGTCGTCAGCTCGGTGGGCAAAGGGGTGACGGCGGCTGCCATCGGCCGCGTGCTGAAGGCGCGCGGCTTGCGCGTCGCAATCCAAAAGCTTGACCCGTATCTAAACGTGGATCCGGGCACGATGTCGCCCTACCAACACGGCGAGGTATTCGTGACCGAGGATGGCGCGGAGACCGACCTCGACCTCGGCCATTACGAGCGCTTCATTGATGAGAACCTCACGCGCGCCTGCAACGTGACTACCGGCCAGGTCTATAACGAGGTCATCAGCAAGGAGCGCCGGGGCGACTACCTGGGCAAGACCATCCAGGTGGTGCCGCACGTGACGAACGAGATCAAGCGGCGCATTTCGCTGGTGGCCAAGAGCAGCACTGCTGACGTGGTGATCGTCGAGGTTGGCGGTACGGTGGGCGACATCGAGGCCATGCCGTTCATCGAGGCCATCCGCCAGATGCGCCGGGATGTGTGGCGCGACAGCACGTTCTACGTGCACGTCACCTTCCTGCCCAAGGTCGGCGCCACCGGCGAGCTGAAGACTAAGCCCACCCAACACAGCGTGCGCGACCTGCGCGGCGCCGGCATCCAGCCCGATGCCATCATCGCGCGCAGCGACGAGCCGGTGGATAACGAGCTGCGCGAGAAGATTGCCCTGTTCTGCGATGTCGAGCCGCGGGCTGTGTTGCCGATGGTGACCACGAACTACCTCTATGAGGTGCCGCTGATGCTGGAGGACATGGGCTTCGGTGATTACCTGTGCGAGCGCCTGCAACTGGGTTGTCCGGCCGCCGACCTAAGCGCGTGGCGGGCGATGTGCGCAGAGATGCGCCGGCCCAAGCCGCCGTTGCCCATCGCCATCGTGGGCAAATACGTCGAGCTGCACGACGCCTACATGAGCGTGCGCGAAGCGCTCTACCATGCCGGCGTGGCCTGCGGGCGCGATGTGCATCTGATATGGCTCAACAGCGAGGCGCTCGAACGCGGGGAGGGGCTGGACCGGCTGGAGCGCGTCTCGGGCATCGTGGTGCCGGGCGGGTTCGGCTATCGCGGCATCGAGGGCAAGATCATCGCGGCGCAGTATGCGCGCGAGAACGCCGTGCCATACCTGGGGCTTTGCCTGGGCATGCAGGTGATGTGCATCGAGTTCGCCCGCTATGTGCTGAACAGCCGGGAGCCGAACAGCACCGAGTTCAACCACACCACTCCCTATCCGGTGATTGACTTGATGCCCGACCAACGCGACATCAGCGACATGGGCGGGACGATGCGCCTGGGCGTGTATCCGTGCCAACTCGTGCCCGGCACGCGCGCGCATCGCGCCTACGCGAGTGCGCTGGACAAGGGCGAGGCGTTCGGGGCAAGCGTCGTCAACGGCTTGCGCGGCGACCCGACCGTCGGCGCGGTCACCGTGCAAGAGCGCCATCGCCACCGCTTCGAGTTCAACAACGAGTTCCGCAGGTCGCTGGGCGCGGCCGGCCTGGTGTTCAGCGGCCTTTCGCCGGATGGCCGGCTGGTGGAGATCCGCGAGCTGCGCGATCACCCGTTCATGCTGGGCAGCCAGTTCCACCCAGAGTTCAAGAGCCGCCCCAACCGGCCGCATCCGCTGTTCAAGGCGTTCATCGAAGCCGCCATCGAGTACGACAGGGGCGCGCCGCTGATCAAGCCGGTGGTCGTCGAACCCCAGAAGCAGACGGCTTGAGGAGATCGAACCAGGCTTCGCGCAACCGCCCGGTTTCTCGTTCTTCTTTACTGCCGGACGTGCACTGCGTCGAGCCGGCCGTCCTTCAGCTCGAAGACCTGGTCGGCGTATTCGAGGCTGAGCGGATCGTGCGTGGCCATGATGACGGTGACGTTCTGTTGGTGGGAGAGATCGCGCAGCAGGCCGAGCACTTGGCGGGCGGTGTGGCTGTCCAGTTCGCCGGTCGGCTCGTCGGCCAGAATGAGCTTTGGGGAATTGGCCAACGCGCGGGCGATGGCGACGCGCTGTTGCTGGCCACCGCTCAGCTCGAACGGCATGTGTTTGGCCCACTTGCCGATGCCCACCAGGTCGAGGCATTCCTGCGCGCGCCGGGCACGTTCCTTGGCCGGCGCGCCGGCCAGCCGCAGCGACAGATCCACGTTTTCGAAGGCGGTGAACGTGGGCACCAGCGAGAACGACTGGAAGACGAAGCCGATCTTGTGCCGGCGCAGCTCGGTCATCTGCGCTTCGTCGTAATCGTTGATCGGTTGGCCGAACAGATACACCTTGCCGCGCGTCGGCTTGTCCAATCCGCCGATGCAATTGATCAGCGTGGTCTTGCCGCTGCCGCTGCGCCCCTTGAGGGCGATGAAGGCGCCGCTCGGCGCTTCGAAGCTGACCCCGCGCAGGGCATACACCTTGTTCTCCCCGCTGCCGTAGACGCGCTCGACATTCTCCGCGCGCACGACGGGCTCGGCCGATGTGCCGTCCATGCGTAGGTATTGTAGATGATCGGAAGTTGCGGGGCGTTTTTTGTTGGGGGCTGTCGCGGTTTGTGCCGCGCGAGTGAACGCGGACTGACCATCGGCGAACGGGCAAGAGCTGCGCGCAGCCCATCCCTTTCAGCCCGGGCGTTTACGCCCGGGCGGTTTGCATAGGCGCGTTTACCATCATGGC
>NZ_JAAFGM010000095.1 GCF_012931985.1 Candidatus Roseilinea sp. NK_OTU-006
CGCCGGCGTGATGTTCTGGATGGGCGTGGCGTTCGAGATGCCGTTGTTCATCTTCATCCTGGCCAAGGCCAACGTGATCAACGCGAACGTGCTCAAGCGACATTGGCGCTGGGCCGTGGTGATCGTCGCCGTGCTGGCTGCGCTGATTACGCCGACGCCCGACCCGATCAACATGAGCATCGTCATGGTGCCGCTGCTGTTGCTCTACGGGTTCAGCATCCTCATGGCCTATATCGCCCGTCGCAACGCCACCGTGCCGGCCATGCTCGATCCCGAAGAGAAGCTGAAGGATTCCGCATGATTCTGCACCTCACCCCGCGCGCCGAATGGGAGGCTGCGCCGGCCAACCAACCCTATCGCGCTGCCAGTCTGGCGAACGAAGGCTTTATCCACGCAACGCAGGGTGACGAACTGTTGCTGCGCGTCGCCAACGCGTTCTACAAGGATAAGCCCGGAGAATTCGTCGTCCTCGAAATTGACGAATCTCGGTTGACCAGTGAGGTGCGCTGGGAGGCACCGGCGCCCGCGCCGACCGATCTAATCCCGCCGGAAGCCGCCGTCAGTGACGTTGCGCCCGCTGCTGCGGCGCCGCGCTTTCCGCATATCTACGGGCCGATCAACCGCGAGGCGATCGTCGGGGTGCGCCTGGCCACGCGCGACGCGAGCGGTGCGTTCACCGGCTTCGCCCCGTTGCCCGATCCGGCTAATCCGCTCAACCTCAAGTCACCCAGCCAAATGGCCAACGAGTTACTGGAAGCGACCGATGCCTTCTCCGAAGCGCTCGACCGCTTCAAGGACAGCCTCGAGGGCCGCATGGCCCAGCTTGACGAGAAGATCAAGAAGTTATAGCGAAGTTGCCCCGAGCGAGATGCATCTATTCGATCGGTTCTTAAGCGTCGTTGACGAGGACATTACTCTTGGATTGCAAAGATTCGGACCTATCGCGTGGCTTGATTTCTTGCTCAACCCTCGCCGACTACGCGGAAGCGATTTCTTGATGCGTTGGTCGCAAGGCGTATGGAGTGAGAAGCGCATCATTCAAGCTGTTGAGGACACCGGTGAGTTCTTCGCAATTCCATACGGCCCGAGTGGTGTTGCGCCTGACAAGTGTGAAGGAGCTAGAGCTCTACTTCGAGCGCCTGGAGAAGGCAGGCCTCGGCAGAAGCAAGCGCCCTGATGTGTTGATTTTCGCGCGTTCGGCGCAGGATCGAGTAGATACACTGGTGCGAAAGATTGGCGGTTTGAGCGAGCTCCCTTTTACTCCTGAGGATAACAAATCGGTAACAGATCTGCTGCAAATGGCCATACTGGCCGTCGAGTGTGAAAACAGTCTATGGAAAGGCAGAAATATGCCTGACTACGGATCGGAGCTTAGACCACGGAAATGGCTCGGTGGTAAGCCTGGGCTGAAGAAAGGTGCGGTTGTGCCAACGCTGATTTTGAAGGAAGAGGATCGAAAGCCGCTTCAGGCATGGCAAGACGCAAATTTCATCCCGGTCCATATATGGCACATCTTTTATGACGTGGCCTTCGGCATCTCTCTTGACAGAGCACAAGAGCTAATCAAGCAGGGACTCATCCTGCCCAATACGCATAGGTTTCAAGCACCGAGTGGTGCAACTACAGAGAAGGTTATCTACAAAATTTACTACCACTATGCTTATGGTGTAGGGAACACCACGCAGGAACCGGAGCTTAAAGCCAAGTTTATCGAGGACAAGAATGGTCACATCTTGCCCTACATACACTTTGAAGGCGGCAGGATGGATTTAAGCACGGATGCTCTGCAAATGCTGCGTGACCGAGCAAATGCGAAGACTTGACGCTTACCAAATCCCATCAGCTTGGGAAGCGCGAGAACGGCTGAGGGAACGCGGGCAATTCTGGACGCCGACGTGGGTTGCCGAGCCGATGGTCGCCTACGTTTTAACCGATGGCGCGGAGAGCCTCTTCGATCCAGCTGTTGGCACGGGGCATTTCTTCGCGTGGCAAAAGCGATCGCTGACGAGAAGGGACTGAATGTGCATCTGGCCGGCATGGAGATTGATCCCCATACCCTTGCTCAAGCAGCGGCATCCGGCTTGAATCAAGACGACTTGGCGCAAGTAGTAATCGGCGACTTTGTTATGCAACCGCCGCGCGCCAAATTCCCGGCTATTGTTGCGAACCCGCCATATATCCGCCACCATCGTCTGCCCGAAACGACGAAGGCACGACTACGCCGGTTAGGCGCAGAGATCATCGGCAAGCCACTCGATGGACGCGCCGGGCTGCATGTGTATTTCCTGATTCAGGCGCTGATGCTGCTCGAAGAGGGCGGCCGATTAGCCTTCATCGTGCCAGCAGACACTTGTGAAGGCAGATTCGCTCTCGATCTATGGAGCTGGATCACAACCCACTTTGCGCTCGATGCCATACTGACGTTCGCACCCGAAGCATCCCCTTTTCCCGGCGTGGATACGAATCCACTCGTCCTCTTCATTCGTAAATCATCGCCTACGGATGAGTTTTACTGGGCAAGGTGTTATCGGCCGGGGACGGGTGTGGTCGCCGACTGGGTGCGACGCAGCTTTGGCGAGCTGGATTCAGCAGACTTGCTCGCCATTCGCCGAGATAGGCGTGAAGGCATACTAACCGGATTATCACGCGAGCGTGTGCCTACCCAAACTCACAAGTATGTGCTGGGTGACTTCGCCCGAGTGATGCGTGGTGTCGGAACCGGCGCGAACGACTTCTTCTTCATGACGCTTGAGCGCATGAATCGTTTAGGCCTACCTTGCGAGCGATTCGTGCGGGC
>NZ_JAAFGM010000096.1 GCF_012931985.1 Candidatus Roseilinea sp. NK_OTU-006
GGTTTACGGGCCTGGGTTGAAGAAGTTCAGGAATGGGCCTTCCACCATCCCGGCGATGGGATACGGCGCCCCCGGAGGCGCGTCATCGTGCAACTGCAGCGTGGTCACCAACTTGTAGACGCCAGCAGGCACGGTGCCGGCCGGGACGTTGATGTCTGCTGCGTAAGTGCGCGTTGCGATGCCGCCGGGAAAGCTGAGCGCGCCGGCCATAGTGCTGACCACGAGCGGGCCGGCGATCGGTAGCGCCAGCTCGGCACCTGGGCCGATGGACTCCAAGAAGGCGCGCAGGCGAAACTCGTCCACCAAGAACGCTGCAAGCGCGCCGCGCATCTTCCACTCCACATGCACGCGCCAGTTCTGCGTCGTGCGGATGTGATTGGTGGGCACCGGCGTGTCTGGCTCGGCGATCTCGATGACTTGCACGTCCATCTCGCCGTCGTATGCGGGTTCGAGCACCGCGGGAACACTGATATGTGCCATTTGTCTTTCTCCTTTTCGATCTGACTGATTGGATTTCAGGTCTATTCGGAGACCTCCCCCTAGCGCCTCGACCATTGGGCCCGTATGGCTTTCGGCGCGCACACACACTTCTATCCGACCGCACTTAATCGGCGCTGTTGCAGCGCTTAATTTCGACGCCGCTCGAATTAAGCGACTCGCGTATGGAGGGGCGCGGTGCACTTCACACGGCTTCGTGGCGGCGGAGGCGCTCGTATAGCGTGACGGTGGCTTCTACAGGTTCGACGCCGAGCTCTTCGCGCAATGCCTCGACACAAGCCTGGTATTGCCGTATTGCCAGCGGATACTGATTCTGGCGGGCATAGCAGCGCATCAGCCGGCAGTGAATGTCCTCGCGGCACGCATCACGCGCCAGGATGAGCTGGCACAACGCGGCGCATGCTGCGAATTGTTCACGGCTTAGACGAATGCAACTGAGCCTGTCGAGGATGTCGAGATAGGCCAGCCGCAGCCTCTCGCGCGGCAGGGTCGTCCATTCCTCGTACGGGCTATCGGCCAGGAAGTCGCCGCCGTAGAGCGAGGCAGCCGCCTCGTATTCGGAGATGGCCGCATCAACGTCCCCCGTTGTTTCCCGTTTGTATCCCAGGTCCGCATGCTGCACGAATGCCTCGACGTCCAACCATACGGCCAGTTCGGGGTTGAGGCTGTAGGCGCCATCCTGGAACACGATGATCGGTACAGCACTGATTTCTTTGAAGACACGTCGCAGGCTGTGTAGGGCAACATTCAAGCTGTTACGCGCGGCATCTGGCGCAGCATCGGGCCAGAAGACGTCCATGAGCACATCACGGGGGACGGGCTGGCTGCGGTGAGCGAGCAGGTAGGCGAACACCGCGCGCCCTCGGCTGCTGGCGCATCGTTCGATCGGCCGGTTATTGATCATGATGCGCAGTCCACCCAACGTGTGCACCGTCAGCCCCAGGCGAAGCTGCACGTTCGCATCTGCGGCTGCAGCCGATTGCGCGGGCAAGTCACCCAGGTGCACGCTCAATCCCGCGCGACCTTCGACGCCCGGCGCAGGAACGTGGGAGCGAAAGCCGGTGACGGACAAAAGCCTTTGCCACCATCCACCCTGCGCCGCACCCGGCGCCGGCAATTCGACGGTCGGCGATGCGGCAGTAACGGTGGACGCCGGTTGAAAGAGCGAGTGCAACGCTTTCTGCGCCTCACGCATCGCTCGATCTGCCAGCTCACAGGCGTTGCGATGATAGGCGTGCTGTTGTGCTAGATCGCGCAACCGCGCGATCAACTGCTCGGCTTCGCGGATGTGTTCGACCAATGGATCATGCGAAGCATGCGCTAGCAAGGTTGCCCGTCCCAGGTGTGTCGCGGCCTGATCCCAGTCACCCTTGTCGCAGGCGTGTTGGGCACATTGCCATGCCTGGCGCACGAGTTCAGTGGGCGCCGACGCCACTCCGGTGAATTCTCGACCGGTTCGGTCAAAGACCTCAGGCAAGCCCGTCAAGGACAGTTGAGCAGCCAACGTTCACTTCCCCCTTGTCGGCTCTTGACCAGAGTTGCGTTCTCAGCACGTTTCGATGCAGGCGCGCGTCGAATGGTCATGTGGTGAATCGTTGGCGTGTGAGTGATGCAATGTTCCCCTTGATGCAATTCGCGCTGATGATTGCGCCTGCCACGCTTGCTCATCAGTTTACATTCGCCTGCTTCTCAATGACATGCACACTGTCGGCGGCGTGGCGCTGAGCCAGCAGACAATCGCGAGACGATTTGTTTTTGCACCCGGCTGGCCTACAATCGGCTGCGCTATGAAGAAGGCGCTCATCGTTTACGGCGGGTGGGAAGGTCACCAGCCGAAGGAAGTCTCCGAACTTTTAGGCGACGCGCTGACGCGCGATGGATTTTCGGTCGAACGCGCCGACACGCTCGATGCCTTCCTCGACGGCGCGCGGCTCAAGTCGCTGGATTTGATCGTGCCGATCTGGACGATGGGCACGATCAAGCGCGAGCAGCTCGAACCTTTGCTGGATGCGGTGCGCAGCGGCGTCGGCCTGGCCGGCTGCCACGGCGGCATGTGCGACGCCTTTCGCAACGAGACGGAATACCATTTCATGACCGGCGGCCAATGGGTAGCGCATCCGGGCAACGACGGCCGGCATTACTGGGTCAATATCATTGATCGCAACCCCATCACCGAAGGCATACAGGACTTCGAGGTGTGGAGCGAGAAGTATTACATGCACGTAGATCCGGCCATTCGGGTGATGGCGACGACGACTTTCGAGGACTACG
>NZ_JAAFGM010000097.1 GCF_012931985.1 Candidatus Roseilinea sp. NK_OTU-006
CATCCCTTCTGGGGCTTCCGCATTGACGGGATCATTGACGACAGCGGGCGCGAGGCTCTGCAGGTTCTCGGCATTCCGGTCGTGGGGCGTTTGTCTGATTTGCTTCCGCGGCTCGAGAAGCACCCGGTGGACGAGGTCGTATTCGTCCCGTCGGCGGTCTCGCTGACCGATCTCACCCCGCTGCTCGAGTCCTGCGAAGAAATGGGCGTTCGCACGCGCCTTTCGCTAAACTTCTTCCGCCATACGATCGCTCGGCCGGTGCTGGACGACTTCGAGGGCTTCCCGGTGGTCACTTACTCGCCCACGCGGGAGATGAGTTTCGCCCTCTTGTTCAAGTATGTGTTCGACCGGGTTGCCGCGGCGGCGGCGCTGGTCCTGCTCTCGCCGGTATTTCTTTTGGCAGCGCTCGCCGTCAAACTGACTTCGCAGTCGTGGAGCGACCCCATCTTCTACAGCCAGATCCGATGCGGTCTCAACGGGCGCCCTTTCCGACTTTGGAAGTTCCGCTCAATGGTGGTGGATGCTGATAAAATGTTGGACAAGTTGCGCGCCCACAACGAGATGCAGGGGCCTGTCTTCAAGATGAAGAGCGACCCGCGCATTACGCCGGTGGGGCGCTTCTTGCGCAAAACGAGCATTGATGAATTGCCGCAGTTATGGAATGTGTTGCGAGGCGATATGAGCCTCGTCGGGCCGCGACCGCCGATTCCCGCGGAGGTGGAGAAATACGACCGGTGGCAACGGCGGCGGCTCTCCATGCGCCCGGGGATTACCTGCTTGTGGCAAGTGAGCGGCCGCAATCAAATCGGGTTCGACGAGTGGATGCGTCTCGACCTCGAATACATTGACAATTGGTCGCTCTGGCTGGATTTCAAAATCTTGCTGCGAACGATTTATGTGGTGGCTACGGGCTACGGCGCCATGTGAGGCGCACCCCGCGATTCCCGCGCCCTAGTACGCCATGGGCGCGCCCCGCGTGGCCGGCGCGCATCCGGACAAACCTGCTCGACCGGTCTGATCAGCGCATCGTAGAGCGTTGCGAGGGTTTTGCGCGCCGAGCGTTCCAGCGTCGCCGCGTGTCGCCGAGCCAGCGCCGGATCGTTGGCAATGCGCTCGTTGTGCAAACCTAACTGTTCCAGAGCATCGCGCACGACCGCAATCGGCCCGACATGGACGACACGAACGTTCGACGCATCTTCGGGCAACACGACAAACGCCACGATGCGCTCGCCCAGGAGATAGTAGGACAGCAGCGCCGTGCGCGATGGGTCTGAGTCGCCGGCGGTCAGCGCAGCACAGATCGCTTCCAGCGACATCGGCGCGCCGGCGCCCAGGCTGTCATCGGCATGCATTTGGAGCTGCAGCCGTGATAGCGCTTGCTCCAATGCAATCACCTGCGCCTCGTTGCGCGCGACGGCATCGGCCTCCGTAGCCTCACCGGCAAACATGACCGAATAAGCCGCGGCAAGTTTGACGTGCAGCGCGCGCTGCTCCGCAAGCAGCTGTGCATCGGCCGTTGCACCGGCCGGCGTTGGGTCGCTCACCATACGATCCACCAGCGCGCGCGACCGGGCCCGCTCGGTCAGCTCGAAGGCTTGCCGGACGCGATGTGGATCGCGCGCGCCTTCCTGCAAGAGCAACACGATCAGGTCGTCGAACGGGTCAAGCTTGTCGCCGACGAACGACGCGCGCATGCGCTCATGGGTGATCTCCATGCGCTGCGATTCGAGCAATCGGATGGCGCGCCACAAGTAGTCTTCGGCGGCCGCGTTCTCACCGCGCAACGCGTGAGCGCGGCCCAGCAGGCCGAGCACGCGCTGTTGCACGCGCGGCACGCGCAGCTGCTCCGCAATCGCCTCGGCAGCCCGCAGATGCGCCAGCGCCGCCTCGGCGTCGGGGAGCGACAACTGTGCAAGCATGGCTTGCACCTGCGACCGTTGCAGCGGGCTGGCTTGTGCCAGCGAAAGCGCTTCTTCGGCCCGCGCAAGCGCTTGGCTGCGCTGCCCGTCCGCGGCGAGCAAAGTTGCTTGTTGCAGGACGACGCCGGACAGGGCGAGCGCGTTGCCGGCCACGCGAAACACGTGGGCAGCTTGGGCCAGCGCGTCTTCGGCGTCGCGCACGCGCCCCAGGCCGCGCAGCGCCGTGCCCAAGCCCTGCCACGCGCGCCCATGCTCGTAGGCCATCGCCGAGGACTGCATCGCTGCAATGGCTTCGCGATAGGTGATCTCGGCTTCGGCGTATAAGTTGAGGTCGAGGTAGGCGTCGCCCAGATCGAGCAGCAGCGCGCCTTTGTCGGCAGACGCCTCGAGCGGCCAGAGGATGGCACGGGCGCGCTCGAACGCGGCGAAGCCGGCGCTATAGCGGCCCTCCACCAGGCAGGTGTAGCCGATGTTCTGGTAGGTGTGTGCAACTTCCAGGTCGAGGCCATGCGCGGCGAAGATCGGCGCAGCGCGCTCGAACATCGCCACGGCCTCCTGGGTGCGTCCCATCTCCAACAACACCACGCCCTGGTTGTTCATCACTTGCGCCGCGCCTTCGGCATCACCCAAGCGTTGGAAGAGTGACTCGGCCTGAGCGTAGGCCTCCAATGCGCGCTCCGGCCGGCCGATGGCCAGATAGCACACGCCCAAGTTCAAGCGCGACTTCGCGATGAGCGCCAGCGCCTCATCGGACGCATCCCCGCCCAGTTCGCGCTGCAACGCATCCGCCAGCGCAATGGCTTCGTCGTAGCGGCCGAGTTGCTCGAGCACGTTGATGCGGCCGACG
>NZ_JAAFGM010000098.1 GCF_012931985.1 Candidatus Roseilinea sp. NK_OTU-006
ACGCGACCAGATGTTGAGTTGCCTGAGGATCACGGGAAAACGTGCGGGCGTGATTTTGAATTTCAAACATCCCGGGCCGGAGCGGGAGCGGCTCGTGCGTTGATTCGTGTGAATGGGTGTTCATTCGTGGTTCACGGATGAAATCGCTCGATCGCAAGCTGGCTGAAATCCGCGCCAACCCGCGTTCGCGCGCCTTCATCCTGGCCGACGCCAAGGACGCGGACATGGCCTTTGGGGTGCGCGCGCCCGGCCCGCGCGCGTATCTGGCCGCCCGCGGCGCGCGCCCGGCGCAATTCTCGCCGGAGGTCTGGACGCGCGAGGAATTCGGCTATCGCAACCTGCCGGAGTTCCTCGACATCATCCGCGAGGTCGTTCATCAGGGCGTGGTGGACATCATGCTCATGTCCGCCTACGTGAGCGAGCAGCTCACCATCAAGGAGGGCCTCTTCCGCCAATCCCACGTCACCCCCGCCGTGCGCGCCAACGACACCACCGACATCTGGGCCGCCCGTCATGGCAGCTACACGCGCGAGCCGGCGCTGCCGTTTCGCACGGCCAGCATAGACCACATCCAGTGTGGCCGCGTCGAGTGCGATCGCCCCACCGACGATTTTCCCGGCGCCAACCTCGGTCTGTACAGCGTCACCTGGGTCAACGACGTCGAGCGCGACCGGCTCACCCTCGAGGCCTACAAGGCCTTCCGCGAAGAGGCCGAGCGCAAGAAGTTTCGGCACTTCCTTGAGGTCTTCGATCCCAACGTGGACTCCGGCATCCCGCCGGAAAAGCTCGGCGAGTTCATCAACGACAACATCCTGCGCACCCTCGCCGGCGTGCCTGAGGCCGGGCGGCCGCTGTTTTTGAAGATCGTCTATCACGGGCCGCGCGCGCTGGAGGAACTCTGCCAGTACGACCCGAACATGGTCGTGGGCATCCTGGGTGGCGGCGCCGGCACGACCTACGACGCCTTCAAGCTCATCCACGACGCGCAGAAATACGGCGCGCGCGTGGCGCTTTTCGACGTCGCCGCCGACGGCTTGCAGGAGACGTGCAGCCGCCTCGCCGCCGACCAGGCGCTGCCCGTGACCGTCGACCTCACGCAGCCGGCCGCGGTGGAGGCGGCGGTGGCGCAGATCATGGAGCGCTGGAGACGCCTGGACGGCCTTTTCAACGCTGCGGGCGGCAGCGGACGCGCGCACGGCGACGGGCCGGTTGACCGTTGCACGCTCGAGGGCTGGCGTTGGACGCTCGACCTCAACCTGACCACCGTCTTCCTGGTCTGCAAGTATGCGACGCCTGCGCTGCTCGCCAGCCGCGGGGCCGTCGTCAACCTGGCCTCGGTGCTGGGGCTGGTGGGCGGCGACGAAGACTTCGCCACGCACGCCTACGCGGCCAGCAAAGCCGGAATCATCGGCTTGTCTCGAGCGATGGCGTCCTACTATGCGCCGCAGGGGCTGCGCGTCAACGTGATTGCGCCGGGGCTGATCGCCACGCCGATGAGCCGTCGCGCCCAGCAAGACCCGGCGATCCTGGCGCGGCTGACGCAGCTCCAGCCCCTCACCGGCGCCATGGGCATGCCGGAAGATGTGGCAAGTGCGGCGGTCTTTCTGCTGTCGGACGAGGCGCGCTTTATCACCGGCGCAGTGTTGACGGTCGACGGCGGTTGGACGGTGAGATGAGCAAGGAAGGGAAAAGAGAATGGGCAAAATTCGCACGGTGCTGGGCGACATCGAACCGACAGCCTTGGGCCTCACCTACATGCACGAGCATGTCATCACGCATCCGCCCGCCGACGTCGCCGATCGCGATCTCGCCATGGAGAGCATTGCAGCTGCGACGCGAGAGCTAACCAGTTTCTTTCTGGCCGGCGGGCGGGCGCTGGTGGAGATGACCCCGCGCGACTACGGCCGCGACCCGCAGGCGCTGCGCGAAATTTCGGCGGCGACCGGCGTGCACATCATCTGCACGACCGGCTGGCTCAAGGACAAATTCTGTCGCCGCTGGGTGGAGGAGCGCACGGTGAACGAGCTGGCGGATGAGATGATCCGCGAGATCGAGGAAGGAATCGACGGAGCCGGCGTGCGTGCAGGCGTGATCAAGGCCGGCTCCAGCCTGAACGCCATCACGCCGGCGGAGGAGAAGGTCTTTCGGGCGGCGGGCCGCGCCCATCGCGAGACCGGCGCGCTGATCAGCACGCACACGGAGAAGGGCACGATGGCGCTCGAGCAGATCGAGCTGCTGCGCCGCGAGGGCGTGTCCCCGGAGCGCATCCTGGTCGGCCATCTTGACCATAAGCCGGAGTTGGACTATTGGCGCAGCGTGGCTCAAACCGGCGCCAATTTGGGCGTTGACCAGATCGGCAAGGAAAAATATCTGCCGGACAGCCGGCGCATCGAACTGATCCTCGCCATGGTGGCCGAAGGCTACGGCGATCAACTCTGCCTCTCCGGCGACATGGCGCGCGCTTCCTACTGGCCCGCCTACGGCGGCTGGGGCGGCCCTGGGTTGACCTACATCCTGTGGCGTTTTCTGCCCTGGCTGCGCGAGCGCGGGCTGGATAGTTCGCAGATTGAGGCGATGATGGGGAAGACGCCGGCGCGGCTGTTGCAATTGGGCGTAGCTTGAAAGCGCTCTTTGTTTACGTTTTCGCAAGATGACAGAATTTTGATGCTCTGGTAGACTTTTTTAGAATTCCTGTACTTTCATCAATTTGAGCTTCCGTAGGGCTTGCGAGACGCTAAAGCCGCCCGAGATTTTA
>NZ_JAAFGM010000041.1 GCF_012931985.1 Candidatus Roseilinea sp. NK_OTU-006
ACAACGGTTCAATGCGCGCCCACAGACTATCAGACAGCTCCCAACTTGCAACGTCGGCGTATCGCGTCCCACTGGTATTATCCATATCCCTATTATGGCTCGTTCCGTAAGTTTAGAGATAGGTTCTTAAGCGCGGCGCGGCTGCGCTACATTTCAATTCGCGCGCGACTATAGGCAAATAAGCTGAGAGAGGGATGAAGGCCGACAAAAAACAAGCGGACGAACCGAACGTCCGTCCGCTCAGTGAGCCGCGAGGGACTCGAACCCCCAACCAATTGATTAAGAGTCAACTGCTCTACCAATTGAGCTAGCGGCCCACGATCTCCTTCGGCACACATTATACCAGAATTGCGCTCAACGCGACCACCAGTCCTTGCGCGAACGGGGATCGAGGAAGGCGCCGCGGTCGCGCACGGCGACGATGAGCGAGCCGATGGCCGTGCCGAGCGGCTGGGCATTGCGCACGGCGGGGAGGTGGCCGGTGGCGCGCCGCCCGTTGTTTAGTTGCGCGCGGTAGAGCGCGACCAGGTTCGGGTCCACGCACAGGTTCAGCAGGTGGACGACGTAGCCGGCGCTCACGTCGTCGTGTCTTGAGAAGCCCAGCGTGAGTTCGCGTTCGTCGGCGAAGAGCACGAGCGCAATCGCGCCGCTGCCATAGATGACCGGGCCGCGCGACGGCGGATAGATCGTTTCGCCCGGCGTGGCTGCTAGCTCGAGCGCAGCAGCCGGCCAGTCCAAGTTCAACCCGCCGCGCCGGCCATAGGGTTCGCCTTGGCCTTCGTCCCATATCCAGTCGAAGCGCAAGTATGCGCGCAGGAGGGTCGGCGTGCGATTGGCCGGGAACAGGCCGTGCAGCTTCGGCGCGTCGGGGTCGGTGGGGCCGTCGTAATCCACCAGCGTCGGCGGTGTATCCGTCGGCGCAATCCCGAGCACCGAGAGCCGCAGATCGGCGTTGTGGTCGGTCAGCGCGTTGTTCTTGTAGGGCGGCCCTTCGAACGGCACGAGGTCGTAGCCGGAGGCGACGGCCGGGCAGGCAGCGCTGCTCGTTGAGAGATCTTGCGCGTTGGCGGCGCCGGCGAACGCGGGCGGCGCGGCCTCCGTCGGCGTGGGCGTAGGGGCAAAGGTGGGGATGGGCGTCGGCGTGGGCGGCGGCGTCTGCGTGGGCGGGGGCACAACCGCCGGTTCGGGTGTTGCGGTCGCCGATGGCGCCGGCGTCGCGCTCGGCGTCGCAATGGTCGGCAAAGGCAGGGTGGGTCGCGGCAACGGCGTCCAGGTGGGGAGTGGCGTCGCCGTTGGGTAGTATGTTGCCGGGAGAGGTTCGTTGCGCGGTGGGCTGAGCTCTGATGTGAACGGGGCGCGGATGCTGAGCGGCGCGCATGCAACGAACCCAAGGATGGCGCCGAGCGACGCGCCGAGGACGATGGGCTTCGCCATGCGGCGCTAACTCTACCATCGCCGGCGCGCCCCAACTGGCGCCGATGTTGGGATCGGTCGCGGGCGTTGTCCCACGCGTCTGCGTCTAGCTGCGCAGCGATTCATCCACCAGCGCGAAGCCATGCCGGATGATGCTCTCTGCGTCAATGTGGAAGTAGCGGTATAGATCGGCGCGGTAGCCGGATTGGCCGAACTTGTTCACGCCGAGCGCGCGGGTCTTTTGGCCGAAGACGCTGCCGACCCAGGCCAGGGCATGCGGCGCGGCGTCGTGGACGGTGAGGATGGGCGCGCGTCGGGCGTCGGCGGGGATGAGCATCGCGAGATGATGCGCATCATCGCCGCGCTGTTGCGCTGCGTGCCAGTCGTCGTAGGCGCGGCGCGGGCTGGTGAGGTTGATCAGGTTGACCGACGCGCCTTCGCTCTCGAGGTAATGCGCGGCTTCGAGCGCCTCGGGCAGCATCACGCCGGTGGTGACGATGTGCAGCGCCGACTGCGGGTCATGGGGAGCGGGGGAGCGGTGGACGACGTAGCCGCCGGCCAAGAATTGCCGCCGGAGTTCGTCCTTGCCTAGTCGCGCCATCACCGGCTCGAGCAACGCTTGTTCGATCGGCTTGGTGGAGAGCCGCAGGTATGACGAACGGCCCTGTTGCCGGTCGCAGCACTGCTTGAGCGCCTCGCACAGCGCCCATTCGACCTCGATGGCGAAGGTCGGCTCGTAGTAGTCCAGCTCGGGCAGCTCGATGCCGAGCGAGGGGGTGACCGACGATTGGTGCGCGCCTCCTTCTGGGGCCAGCGTCACGCCGCTGGGCGTGGCGACGAAGATGAACTTTGCCCCTGAGTACAAGCCGTAGATGATGGCGTCCAGCCCGCGGCAGACGAATGGGTCATAGACCGTGCCGATGGGGAAGAGCAACTGGCCCATGAGTTCGTGCGCCATGCCCATCTGGCCGATCAGCGAGAACAGGTTCATCTCGGCGATGCCCATCTCGATGTGCTGTCCAGCCCTGCCAAGCTGCCAGTTCAGGATGCGCGCGCGGCCGGCTTCGTAGTCGGTGGCCTCGCGCAGGGTGAACGTGCCGACTTTGTTGATCCATCCACCCAGGTTTGTGCTGACCGAGACGTCCGCCGACGAGGTGACGATGCGCGCGCCGACCTTGGGCACATCGGCCAGGCGCATCATGGCGCGCCCGAATGCCTCTTGCGTCGAGACGATGGGCATCGCGGTGGCGTTCAGTTCATCCGGCACGTCCGCCGCACGCACAGGCGTCGGTGGGATGTCGCGGGCGCGCTCTTTGAGGCGCAGGAATTGGCCGCGCTCCGCGCACAGGCGTCCTTCCGGTGAGTCGGGGTCGAAGCCGTCCCATTGCGTGGCTTCGGTCAGTCCGAGGGAAGCGCGAAGCTCGTTGATGCGCTCGGCGCTGAGCAGCGCCGCGTGGTTAGCCGGATCGCCGTAAATCGGCAGGCCGTAGCCTTTGATGGTGTAAGCAAATATCACGCTGGGGCGGTCGGTTGTCCGTTCGGCTTCGCGGAGCTGATCTATGAGCAATCGCAGGTCGTGGCCGCCGAGGTTGCCGAGCAACGCCGGCAACTGCGCATCGCTCACGTCGCGCAGGCAGCGCAGGATGTCCTGGCCGTAGGGTCGTCGGGCGAGCGCTTCGCGGACGGTGGCGCCGTCGCTGCGGATGAGATGCTGGTATTCCTCGTTGCTCATGTCGTCAATGCACTGACGCAACGCCTCGCCGCCGGGGCAGGCGAAGACGGCTTGCAGGTCGTGGCCGTATTTCGCTTCGAGCACGCGCCATTCGCAATCGGCGAACAGCTTTTTGAGCTTGGCCGCGCGCACGCCCGGCGTGATGCGGTCGAGGCTCTGCCGGTTCAGGTCAACGATCCAGATTGTGTTCGGCAAGCGCTGCAGTTCCTCCTCGATGAGCGCTTCCCAGATGTTGCCTTCGTCCAGCTCGGCGTCGCCGCTGATGGCGATGAAGCGATTGGCCGTGGTGTGGCCGAAGTGCGCCTCGGCGTATTGCTGCACCAGCGCGGCGAAGGTGGGGGCAACCGGCCCCAAGCCCATCGAGCCGCCGCTGAAATCCACCGGTGAGACATCCTTGGTGCGGCTGGGGTAGGACTGGATGCCGCCGAATTCGCGTAGCCGGGTGAGATACGAGCGCGGCAGGACGCCCATCAGATACATGGCGGCGTGGAAGGCCGGCGCGGCATGGGGCTTGACCAGCACGCGATCGGTGGGTTTGAGGAAGTGAAAGTAGAGGGCGGTGAGGATGCTGACCGACGACGCGGCGCTGGCCTGGTGGCCGCCGACTTTAGTCTTGTCCGGGTTGGGCCGCACGTTGTTGGCGTGGTGAATCATCAGTGTGCTCAGCCAAAGTAGCCGGCGCTCGATGTTTTGAAGGATGGGGATGCTGACGGTGGTGGCGATGGTGTCAGCAGTGTCAATAGGGTCGGTGGCGTCGGTCGTCGGGATCTCTCGTGCAATCGTCATGGCACTCCTCGGTCGCTCACTTCTTCAGCAGAACGGTCATCTTCCTGGCTGCCTGGCCCAGGTGTTTCGCCAATTGGTCGGCAGCGAGGTCGGCGTTGCCGCGCCGGCAGGCGCGCAGGATCACGCGGTGCTGGCGCTGCGCCTCGGCGTGGTAATCCACGCTGGTCAGGTAGATCACCACGTAGCGTTGGACGTTGGTGTGCAGGGCGCGGATCGCGTCGAGCAGGCGCGGCATGTTGCACGGGCGATACAGCGCGGCGTGGAACTCCCAATTCAAGGCGCTCCATTTCAGCGCGTCGCGCTCGTCGTCCATGATGGTGATCAACCCATCCAGCCGGACGAAGTCGGCGCGAGTCATGTTGGGGATGGCGCGGCGCAGCGCCAGCGTCTCCAGTGCGATCCGCATGGCGTAGATTTCGTCCACCTCGTCGGCGGAGAGTTCAGAGACGACGGCGCCGCGATTGGGGTAGAACGTGACCAGCCCTTCGGCTTTGAGCTGCAACAGCGCCTCGCGCGCTGGGATCTTGCTCACGCCGAAGCGCGCGGCGACTTCGTCCTGCGGCAGTGGCTGGCCGCCTTTGTATTCGCCCTGCAAGATCGCTTGTCGCAATGCAGCGGCGATCCACTCCGAGGTGGCGGTGCCGGTGAGCCGAGGGCGGGTGAAATCGGTCAAAGTGTATGCGATTGTACGCGTATACGGTTGTACGACAAGTCGCCTGCTAAGAAACAGCAGGCTTGCCTTTTGTGGGACAGCCTTTCAGGCTGTCTAGGACAGGCCGGAAGCCCCATCCTATGTTTGGCTGTTTCATGCGGTTGGAAGGCAGGCCGCGCCTGCCGGGGGTGTTGCGGAAGACGAAGGCAGTGCCGTGGTTTACCCTGGGCGCGTGCAGGATTCTATAATCTCGGTTCGTCATGAAAGCGCTTGAACAACGTATCCTGGCCGAGGGCCAGAACATGGGGCAGGGCATCCTCAAGGTGGATTCGTTCGTCAATCACCAAGTGGACCCCGTGCTGATGATGGAATGCGGCAAAGAGTTCGCCCGGCTGTTCAAACACCTGGATGCAACGAAAGTGCTGACCTGTGAGATCAGCGGCATTGCGCCGGCGCTGGCCACCGGCTACGCGCTGGGCATCCCCGTTGTCTACGCGCGCAAGACCAAGCCGATCACCATGCCGGATACGGTCTTTCTCACCACTGCGCCCTCGCACACCAAGAAGCGCGATGTGGAGATCATGGCCTCGCCGGAATATCTGCGGGCCGGCGAGCGTGTGTTGATCATTGATGACTTCCTCGCCACCGGCCAGACCATCCTGGCGCTGGCGCGCATCGCCAAGGCGGCCGGCGCAGAGATCGTCGGCATCGGCGCGTTGATTGAGAAGACCTTTGAGGGTGGGCGCGCCGCGCTGGACGTGCTGGGCGTGCCGATTGAGTCGCTTGCGCGCGTCGTGGATATGAGCGCGGGGCGGATCGTCTTTGGTTAAGATGTTGTGCGTGAGAGCGACACAGTGCCGCGCGCGCGTGCTTGCCTGCGCGGCGGTGACTGTTGTCCTAATGGCAAGTCCCACCATGGCGCAGGGTGAGGCCAGGGCGGTCTTTGGGCTGCCCTTTGCCGAGCCGCCCGGCCCAGACACTTGGTTGCTTGGCCAGGTGTATGGCAACACCACCGGCGCGTTCGCGCGGCGGCGGGAATGGTATCGCGCTGGCCAGGGCATCCACTTCGGCATTGACTTCTCGGCGCGTTGCGGCACGCCGATCGTCGCCATCGGCGATGGGGTGGTGCTCAAGGTGGATGCGCCGGAGCACGGCTCGGCGCCGCACAACCTGCTCATCGCCCATCCCAACGGTTACGTGTCGCTGTATGGTCATTTGCTGGAGCGCCCGCCGCTGCGCGTCGGCCAACGGGTGCGACGCGGCCAAGTGATCGGCTTGACCGGCGACCCGGACCTCACTTGCAACTCGCGCCCACATCTGCATTTGGAAATTCGCGATCGCACGTTGGGCCGCGCCTTCAACGCGCATCGGCTGATTGACGCTGACTGGGACGCGCTGATGCTGGTCGGCGCGTTCGGGCGCGGGTTTCAACGCGACCTGGACGACCCGCGCAAGTGGCAGAGCGTGTACGACCAGCCGGATATTCGCTTCGGCCGGCCGCTGATCAACGAATTCAGGAACACCTGGCCAAGGGATTGGAACTGAGCCGTGAGTCAGCCTTACGCTTTCCTGGCGGCTTGCGCGCTGATGGGTTTTGCGAGCGCAGCGCTGGTTGTGTCGAACGCAGCCGCGCAAACGAGGCCGGCGGGGTCCGCCTCTGCGCCTCGGCCGTCGCCGGCCTTCACGCAACTCACCGACGACGGTTGCTGCACGCAGCCGTTCTTCTCGGCGGACGGTCACCATGTGCTCTTTCTCGATAAGCCAACGGCGACGGCGCCGGTCGGCATCTGGTCGGTCGCGGTAGATGCGCCGCTGTCGCCGCCCACCTTGTTTACTGAGCGTCTCGGCCCGTTCAGCCGCGACCTGTCGCTGGCGCTCGACCTGCAGAATGGCCAAACGGTTATCGAGCGGTTGCGCGATGGCAAGCGCTGGACGGTCAACAACGGCGGTCGCCCGGTGATCTTCTCCCTCGATTCCAAGCGCATCGTGTGGACGGTGCTGCAAGAAGTCGGCGGATTCGACGTGCGCCGTGCGCAGATTTACGTTGCCGACGTGGACGGCCGCAATGCGCGACGGGTCGCGACGCGCTTCGGCGGCGGGCCGTTGGGCTGGCTGCCGGACTCGAAGCATCTGCTCATCGGTGGGCGGGCGAATCACAACGACCCCGGCCCGACGTTGAGCGTGCTGAATGTGGACACGGGCGCGCTGCGCGATCTGGTCGCTGTGGAGCGGTTGCGAGGCGCGTCCATTTCGCCGGATGGGCGCATGCTGGCTTACTTCGTCGCCCAGGCGCGCGATGCGTCGCAGAACGGCATGTATCTGCTCGACCTGACGCATCCTTCACCCGTCCCGCAGCGCTTGAATTTCTTTGGCGCGTTCCGCTGGCGCGACGCCCGCCGTCTGCTCTACATCCCACTGCGGCCCGGCGCGCCCGGCGACGAACTGTGGCAGCTTGATGTGGCCACCGGACGGACGGAGCGCTTAATCGCCGCCGACGCCGGCTCGCCGTTCAAGATCGCTAATGGCGACTGGGACGTGGCGCGCGACGGCTCGAAGCTCGTCTTCCTCTCTGCGCGCGACCGCAACCTCTGGCTGGTGACGCTGCCGTAGCAGGGCGCATACCCGCTACATCGGCACGACCAGGTCGCGGTCGAACTCGGTGAGGCGCTCGAAGCGGCCCTCGGGGTTGCACCAGTAATCGTCTTCGACGCGCACGCCCCAGCCGCCGCGCGGGTCGTCCGGGTAATACAGGCCCGGCTCGTTGCACACAATCGTGCCCGGTTGGAAGGTCTCGTCCGGCCACAGCCCTTTGAGGCTCATGTGCGGCGGCTCGTGGACTGCGAGGCCGAAGCCGTGGCCGAGGCTGTGCATGTAGCCGCAGGTCGTCGCGAAGTTTTGGCGCAGGGTGGGGTGTCCATGCGCCTCAAATAGGTCGCATACTGCTTCGTTGAAGGTGTAGGTCAGGTCGGTTGTGTTGAAAGCGGCTTCGGCCATGTCGTGGGCCTGCATCACCAGCTCGTAGGCTTGCCGGATATGGTCGGGCGCGTCGCCCAGGCACCAGGTGCGGGTGATATCGCTGTAGTAGCCGCCGGGGCCGCGCGGGAAGATGTCGAACACGATGGTGCGGCCAAGCCGGATCGGATCGCCCGGCGTGCCGGCGCTGTGGGGAATGCCGGCGTCGCGCCCGATGGCGAAGATGCAGTCTTGGATGTCCAGGCCCAGCCCTACTGCCTCGCGCCGGATGAAGCGTTTGACGTCCGCGACGGTCAGCGGGCTGCCGTCGGCTTTGATGAGCGTCTCGTCGGCGACGCGGTGGCTGCGCAGAAAGTCGCGCGTCGCACCGATGACTGCTTCGGTCAGCCGGCAGGTGTGGCGGATGCGCGCGACCTCGTCGGCGTCCTTCGTCAGGCGCGCTGTGCTGATCAGATCGTCTTCCTGTTCGGTCACCACCTCGCACACGCCTTCGCGGATGAGCGCGCTGAGGAAGTTGAACGAGGTGTTGATGTGATCGGCACCGTAAAACGCCACGCGCCCGCCGACGCCGAGGTCGGCGAATATGCGCCGCCACAGTTCGACCTCGGCGGCGAGGCGGTTGCCGTTCTTCTGTCGGATGATCTGCGGCAGTGGGTAGTCGGCTCGGTTGATGAGTTGCAGGCCGGTCCGCGCGGCCTCTTCGCGCTCCATGGGGTGGTGCGCCAGGTAGGTTTCCGTCGCATCCGCGCCGCGTCGCTTCACGATGACTGCGCCGGTGGTCACGTGCGCGTCGCCGACAAAGTAGGTGAACGGCGCGTTGGCCCGGCCGAAGCCGTCGGGCCCGATGATGACGAGCGCATCGAGATTGCGCGCTTGCATCAGGCGGGGCAGGTCGGATTTCATGGCACGGACAGTATACTGACCGATGCTCACCGCCGCGCAATCGGCAAATGGAGGCGATGCTCGATCTGCGCCACAACGGGGTTGCTGTCCACGGCCACGGGCAACTCAGTCGCGCCCGCTTGCGCCACGTTGAGGAGGGCGTTGCCCGACGACGCGCCGCCGGCCTGAGCGGTGATCGTCACGACTGTGTTGTGGCCTACCGACAGGCTGCCCACGGCGCACGTCACCACGCCGCCACTGTGCGCGCACCCCGCCGAGGCCGAGACGAAGCTCAGCGCCGCCGGCAAAGCGTCGGTCAACACCACGCTGGTGGCTGCGGCCGGCCCGTGATTGGTCACCACCAGGGTGTAAGTCACCCATCCGCCTTGTCGCACTGCGCCGCCGGCGCCCAATGTGTAGGTCTGCGTCTTGCTCAGCGCAAGCTGGGCAAGCGTAGGGCTGAACACAGCGGTCAACGCACGATCACCGGTGACGACGAAGCTATACGTTGGGCTGGTGCTCACCACATTGCTCAGCGCATCCTGCCAGTGCAGGAAGACGTAGCCGGCGTTGGGCGTCGCCGTGATCGCTGCCATCTGCCCATAGGTGTAGGTGCCGCCGCCACTCACGCTGCCGCCCGCGGCCGGCGCAGCGTTCAAGAGCACTTCGTGCCGGCTGGCAGCGATATGAATGGCAAAGGCATCCATGGCGTTGAGCGTTTGGTTTTGGATGCTGCCGTCTGCCTGCACCACAATCCACTGGTTGAGCGGCAACGGCGCGCCGGTGTAGTAGTCCACGCACCAGCCGTTGACGAAGGCGTAGCGGGTCACGTCGCAGTAGTAGCCGGCCGGCAACGAGGTGGTGTAGGTGCGCGTGTTGGCCGTGTTGGTGCGGTTGATCGCCACGTAGCCTTTGCCCCCTCGCCCAAACGCAATGTGGTTGGGCGAGATGTTAACCCAGCCGCTCACCGGTTCGCCCTGCGTGGTTGCGCGGAAGCCCACCATGCCGGCAGTTGAGGGCCGGCGATGTTCGCACACCCATTTGCCGTCCTCATACGTGGCCGAGCAGTTGGCCGGCCAGTCGCCGATGGTCTGTGTGACGCTATACACCGGGCGCGTGTTCGGGCCGCTGCCGGCGGTGTAGGGTGGATCGGCGCTGGGCGGCCCCTTGCTGTCGCCGGCGCTGCTGTTCGGGTCGTTGCTCCAGTAGTAGCTGGACATCACCGAGACATAGTTGCCGTAGGGATGCGCCAGGGCGAAGACGTTGGCCAGCACATGCGCCGCGCCGTCGCGATGATCCACGATGCACCCGCCGCCGGCACCGTGGCCGCGCTGATTGTCGTGGTTGTCGGTGAACACCACGGCAAAACGGCTAGGCAGCCAGTGGCCGAGCGGGATGCTTTGCAACTGGCTCAGCGCGCTGCCGGAGCAGTTGTTGAAGGCTTCGCCGATGCGGAGGGAATAGTAAAACTCGGTCACGTCGCCGTAGGGCGAGTATTCCAGGCTGCGCACGCGCTCGCTGGGGTTCACGTCAATGACTTCGTTGAAGACGTAGAAGGCGCCGGTGACGCCGGCCAAGATGGCGCCCACCTCGTGCGCCGGCATGTGCTTGGCTGCGTCCACGCGGAACCCTTTGACGCCCATGTTCACCAGCGCCTGTAGATAGTTCGTGATGCGCGACCGCACACCGGCATCGCCGGTTTTCAAGTCGGCCAGGTTCACCAGCTCGCAGGTCTGCACTTGCCGGCGGTCGGTGTAATCCACAATGTCGTGTGCATCGCCGTTGGTGGCGCTCGGATTGGTGCCGCAGTAGTTGAAATCCGACGGGCCGAACAGGCCGGGATAGGTGTAGTGGGAGTAGCTCGTGCCGGCCGTGCCGGTGTTGGTAATGGTGTCGGGGTGCAGGCCGGTCATGTGATTGATCACCGCATCCACGATGACATCCACGCCCAGGCTGTTGCAGGTGCTCACCATGCCTTGAAATTCGGCCAGCGTGCCGCTGCGGCTGCTTTGCAAGGTGTAGCTCACCGGCTGGTAACGCACCCACCACGGGTAGGCGTTGGCCGGATTGCCGAACATGTTGGCCGTGGGCGCCACGTGCTCCTGCGGCGGCGAGACTTGCACGCCCTTGTAGCCCTTCTGGGCCAGGAAGTAGCATTCCTTCTCGATGTCCGCCCAGCGCCACTCGAACAGGTGCACGAACACGCCGCCGGGCGGGGCCGGCTTGGGGTCGCCCGCCGGCACGACGGTGATCAACCCATCGCCCTGGTCGTCATCGGCAGGGTTGCCGTTGATGTTGTAGGTGTCTTCTTTCCACTTCTTGTCCTCGCCGACTTTCTGGCAATACGCCGTGAAACCATACGTGCCGGGCGGCAGCGCCTCCAGCGTGGCCTTGGGGAGGGTGACTTTGTATTCGTCGTGGGTGGTCGGCACATCCAGGCCCGGCGTGGGGTTGTAGCTCATCGGCGCGTCCTGCCAGGGGTCGCCGTAGCGCCCCCAGTGCAGAGAGCAACTGATGCCCGGTCCCTGCCCGGGCGAGTCGGTGACGCCGGGTTCATAGACCTGCACGTACACGTCGAAGCCGGCCGGCGCAAAGCTGCCCTGGTTGACGATGTTGGCGACGCCGCCGCGCGGCCACAGCTTGCCCACCCAGTCAATCGTGCTGGGCGACGGGGGTGGCCCACCGCTGGGCGCCTGCGGCGTGACAAACACCGCCGTGGTGCGGGCCGGCACGGTGAACACGCCGGTGGCGCTGTCGAACTGCGCCAGTCCGATCAGCGGGTCATCGTCTGTGTTGTCGGTCAGGGTGGGGTGCAGTTGCACGCCGGTGTTGCCGATCAGCCACGGCAGCGCGTAGGTCTGCGTGATCTTGTGCGCGTTGAACAGGACGACGATGTACTCCCAGTTGGCATCCAGGTCGGGCGTAGGGACATCGCTCAGGGCCATCACGATCAGGCCATCGCGGCTGTTCTCGGTGTTGGTGAACTGCACGCGGGCGGTCAGCTCGCCGGCTGTTTGCAAGCGGAAGAGCGGGCTGCTGTAGCGCACGCGCAGCATCTCGCGCAGGTGCGCGGCGGCGCGTTGCATTTCGGCGGAGCCGGGCTTGAGCGAGGCATTGTTCAGCAGCGGCTGCATCACGCTCCAGCGCGTCTGGTTGTCCCAGGCCGGCGGCAGCCCTTTGGCGAAGTTGTTGTCGGTGTAGGTCCAGTCCACGCGGTTGAACCAGTCGCCGCTGTCGTAGCTGTTGCGGTCCAGCGACTTGCTGCGCAGGATGTCCTGGCCCATGTGGAAGAAGGGCACGCCCTGCGCCAGCGCCGCCAGGCCGGCCGCGACGTTCTGCGCGCGCACGCGGTCGGCCAGGGACGTGGTGGGCACGGTGTAGCTGCCCCCGCCGCACGCGCCGGGGTCGCCAACGCCGTTAGGCAGGCGGAAGACGTTCAGGTCGAACAGCGTCTCGTTGTCGTGCTTCTCCACGTAGTTCACGGCCTCCTGTGGATCGGCGGCGAAATCGCCCAGGCTGCCGCGCAGGCCGGTGCGGATGCGGCCGGTCTCGTACCACAGGTCGCTCTGCGCGCGGTTGGCGTAGCAATAGCCGTTCCAGTCATAGCTTAGGCCGTTGACGAAACCTTGCCGGCGCACTTGCAGCGGGTCGGTGTTGTAGCCGCCGTGAGCGGCATCGCGCAGCCGGTCGTTGAAGACGCCGATGCCCGTGCCGGCCATGGCGCCCATCTTGGCGTGGTTCAGCCCTTTGTCCTTGGCGCTGCCGAAGTCCCATCCCTCGCCGTAGAGATAGAGCGTCGGCTCGATGCCGAGCAAGTCGTTCTTGATGGCCAGCATGTTCGAGACGGTGTGCAGGTTCATCAAGTCGAAGCGGAAGCCGTCCACCTTGTATTCCTGCACCCAGCGCCGCAGCGTGTCGCGCATCAGCTTCTCCATCATGGCGTATTCGCTGGCGGTGTCGGCGCAGCAAGAGGAGGTCTGCACCGCGCCGTTGAGATTCATGCGGTGGTAATAGCCCGGCGTGATGCGATCCAACACGCTCTTGTCTTGTAGGCCAAAGGCGGCAGTGTGGTTGTACACTACATCCATGGTGACGCGCAGGCCGTTCTCGTGCAACGCCTTCACCATCTCGCGGAACTCGCGCACGCGGGCGACGCCATACGGGTCGGTGGCATAGCTGCCGTCCGGCGCGCCGAAGTGCAGCGGGTCATAGCCCCAGTTGAAGCCGTCGGTGTGGCGCGTGGCGCTGATGATGAGCTGGGGCTGGGTGCTATCGGGCGGATAGCCGGTGGGGTTGGGCGTGGGCGCGCGCGGCACGTTATCTTCAGGCACGCTGGCGAAATCGAACGCTGGCAAGAGCTGCACATGGGTCAGGCCGGCCTGGCGCAACTGCTTCAGATGGTTCATCCCGTTGGAGAGCGGGCGCAGCGTGCCATCATAGGTGAAGGCCAAGTACGTGCCGCGATGGTCGGGGGTAAGCACGGTGGTGTCGCTGATGCTGAAGTCGCGCACGTGCAGCTCGTAAATGCTGACATCCTCCGGCGCGGGGAGCGCGGGGCGAGTATGGGCATCCCAGCCGGCCGGCTTCAGATCGGCGTCGTCCAGGTTGACGAACTGCGCGCGCGGGTCATCCGGCGCAGCGGTGTCCGCCGAGAGCGAAACGGCGTAGGGGTCGCTGGCCAGCGTGGTGGTGATGGCGTTCAGCTCCGGCACGTACACCGTGACCTCGAACAGGTAGAACTGACGATCCCAGCTTGCGTCGCCGGTGATGCTCCACACGCCGCTGGATGTATCGAGCGTCAGGCTGTGGACGGTGTAGGTGGTGGTGACAGCATCGGCGTAGCGTCGCAAGGCGACGTGCTGCGCGGTCGGCGCCCACACGCGTAGCGTGGGCGCGCCGCCGCTATAGCTCACCCCCAACGTTTGAGTCCCGGCAGCCGAGGCGTAGAGCGCATCGAGCACGCCCTGGATTTGTGGCTGCGTGGCGTCAATGACCTGATTGCTGCTGTTCAGTGCAGCGACAACCACCTGGCCTTTGAGCAAGGTCGGCACGCTGACCAGATCACCGGCGCTCAGCGTGAGCCGGGCCAGGCCATGCGTGTTGGGATTCTTCGGATAGTGCGCGCCGGTGATCGTGCCCGACAGGGTCAGCGTGAGATAGGGCGAGCTGCTTGTCAGGCCGGCATTCGGCTCGTAATACAGGCGGTAACTCGCGCCGGCCGCGCCGTTCCAGGCGATGACGCCCGGCTCCAGCCAGATGGCGCGCTTGCCCGACCAGGAGAACCCACCCCCGCCGCCGGCCGGCTGCACGGTGTAGCTGAAGTAGGCGTTGTCGGCCTCGTTCCAGGCTGTCTGGTATTGGCTGATGTTGCGGTCGGATGGTGTACCGGAGATGCGCCCCCAGGCAGCGGCCAGCGTGCCATCGCTGGCGTAGATCACGTAGTTCACCACCGTGCCGGTGACCTGCGCCGGGATGGTGCCCACCCAGGTGCGGTTGGGATCGTGATACTTGGAGAAGCTGGCCGTGACCACGCTGCCGTTGGTTTTGTTCGGCGCGCTGCCGTCGGTGGTGTACACGATGTAGATCGTCTTGCCGGTCGTGTCGTAGTTGAAGTTGATGTAGATATCCGCCGCGTCATTTGCGGTGATGGTGGATTGCGCCGCGCTCAGGCTGGTGGCGGCTTGGCGAAAGTTCGGCGGCGCGGTGTAAGCGCGGGGATGGTTGCCATCGGTGTAGCCGATGGACTCGGTGACGAAATGGCCGACGCCGGACCAGCCGGGTGCACTCGTCAGGGGGGATGGGCCGGACAGGCTAACGGTTAGGACAACCCCTACGAGCGCGCTGCGCAATGCCTGGCGAAAACCCGTGGGCAACTTGTCAAACAACATCTCGATTTCACCCCAGACGACACAATGGCGAACTGCATCGGCTCATCGGCGCGTTCGTGCAGGACATCTGCGATGCCGGCGACTGAGACAGAGGGCATCAGTGGCGCAGACTATAACGGGCAAGGCGTCACCCCGCAAGTGACTTGTTCTCTCGACAACCGCTTTGAGGATGTGGCTCGACCGGTTGCAGCACACGATTGGGGATGTGTCTGGAACGCTCACGCTATTGTGCCAACGACGCCGTGTAAGCCATCAGGCCCGTCATGTCATCAGCCCGCCCCATCGCAACGCGCTCAAGACAGGTTGATGGAGCGGCGCGATGAACCACCTCAGCCGCCTGGCCCCAGGTTGCATAACCAGGGTGAGTAGCGTGCTATTGCGGCAACCCTGTCTGAAGGTTTTGCGTTGCAGCGGCGTGGGAAACGCTGTTTGCGCGCCAGGCTTCGAGAATACACCGGTGCACGTCCACTTTCAGATAGACTGTCCGGCTGTGTGCATCGCTCAGACGGGCGGCGCGCTGTTCAATCAGGTGCGCGGCCAGGCGCAGGATCGCTTCTGCGCGTCGGTCGTCGTTGTGGGCCAACACCTGGTATGTCGTCCAGTACACGCGCAACGTCTCTTCGGCGCCGTCGAGCGTATGGCCGTTCAAGAGATGCGCGGCGATCGGCTCCACCCAGGCTGAAGCGTCGAGGGTGTCGCCGCGCGCCAGCGCAACGCGGGCCAGGCCGGCGCGCGTCTCTAACGCCAGCATCGCCTGTTCCAGCGCTTGGCGCATCTCCAACGCGCGCCGGTATGCGGCTTCGGCTGCATCCACCTGACCGACGGCCAGCAGTGCATGGCCCTGGAATTCCCAGCCGTACGCTTCCAGCTCAGGGATGCCAAAGTGCTTTGCCAACGTCGTGGCTTCGCGCGCGTAGTGCAGCGCGGTGTCGTGCGCGCCGTTGTGATGGGCGTGTAGGCTGAGGTTGGCCAGCACGACGGTGAGGTGATCGGTTCCGCCCAACTCGCGGCACAGCGCCAGCGCCGCCTCGGTGTGCGCCAGCGCCTGGGCGTAGTCGCCCATCTGATCGCACGAGATGCCCAAGTTGATGCGCGTCACCATTTCGGCGTCGCGATTGCCGCTGGCCTGGGCCAGTTCAATCGCTTTCAAATAGTGTTGCCGGGCCTGTGCGTAATGGCCCTGTGCGTCGGCGCGCTGCCCCAGCAGGTCCAGCACATTGGTCTGCTGATAAGTGAGCCGCAACTGCTGGTAGCGTTCCAGCGCTTCATTGAGCAGCGCGTCGGCTTCGGCGCTCGCGCCGCGCGCGACAAGCACGGTGCTGAGGTGCTCCATCATTTTGGGGATCAGCAGGTGATCTTGCGCGCGCCGGGCCAAGGCCAGGGCGGTGCGAAAATGGCGTTCGGCCGGCTGCCAGCGGCCTTCGCGGAAGTCGAGCGCGCCGGATTGCCGCCAGTATTCGGCCTGCGCGCTGAGGGCGTCTGGATCGGCCGGCTGCTCCTCAATTGCTTGCAGCGCGGCCTGCGCGTGATCGAGCGCCTGGCGCGCGCCGTCTTTGCCGTGGTCGCGCAGTTCTCTGGCGAGCCGGCTCCACGCCAGGATGATCAGCGCCCGATCGCCGATGCGCTCGGCTAGCGCGGCGGCCTCGCGCAGCTCGGGCTCCATGTTGGCTTGATTGTCGCGCAGGCTTTGCAGGGTGTCGCGGGCGATGAGCAGCCGCGCGCGCAGCCGGCAGGCGGCCTCATCGTGCGCCGGCGGAGCGATCTGCAGGGCATGGCTCAAGCGGTCTGCGCCGTCGGCCAGCCGGCCGGCCAGGCGATGCAAGGTCTCGTAACTGAAGGCGGCAGCCGATACCCACTCCCATTCTCCTTGCGCCAGCGCCCAGCGCCAGGCGGCGTCCAAATCGTCGAAGCTGGCGATGAGTTGTTCGCGGGTGTCCGCGCTGGCGGCGCTGCGCAGCGCGCTGTGCGACTCGGCCAACCAGCGCAGAAACCACTCGGCGTGTCGGCGCTGCGCGGCCTGTGCGCGCATTGCGCCATCGGGGCCGGCGCCCAGTTTTTCTGCGGCAAAGCGGCGCGTGGATTCGTGCATCCACAGGCTGCCGTCGGCTAGATGGTGTGCGAGCGACTGCTCGACAAGCGCGCTGAGGGTGGCGGCGCTGCCGGCCAGATGCACGGCGGCCTGGGGCGGACAAGGCGCGCGCAGCACGCTGAGCGCGGCCAGCGCCTGTTGACCGGCTTCGCCCAGCGTCTGCCACGCCGACTCGAACACTGCCTGCAAGCTGCGATGACGCGCGGGCAGATCGGCGATTGGGATGCTGAGGACGCCGGGGGACTGTTGCACGGCCTGTTGCAACGCCGATAGCCCCATCCCGCTCAGGCAAGCGGCGGCCAGCTCGATGCCCAACGGCATGCCGTGCAGCGCAGCGCAAATCGCCTCGATCTGCGGACGGGCCTCTGGCGCGTTCAGCACAACGCCGTTGCGCTCGGCCAGGGCAAGGAAGAGCTGCGCGCCGGCGCTGCCGGTTGCGCCTTCGATATTGAGCGACACCCCCTCCAGTCGCACCACCTGCTCGCGGCGCAAATTCAGGCGCTGGCGCGACGCGACCAGCGCGGCGCAGCCGGGCGCTGCCTCCAGCAGCTCGCCGAGGAATCCTGCCGCTTCCAGCACGTGCTCGAAGCTGTCGAACACCAGCAGATGGCGGCGCGCCTTCAGCGCAGCCAGGACCTGCGCTTCGGGCGAGCGATGGCCTTGGGCGCCGATCTGGCAGGCCTCTGCGATGTGCCATGCCAGGTGCGATGTGGCCTGTGCGGGGTCCGGCGCGTGGGCCGGTTTATCTTCGGGATGCAGGAAGATGAAACGTGCGCCGTCGTCGAAAGCGAAGCGCATGTGTTGCGCTGCACGGATGACCAGGCGCGTTTTGCCGATGCCGCCTTCCCCGATCACGCTGAGCAGGCGCGTTGCAGGTTGGTTCAGCAAGTCCATCAGCGTGCGCAGGTCACGGCCGCGGCCGATGAACGGCAACTGGTCGAGCGCCTCGGCGCGGCTCTGCCCTGGCGCAGGCGCGCGGGCGGCCGGAGACCACCGGCTGAGGCGAATCGCATCGGCCAGGCGCTGGGTCTCTGGGTCGGGGTCTGCGCCAAATTCTTGTTGGAGCACGCGCCGGCAGGCGCGGTATTGCGCCAGCGCAGCCATGCGTTGGCCCTGATGCGCCAACCCCAGCATCGTGCGGCGGTGCGCAGGTTCGCGCCAGGGTTCGAGGCTCAGTTGCCGCTGGCTGTAGCGCAGGGCAGTGGGCCAGTCTGCTTCCATCGCGGCCCGCTCGGCCAGCGTCTCCAGCGCATCGAGCGCAGCTTGGTGAAAGTGCTCGCGCTGGCCGGCCAGCCAGTCCATAAACAGGCCGCTCTCGACCGATAGGCCGGCCAGCAGATCGCCCGCGTAGTGCGCCACGGCTTGCTGCAAGCGCGCCAGACAATCCGGGCAGCCCGCCGCTCGCCGGTGGGTGTGCGCCCGTGTCTGGGCGATGGCCTGGTCGAAGAGCGCTGCGTCCACCTCCCAATCTGCCGGCAGGATCAGCGTCACCGTTTGGGGGTCGCTGTGCAAGGCCGGCGCAGTGTCAGCCAGGGCGCGACGCATGCGGGTGAGGGTGGTGCGTAGGGCGCTCAGGGCGGCGGATTGCGACGTGTCGGGCCAGAGCAGGGCAGCCAGCGCATCGCGGCGGGCCGGCTTGCCGGCGTTCAAACACAGCCAGGCGAACAGGGCGCGCGCGCTATCGGTCTCGAAGCGGTGCGCCAGCGCGGTCTCATCGCGCCATAGGCCGAACCCGCCCAACAATTGAACTCGCCATCTGCTCATCGTGCAGTCCTGCGCTTCTGGCGCGTTGGACGGACGAGGCGTATGCGACCGCGTGTGTCACGCGCTTGTTGCGCACGGGGATTATATCGAGAACGGTCGGAAAAGGCCTGTCGCTTGCTCAGTTGAACCCCCGGCGATTTGGGTATGCGCGCAGCGGCGCGCGTTGGAGATGAAAGACTCCACACGGCCTGCGCGATTTTGGCAGGCGCACGTGACCGTTTGACGACCGAGTGGACAGTTTCGTTTTTCCAAGGTTGGCCCAACCGGCCATCCAGACGCGCATGCGATGCCCGATCACCCCGCGCCTTGTGTTGCACAGCGCCGCTGCGCCGAATGGGCGGGATGTCGAAGCCGCTTTGCCGTGCTTCCGGGCGCGGCGCTTTGGCGCGCACCGATGCGGCGCGTCGTTGTTCGGCCCGACGCCATGGGCGAGGCACATCTCGCGCTAGGCCGTTGGGGCAGCGGGAGTCAGTCGTCGAGGGGGCTTTTTACGGCGAACCCGCCGCGCTGCAGGACGTGGGTGTAAATCATGGTGGTTTTGACGTCTTTGTGGCCGAGCAGTTCCTGCACGGTGCGGATGTCGTAGCCGGCCTGGAGGAGGTGGGTGGCGAAAGAATGGCGGAAGG
>NZ_JAAFGM010000008.1 GCF_012931985.1 Candidatus Roseilinea sp. NK_OTU-006
ATCCTGGCGCGCGAGGCTAAGCTCGATCTGGCGATCGCCAAGAAACAACTGACCGAGCACACGGTGCTCGACAAGGATGTGGGCGCGCCGAACGACAAGTTGCGCGCCGCGCTGGAAGCCGTCGCGCCGATCTTGGTGGACGAAAAGCTGGTGCAATCCGATGCTGATCCCAAGGCCGCGCTCGCCGAACTTCTGGACGCGAATTTGGCGCTCGCGGCGATCAATCGGTGACATGACGCTGGCTAACTCGCGCGTTCTAGCAGGGGCATCGCCGGAGGCGAAGAGAGCCGGCACGCGCCTTGTTGTGCGCCGCTGGCTCGCCCTCCTCGTGCCGGCCGGGCTATTACTTGCCTGGTTCTTGGCAACCGACGTCTTGCGCATCTTCTCGCCTAATCAGTTGCCCTCGCCCGGACAGACGCTGCGCACAGCGCTCGACATGATCGCCAGCGGCGACTTGTTCCGCCACATCGGCGCCAGCGTCGGACATGTGCTGCTCGGCTTTTCCATCGGCGCGGCCATCGCCCTGATCGCCGGCGCGCTGGTCGGGTTATCGCGCAGCGTCGAAGCGGTGGTTGATCCAACGCTACAGGCGCTGCGCAATATCCCCTCGCTGGCGTGGGTGCCGTTCCTGCTGTTGTGGTTGGGGATTGACGAAGCGCCGAAGATCACGCTGATCGCCATCGGCGCGTTCTTCCCCGTCTATCTCAACCTGGTCAGCGGCATTCGCCAGGCCGACCGCAAGCTGGTCGAGGTAGGCTACGTGTTCGGATTCCGCAGCTTCGAGCTGGTGCGCCGGATCGTGCTGCCGTCGGCATCGCCGTATCTGCTCGCGGGCCTGCGCATCGGCTTCGGCCAAGCTTGGCTGTTCCTAGTAGCTGCTGAGCTGATCGCCAGCACACGTGGCCTGGGCTTCATGCTGATTGACGGCCAGAACAGCGCGCGTCCCGACATCATGTTGGTCAGCATCCTCACCCTGGCGCTGCTGGGCAAGCTGAGCAACAGCGCGCTCCGCGCCGTCGAATGGTGGGCGCTGCACTGGGCGGATGTCTTTCAAGGCAGGTGAAGGGTGGACGTCTTTTCGTCTTGCGTCTCGCGTCTTGCGTTTGAGTTGCACGCGTAGGAGCGTAAGATGACCCAATGAAAGATCGCTGAGATGAGTAGTTCCATCAAGATCGAACGTGTGACGAAGCGGTTCGACGGCAACCTGGTGTTGAATGAGTTGTCGTTGGACGTGAGGCCATCGGAGATCGTCAGCCTGATCGGTCCGAGCGGCTGCGGCAAGAGCACGCTGCTGCGCCTACTCTCCGGCCTGGAGCGCGACTACGACGGCCGCCTGCTGATTGACGATCAGCCAGTGACCGGACCGAGCCGCGCCGTCGGACTGATGTTTCAGGAGCCACGACTGATGCCCTGGCTGAACGTGCGCGACAACGTGCGCTTCGGCCTGCGCCAAGAGAACGGCGCAGCATCGCCGGCCACAAGCGAACGCATGGACACCTGGCTGCGCCAGGTGAAGCTCGATCACGCTGCCAGCCATTTGCCTCGTCAGTTCTCCGGTGGCATGGCGCAGCGCGCAGCGTTGGCGCGCTCGCTCGCGACGGAGCCGGGCGTGTTGCTGCTCGATGAACCGTTCAGCGCTGTGGATGCGCTCACGCGCATGCGGCTGCAAGAGCTGCTGCTCGAAGTTTGGCAGCGCACCCAGGTGACGATGGTGCTGGTGACGCATGACTTGGACGAGTCGCTCTACCTCAGCGATCGCGTCGTCGTCATGAGCAGCCGGCCGGCGTCGGTGCGCGAGGTGCTGGCGGTCAAAGCGCCCCGCCCGCGCGACCGGCGCGACCCAGAGCTACTGCGTCTGCGCGCGCATTTGCTCGAAGCGCTCGACGTCGTTCACGCCCTGGAATCCGCGGACTTGCCCAACGGCATACCCTTTGGCGTTTGAGGGTGTGACAGAATGAGCCCCATCTTCTTGTTTGGTTTAAGGAGGAAAGTAAAGCTATGAGCACATCTGCATATGCCCATCCCGAAGCCTTGGTCAGCACCGACTGGCTGGCCGAACATCTAAACGACCCGAACGTTCGCATCGTGGAATCGAACGAAGATCCACTGCTGTACGACACCGGCCACATCCCCGGTGCGATCAAAATTGACTGGACGACCGACCTCAACGATCCGCTGAAGCGCGACTATCTGGACTCAGCACGTTTCGCGGAGCTGATGAGCAGCAAGGGCATCGCCAACGACTCGTTCGTCGTGTTCTACGGCGACAAGAACAACTGGTGGGCGACCTACGCCTTCTGGGTATTCCAATTGTTCGGGCACACCAAAGCCGCCATCCTCAACGGTGGACGCAAGAAGTGGATTGACGAAGGCCGCCCGCTGACGCGCGACGTGCCGTCGTATCCGCGCACCGACTACAAAGCGCCGCCGCGCGATGACTCGACCATTCGTGCTTTCCGCGATGAGGTGTTGCGCCACGTACAAAACAAGGGGGTGCTGGTGGATGTGCGCAGCCCGGCAGAATACACCGGTGAACGTCTGCACATGCCCGAATATCCTAACGAGGGAGCACTGCGTGGCGGCCACATCCCCGGCGCGAAGAACATCCCCTGGGCACAAGCCGTGCGCGAAGACGGCACGTTCAAATCGCGCGAAGAACTCGAGGCCCTCTACCGCAGCCAGGGCATCACACCCGATCGAGACATCATCGCTTACTGCCGCATTGGTGAGCGCAGCAGCCACACCTGGTTCGTGCTCACCTACCTGCTGGGCTATCCGCGCGTGAAAAACTACGATGGGAGCTGGACGGAGTGGGGCAACAGCGTCGGTTTGCCGATTGAGAAGTAAGACCGCAGGGATGCAGGGGCCGACCAATCGGTTGGGTGCCCCGCAGAGTCGGCCCCATGCCTGACAACATCTCCACGACCCCCATCCCTTTCTCAGCAAAAGCAAAGCGCATACGAAAAGGCAGCGCTCTCGTGCGCAGTGGGCTGAGGCACGATTGCATCGCACAGCCTCCTCGCGCCGTTCAGGGGACTGTGAGGGGCACCGGGCTTACCACGGCGCCTCGGCGAGGGCGCTGCATCACTTGAGTGCATCGGCCAGGGCGAACACCGGGGGCAGCACCTGTTGGCAGTGGTAACGGCGTCACGCATGCTCGCCGGGCGTTAACGCGCAGTGTTCATGCTGAACACGATGCCCCTGAAACGCTCGGTCCGCCCCAGCTCCATAACATCATTGGCGTCGTTGACATCGCGCTCCGGCCGGACGACTTTCCCTCGACCAGGGATTGGTTATGGCGTACCGCTTGCTCACCGTGGCACTCCTGCGCGCGGCGCTCTCCGGCGCATCCACGCCGGTGTAACTCACGCGATGTTCTCGGCCGTTGACCTCAACGACAATCGCGTCGCCGTGCACCGCGCGCTTCACCACTGCGCCTGCCTCGCCAGGGTCCATCAGGAGCACAGCGGCGATTTGCTTAAAGGCTGACCCGCCCTCGCGTAGCAAACTGAAGAGCAGCGCTCATCAGCAACGCCACCACTATCACGGCCAGGGCAGTGCGTCGTCATTTCGAGGTATCCATCAGCGCCTGCGCGAAAGAACTTGGCGCGGATGGCATCGTATCAGCTCAGCGTGGCGAGGGACAAAGTCCACCGCCGCGCGCAGATGCGCCTTTTTGTCGAGTGCACCCATGTCTTACGCATGACTTGCGCATGAGATAATTTCGTCATGCGATTTCTCGCCGACGCCGTCCAGCCAGGCCTCAATGCGCCTGCTGCTCGCCGTTGGCTGCGGTGCGCACAGCGACGCTTAGCTTGTTCCTGCGCCTCCACCGTTGCGCGCTGTTGAGGCGAGCCATATCGTGCCCCACGGAGTATGCGATCTCGGCACCTTCGGACATGTCAACTTGGCCTGCTTGCGCTGTGCGCGGTTGGCTTTGCGCTCAGGTTGATCGAGCTGGACGCGCGCAGCCTGTGGCTCGACGAGGGGTTTAGCTTGCTGCGCATCTGGTCGAGCTGGTCAGACATCCTTGCCAACCAGATTTTCCATCAGACCATTCCTACAGTTGACTTACACCCGCCGCTCTACTTTGCGCTGGCCAAGGCATGGGGCGAGTTGGCCGGCCACACGGTGTTCGGGTGGCGGAGCTTTTCAGCGTTTTGTTCTACTCTGATCATCCCCGCCACCGCGGTCCTGACGCAACGGTTGGTCAGACGGCGCAGCGCTGCCTTTATGGCGGCGTCGCTGGCCATGCTCGCGCCGACATACCTGTGGCAAGCTGCCGAGGTGCGCATGTATGCGCTTACCACCCTCTTGGGCGCATTAAGCAGCTACGCTGCCCTGCGCGTCCTCAGCCATCGTTTCGCCTCGATCCGCTGGCTCATCGGTTGGTCGGCGCTATGCATAGGCAGCTTCCTCACCCATTACAGCTTGCTCCTCCCTCTCACCCTTCAGTTGGCATTCCTCAGCCCCCGTATCCTAGCGTGCGTGCGCCTGCGCCGCGGCCATCATCAACTCCTACTTTCAATGGTGGCGTTGATCGGCCTGATGCTGATCGCAATCCTGGGGCGCCCCACGCTTGATTTCATCATCGGCTACAGCGGCGGGGCCCTGTCTTCCACTAAGCAGCCCGTCCCCTTACTCGAAGTCGGCCGGGAGTTCATCGCCGACAGCGTGAACGCTTTGACCTTTGGCCTAAATGCCGCCGATCCCACCGGCGGCTCATTGCTTTGGGCCACCGTCGCGTTGATCCTCTTCGGCTGGCTGACAACGCTCCGACAGCGGCGACGCCACACCTATCTCTGGATCATCCTCGCGGTAGCGCCCTTGCTTGGCTGGCTCATTGCAAGCTCACGCCTTGAAAACCGTCCCTCTTTTCGCTACGTGGTGTACACCTTCCCGTTGTTCCATGCTGCGATAGCCAGCGCCGTCGGCAGTGGGTTCGCCGCGTTGCCCCGTTCAAAGGCGCTCGTCGGCTTCCCTTTGCTCGTCCTTTCGTTGGTTCCCCCTGCTTTCGGCGCTTGGATGACCCATGTGCGCACGGACGTGTGGCAGGATGACTGGCGCGGCCTAGCGACGTTTCTGCGCCAGAACCTACGCCGCGATGATGGCGTCCTGCTCGGCCTTCACGCCAGCGAAGCCAGCCTGCGCTACTACCTAGGGCAACCGATGGATTTCTTCGAGACCGCCGGCCAATGGCGAGACACTTCGGCCAATACGGCCGGCGACCTTCTGGCGCAGCGATATGGGCGGCTATGGGTTGTGCTGGCCGGCGACTTGGAAGACTATTGGAACCGCTTCGTGGTGCAAATTGCAGAGCAAGGCTTCACCTATAGGCAAGAAGTCGCCTTTCCCGCGCGCACCACGTCGCTGCGCGTGCGCCTCTATGATCGATCTGCGTGGCTGGATCAGTTGCCCCCCGAGGCACACGTTGCCGCAACCTCAGACGGCGCGCTGGCCGGCCTGTCGTTTATTGCGCCGGATTTGCGCTACGAACGCCCGGCCCTCGGGCTGATCGCTTACTGGCGACGGTCACAGCGCGCTCCGGCCTATCTCTCCGTGCGCTTGAGTCACGACAACGCGGTATGGTACGACTTTCGCATCGAGACGCTGCTCGGGCAGCCGGCTGCACAGCCGGGGGCACCTTTGTCCCATCGCATTTATCTGCCCCTGGTCCAGAATGAGGAGCAATCAAAGCAGCGTCCTGCTCCCCTATCAGCCATGCGCTACACCCTGCCGTTGTGGCCTGGGCTTCCCCCCCTCCCGTATGTGCTGACCCTCACCCTCACCGACGCTCAAGGCGATGTGCTCCAGCGGGAAACGTGGACGTTAGACGTGACGGAGGTCGAACGCTGGGTTCGCTGGCCGCGCCTTGCCACAGCCTCGCTGTGGGAATCCCCGGCGCTCAGCCTGCTGCAGGCAGAATATCTCCCCTCGCTGAGCGAGGGCGAGGACATGCCCGTTGTGCTCACCTGGTCAGCACGGCAACCGCTTGCCGACGGCTGGCGCATTCGGCTGGCGTTGTCCGGCAGCGGCGAAGCGCAGGTCGAGCGTCCGCTGGCCGCTCACCCCTGGCCGCCGGCGCACTGGCCCCTGGGCGAAGCGGTGCGCGATCAATACCTCGTGCCCTCCGCCTCGCTGAGCGAGGGCCGTTACTGGTTGACGCTTTATCTGGAGCGCGAAGGTCAAGCCGCCCAGCGCCATACGCTGGGTCGGGTCACCATCGTCCCAGCATCCCCCATCGAGGTAACGCCAAACTACGCCATCACCGTGACAGCGGCCCATGTCGGTCCGCTAACACTCCAGGGCTACAGCATCACCGAGGTGCAGCCGGAGGCAGGCGTGCTGGTGGTTGAAACGTTCTGGCGCGTGGAAGCGCGTCCACAAGAGGATGGCCGTCTATTCGTACATCTTTTCGACGCCGCCGGCAACTTCATCGGCCAGGACGATGGACCGCCGTTCAACGGCGCCCGCCGCACACAATCGTTGCGCCCCGGTCAATGGGTGCGCCAAGTACACACCATCCGCACCGGCGCTGCGCTGCAACCGGGCGTCTACCACCTGCGCGCCGGCATATACACGGCGGCCACGCTCCGCCGTTGGCCGGCGACGCAGAACGGTGTTCCTGCGCCGGACGACGTTGTCGTCCTCTCCGACTACGTTCTCCCCGCATCGCCATGAGCCCCCTGCTTCATGAACCGGCTGAAGCTGATCTTGCCTGCGACCAGCCTGGGCGACATCTATTCGTCGATCACATACCCGCCGATTTCATCGCATCGCGAACCGAACGAGACCCAGCGCGCCGAGCGTGGCATCAGCGATGGCCTACTGCGGTTGTCGGTCGGCATCGAGGCCCCTCAGGATATCCCGACCGACCTCGAGAGCGCGCTATAGCTTGGCGCAAGGGCAACGGGTAATCCCAACGCGATGCTTCATCGCGACTGCGATCGCATCACAAAAACAAGCCAGGCTTCTTGCGGAAGAAGCCTGGCGCCTCATGCGTAGTTGCGGACGAGTCCGCGGGGCTATCGGAACGGCGGCGAGTAGAGCAGTCCGCCCTGCGTGTATAGATTGTTGATGCCGCGCGGGATAGCCGTCTTGGTATTCGGGCCGAGGTTGCGATCGTAGATCTCGCCATAGTTGCCGACAGCCTTGATCACATTCACGGCCCAGTCCTTGCTCAGGCCCAGCTTGGCGCCCAGGTCCACCTTCTCATCCGCGCCGAGCAAACGCCGCACTTCGGGGCGCGTATCGTTCGCCGCTACGCTGTCCACGTTCTCAGAGGTGATGCCGAATTCCTCGGCGGCAAAGGTGGCGAACACCGTCCACTGCACGATGTCGAACCACTGGTCGTCGCCGTGGCGTACCATCGGGCCCAACGGCTCCTTGGACAGCGTCACGTCCAGGATGACATGGTCGTCGGGGTTGGGCAACACTGAGCGGCGAGACACCAGGCCGGACTTGTCGGTAGTCACCGCGTCGCAGCGCCCTTCGGCATAGGCGCCGAACGTGCCGTTGGCATCCTCGAACACGGCTGGCGTGTATTGCAAATTGCGCGCCGCCATCTGATCGGCCAGGTTCAACTCGGTGGTGGTGCCCTTCTGCACGCAGATCGTCGCGCCGTCTAGCTCTTCCAACTTGGTGATGTTGGAATCCTTCGGCACCATGATGCCTTGACCGTCGTAAAAGGTGGTGGCGACGAAGTTTGCGCCGTTGTCGGTGTCGCGGGTCAGCGTCCAAGTGGTGTTGCGGATGAGCACGTCAATTTCGCCGCTCTGCAGCGCAGCGAAGCGTTGCTCAGCCGTCAGCGGGCGGTACTCAACCTTATTCACGTCGTTGAAAATGGCCGCCGCCAGGGCCTTGCAGTAGTCAATGTCGAAGCCGCTGAATGCGCCGGCGGAATCCACGAAGCCGAAGCCCGGGACCTGGCTATTGACGCCGCAGATCAACTTGCCGCGCGCTTTGATCGCCTTGAGCGTCTCGCCGAAGCCCGAAGACGCCACAGGCGCAGCGGGGGCAGGTGTGGGAGCAGCCGCAACGGTAGCGGCAGGCGCGGCGGTCACCTCGACAACGCGCGTCACCTCGACGATGCGCGTGACCTCGACCGGCGCTGCCGGAGCAGCGGGGGCTGCCGCCGGAGGGGCAGCGCACGCTGCGAGCACCATTGGAACTGCCATGAGCAGGCCGAGAACCTTTCGTGGGCGTATCATTTGCTTTTCCTCCTTCGATTTCGAGTAATTCTGAATCCGAATGATCGGACAACTCTACGGGGAACTGCGCTGCGGGCGAATTATATGAAAAGCTGGGCAGACGCGCATTCACACACCTGCGGGCACCGCGGAGCGATTGCGCCCCCCGATGTCCGCTCCTCTCAGCTTAACAGATTCTTCTAGGCTTTGGATTGCAGCGCCTTGCGCTCTAGCCGCGCAATCCGTCGAGCAATCGCCCTGTGCAGCGCCGGCTGTGAGTTGGCGCCGAGCGCCCGCCACGCGTAGGTCAGCGCGCGATCGAGGTCGCCCATGCGCCACTCGTAGTGCTTGGCGACCTCGATCAAGGCTTCGACATCGCCCGCCTCCGCCAAACGCTGCCAGAGAGCCAATGCTTCCTCCGGATGCCCGCGACGCTTCAAGAATCGCGCGGCGCGCCGAAGAGACTGGCGTGGGGGGGCGGAGTTCGAGGATTGTGCAGAGGGGATGAGAGCGCGAAGATCGCGCCAACGCCCGGCCTGTAGTGCTCCAACTGCAGCGAGATAGCTGCGCTCGGCGGCATCGTAGTCGCCCGCGCACTCATAGAACCGCGCCGCGTTGAAGTGCTCCGCCACATCCTGCGGCTGCGTGAGCGCGTCGGCCAGGCATGCTATGAGCGTGACCATGGAGAGGATGTCATTGGCGTTGTGATACATCACACGCTGCATGTCCTCGTTCGGTTCGCCCCCGCCGGCAGCCAGATATTCGCGATACAGAAGCGGGATGACCGCGCCGGGTATATCGCGCTGCCCGCGCCGCACCCCCAACAGGTGAAACTCAAGCGAGCCGAGGCCGCACGAGCCCAGGCTGCCGCGCCAGGCGCGACGCGCCGACAACAACAGATCGAAGTGATGCTTGTCGGCAAAAGGGGACGCCATGCGCGACAAGACAAAGCGCGACTCGAGCAGCGGCACATCAAAGGCCCGCCCGTTGAACGTGATAATGGGCTGACGGTCATGCGCGCGCCGGCTCACCGCGCTCAACATCGCGATTTCCTCGATCGGATCGCGCAAGAAGAATTGCTCGATGACAAAGCGCTCACCTTCGAAGTATCCCAGGCCGACCAGAAAGGCGAGCGTACCCACCCCGCTGTTCAGACCCGTCGTCTCGGTGTCGAGGAAAATCGCCCGGCGCAGGTCTATCTCGGTGATGGTGCGCCCTACGATGAGCCGGGCGAGCAGTTCGGGTGAGTGGCGCAGCACGGCATCCAAAGCGCGATCGCCATGACGATGCGCCAGCGGGTATGCCGACCGGCTCACATAGGCAGGTCCGCATGGCGTGCTCATCAGCTCGAGTTGAGCGCGCAATGGCGCGACGTCGCGATTCGATTGTAGCGCCGGCTTGAGAGGTGCAGCATGTTTGCGCACGCCCAGCCGCCGCAATCGCTCGCGCAGATCGAGGTCCATGCTGACCCATTGTACGGGCAACGCCATAAGGTGGGATAATCGCGCATATGACAACGGTTTCTGTTGCGTCTTCCAACGGCGCCCTAATGTTCGATGTGGCAGTGCTCGGCGCGGGCCCCGGCGGATACGTCGCCGCCATTCGCGCCGCACAACTGGGATTGAAGGTCGCCCTGATCGAGCGCGATCAACTGGGTGGCATCTGTTTGAACTGGGGATGCATCCCCACCAAAGTGTTGTTGCGCAACGCCGAGATCGTCGAGTTGGTCAAGGACGGCGAGGCGTATGGCATCAGCTACGAAAACCTGCGCGTGGACTACGCGAGGGCATACAAGCGCAGCCGCGAGGTAAGCAACCGTCTGGTGAAGGGTGTCGAGTTCCTCATGAAGAAGAACGACATCAGGGTGTTCATCGGCGAGGGGACGCTTGTCGCCCCGAACGCGATCCTCGTCGAGCATCGCAGCGAAGAGCGCACGATCACGGCTCACCACCTGATCATCGCGACCGGCGCAAAGCCGCTGACGCTACCTTTCCTCAAGCCGGACGGCACGCGGGTGTTTACCTACCGGCAGCTCCTAGAAGTGCAGCGCGCGCCGAAGAGCATGGTCGTGATTGGCTCCGGCGCGATCGGCATGGAGTTCGCCTACATCTTCCACGCCTACGGTTCAGAGGTGACCGTGCTGGAAGCGCTGCCACGCATCATGCCGCTGGAAGACGAGGAGGTCAGCGCCGAGATCGCGCGGGCCTTCAACCGCAGGGGCATCAAAACGATTGCCGGCGCGAAAGTGACCGACGCTAAGGTGGGCGCAGAGGGTGCCGAGGTGTTCTTCGAGACCGACAAGGGCCAGCAATCCATCAAGTCGGAGTGGGTGCTGGTCGCCGTGAGTGTGACGCCAAACACCGCAGGCATTGGGCTGGATAAGGTCGGCGTGAAGATGAATCAGGCCGGCTACATCGAGGTGGATGACCACATGGCGACGAACGTGCCGAGCATTTACGCCATCGGCGACGTGACCGGCAAATTGCGGCTGGCGCACGTGGCCCAGGCGCAAGGCGTGGTGGCTGCGGAGTCCATCGCCGCCAAGCTGGGCAAATACCACGACCATCTCCCCAAGCTCGACTACGATGCCATGCCGCGCTGCACCTACACCATCCCGCAAGTGGCAAGCATGGGCCTCTCGGAGGCGCAAGCCAAGGAGAAAGGCTATGAGGTCAAGGTCAGCAAGTTCCCGCTGCGCGCCAACGGCAAATCCCTGGCGCTGAACAACACTGAGGGCTTCGTCAAGATCGTAGCCGACGCGAAGTACGGCGAGATCCTCGGCGTGCACTGCATCGGGCCGGATGTGACCGAGCTGCTGCCGGAGTTCGTATTGGCCAAAAACGCCGAGCTGACGCCGGAGGAAATCGCCCGCGCCGTGCATGCGCATCCGACATTGAGCGAATCGTTGATGGAAGCTGCCGAGGGCATCGGCGGATTGCCGATTCACATTTGAGCTTGGGGCTTCCAGCGTTGAGCTTTAAGCCCATCGGGGATTCGCAGGCCTACAGCTCTCGGCCCACAGCGCGCAGCTCACATCGCTCCGGATGAGAAGAAGCGACCTGATCACCCTCCTCGTGCTCTTCGCCATGCTATTCGCTGCGCTGGGCAGCATCGTCGCGGCGGAGTGGATGCCGGGGGTGGGTGTCGTCGCCTGGGCGGCTGCGCTGGGCCTGCTGGCGGGGACAGCGCTGGCTTACAGCAGCTTCCCCGCTTGGACGGCGCATCTGACCAGTCTGATCTACGGGCTGTTTACGCTGGGCGTGATCGGCGGAACGCATCCCAGCATCGCCGGGGAGGCGGACCACTGGCGCGCGCGCACCATGCTGCTCCTCCAGAAAATCGTCGCCTGGATCGAGGAGGCGTTGAACAACGGCGCCAGTAGTGAGCCGGTGATCTTCATCCTGCTGCTGAGTGGGCTATTCTGGGCGCTGGGTTACACGGCTGCCTGGTACTCCTTCCGCTATCAGCGCATCTGGCACGTGATCCTGCCGACCGGCGTCGCGATGTTCTCCAACGACTACTACTACGCCGGCCAGAACCCGATGGCGCCGTTCCTGCTGATCTACCTACTGTGCGCCGTGACGCTGCTGGCGCGCTCGCACCTGGCGGAGCGCGAGGCCGGCTGGTTACAAAGCCACGTGCGCTTCTCGCCCGCGTTGGGGCGATGGTTCGTCGTCGGCGGCCTGGCCATGGCCACACTGGCCGGCCTGTTCGGTTGGCGGCTCAGCGAAGCGACAACCTCGGCCGCCGGTCGCAACTTCCTCGAACAGCTCAACGCGCCTTACCAAGAGTTGCTCGCGCGCTGGAATCGCCTGTTCGCTAACCTGAACAACAACATTTCGCGCGAGGTGGATAGCTACGCCTCGTCCGTCACGCTCAGCGGCCCGCGCAGCCTCACCGCCGAGCCGATTATGGATGTGATGGCGCCACCGGCGCGTTATTACTGGCGCGCCGCCAGCTACGACCACTACGACGGATTGACCTGGCGGAACACCATCGAGACCACGACCAACGCTCAGCCGTTCGATGTCAACATCCCGCTGGCCAGCTACGCCGCGCGCATGCCAACGCAGGCCGACTTCGTCCTCTATCGCGGCACCGACAGCATCTATGCGCCGTCGCAGCCATTGCGCGCCAGCGTCGGCGCACAGGCCATCTTCGAGCGGGTGGGCAACACCACCGTGGACCTGGTTCAGCTCAAATTGCCCGTGCCCTTGCTAGACGGGAACCGCTACACAGCCCTGGGCTCGGTGAGCATTGCGAACGTCGCGCAGTTGCGCGCGGCGCCGCCGGATTACCCGGCCTGGACCGCGCGATACCTACAGTTGCCGCCGCAAGTACCCGCGCGCGTCTTCGACTTGGCGCGCAACATCACGGCGCGCGCGCCGACGGCGTTCGACAAGGCGGCTGCCATCGAGCGCTGGCTGCGGGATAACATCACCTACGACGAGCAGTTGCCCGCACCGCCGCCGAGCATCGAGGCTAGCGACTACGTCCTCTTCGAAATTCGGCGCGCCTATTGCAACTATTACGCGACAGCGATGGTAGTCATGCTGCGCTCGCTCGGCATCCCTGCGCGTGTGGCCGTCGGCTACGCTCAGGGCGACGTGGCGCTCGACCCCAACATCCCCGATCGCGCACTCTACCGCGTCCAGGGCGACGACAGCCACATGTGGGTGGAGGTGTTCTTCACAGGCTACGGCTGGGTGGAGTTCGAGCCGACCGCCGGCCAGCCGCCGATCGAGCGCTTCGAACCACAGGCCGGAGCGACGCCGACCCTTACGCCAACGTCGCCGCCCACACCCACGCCCCAGCCCCAGGCGACGGAATCGGTGCAAGCCGCTACGCCCACGCCGGAGCCGCAGCCTTTACAGCCCGATGCGCCGGCTGATCCGCCGCGCGCGACGCCCCCCGAAACCGACGGACGATCCGAGATGCTTCAACGCCTGCGCAACAGCGGGTTGCCTTACCTGCTGCTGATTCCGCTCCTGATGGCTGTGGGATTGGGCGTGTTGCATTATCTCGAAAGCGCAGGGGTGGGCCGGCTGCCGGCGGTCGAGCGGGCGTATGCCCTCATCACGCGCTACGCCGGCTGGCTCGGCGTCGGCAGGCAGCGCCAGTTCACGCCCTACGAGCAAGCTGAGGCGCTGGCGCAGTACGCGCCGCAGGCAGCATCCGCCGTACAACAAATCACCGATCTGTATGTGCGCAAGCGCTTCGCACCGCCGAGGGAAGCTCACAGTCGGGACGATGCTGTAGCAGCGCTATCGGCCTGGCCCAAAGCGCGCAGCGCCCTGCGCCGGGCGTTATTGCGGGTCCGTTTGCGCAGGCAATGGCGCGGGCGCCGTAGCGTTCGTTGACTCACGACCAGTGGATCACCCGACCCTCTCGGCGCGCATCCTCCGCCGCAAAGGCGAGCAGGTGGCTTTCTAGCGACACGCGGGCAGTTGTTTGATGTCTGGTGCGCTCGCCGTTCAGCGCTTTGACGAAGTCGCGCATGAGCCCGAAATCGCCTCCGCCGTGACCGCTGCCATCGCCAGGTGGGTGGATCGCTTCTTCTCTCAGGCTGCCGTGATCGACGATGCGGAGCGTAAACGGCCGGCCTTCGCTGAAGTCGCCGTAGAGCGTCGCGCGCGTGCCGTCCCAGCGCATCGTCCGGCCTTCGCGGTCGCTGTGGCCGTGCATGGTGAAGGTGCAGGTCGCGCCGCCCTCGAATTCCAGATTGAGCGTTTGGTGGTCCACCACGTCGTTGTCGCAGCGATACACGCAGCGGCCGTAGGGGCTGGTCTTCAGCCTTTCCCAGCGCTCCTCCGGCAGGGCATTGAACATGTCGGCGGCGGTGAGCATGAAGCCGCGCGCCTCGAACCGTTCCAGCGCCGAGCGCCGATGAATGTCGGCGTCGTACAGGCGCGGCGCATACCAGGGGCAGGCGGCTTCGATCGGGCAGCCATCGGTGCAACGCTCGGGGATCGGCTCAGGCGCAAGCTCGGCTGCGCGCTCGGCGCGGTAGTGCAACAGCGAGCCGAACGACGACAGCCGCCTGACGCGCTGACCCATGACCCAGATGAGGATGTCCAGATCGTGGCAGCATTTGGCGAGGATCATCGGCGCAGAGAGCGCTTCGTTGCGCCAGTTGCCGCGCACAAAGCTGTGGCTCATGTGCCAGTAGCTCACGTTCTCGCGGTGATCTATGGTGACAATGCGACCCAAGCGGCCACTATTCACGATGTCGTAGAGCGCCGTGAAGAAAGGGGTATAGCGCAGCACATGGCAAATCTGCAACACGCGCCCCAGGCGTTCGGCAGCTTCCACCAGCGCAACGCATTCCTCGCGGGTGGGCGCGATGGGCTTCTCCAACAGCACGTCGTAGCCGGCGCGCAATAGCGCCAGCGTGCTGGCATGGTGCATACGGTCCTGCGTGCAGTTCACCGCCGCGCGCGCCAACTGCGGCCGCGCCACCACGTCCTCCCACGAGGCGAACTGCCGCTCGGCCGGAATATCGTGATACGACGCGAAACGCGCGCGCCGTTCGGCGTCGGGCTCGGCCACAGCGATGAATCGAATTTCGTCCGGGTGTTGCAGGGCATAGGGCCCATACGACCAGGTTGCGCGGTTGCCCGCACCGATCATGATGGCTTCGATAGATGACATGTCTTGCTTCCTTGACGCTAGCTGAGATTAGCTCGGCCTTAAAGGCGCGCACAATCGCGGCTTTTGCGAGCTGTTCGAGCAAGCCGTGCTCGCTCGGCCAAGTTTATAGTCCAGGAAGAAATTGCCGCCTGAGCAAACAGCTCGACTATACTCCCCGTGAAGGTTGCCTCGCTTGTTTGGGCATGCGGCGCTTCAGGCAGGGCGAGATGGCTTTCTAAATTTCCGTCGCAGGCGTGCGTGAAGCCATGGGAAGGAACATAGCGCGCATATTCGAATCACTGCTCGTCGTGCTTGTGCTCGTCTCTGTAGGTTTGGGGGTCACTTGGACGGGCCATTTTCAGCCCCCCCCTGCGTCGGAAGCGCCGCAGTTGCCAAGCCAGCAATCGGCGATGCGCTCCAGCGACGCTTTCTTCGCGCCGACGCTCGCGCCCGACACGGTGCTGTCGGGTGCCGGCCTTGCGCCGGTCGTCGGCGCGACGCCTGCCCCAACCATGCCGGAGGTCACCTCGACGCCCGGCCGCATCAACGCGCCCGAGGTCGCCACGCCTGTGGCCGTGAACTTGCAGGTGGATGAGCGCGCGCTCGGCGCTGAGGACGCCCCGCTGTTGCCGCAGGCCCCGGGTACAGTCAACATTTTGCTGCTCGGCAGCGACGCTTCGGCCGATAGCCACTATGCGCGCACCGACACCATCATCGTTGCCAGCATTGACCCGCGCCATCCTTCGGTCAGCCTGCTCTCGTTCCCGCGCGACCTTCAAGTGCGTATGTCAGACGGCGTGCAGGATCGCATCAACACGGTCATGCAGCGTGGCTACCTCAGCAACTATCCCGGCGGTGGGCCGGCCTATCTCGCCCTGGTCCTGCGCAAGAACTTCGGCATCCAGATCAACCACTTCGTGCGCGTGGATTTCGCCGGGCTGATCAAAGCCGTGGATACGCTGGGCGGCATAGAGGTCCTGATCGAGTGCGAGCTGCACGACACCTTCCCCGACAAAGACTCGCCGCTCGGCAAAACCGATCTTGACCTCTATCCGGGCAAGGTGACCTTGAACGGCAAGCAGGCGCTATGGTATGCCCGCTCGCGTTGGAGCACCACCGACTTCGACCGCGCGCGACGCCAGCAAAAGGTGCTGCGCGCGCTGTTCCGCAAGGCGCGCGATAGCAACCTGCTACAGAACGCGCTCGGGCTCTACAGCGAGCTCCGCAACAGCATCGAGACCGACCTCGGCCCATCCGACCTTGTTCCTTTGGTGGACATCGCTCGGCGGCTCAGCAACGACGACATCAAGAGTCGCGTGATCACCTGGCCCATCGTGCGCTCCTATCAGCGCGCGGATGGCGCCGCGGTGTTGATTCCAACCGACAAGACCATCCCGTTCATTGCCGAGGCGTTGGCGCCGCCGGCCGGCAATCAGGCGCAAATCCGACCTGCAGTGGAGATCTACAACGGCTCTTCGCGGCCGGACATGGAGCTGGTGGCCGCAGAACGGCTGGCGTGGGAAGGCTTTCAAGTGGTTGCCCTGGGACAGGTTGAGGGGGATCGCTTCCCGCAGACACAGATTGTGGATTACAGCACAACGCGCAAGGGGTCGCCGATTGCCCGGCTGCAAGAGATCTTCCGCGTGCAACCGCGCAACGTGATCGGCCAGCCGGATCCAAGCAGCCCATCGGCAGCGCGCGTCATCCTGGGCGAAGATTACGACTCCTGTCCGAACACGGCCAACATCGCCGGCGACGTGAAGCTAGAAGCGACCGGAGCACAAATTCGCGTGACGCCCGCGCCGTGAACATCGCGCGGTGCGCGCCGATCAGGGCATCGGCGTGATGGCCGGCTCCGAATTCGGCGTAGGCGTATCCGTTGGCGTAGGGATGAGCGTCGGTATAGGCGTATCTGTAGGCAGAGGGGTATCGGTCGGCGGCACAAGCGTGGCCGTGGCCGTGGCCGTGGGAGTGTGAGTCGGCGTAGCAGTGGGCGTGGCGGTGGGTGTTTCGGTCGGCGTAGCGGTGGGTGTTTCGGTCGGCAGCGGCGTGTGAGTCGGTATAGGCAAGACGCGCGTCGGCGACGGCATACTGATCGGCGTGATCGTCGGCGGCGCGAACTGGGTGGGCAAGTCGGCCAACGTGGGCGTGGCCGGGCGCGTCTCGGCAAGCGGCTGAGCCGGCGATGCAGTCGGTGCAGCGAGCAGATCCTGATCCGGCCGCTGCAGAATGACCAGCGCGGCAAAGCCAAGCAAATAGCACGGGATGGTTAGGAGAATAATGCCGATGAGCACACTGTAAGCAACGCGATTTCGGCGCGGCGCGTTGTCGGGGACATCCTGCATGCCGTTCACATTGTAGTATCATCGTACGATGACGTTATTGTAGATTGACGATGTTTCAACCAGTTGCGACCCAGATTGACTTCCCGGCTCAAGAACGCGACGTACTCGCGTTTTGGGCGCGCACCCGGGCCTTCGACCGCCTGCGCGAGTTGCGCGCCGACTCCGATAAACGCTTCTCGTTCATAGACGGCCCGATCACCGCCAACAACCCCATGGGTGTGCATCACGCTTGGGGCCGCACCTACAAGGACTTGTGGCAGCGCTACTTTGCCATGAAGGGCTACAACCAGCGCTGGCAAAATGGCTTCGACTGCCAAGGGCTGTGGGTCGAAGTCAACGTCGAGAAAGACATGGGCTTCAAGTCGAAGCGCGACATTGAGACCTTCGGCGTGGAGCGCTTCATCGGCCTGTGCAAGCAGCGCGTGCTGAACAGCGCTGCCATGCAGACCGAGCAATCCATCCGGCTGGGCTACTGGATGGACTGGAACGACCCGGAAGAGCTGCGCTGGCTCGCCCAGAAGATCGTCGAAGACCCACAGCAAGTCATCACCCTCGAACGCAACGGGCAAAAGATCACCGGCACCGTCGAGCAAATCGTCGGCCGTCTCGGCCTGCCGGAATTGGGCGGCTCATACTTCACCTTCAGCGACGAGAACAACTATCAGATTTGGAGCTTCCTGAAGAAGTGCCACGAAAGGGGCTGGATTTATCGCGGCGAAGATGTGATCCCATGGTGCCCGCGTTGCGCGACCGGCATCAGCCAGCACGAGATTGACACCGAAGGTTACAAGGATCGCGAGGATCCCGCCATCACCGTGCGCATGAAGCTCAGGTCGTTCGACGTGAGCCAGGCGACCTGGGTGAGCCCGCAAGCGCGCGCCAAGTTCGACCACGCGTCGGGCAAGTTCCTTCTGGCCTGGACCACAACGCCCTGGACGCTGCCGGCCAACATCATGGCCTCGGTCGGCCCCAAGCTGACCTACGCCATCGTCCGGCAATTGCACAAAGACGGCGAACTGGCCGTGTATTTCCTCAGCAAGAAGACGCTGCACATCCTGCGCGGCGAATACGAGGTGCTGGGGGAGATTCGGGGCGAACACATGGCCGGCTGGACGTACGAAGGGCTATTCGATGACTTGCCGGCGTTCATTGACGCGCACAAGCGCTGGCAGGACAAGCACGACGGCCGCGCCTTCGCGCACGTCGTCATCACCTGGGACGGCGTGGGCGAGGACGAAGGCACCGGCATCGTGCACAATGCGCCCGGCGCCGGCCCGGAGGACTACCAACTCGGCAAGCAGCACAGCATGCCAAAGATCGCCCCGCTGAACGAGGACGGCCGCTTCCTGGACGGCTTCGGCGAACTGACCGGCAAGCACGCCCACGATGTGCCCGACCTGGTCGAAGCGCTCCTCAAGGCCAAGGGCTATTTCTATCGGCGCGACAAGTATGTGCACCGCTACGCCCACTGCTGGCGCTGCGGCACGCCGCTGGTCTATCGCATGGTAGACGAGTGGTACATCAGCATGGACGAGCTGCGCCACGAAATGATGGCCGTGTCGGAGCAGATTCGCTGGATCCCCTCGTTCGGCAAAGAGCGCGAACTGGACTGGTTGCGCAACATGCACGACTGGATGATCAGCAAGAAGCGCTACTGGGGGCTCGCGCTGCCGATCTGGGAATACCCCGACGGCACATTTGAGGTCATCGGCAGCTACGAAGAGCTGAAGGCCCGCGCCGTCGAGGGCTGGGAGCAATTCGACGGCCACACGCCGCATCGGCCGCACATTGACAAGGTCAAGATCAAGCACCCCGTCACCGGCCTCATCGGCACACGTGTGCCCGACGTGGGGAATCCGTGGCTGGACGCCGGCATCGTCGCCTACTCCACCCTGCGCTATCGCACCGACCGGGCATACTGGCAGCGATGGTTCCCGGCCGACTTCATCACCGAGAGCTTCCCCGGCCAGTTCCGCAACTGGTTCTACTCGCTGATCGCGATGAGCACGGTGCTGGAAGGGCGCATGCCCACACGCACCATCCTCGGCTACGCGACCTTGCTCGACGAAAAAGGCGAGCCGATGCACAAGAGCAAAGGCAACGCCATCGAGTTCAACGAGGCTGCGGATCAGGCCGGCGCCGACGTGATGCGTTGGCTGTACGCGCGCCAGCGCTACGACGACAACCTGCTGTTCGGCTACAACGCGCTCAACGAGGCCCGTCGCCAAGTCATCATCCCGCTGTGGAACGTCTACGCTTTCTTCGTCACCTACGCCAACGCCGACGGTTGGTCGCCCAAGTCGCCGGAGGCGCAGGAACAGCCGACGACGCTCAGCGCCCTGGATAAGTGGGTGCTGGCTCGGTTGGCCGAGACGACGAACATGGTCAACGCCGCGCTCGACGCCTACGATGCACGGCCGGCAGTACTGGCCATCGAGAAGTTCGTGGACGATCTATCGAACTGGTACGTCCGGCGCTCGCGCGAGCGCTTCTGGGGCCGCCAGATGACGGCAGACAAAGAAGCCGCCTACGCCACGCTCTACGAGGTGCTCACGACGCTCGCTCGGCTTATCGCCCCTATCGTCCCCTTCATTAGCGAAGCAATGTGGCAGAACTTGCGGAACGCAGATTTCCGCATCCAGAACCCGGAGGACAACCGCCGACTGCGCGATTCGCGACGCGCGTTCTCCGTGCATCACCAGCCCTATCCACAGCCGCGCGAGTTGACGGAAGAAGAGCACCACCTGCTGCGCCAGGTCGCGCTGGCCCGCACGGTGGTCGCGCTTGGCCACAGCACCCGCGCCCAATCGAAGGTGAAGGTGCGCCAGCCGCTGCGCAAGGCGATGATCGTCGCCGACGACGAAGCGCGCCGGGCGATCCTGGCTCACTACGACGTCATCACCGATGAGCTGAACGTCAAGGCGCTCGAGTTTGTCGAGCGCGAAGTCGAACTGGTCAGCTACCGCGTGTTGCCAGACCTGAAGAAACTGGGCAAAAAGCTGGGCGCCGACTTGCCGAAGGTGCGCGCAGGCTTGGGACAGCTCGACCCAGCGTCGGTTGTCGCTGCGGTCAAGGCCGGCCGACCCGTCGCTGTGAATGGCGTCTCGCTCCAGCCGGATGAGATCATCATACAAGCCATCCCACGCGAGGGGTTGATCGTCGCCGGCGAGAACGGCATCGTCGTCGGCCTCGATACCACGCTTGACGAGGCGTTGATCGCCGAGGGGTTAGCGCGCGAGGTGGTGCGCCGCGTCAACGACCTGCGCAAGGCAGCCGGGCTGAACGTCTCCGACCGCATCCATTTGGCCTACAGCGCCAGCGACCGCCTACGACGCGCGATCACCCAATTCGCCGACTACATCGCTGGCGAAACGCTGAGCGCCGCGCTGAGCGAGGGGCAACTGGCAGACGGCATCCGCGCAAGCGATACCTTCGACGGCGAGCAGCTCACGATCTCGATCAAAAAAGCGTCCGATGAGTAAGTCAGCAGGCACGTCCGAGATGCCTGGCGCTTCAAACGCAGCCCCATGATTCAAGACACGTTACAGCGACCTCGAGGACAGACGCCGCCGGCCATCGCCGCACTGCCCGGCATCGGACTGAGCGTTGGGCAACACCAGGCGCTCGACGCCGTGTTGGCCGCGCTGGACCAGCCGGGGATGCGCCGCGCGATCGGCCTATTCGGCCCCCGCGGCAGCGGCAAAACCACGCTGCTGAGCGCGCTGTGCAGGGATGGCGCATCCGCCCGGCGCACGCCCCAGCATCGCAAGGTCGTATGCGCGCTGATCAACGCCGCCAATCTGCCGACCGACCTGGCCCCCTGGCAACGCCTGATCTTTGGCGTGCTCGATAAGCTGGCTCAACAGCCCGGCGCGCCCGCGACCGTCCAGGAACTCCGCGCCGAACTGGAAGAGGTGGTACAACACGAGGCGGCCGACGACGCAAGCGCCACGCTCGCCGCCGCTGCATTTGCCCACCATATGCGCGCCGCTTTTGCCGGCATGATCCACAGCGCCATCACGCTCTCGAACGCGACGTTCGTCGTGGCCATTGATCATCTCGACAAAGCGACGCCGGAAAGCATCGCCCAACTCCTGGAAGCCTCGAAATACTTCCTCAACGCCCAACATTGTGCCACGTTGATCTGCGCCGACCAACCGGCGCTTATCCAGAAGCTCGGCGATGCGGCGATGTTGCGCGCCTGGCTCACCGACCAAGTCGAATTGCGCGTGAGCGCGCATCCCGCACAACGTGAGGCGGCCATCGCCGCCCCACCCCAGCTACCGCCGACGCCGCCTCGCCCGATCGCTTCAGACCTCCCGCCACTTTGCGTTCAACTCTTCACCGACATCCTGGGGAGCGACCACTATGCGATCGAGCGCGCCGCCGAACACTGGCGCGCGGCCATGCGCGCGCTGGCCAAGCGCCACGCCGAGGGCTACCGCACCGATGTATCCGGCGCGATGATCGCCAAGTTGTGCGCGTTGCGCGTGCTTTCACCGGGGCTGTTCGACGCCATCCGCCTGGATGCGCCGGCGCTGACCACGCTCGAACGACGCGCGCGTCTGCAGGGTTCAGCCCGCAGCGACCACGACGAGTGGGCCGAGGCGCTGGAGCGCGACCCGCGCCTGGCCCGGCTGTTCGCCACTGCGCCGAGCTTCATCGGCGTTGAGACACGCCACCTAGCCACTGCGCTGCGCCTGGTGCAGACCGGCGACCAAGCGACGGTGCAGCAAACAAAACCACTCACAGCTCCCCTTGTAGGAGGCGGCATTAAGCTCATCGCGCTCAACCGGCCCCGCCCACATGAACGTCCCCCATCTCCAGTATCGTCTGCGCCGATCTGGACGCCGATTACGGTGGCGGCCGGCGTGTTCATCATGGATCGCTCGATCAAGCTGGCCGTCCAATCCGTCGAGGCGCTCCACAGCGGCGCGCCGGTGCTTGGTGGGCTGATTGGGCTGCAGCCCCCCCCGGAAGCCAACCTGGTGGAGATCGGTTTAACCATCGGCGTCACGCTGGTCGGCCTAGCGTTGTGCGCCCTGATCGCAGCCTTCGCGGGCCGGCGCGTTGACGGCAGGCGCGCCAAAGCATATGGGCTGATCGCCGGCGGGTTGACCGCCCATCTGTTTGACCGCGCCACGTATGGCGCAGCGATGAACTACCTGCACATCACCAACTTGCCGGTGTTTAACCTGGCCCATCTCGCGCTGTTGGTCGGCGCAGTGATGCTGGCCGTTGCCATCCTGACCGACCCATCCCACGCCGCGCGTAGTCACCACGCAGGCGCTCTCGACCATGAGTGAGGAAGCGCGCATCGCAGAATCGAACCCATCGGCGGAAAGCCCGGGCCGGCCAGTTGCTGCCCTGTTCTTCCAGCGCTACGGTTTGCTATTGCTGGTGACGAGCATCGCCCTGGCTGCGGACATTATCACCAAACGCATCGTCGAGGCGCAGATTCCGCTCTACACATCCATCCCGGTCATTGGCCCCTATCTGAGCTGGACGCACACTCAGAACACGGGCGCAGCGTTCAGCCTGTTCCAAAACGGCGGCGCATTCTTCATCGTCGTCGCACTGATCGTGTCAGCAGTGATCCTGTATTACGCGCCTCGGCTTCCGGCCGGCGATTGGCTCTCGCGGGTGGCGCTGGGTCTACAGCTTGGCGGCGCTATAGGCAACTTGCTCGATCGCCTGCGCCAGGGCTACGTCACCGACTTCATCCACTTCCAGATCCCCGAAATCGGCTTTGACTGGCCGGTGTTCAACATCGCCGACAGCGCCATCGTCGTGGGCGTGATTGTGTTGATTGCGGCCAGCTTCCTGCGCGGCAACAAAGCGTAACCCGCCATGGCGCGCGAACGCTCCGCCAACGACGCAACATCCATCCCGCCAACCGACGCGCGACGCGCCGTGCTGTGGGACATGGACGGCGTGCTGGTGGACTCGGCCGACTACCACTATGCAGCCTGGCGCGAAGCGCTGGCGCGCGAGCACTACGACCTCAGCTACGAAGCGTTCCGCGCCACCTTCGGCCAACGCAACGACACCATCCTGCGCGGCATCTTCGGGCCAGACCTGGCCGCTGCTGAAGTGAACCGCATCGCGAACGCGAAGGAAGCGCGCTATCGCCAACTCGTGCGCGAGCACGGCATCGCGCCGTTGCCCGGCGTCCTGCGCTGGTTGCAAGCGCTGCGCACCGCCGGCTGGCGTCAAGCGGTCGCCTCGGCTGCGCCGCGCGCCAACATAGACGCTATCCTTGCCGCCGTGGGCATCGGGCATTACTTCGACGCGATCACTTCGGGCGAAGACGTGACCTGCGGCAAACCCGATCCGCAGGTCTACCTCGTCTCGGCCCAACGCGTCGGCGCCCTGCCGGCGCGTTGCGTGGTGGTGGAGGATGCGCCGGCCGGATTAGAAGGCGCGCGCCGCGCCGGCATGCGCTGCGTCGGCGTCACATCCACCCACGCTCACCTGGACGCCGACGTGGTCGTCGCGTCGTTGTCCGAGCTGGACGACGACGCATTCGACCGGCTGATCCCGCGCTAAACAGCGGTCATCCGTCGAACGCCGCTTCTTCCCTGGCCGTAGGACGCTCATCGGCGGGCGGCCGCTCCTCCTCGGGGAAATGCTCGATGATGATCTCGCCGAACAACGTCCCCTGGTAACACCGCACGACATAGCGCTTGAGCAGCTCCAGCAACGCCAGCAACGTCACCACGATCTCAACCCGCGTGTGCACGCCCTCCAGCATGTCAGTGAAGGCCACCCGCCGGTGGGTGTTAACGGCAGACAGGATGCGGTCCATACAGTCGTTCACGGTGAACGGCAGCCGAGCGATCACCTCGTCGGCGACCGGCGGCGGCAGCCAACGATTCACGACGCGCTGCATTGCGCTGGCCAGCGCCTCCAGCGTGACGTTATCCAGGGGCAGTTTCTTCGATGGCGGGCGGGGAATAGGCGGCGGATGCACCGGATAGGCGCGCAACTGCTGCTGCTCGCGCGCCCTCAGCATCCTTGCGGCGTGCTTGTAGAGCTGGTAAGCCTGCAGTTGGCTCACCAGGTCATCGGTCTCCTCCTGCGCTTCGAGCGCGACGGCAACCTGCGGCAACAACGCGCGACTCTTGATCACGATGAGGCGGGCGGCGACCGAGAGGAAGTGTGCAATGGTGCGCGGGTCGCGCCGAGGCATCCCGGCCATGTAGGCGATGAACTGATCGGTCACCATAGCCAGCGAGACCTCGGTGATCTCCAACTGGCGCTCTTCGATCAGCCGCAGGAGCACGTCGAGTGGGCCTTCATAGACCGGCAGGTGGATCGAGAATGGTGGGGGGCTGGCCGGCCCTGCTGCGCCCTGAACGACCTCACCACCGCTTAAGCGTGTATGTTGCATCTCGGTCATCGCCCAATTCTCCACATCTCACTGCGGATCCCCGTTGGCGCGTTGTTCCGCGGGCAACAGCACCCAGTAATCGAAGCCGTTCATCCTGAAGTGGCGCGCCCAGTAGTAGTTGCGGAAGATCGCCTCCTTGACCTCATCGGGATAGAACAAGGCGCGGAAGACCACTGCGCCGAACGCGCGCTGCTCAATCATAGCGATCATGCGCGAGGTGTCGAGCATTCCATTCTTGGATAAGTTGAGCAACTGCGTCGGGTTGGTCACTACGTCTTTGCCGGCCAGCAGCGTGAGCATCGCCTCCTCGCTCCACACCGGCCCCGGCACGCTGCGGATCATCTCCACCATCGCCCAGCCGTTGGCGGCATCCGCAGGGTCGAGCAAATGGCCGAGCTGCGTGAAACCGGCAGAATCATAGTAAGGATAGGGCGGATACGACGACGTATCGGCGACGCCGATCAACCGCGCGATCGCGCCGAAGATGCGCCCGCTCGTCGGCAAATGCACGTTGAGCGCGGCCTGGAGGAAGAAGATCAAGGCGGCGAGCGCTGTGGCGAGCGCCGGCAGATAGGGCGCGCGGCGCTCAGCGCCCGACGCATCGCTCGTCGCATCCGATGTTGAGCGCGCCGCATCGCGCGCGCCCTGCGCCTCATCCCTCAGGCGGCGCGCCCAGCGATGCGTGATGCGCACAAGCAAGCCGGCCGCGCACACACACGAGGCTGCAATAGCGGCGATCAAGTAGGCCGGCCCGGCGCCCCACTTGCCGGTCAACATGCCCATCGCGCTGCCGGCGACAAAGTAGAGCGACCAGATGGTGATCGGCCCGAACGAACGGGCGCGCGCAGCTCGCGCGACATCCCACGCGACGTAGAGCACGCTGCAAACGATCAAGACGCCCTGGAGCCGGAACCACTGGCCGTAGGTTTGCCAAGTGACGGCGATGTCATATGCATTCACGTTGGCCAGCACCACGTTCAACCAGAACTGGCCGTTTGTCGCCGCATTCATCGCCAGCACCAGCGCGCCGGTGACCAGCGCGCTGGCGGCAAGCGCCAGCGCAAACCACTTTGGCCGCCGGATCAGCAGATACGTGAAACCGGCAACCAGCGCATCCACCGCTTGCAGCTTGGTCCAGCCCGCGATCAGAAGCAGGACGACGCCGAGCGCGCTGTATCTCGCCCGCGCAGCCTCCGGCGACGCGCGGCGCGGGTCCAGGCCGATGTCCAGGCAACTGATCCCGGCGAAGGCAAACATCACCATCGGCACATGTGCGCGCGCCAGCGGCCCGACTTGGTAGACGTAGTTCGCCGCAAAGAACGCCAGCGCAGCTAACAGCGGGACGCAGAGGCGCAGAATGGGGAAGAGAGAAGCGCGCAGCGCGCGGCGCGACTGGCGCTCATCGCCTGCCAATCCCTCCGCTTGCCACAGCCGGCGCGCCGCGAGAAAGATCAGCGCGCCGGTGACCAGTGATGCGGCAAAGGCTAGGGCGCGCCCCACCCACAGGTGCGGCCCAAACCACGCCACCAGCGGCGCGAGCACCAGCCGATAGACCGGCGGGTAATTCGAGGCATAGAAGGGGAACTCCGCGTTGTCCAGGTAGATGCCCTCCCCGCGCGCCAGGCGGATGGCGTCGTAGAGTTCAAAGCCTTCGCCCTGGTCGTAATCGAACGGGAAGGCAAACAGCGCGCGGGCGTAGACCAGGTAAATGACGAAATAGCCGGCAAAGATGGCGATCGTCAGCCCCAATGCGACGACGGAGAGCGACGAAAGCGCGGCGCCGAAGCGGGCATGCTGCAGCGCGCGCGGGGAAGCAGCCGGCGGCGTGAGTTCTTCGACCACGATGCCGGTCGAATTTACCACGCGCGCATCGTCACCTCAACGCGCGAGCGCCCCGCGCGCCCCTCCCCTCACCCGTTGGTCTTCCAAGTCACCGAGGTGAAACGCAGCGCGCCGATCAAAACTCATGAGCCCATGGGAGCGCACGCCGGCGCATGGGCCCGGCGTGGTGCGTCGTTGCCCCTGTCCGACTCGCTCGTCCTCCGGTTCGCCGGCAAATTGCAACGGGCGTGCTGAGGCTAACCGATGTCCCGCCGACGCCACAGGGTGATCCGGTAGTGGGTCTTACTCATAGGCCAGCACCTCGCGCACGGTCAGCCGCGAGGCGCGCCATGCCGGCAGAAAGCTAGACGCTGCGGCTACGGCCAGCACCGCAACGAACCAGACGCCCACGCCCTCCAGCGAATAGGCAAAATCCAGCGTCCGGCGTAGAAAGGCCATGCCCACTGCGTCGCACAGCAGCTTGCTGATCGGCAGCGCCAACAAAGCGCCGAACGCCCAGCTCAGCGCGCCGATGACCACGCCTTCGCCGATAATGATGCGCCGGATAGCGCTGTCGCTCGCGCCAATGGCGCGCATCACGCCGATCTCGCGGGTGCGCTCCAGCACGTTGATGCTCATCGTGCCGGCCAGCCCCAGCCCACCCACGGCGGCCAACAACGCCGCCATGATCAGCAGGAAGACGATCAGGATGTCGAACTGGAAGGTGATTTGCTCGCGCCGCTCACTCAGCGTCTCGGTGGTATCCACTGGCATATCAACAGCGCGAAAGTGCGCCTCAATTGCCCTGGCGACCGCCGATTGCGAGGCCGCGTCGTGCTCCGTGGTGACCACGACCACGTTGCGCACTTGCCGGCCGATGGTGAACGCGTTGCGATAGCCAGTCAGGTTCATATACAAGGCGCGTGGGTTACGAATTTGGCCGGTGAGGGTGCTCTGCGTTACGCCGACCACCTGCACCGGCACGCGGCGCGCACCGAACTTGAGGGTGATCGTGTCGCCGATGCGGATGTCCGGCTCGTCGGCCAGCGTGTCCGCGTTGATCACGACGGCGTGGGTATCGTCGGGCGACAGCCAGCGCCCCTGGATCATCACCGGCTGAATCAGCCGGCTGTCGGCGGGCGGCGCGATCACGCTGATGCTGCGGCTTTCGCTGCCGTCCTCGCGTATGCGACGCGCGCTGCCCGTGCCCCACGCTTCGGCGTAGGCTACGCCGGACACCTGGCGCATCTGGCTCAAAACCTTGTCCTCGCCGTGGAAGCGGCGCAGATTCACCTCGATGTCATATTGCCAGTAGCGCAGCGAGGTGGCCAGCGTGCGGTTGAGCGAGTCGCGCACCGTGAACACCGAGACGAAGATGGCGCTGGCCAGGGTGAGCGTGCCCAGCGTGAGCGCCAGCCGGCTCTTGCGCCGAAAGGTGTTGCGGATCGAAAGCAGGAACGGGCGCGATAGCCAGCGCTCGATGAAGACGACGCCGGCCAGCCGTTGCTTCAGCGCATCTATGCGCGGGTTGTGATGGCCGGGCGTGTCGTCGCTGATGCCGGTGGAGGTGATCGCTTCGCGCACGGTCATCCGCACGCCGGCGAGGATGGGTGCCAGCGAGGCCAGCAGCGGCAGCGCCAAGCCGACGGCGATTTGGATCAGCACCACAGGCAGCGGCGGGATGACTGTCAGCACATCGAAGTTCAGCAGGTTGGCGACGAAGCTCACCAGCCCGACTGCGCCCAAGACGCCTAGCGGCACAGCGACGACGAGGGAGACCCACCCGAACGCCGCGACGTTGGTGAGATACATGCCGACGAGTTGCGGCGTGCGCGCACCGATAGACTTCATGATGCCGATCTGTTTGATCTGCTGCGCGAGGATCGCGGTGGTCGTGTTGATGACCAGGAAGGCGCTGAGGAAGAGCGCCAGCGCGCCGAGCGCAACCAGGATGAGAGAGAGGGATTGAATCTGGTCGTGCGCGTAGTGTTGGCCGGGCGTTTGCGGGATGTTCGCGCTGAAGAAAATGCGCCCGCTATCTTCCACCCGCTTCTTGATTGCGTCGGCGACGCGCTGGATGTGCGCACGGTCGGTCGGGTTTGCTGCTACGCGCACGCGCATCTCGGTATAGGCGCGCGGAAAGCCCAGCCACTCCAGCGTATCCGGCGTGATGTAGGCGCTGCCGAAGTTGGCGAACGTCACCGGCGGCGCGTTCACATCAAACACCGTGCCGGCGATGCGGATCTCGCGGGTCTTACCATCGGGCAGCTCCACGGTCAGCGTATCGCCGATCTGCTTGTGGAACAACCGCAGCGCGCTGCGCTCCAGCAGCATCTCGCGACGCGGCGGCGTGCGCGGGCCTTGCTCGTGCCGAAAGCGATCCAGCCGGATGTCGTCGAAGTCCCAGTGCGCGTACAGGATCAGGTTGCTGCGCGACTCGCCTAGCCGCACACGCAAGACGTAAACCGCGCGGCCCTGCGCATCGGCCACCTCCGGCATGCGCGCAATAGAGCGCACGAATTGTTCGTCCAGGCCCGAGGCCGCGATGCTCATGCTGGCTTCGTTCGTGGCGGCGTACTGCGCCTGTAGGTCGCGGGCCAGGATCGTCCGCGCGCCGATCACTGCGCCGACCGCAAATACGCCGACGGCGATGGACAAGATGACGAGCAGCGTGCGCGTCTTGTTCAGCCATAGGTCGCGCATCACCTTGCGCCAGCGCGGAGCGAACATCGGCGCGGATTATCCTCACATCGCTGAAAGATGGATGAGCGTTCGCCGCCGCTCCCGTCGGGCGTCGCTGCGGCGCGCCGTGGCCTCACCCGAAGAGCGCGCGCACCGTCGCCAGCGCCTCGGCCTCGCTCGTGGAGGGGTAAAACTCCAGGCCGATCTTGCCGTCGAAGCCAAGCCGGCGCAGCTCGCGCGCGATGCCGGCGAAGTTGATCTCGCCGGTGCCCGGCTCCTGGCGTGTGGGCACGTCGCCGATGTGCACGCTGTCGTAAAGCCCCCAATAGTCGCGCAGCCCCTGGATCAAGTTGCCGGCGCTGCGCTGCTGGTGGTAGCAGTCGAACGCCAGACGAAGCTGGGGATGGGCAATGCGCCGTACCACGTCGGCGGCCAGCTCGTGCGTGCTGACGGTGACGCCGCCGTGCAGGTGATACGTGTTCAGCGCCTCGAACCACACCACGATGGGCGTCTTCTCGACCAGCGCCATCACCCGCGCCGCGCCGTCCAGCAGGTTGGCATACTTCTGCTGGGGGGTGTAGTCGCGCGAGGGCGGCTTCACCCGGCCCTGGATGTGCGGCAGCCGGGCGTCGGACGCCGGGTTGATCTGCTCGCTGAACATGAACAGATGCCGGACGCCCCAGCGCTGCGCGCGTTCGAGCGACTCGGCCCAGGCGTCCAGGCACAGGGGCAGGTCATGCGCATCGGTGAGCGAGCCGCCGGCTTCGTCGAAAGTGGAGTTGATCACGCAGCCACACGCGCGACAGGCTGCGGCCAACTCATCCATCAGCGCGCCTTTGCTGCGCCACGCCCACACGTCGAGGTGACGGATGCCCAGCGCGGCGAACCGCGCTGCGCGCTCGGGCAGCGGTGAGTCAAGGAACCAGAAGTCGGCGTAGCCGGTGTAGAGCACAGCGTTGGGACGACGGCAAGTTTAGGGCGCGGGCAAACAGAGGACAAACCTACGGTTGATCTATCGCGAACAGCGTCTCAGCGCAATCTCGCCGATCCTCACCCCGCCGTCCGGTGTGCGCGTCGGCGATTCATCCACCGGTAGGCGCGCGCCCGTGTGCGGGTCGTACAGGCCGACGACGACAGCATATGCGCCGGGCACGATCCCGGCCGGGATGGTGATCGCGTGACCGTCGGGGATCACTTCGCCGGGCGACCAGACCGATGTCGGATAGCTGCCGTTACGCGGTTGGCCATCATGCTGCGCGATGACGTTGCCGGCGGCGTCACGCAGGTGGACGAAGGCGCTGTAGTCCGTCGTGAGCGCCTGGCCGCCGCGCCAGTAGATCGTGACGGTTGCCGTTGCGCCGATGCACCCTTCGATCGGTTGCCGGAGCAACTCGATGCCGAGGCCGCCACTCAGCGGCGCGACTTGCGCATGCTTGGCCGGCACTTCGCCGAGCGGCACTTTGATCCGCCCGGCGATCACTTCGCGGTCGCCGTCCAGCCAGCGCACGCTGATGTCGTAGGCGCCCTTGCGCGCATCCGGGTAGGGCATGATCGGGAAGTCGTACCAGGCTTCTTCGCCCGTCTGGAACAGGTCGGTGTGGATCACGCGCGAGCGCACCGGCAAGCCATCGCCGCGCTGCACTACGATGGGCTGCACGCGCAGCTCGCGGTTACCCATCGGCTCGCCGGCCTTCAAGCGCACACTTACGATGAGCGGCGTCGTCGTCACCACCTCGCGTGCGCTGACGGCGATGCCGGTCACCTGCCAACCTTGGCCGAGGTCGTGCACGCTCGCATCGAGCGTGAGCGCCGGCGTGATCGGCGGCGCGACGCGCTGCCACACCGTCATCGGCGAGCCCCAGAAGCGCACATCGGTGAAGGTGGCGACCGGCGTGTAGATGGCGCGAAACCAGTCGTCTTCCTGTGGGTTGGCGTCGTAGAGCGAGTTGAAGTTCGTCAGCGCCAAGTAGTCGGGCTGGGTGCGAATCAGGCCGCCGACGAAATCGCCGCGCCGGATGGCGCTCGATCGCGACGGCTGCACCAGCCCCAGAAAGTCGTTGGCCGGCCGCCGGGCGTAATAGCTCATCACGCCCAACTCGGTCATGCCGATCGTCGCGCCGGGCGGTGTATTGGTGTTCAGCCATCGTCCGACGCGCTCGTAGATGTCCACCTTCGTCTCCGGCAGCGCCTTGGAGGCCACCTCGGCCGGGTCGGGTGGGGTCGCGCCCTGTAGCACGCGGATGATGTTCAGATTGCCGATCAGCAGCGGGATGACGGCCAGCGTCGTCAGCAGTTGCATCGTCCAACGTGGATGCGTCGTGGTCGAAGCCACCCAATCTATGCCGATGGCGATCAACCCGGCCAGGCCGGGGACGATCGGCGCGTAGTACCACACATACGGCGCGACGCCCAACACGGAATAGCCGGCGAAGTGCAAGGCCGCCCAGGCGATCGGCATGATGAACGGCGCGCGATGCAGCCACTGCCATCCCTGCTTGCGCGCCGACTCGACGCTCAGCCAGGCAGCGCGATAGGCGCCCAGGCCGGCGACGATGGGTATGAAGATGAACAGCGCCGACTGTTGCAGATACGCTTGGATCAGCAGCAAAGCGCCTTCGGGGAAAGTCGTGCCGGGATAGAAGCCCGTCAACCCCGAAGCGGCTTGGGCCGATTTCGCCTGCAACGTGGTGGGAATGGGTGAGCCGAATTGGGTAATCAAGAAGATGGCCAGCGGCGCATAGATCAGCGCCGCAACGGCGAGCAATCTCACGGCCGGGCGGATGACCGCGAGCAGCGCGCGCCGGCCGCTCTCCCGGCGCGCGTCGAAGTCCAGCGCGAACAGCGCGCACAAGCCGACGACGATCGCGCCGTCGCCGCGCAGCCCCACGCCGAGGCCGGCCAGCAGCCCGGCCAGCGCCGGCTTGCGGGCATCCACGCACACAAACGCCCACAGGGCAGCCGCCATGAACAACGGCGTCTCGAATCCCACCGTTAACCAGAGCAACGGCGAGATGAGGCACACCAGGCCGGCAATGAAGCCGGGGGAGTCCTGGCCGCGTCGCCAGCCCATCACGCACAACGCACACGCCGCGGCGATCAATCCGCCGGCACCAAGTGCGTGGCTGACCGCCGGAATATCCAACCTCAGCACCGCCGGCAAGGCCAACACCAACGCATAGAGCGGCGCGGTCGTGATGAGCGCGTTCTCGATGGCGCCGGGATTGAACGTGAATCCCAGGCCGCGCGCCAGGTTGTCGGCGAAGCGGTAGGTAATGAACGGATCGTCGAAGCGGAGGCTGCGGGTGAACAGGCCCAGCACCAGCCCGACGACGATCAGCGCGAGCAATGCCAACGGCAGATTGCGGCTGCGCGGTTTGAGGGTCTGCGTCGCGGTCACGGTGTTTCAAACCACGATCTCGCCGCCATCTACTTCGATGGACTGGCCGGTGACATAGCTGGCGTCGCTCGAAGCGAGGAAGGCCACCACGCTGGCCACCTCGTCGGGTGTGCCCAGCCGGCCCATGGGGATTTGCTCGGCCTTGCGGGCGATGTGTGTGCCAATCGGCCAGCCTTCGTTGCGACAGATCTCGGCGTCCACCTTGCGCAGCATGTCGGTGAGGATGGAGCCTGGGCACACCGCGTTCACCGTCACGCCGAATGGGGCCAAGTCCATCGCTGCTGCGCGGGTCAGGCCGATCACGGCGGCTTTGTTGCTGCAATAGGCGACGCTGTTCTTGAAGCCGGTGCGGCCAGCAATGCTGCTCATATTGATGATGCGGCCGTAGCGCTGCTGCTTCATCACCGGCGCGACAGCTTTCGTGCACACGAAGACGCCGGTGTAGTTCACCTCGATCATCAGGTTCCATTCGTTCATGTCAAGTTGTTCGAGCGGCGTGCCGCGATAAATGCCGGCGTTGTTCACCCAGACATCCACGCGGCCAAATGCGCGGCAGATATCGGACACCACCTGCTGCATCGCGTCATGGTCGGCGACGTTGGCGCTGATTGCCAGCGTTTCCACGTTGTAGGTGCGTCCAAGCCGCGCCGCAAGCTGTTCGCATTTCTCACACTGCAGGTCAATAATCACCACCCGGGCGCCCTCGCCGGCGAAGCGTTGCGCGAACGCCTCGCCCAGCCCTTGCGCGCCGCCGGTGATCACCACGACTTGATCTTTGAATCGTGCCAGAGGTGGATGCATCATCTCGAGATTCGGCATTCGACGTCCCGCATCGGTCAACGCAGTATGTAGCGCGCAGATCTGCTATGCGCCTTCCAACGCGGCGATGGCGCGGACCAACGTTGGTTCATCGTGCGTGGGCATTTCGATGGCCAGCACGAACACGAGATCGCCGGCGATGCGAGCGTGCCAGCCGACGAACTGATTATCCGCGATTTGAGCAAAGCCGCTGAACGGGCGCAGCGCGCTGCGTTCGACCACCGGTGGGCCGACTTGCGTTGCCGGTGCGCTTGAAAGCAGCGTCGGCGTCACCGGCCGGCCTGCGGCCAACTCGGCCAAGGTGACGGCGACCCGCAGGGGGGTGACGCGCAATTTTCCCTGGCCGAGGGTTTCGCTGTAAGTCGCCGTCGCCGGCAGCGGTGTGGCTTCGTTCGGCAGCTCGAACGGCACAGGCCGGTGCAGGTTCAGCGGTGCAAGATGCGCCATGAAATCGTCCGGCTGATTGAGGACGGCGCGATGGGCCATTGGTGCGTGCGCTTCGACCAGCCAGCGCAGCAACAGGCCGGGTTGATATAAGCCCTGGGTAGCACGGTTGATCAGCGGGGCGTCGGGGTCGGTGCGCAGGCGTTCCCAGTCTTGCTCCAACCGGTTCGGGTCGAACGTGGGCGCGCTGGCCAGCGCCAGCACCTCGCCGGTATGCCAGTTCATCACGACGACCGCCCCGCGCGGGTTGGTCAGCGTTGGGCTGGCGCGCAGGGCAGCGACGGCGCGGCGCTGCCAGTTCGCGTCGAGCGTCGCAGTGATCGCGCTGCCGCGGCGCGGGCGGTGCAGGAAGTCGTCCAGCCATGTCCGGCTGCCGCGCAGGGTGGCATCGGCGAACGCCTCCAGCCCGCTTACGCCGTAGCGCTGGCTGTAGTAGCCGAAGGCCGGCGCGGCTTCCGGCAGCGGATACCGTCGTTCGTATCGCGGCGTCGCCGATTGGCTGCCACGGCGCGCGGCGCACGGGGTGAGCGGCTGCGGCGCGCCGGCGCACGACGAATAGGCCAGCAGGACGCCATCGCGAGCGTAGATGGCGCCGCGAAAGGTCGCCAGCTCCGCCTCTAGCCGGCGCGGGTTATCCAAGCGGACAACCAACTCCGGCCCGCGCACGATGCTCCAGTAGCCCGTCCCCAGCGCCAACGCGGCCAACCAGGCCGCGCTGAGGCGCATCGCCCGACCGGCAGCCAGCTCGGTCCGTTGGGCCAGCGGGTCAACGGCGCGCGCGGCGCTCATCGGTCTGCCTTCGGCGGCATCGGCCGATAGGCGAATGAGCAGACCGATCATGAAGTAGCTCACCACCAGCGATGTGCCGCCGTAGCTGATGAACGGGAGCGTCACGCCGGTGAGCGGCAACAGCCCGATGTTGCCGCCGATGATGATGAACACCTGCGTGGCCAGCGCCGCAGCGATGCCGCCGGCCAGCAGCGACCCGTAGCGATCGCCGGATCGCAGGCCGACGCGCCAGGCGCGTAGGATGAGCGCCGCGAAGCCGGCCAACACGGCCAGCGCGCCGGCCAGCCCTAGCTCTTCGCCGATCATCACGAACGGGAAGTCGGTGTGAACGGCCGGCACATACCCCGGTCGGCCCTGATTAATGCCCTGACCCAGCAAGCCGCCGCTGGCCAGGGCGATCAACGACTGCACGATTTGAAACGCGCCGCCTTGTGGGTCGCCCCAGGGGTTCAACCAGATGCTCAGTCGCTGTGCCACGCGCGCGGAGAGGAAGTAGCCGGCGACGGCCGCGAGGCCCAGCCCGATGGCCAGCCCCAGCGGCAAGCGCGCGTCGCCCGTTGCCAGGTAGAGCATGAAGGCAAACGTGATCACCAGCAACGACGCCGCGCCGAGGTCTTGCTGGATGACGAGCATCGCCATCGCGATGACGCCCATTGCGATGGTGGGGGCGAGGGATCGGCGATTGAAAGAAGCAGATGGCCGCGCCTCCGGCAACAGCTCCCCGCTGTGCATCGCGCGTTGGGCAAAGTAGGCGGCCAGGAAGGCGATCATGAGCAGCCGCAGCAGCTCCGAGGGTTGCACAAAGAAGCGGCCGATGTTTAGCCACAAGCGCGCGCCTGCGCCGGAGGGATTCACGCCGAAGGCCAGGGAGGCCAGCAACAGCGCCAGCGCCGCAATCAGCCAGGTGTATTTGAATCGGCGCAGCCAACGCAGGCGGTCGCGCCGGCTACAGACGGCAAGCATGGCTGCGAATGCGACGACCAGCGCCAGGGTTTGCCGCTGCAAAAAGTTGGGGGCCGTGCGCGCGATGGACAGCAAACCGAGACCGGTGAGCATCACGGCGACCGGCAGGATGAAAGGGTCGCGCGCCGGCGCAACGCGCGCCAGCCACCCATGCGCGACGATGGCAAGCGCGCTCAGCGCAGCCGGCGCCAGCAGCGGCAGCGGTTCGCTGCGTTGTAACGCCAGCGATGCTGCGCCCAGCCAAGCGGGGAGCAATCCCAGGCTCAGCAGTGCAAACGGCGAAGTCAACGACCTGTACACCCGCGCATTCTATATTTGTCCTAACGCACGCAGCGCGTTGCTCTCGCAAGGCCGCGCGCCGTGTCATCGCCAAGGTCTCGACGATAACCCGACAGCCAGGAGGGCCGCTGAAATCAAGGGAGGCGTCGCGGCTCCGCCGGCCAGGGCGCAGCGATGCCGGCGACAAATGCATCCAGACCAGAACCAGATGTATTCAACTTGACAAACTCCGCCGGCAAGTGCTAAAACAGCTCTACAGTTTAGTTTTTTGACTAAAGGAGGTAAAACAAGCTATGAAGCGTCGCAAATTCCTGTCCGTGGCCGCCAAAGGCGCCGCTGTCGGCGCGGCCTCAACTGCTTTTGCCGTACCGACGATTGTGCATGCTCAGACGCAGAGGATACGCTGGCAGATGGCCACCAGTTGGCCGGTGTCGCTCGACACCATCTACGGCGCAGCAGAATATTTTGCCGAACGCGTCGCAGCTCTGACAGACGGGCGCTTTCAGATTACGCCTAACCCGGCCGGCAAGCTTTCGCGTGGCACCGACATTCTTGACGTGGTCTCGCAGGGTGCGGTGCCCATCGGGCACACGGCATCGTACTACTACATCGGCAAGAGCCCGGTCACGGCGTTTGGCGCTGCCGTGCCATTCGGCATGACCTTACGGCAGCAGAACGCCTGGCTTTATGAAGGTGGGGGCCTCAAGCTGCTCCAAGAGGTGTATGCCAAGCGCTTCAACGTGATTCAGTGGCCGGCCGGCAACACCGGCGCCCAGATGGGCGGTTGGTTCCGCAAGGAGGTCAAGACGGTCAAGGACCTGCAAGGGTTGAAGATGCGCATCCCCGGCCTGGGCGGCGAGGTGATGAAACGGCTGGGAGTGACCGTGCAGACGTTGCCGGGCGGCGAGATCTTCCAGGCGCTGCAGACCGGCACGGTAGACGCCGCGGAGTGGGTTGGCCCCTATGACGATGAAAAGTTGGGGTTCTTCAAGGTGGCTAAATTCTATTACTATCCCGGCTGGTGGGAGCCGGCGCCCTCGCTGGAGATCGAAGTGAATCTCAACGAATGGAATAAGTTGCCTAAAGCTTATCAGGAGGCAATCAAGAGCGCTGCGGCCGAGGCTAATCAAAACATGGTCGCGCGTTACGATGCGCGCAACGCCGCTGCGCTGGCTAAGCTCACCGCTCAAGGGGTGCAGGTCAAACGATTTAGCAACGAAATCCTGGCTGCGGCCCAGAAAGCAGCCTTGGGGCTGTACGACGAATATGCCAGCAAGGACGCCGATTTCAAGCGCGTTTATGAAAGTTGGAAGAAGTTCAAAGCCGAAACGGACAAGTGGTTTGGGCTGAACGAATACGCCATCGAGGGCTTCCTCTTTGGCGCATCGTAAGCGCCACGTGTGTCCACAAGAAAACGCCGACGGGCAGGGGATGAATCCTGCCTGTCGGCGTTTTAGACCCCGCAGCTATCTAAACGACAATCGCACCAGCGCGTTGACCGTCTCCGGGAAGGCGATCACGATGGCCAGCACCACGAGTTGAATAATCATGAAGGGGATCGCGCTGCGGTGAATCTCGACGGTGCTCACCTCCTTCGGCGCCACGCTCTGCATGTAGAACAGCGAAAAGCCGACCGGCGGCGAGATGAAGGCGGTTTGCAGGTTGATGGCGACTACAATGGCAAACCACACCATGGTGTAGCCTTCGTTGGAGAAGGCGCCTGTTGGGTTAAACACATCCAACACTCGCTCGGCTGCCGGCACCAGCAGCGGCATGGCGATGTAGGTGATCTCGGTGAACTCGAGGAAGATGCCCAGCAGGAAAATGGCGATGTTCGCGACGATGATGAACGTCCAGAACCCGCCCGGCAGGTTGGTCAACCATTCTTCGATCAACAGGTCGCTGCCCAGGGCGAACAGCACCTTGGTGAACAGGGTGGAGGCAAAGAGGATCATCAGGACCAGGCCGGTGGTTTTGGCAGTGGAGAGGGCGGCGTCGGCGATGACCTTGCGGCTCATCCGGCGATTGGCCACAGCCAAGATGGAGGCGCCGATGGCGCCGAACGCCCCGGCCTCGCTGGGGGTGGCCAGGCCGGCAAAGATGGTGCCGAGCACTGCCAGAATGAGCACCACCGGCGGGACGAACGCGCGGAGCGTGCGCAGGAGCAGGGTACGGCTGCTGAGCGTGCGCGCCTCCGGTGGCAAGGCCGGCGCACTGCCCGGACGGGTGTAGGCGACTACCAACGCGTAGATGGCGTAAGACGCAGCCAATAGCAGGCCGGGCACCAGCGCCCCGGCGAACAAATCACCGATGGACAGCCCGAACTGGTCGCTGAGCAGCACCAGCACAATGCTGGGCGGGATCATTTGCGCCATGGTGCCGGAGGCGACAATCACGCCGGTGGCCAGCTCTTTGTTGTAGCCGTACTTCAGCATGGTGGGCAACGAGATCAGCCCCATGGCGATGATGGTGGCCGCCACGACGCCGGTGGTCGCCGCCAGCAACGTCCCCACTACCACCACCGCCAGCGCGATGCCGCCCTTCAGCGGTCCCATCAACTGGCCGACCGTTTCGAGCAGCTCCTCCGCCAGTCCCGACTTTTCCAGGATGGCACCCATGAAGATGAAAAAGGGGATCGCCAGCAGTGTGCTATCGCTCATGATGCCGAACCAGCTATTCGGCAGCGACAGCAGCAAATTGAAGTCGAACGCGCCCATCGCCAGGCCGATCAATCCAAAGACGATCGAGACGCCGGCAAAAGAGAAGGCTACCGGGTAGCCCGTCAGCAACAAGAAGAAGAAGCCGACGAACATCAGGATGCCAAGCCATTGTGGGTTGAATCCTTCCATCGGTCTTTCTCCTGTGCTATCAGCGCGCTATAGCCTCGTGCTCCAGCTCTTTGCGCATCTCGCGCACCATTTGGTCGGCCATCATCTGGTCGGTTTCGGCCACCATCACCGCTTGATCGGCTTCATGGTAGCCGAGGAGGACGGCAACGTACTTAATCAGTTGCGAGATGGCCTGCACCAGCAGGCCGAAGAAACCGACGATGATCAGCGACTTCAGCGGCGCAAGTGGCAACCCACCGGCATCGCTCGACACCTCCCAAGGCCCCCAGCTCCCATCCGGCAGGCGCCCCCACGACGTCAGCACCGGGCCGATGCTCACATAGATCGCTAGCGAGCAGAACGGGATGAGGAAGAGCAACGTGCCCAAGAAGTCCACGAGCGCGCGTTGGCGCGGACCCCAGCGCGAGTAGAAGAAGTCCACGCGCACATTGACGTTGTGTTTGAGCAGGTAGGGAAAGCCGATCAGAAAGAGCAGCGAGAAGAGATACCACTGCAACTGGATCAATTCGTTGGAGATCAACGTGCGTTGCAGCGCTTGGCCGAGGTAGCGCAAAGTGGCGTTCAGAAAGCCGGCCACGACGGCCAGAACGACGATGATGCCGATCAGCCCGCTCAGACGCTCAGTGATCGAGTCAATGAATGATGCGACACGAAGCAACGTCTTCAATTTCCTGCCCTCCTCTCTGATTTGGACGTTTATTTCGACAGCAGCCTGCTCATTTTCAGCCGCGCAGCCCGCGATGCTTGCCAGGCGTATTGGGGCGCATCGTATCTATCGCAGCGAATTTGTCAATTCGGATGCGGCCGCGCAGGAGACTCAAGGGGCATCTACGATGAAAATGTTTTGAGCGATCCGGGTGCTGATGCAGCGAGGTTGGCCATCGGCGAGATACACGGTGAGCGAGGCGCCATCCGGCCGGCTGCCGATGGTGATGACAGTCTGTGGCAGGAGCCCCAGGTCGGCCACTTGGCGCAAGAGCGCGGGGTCTTCGTCGCGCACACGCTCAATGCGCACCCGGCTGCCCTCTGCGCTGGTGTCCAGTGTGTCTCGCGAGCTGGCTGCGATTTCGCCGTCTTTGGTCGGGATGGGGTCGCCATGCGGATCCACAGTCGGATGGCCGAGCAGCGTTGAGATGCGATCCTCGAACTCCTCACTAATAGCATGTTCCAAGCGATCTGCTTCGGCGTGCACTTGGTCCCACGAATAGCCCATCGCTTCGGTCAGATACAGCTCGATCAGCCGATGGTGACGAATCACCTCCAGCGCGATCTTCTCACCCGCAGGCGTCAGCGTGGCCCCCTGGTATGGCTCATAGAACACCAGCTTCAGCTCGGCCAGCTTCTTGAGCATACCGGTGACGGAAGCAGCCGTCACGTTCAGCCGGGCCGCGAGCGCATTCGTCGTGGCGCGCGCATTCTCATGGCGCAGGCTATAAATCGCTTTCAGATAGTCCTGGGCGGATTCGGAGAGCATCACTTATTCTATGTCTGGCGTGCACTAAACCGTATGGGCCGGCGCGCCGCATTGCGCGCATTGGTGTTACCATATCATGAAATCAGGAGTGATGAGCGCATTCTGGATCAGCGCCGCATGCGGCGTAGCCGGCTACGTGATCGGCTCAATCCCGTTCGGCTGGATTATCGTCAAACTGGTCAAAGGCATAGACGTGCGCGAGTTCGGGAGCGGCCGCACCGGCGGCACGAACGTATTTCGCGCGGCAGGCCTCGTGCCGGGCTTGGTGACGGCCATCCTCGACGTGTTGAAGGGCGTGATCGCCGTGCTGATCGTGCGCCACTTCGTTGTGGATACGGCGGGCTGGGCCGAGGCGCTGGCCGGCTTTGGCGTGGTGCTCGGTCACAACGCGTCGTGCTTCCTCAACTTTCGTGGCGGCGCAGGCGGCGCGACCGCCGTCGGCACCAGCATCGCGATCTGGCCGTGGGGCGGCGCACCGGCATTCGCCATCGGTTCGCTCATGCTGTTCGTCGGCGGCTATGCTTCGATCGCTTCAATGCTGGCCGGATTGACCGTTGCTGTCGGGAACACCGTCGGCGCGATGCTGGGCGCCACGCATTGGTCCTATGCGGCCTACGGCTGGGGGGTGCTTGGGCTGATCCTGATCGCCCTCCGCCCGAACATCGAACGCTTGCGCGCGGGCACCGAGAAGCGCGTGTCGTGGTTCAAGCGTCCTCAGCCGTCGCAGTCTGGTTCGCCCACCGCGCAACAATGAGATCGCTTCGCCCTCACCGGATACAGGTGCTATGCGCCGACGATCATCTGGTCGCCGTCAACAAACCCGCCGGCGTCACCACTGCGCACGATGCTGCACGACCCGACGAGCCGGATTTGCGCGCGCTGCTGGAGGCGCGTTTTGGCCGATTATGGCTGGTGCATCGCCTCGACCGCGACACCAGCGGCGTCATCATCTTTGCGCGAAACGAGCCAGCCCATCGCGCGCTCAGTGAGCAGTTCGAAGGGCGCGCGGTGACGAAGCTCTACCATGCGCTCCTCGTGGGCAATCCCTCATGGACGGAACGCACCGCCGACGCACCGCTGCGCGTAGATGGGGATCGTCGCCACCGCACGGTCGTAGATATTGCGCGCGGCAAGCCATCGGTGACGCACTTCCGCGTATTGCAGCGCCTGAAGCGCTATGTCCTGGTCGAAGCCATGCCGGAGACCGGCCGCGCGCATCAGATTCGGGTGCACGCTGCGCTGCTCGGCCATCCGATCGCCGCGGACGACTTATATGGCGACGGCAAACCGGTCTTCCTGTCGCAACTGAAGCCCGACTATCGCTGGAACAGCGCCGAGGAGATCCCCCTGATTGGGCGGACGGCTCTGCACGCACGCCGGCTGAAGCTCACGCATCCGGTCACGGGCGAGGCGCTCGACTTGCTCGCGCCGTATGCCAAGGACTTCAACGCAGCCGTGAGCCAGTTGGCGAAGCTGGCGTAGCGCGCTGCTCTTCGCTTTTTTTGTAGCGCCCACGCATGGCGCGCTGGTTTATAATATGGGGGCCGCGGGGGCGTAGCTCAGTTGGTTAGAGCGTTGCGTTGACATCGCAAAGGTCACAAGTTCGAGTCTTGTCGCTCCCATGTTGGCCAGCGCATCTAGGCCCCGCGCGATGCGCTGGCCGCGCTCTCCCCAGCACACATCAGCCGCGCACCAATACCTGCGTCGAACAGTGCGGCCCACCGTATCCCCCCGCAAGGGCATCAAACGCAATGGCCTGCACATCTACGCCGGCCGCACGCAGCCGCTGCAAGAACGGCTCGCCGGCGCGCCGCGCACACATTAACCGCCTGGGGCCGACCAACAAACCGTTTGCGGCGAAGTCCAGTTGTTCGGCCTTGCTGAACGGGATGACGCGGATGCCCTTCTCTTGCAGATAGCGGGAGAACAGCGTGGTGCGGGTGAGGACGTAGGCGTAGCGGTCCGGCGCGCCCTGTGGAACATACACCTTGACCGCCGGCTCCTCATCGCCGCTGAGCCGCGACTCGACACAAAGCGCCAGGTCGCGGTCGAGCATGGCGAAGTAAGTGTCGAGGTGCATCTCGTCCATGTCCATACGCGGGTCTTCGATCACCGCCACCTCGACATAGCCGTAAACGCGATGCTCAAGGCACTGGCGCACGCCGTCCTCATTGGTCAGCAACCCCTGACCTTGCAGCACGAAGTCGCCGCAAGGGATGAAGTCGCCACCCTCTAGCGTGCCGGGGGGCTGGACGCGGTATCGCGGCGCGATGCCGAGTGACTCGAGCACATGCGCGGCGATGTCGTTCTCCGGCGCGCGCTGCTTCAGCTTCAGACGCGTGATCACCACGCCCTCGCGCGTGGTGATGAGCGGGTCGCGCGTGTAGTATGGGCTGGGCGGTTCGAGTGTGAACTGCGCCTCGAAACGGGTCGTGGGGTCCAGGCCGGCGGCGCTGCGCGCGACGCGGATCGTCGGCCGGAGCAAGATCACCTCCACCAGGCTGCCGGCGTCGAGCGCAGCCAGCGCGACGTCGAGCTGGCGCGCGGCCTCGTCGCGCTCGTCAGCAGTGAGCGCTGCGTCGTATTCGAACGTCACCGCCTCGCGCGCCCACTGCGTCAGCCGGCTGCGCGTCGCCTGCGCCAATGCCTCGCGGTAGTCAATCACGCGCACGCCGTGGCCTTCCAACGCGCGTCGGTAGGCGCGGTGTTCCTCGCGCCCCTGCGCCAGAGAGAACGGGAATAAAAAGTTGGCTGCGCCAGGCTGTAGGATCGCAAACAGCGTCTCAATGCCCGGCTCGCACATCAGCACGACCCGCGCCGGCAGCCACTCGGCGGGTTGTGCAGGAGTCAGCGGCGAGCAACCGGACGTTGAAGAGCGGTCGAGCGGCATCGGCGTCATCGGTTTACTATCGTAGAACAAGCCGTGGAACGACTGTCTGGCGCGAACGCATCTGAATTTTAAGGCTGCCGGTGAACCAGCTGCAGAGGGAGCGCTCACCCGGCGATGCTGAGGGGAGTGTGAACACCTGCGCCCATGCGGCCATTCGGCCATGCCCCGTTCGCGTGTTGATGGCCGCCGCCCTCCCGCCCACCTTGACATAGAACGCTTGTTCGCTTATCATCCGCCGCAAATAGAACAAAAGTTCGCGTGCAGTTGCGAACGGGAGGAAGCAGTGTCTCACTCGGCGATTGAACATTTGACCGAGCCGCAACAGCGCATTCTATCTTTCATCAGCCGCTACATGGAAGAGCACGACGTGCCGCCCACCATCCGTGAGATCCAAAAGGGCGCGGGCATCAGCTCCACCTCGATGGTGAGCTATCACTTAAAGGCGCTGGAGCGGGCGAATCTCCTCAACCGCTACGAGCGACGTTCGCGCGGCGTGGTGTTGACCCAAGCGCATCGCATCAGCCCGCGCGATATCGTCTCCGTGCCGATCGTGGGGCGCATCGTCGCCAGCGAGCCATCGCCGACGCCCGATCCTGACGCCCTGGCCGACGTCGAGAACACCATTCAGATCGCCCGCAGCTTGGTAGGCAGCGCCGATGGCCTCTACGCGCTCGAAGTGCAGGGGGACTCCATGATTGACGCGCTGATCAACGACGGCGACATCGTCATTATGCGCCGCACCGATGAGATCAAGAACGGCGATTTGGTAGCGATCTACCTCACCGACCGCAACGAATCCACGCTCAAGCGCGTCTACCGCGAGAAAGACGGCAAACGCCTAAAGCTCAAGCCGGAGAACCCGACCATGAAGCCGTTCTACGTAGACGCGCACCACGCCCTGATCCAGGGTAAAGTCATGTGCGTGATCCGCAAGACATGACGGGACGGCGCGCCTCCTCAGCGTCTCGGTCTTGGCCATCGCTGTTGCTTCGCCTACGCAAGGTCACGGCGTCGGCGCAGGGCGCGTGCGCAACCCGCTCGGACGGCCGACCTGTATTCTCAATTCTCGATTCTCAATTTACACTTGCGCTGCTATGAGCAGCATTTCACTTCAAGATCGCATCGTCTTCATCACCGGCGCGAGCAGCGGCATCGGCGAGGCATGCGCGCGCGCCTTCGCCGCGCAAGGCGCGAAGCTGGTGTTGTGCGCGCGGCGCTACGAACGGCTGCAAAAGCTGGCCGAGTCGCTTCCTGTTCCGACGCATATCTTCAAGCTCGACGTGACCGACCGCTCAGCCGTGGAGGCCGCTGTGGCCGCGCTTCCCGATGGATTCCGCGAGGTGGACATCTTGATCAATAACGCGGGGCTCAGCCGCGGCCTCAATAAGCTTCAAGAAGGGGCGATTGACGACTGGGAGGAGATGATCAACACCAACATCAAGGGCGTGCTCTACGTCACGCGCGCCATTTTGCCGGGGATGATCGAGCGACAGCGTGGTCACATCATTAATCTGGGATCGGTGGCCGGCCATTACGCCTATCAGAACGGCGCCGTGTATTGCTTATCTAAGGCAGCGATCAAGTCGCTCACCGAGAGCCTGAAGCAGGACTTGCTCGGCACGCCCATCCGCGTTTCATCCGTGGACCCCGGCCTGGTGGAGACCGAGTTCAGCGTTGTGCGCTTCCACGGCGATGTGGAACGCGCCAAGAAGGTCTACGAGGGGGTGAAGCCGATGACGCCGGAGGATGTCGCCGACGCAATCGTGTTCTGCGCCACGCGCCCGCCGCATGTCAACATCAACTTCATCGTGATGATGGCGGTTGGGCAGTCCACACCCACGACAGTCTATCGCCAACCGATCCCCGGCATCTCCTGACACATGCCGTGATCACCGGGATTGAGGACCATGGCTGACGTGCAACGCGCGCTGGCGCAGGTGCGCGAGCGCATCGCCGAGGCGTGCTTGCGCGCTGGGCGGGCGCCGGATAGCGTTACGCTTGTTGCGGTGTCGAAGACCTTCCCTGCAGAAGCCATCGCCGAGGCCGCAGCCGCCGGCCAGCGCGACTTCGGCGAAAACCGCGTCGAGGAGGCGCTGCCCAAGATAGAGGAAGTCAAGGCGCGGTTGGCCGCCTGGGGCCTGGGCACCGATCTGCGATGGCATGTGGTCGGCCATCTTCAATCGCGCAAGGCGCGCGATGCAGCGGGGCGGTTCCACCTGATTCACTCGGTGGACTCGCTCAAGCTCGCCGGCAAGCTGAACGCACGCTGTGCAGCGCAGGGCGTCGTCCAGCCGATCTTGCTGGAGTGCAACGTGAGCGGCGAAGACACCAAGAACGGCTTCCAACTCCACGGATGGGAGCGCAATCGGGCGCTCCTGGACGCATTCGCCGACCAGGTTGCCCAGATCGCCGGGTTGCTGAACCTGCGCGTATGCGGCCTGATGACCATGGCGCCGATCGTCGAACAGCCTGACGAGGCGCGGCCGGTCTTCGCCAGCCTGCGCGCGCTGCGCGATGCGTTGTCGGAACGCATGTCCGCGCTATCGCTCGATCACCTCTCGATGGGGATGACCGACGACTTCGAAGCAGCCATTGCCGAGGGCGCAACGATGGTGCGCATCGGTCGGGCGATCTTTGGCGCGCGAGGATGACGGTGACACAGCCCTCCCTCTTTCGACTGGCGCTCGGTGAAGCGTTTGACCGGCTGGCTCCGGCGCTGCAGCGCCACTATGATCTTGCTCCCGGTCAGCAAGCGGTCCTTCAGGGGCCGATGCGCGCGTGGAATCGCTTCGCCTGGGCGCGCGCGTTGGCGCCGTTCATGCCCATTCCGGCGGACCAGGTGCCGGTCTACGTGCGTAACCGCGGCTTGGTGGATCGCGACGAAGTGTGCTACGAATGGCATCGCGAATTCCGCTATCCGAGCGGCACCGTCGTCAGCTATACGCTCACCCGCCCTGCGCGCGATAGGCTGCCGGCGCGCGTGCTCGATACGTTCAACCAGCCGCCCAACATCGGGATTACGTTGGCTTTAGAGGTCAGCCCGGATGGGCGATCGCTGCGCCAAACGACCGTCGGCCCGCAGTTCGCGATCCGCAATGGGCGCTATGCGGCGCTGCCCGGCCTCTTTCACATCCGCAGCATCGCCGTCGAACGCGCCGTTGACGAGCGCACGATCCACACCGAAGTCGTGGTCAGCCACCCGGTCTTCGGGCGCATGTTCGGCTACAGCGGCACATTGAGCATCGAGTGATGGGGGCCGCTGCCGGACGAACGTGATGGGCGCCGCCCTGCCGGTGTTGGACGCAGGCAGAGCGTGTTCCTGCATTGGCCGGCTAGCCGGTCGTACATAGCCCGCCCACGATCGTCCTCACGACGCGCAGCTCAGCATCGAGAATGACGATGTCAGCATCGTAACCCGGTGCAATGCGTCCCTTGCGACCGTCCAGGCCGACTGCGCGCGCCGGCGACGCCGAACACATCCGCGATGCCTCGACCAATGAGCAGCCGGTCGCAGCGATGATATTGCGAAAGGCCGCGTCCATCGTCAGCGTCGAGCCGGCCAGCGTACCGTCCGCCAGCCGTGCGATGCCGCCCTGCACGAGGACGCGCCGGGCGCCGAGGACAAATGCGCCGTCGCTCAGGCCGGTTGCCTCCATGGCGTCGGTGATGACCGCCAGCCGGTCGGCGCCTTTGCATTTGTAGAGCACGTTCATCGCTGCGGGGTGCACATGCACGTTGTCGCAGATGAGTTGCGCATATACGGCGTCGTTGGCCATGGCCGCCCCAAGCGCCCCCGGCTCCCGGTGATGCAAGCCGCGCATGGCGTTGAAGGTGTGTGTGGCTTGGTTCGCCCCTGCGGCGAACGCAGCCTGCGCCTGGGCATATGTCGCGTCGGTGTGACCGATGGCGACCGCGACGCCAAAGCGTCGGGCGTCCTCGATGAGACGCAGCGCCCCATCCACTTCCGGCGCAACGGTGATCAACTTGACCACGCCGCGCTCGAACCAGGGGCGGTATTCGCGCGGATCTGCTGGACGGATGAACTCGGTCGGTTGTGCGCCGCATTGCTTCGGGTTGATGAAGGGCCCCTCGACGTGTGCACCGAGGATGCGCGCTGCGTCCGGCGCCGGCGGGCTAGTCATCGCTCGCCGCACGTTCTCAAGCGCAGCTTCGATCTTTTCGCGCGGGGCGGTCATGGTCGTCGGCAGGAAGCCGGTGACGCCATGAGCGGCAAAGAAGCGCGCCATGACCTGCAACGCCTCGGGGGTGGCGTCCATCGCGTCGGCGTCCATTGCGCCATGGACGTGGATGTCGATGAAGCCCGGCAGCACGATGCGCGCACGCGCATCAATCACCGTCGCATCCGCCGGCGCATCCAGGTGGGCTGCGATGGCGCGAATCACGCCATCCTCAATCAGCACCCGCCAGTTGTGCTCGATCCGGTCGTATAGCACCAACGCGCCACAGTCAATCACAGTGCGCATCGGTTAGAATCATACGTGTGAGAAGACAAGACCGCGAGCGCCAGCGGAGGCTGATCTCCCTCCTCAGCTTGCTCATCGTTACCACCGTGATCATCAGCATGGTGGCATCGGTGGTGTTTGTCCCACCGCGCTGACCTATCTCTCATCTCCTACTCTCCTGACCTGCTGATCAGCAATGTCTAACCGAACCGTCATCCACACCGACGCTGCGCCCAAGGCCATCGGGCCGTATTCGCAAGCCATCGTTGCCGGCGGGCTCGTGTTCTGCTCCGGCCAGGTGCCCATTGATCCGGCCACTGGTGAACTGGTGCCGGGGGGCATCGAGGAGCAGACGCACCGTTCGCTGTGCAATCTGAAGGCCGTCCTGGAAGCGGCCGGCTCCGGTCTCGACCGCGTGCTGAAGACCACCGTCTTCCTGCAGCACATGGGCGACTTTGCCGCGATGAACGCCGTCTACGCCACCTACTTCCCGGACAATCCCCCCGCCCGCTCGACGGTTGAGGTCGCCAGGTTGCCGAGGAATGCGCTGGTAGAGATCGAGTGTATCGCGTTGGCATGAAAAGCAGCGAGTGAAGGCGGGCCCGTGGCTCGCCTTCTTCGTATCGCGGGCTATCGCTGCATATCCTCGCCGAACATCGCGCTGACGAATGCGGCGAGATGCTTGCTGTCCCATGCAGCGCCGCAACGCCTCGGCGTGTTGTGGATTGCGCCGGCGTCGGCCAGCCGCTTCAAACGTCAGACTTTTATCGCTCGCCCGAGGGTCAACAATCAGAAGTGCGTCATCACCCTTGCCCCGCCACCTTCGCCCAACTATCCTTCAAGCCAACTGCGCGATTGAAGACCGGCCGCTCCGGCGTCGAGTCGGGATCAACGACGAAGTAACCGAGCCGCTCGAACTGATAGTGCTTGCCGACGGGCGAGCCGGCCACGCTCGGTTCGGCGAAGCCCTGCACCACTTCCAGCGACTTCGGATTGAGATAAGACAAGAAGTTTTCGCCTTCTTCGGCGTTGATGTTATCGGGGTCTGGGCGAGTGAACAGATGGTCGTATAGCCGCGCTTCGATGGGCAGGGCGTGGGCCGCGCTCACCCAGTGGATGGTCGCCTTCACCTTGCGCCCGTCGGGGGCATTGCCGCCGCGCGTCGCCGGGTCGTAGGTGCAGCGCAACTCCACCACGTTGCCGGCGGCGTCTTTCACGACGCCCTCGCACTTGATGAAGTAGCCATAGCGCAGACGCACCTCGCGGCCGGGCGCGAGCCGGTAGAACTTTGGCGGCGGGTTCTCCATGAAGTCATCTTGCTCGATGTAGAGCACGCGACCAAAAGGCACTTGCCGTGTGCCGGCGGAGGGATCCTCAGGATTGTTGATCGCCTCCAACATTTCGGTCTGCTCGGCGGGGTAGTTCTCGATCACCACGCGCAGGGGGCGCAGCACGGCCATCACGCGCAGGGCGGTCTTGTTCAGCTCATCGCGCAAGCTGTGCTCCAGCATGGCGATATCCACCACACTATCGGCTTTGGCGACGCCGATGCGGGCGCAGAAGTCGCGGATGGCCGAAGGCGTGTAGCCGCGCCGGCGCAGGCCGCGCAACGTGGGCATGCGCGGGTCATCCCAGCCGCGCACGTAGCCCTCCTTCACCAACTGCAGCAGCTTGCGCTTGCTCAGCACGGTATAGCTCAGGTTCAGCCGGGCGAACTCGATCTGTCGTGGCGCGAAGATCTCCAGCTCGCGCAGGAACCAATCGTAGAGCGGGCGATGATCTTCATACTCCAGCGAGCACAGCGAGTGGGTGATGCCTTCGATGCTGTCGCTTTGGCCGTGGGCGAAGTCGTACGTCGGGTAGATGCACCACCGATTCCCCGTGCGATAGTGGCGGGCATGGATGATGCGATACAGCACCGGGTCGCGCATGTTGAGGTTGCCGGAGGCCATGTCAATCTTGGCGCGCAGCGTGCGGCTGCCTTCGGGGAACTCGCCGGCGCGCATGCGGGCGAACAGGTCGAGGTTCTCTTCCACGCTCCGGTTGCGCCAGGGGCTTTCGCGGCCCGGCTGGGTCAGCGTGCCACGGTACTCACGAATCTCGTCCGGCGAAAGGTCGCAAACGTATGCCTTGCCCTTCTTGATCAGCTTAACGGCGTACTCGTACAGTTGCTCGAAGTAGTCGCTGGCGAAGCACAAACGATCCCATTGGTAACCCAGCCAGCGCACATCCTCGATGATGGCATCCACATACTCCTGCTCTTCTTTGGTCGGATTGGTGTCGTCGAAGCGCAGGTTGCACGCGCCGCCGAATTCGCGGGCGATCTCGAAGTCCACGGCCATCGCCTTCGCATGGCCGATGTGCAGATAGCCGTTCGGCTCCGGCGGGAAGCGCGTGCGCACGTAGGCGAAGCGGCCGGACGCCAGGTCTTCTCGCACCGCGGTGCGGATGAAATCGGATGTTGCTTTGGCAGTGATCGGCTCGACGCTCATAGTGCAAACGGGGAGTATAGCCTGACGCGCCGTTAACTTCGGCGCGCATTCTCCCGCGCCTGCAGCTCGGCGCGCGCGATCTTGCCCGTGGGCGTCATGGGCATCTGGGCGATGATCTCCACCTCGCGCAGCGTGCTGCGCTCGCCGAGCAACGCGCTACAGTGCGCCAACAAGGCATCGGCGGTCACGTTTGCGCCGGCGAAGCACTCGACAATCGCCTTGGGCACCTGGCCGGCCTGCGGATCCGGACGACCGATGACGCAGGCATAGCGCACGGCCGGATGACGCAACAGCGCCTCCTCCAGCGGGCGGGGGAAGATCGCCTGACCGTTCATTATGATGCGCTCGCTCACGCGGCCCAGGAGCGTCACATAGCCGTCGGCGTCCATCACGCCGACGTCGCCGGTATGTAGCCAGCCGTTGCGCAACGCCTCGGCGGTCTTTTCCGGCAGGTTATGATAGCCCAGCATCACGCCCCCGCGGATCAGTACTTCGCCCGGCTCCCCGCACGGCACAGGCGCGTCATGCGCGTCGGCGATGCGCACTTCGCGATCGGGCAACTCTGGGCCGATCGCGCCGATATGCGCGTCGTCCTCCAGGCGCGGGTAACCCATGGCGACGAATCCGCCCAGCTCGGATTGGCCGTAGGCCTCGATCAGCGGCACGCCCAGCTCATCGCGATAGGCGCGCTTCAGCGCCACGGGCGCCGATGCGCCGCCACACAGCACGAAGCGCAGCGTTTCCGGCTTCGATCCGCTGCGGCGGATGGCGTCCAGCAAGTCGCTGAGCAACAGCGGATTGGCAGCCAGATAGGTGACGCGCCGCTCGGCGATCTCGCGCAGCACTTCCTCGGCTTGCCATTGCTTGCGCACGCCGACCTGGGCGCAGCGGTGCATCGCCGGCAACAGGTTCGCCACCAGGTGATACGAGCTGGCCAGCGACGTCGGCCCCAGCGAGACATCGTGGCGCGAAAGTTGCAGGCGCTCGGCGATGCAGTGCGTGGCGCGCGCGGTGTAGCCATGGGCCAGCACCGCGCCCTTAGGCGTCCCCGACGAGCCGGAGGTGTAAGACAGGTGCGCCGCGTCCATCGAGGAGACGGCGACGGCCGGCGGCTTGTGTTGAGCGGCGAGCAGCGCGCCCCAGTCATGCGCGCCTTCGCGCGCGCCGTCGAAGCAGACGGCATGTTCGATCTCGGGCGCCGCCGGCAGCGCGGCCATCACTTGCGCGTGCAGATCGCCGGTGTAGATCACCACGCGCGGCTCGGCATCATTCAAAAACCAGGCCAGGTTTTTCATCTGGAGCACGCTGATATGCGCCGAAATCGCGCCCAACTTCCAGATGCCGAACATGGCCAGCACGTAGTCGAGGCCGTTGTGGGCAATGATGGCGACGCGATCGCCCTTACGCACGCCTAAATCGGCCAGCCCGCCGGCGACGTGATCGCTCAAGCGCTCTCCTTCGGCATACGTGATGCTCCGCCGGCGATCACTCCAATGCACGAAAGTTTGGTCGGGGGTGCGCCACGCCGCGCGACGCAGGATGTCGGGGAACGTCAGGTAGTCCATGCCGATATTCTAGCCATTGCATTCGGCGCCGATAAAAGGCCCATTGCACACCTGCGCGGCTATCACGACCTGGGGCCAAGCGCCACAGGGCAGCTTCTGGCGCGCGCATTTACAATATTATTCACCGGTATCCACCGGTTAGAGCGCCAATCGAATTCCCTGCATCAGAACCATGAAACTGCTTGGTAAAGCGCTCGCGGCGCTGCTCGCCCTCGTCCTTATCGCGAGTGGGATCGGCGCTGCGAGCTTCTTCTACACGACTCGCCGACCCTTCCCGCAAACTTCCGGCAGCCTACGCTTGCCCGGACTGACGAGCAACGTCGAGGTGATCCGCGACGCATGGGGTGTGCCGCACATCTACGCCGATACGCCCGACGACCTCTTCCGCGCGCAAGGCTTCGTGCATGCGCAGGATCGCTTCTTTCAGATGGAGTTCTGGCGGCGCATCGGCCAGGGCCGTTTGGCCGAGCTGTTCGGCGCAGGCGCGCTGGAGCAGGACAAATTCATCCGCACGCTCGGCTGGTACCGCGTCGCCGAGGCAGAAGTGCAGATGCTCGATCCAGATGTGCGGCGCGTGCTCCAGAGTTACGCCGATGGCGTGAATGCTTACATCCTGCCCAACGCCGATCGGCTTGGCGCCGAATTCAGTGTGCTGGGCCTGATCGGCCGTCGCTGGTCGCCGGAGCCGTGGACGCCGGTGAACACCGTCACTTGGGGGAAGGCGATGAGCTACAACCTGGGCGGCAACATGGATCAGGAACTAGCGCGCCTGAGGCTGATCGAGCGCGGCGGCGAGGCCTTAGCCGAAGCGGTCATCCCGTCCTACCCCGAGGATATGCCGGTGATCGTCCGATCTGCGCGCGGTGCGTCACAAGACGCGACGCCGCCTTTCCCCGCCGCCGGCGCACGCCCATCGAGCGCGGCCGACGAGCTGTATCGCATCCACAAAGCGGTTCAGCGCGCCATCGGCCTAGCACACGACCCTGGCATCGGCAGCAATAACTGGGTAGTGGCCGGCGCGCGCACCACGACCGGCCGTCCGCTGCTGGCCAACGATCCGCATCTCGGCATCCAAATGCCCTCGATCTGGTACATCAACGGGCTGCACTGCCGCGTGGTGAACGATGCCTGCCCATATGACGTGGTCGGCGTCACCTTCCCCGGCGTGCCGGGGGTCGTGCTCGGCCACAACGCGCGTATCGCCTGGGGCGTCACCAACGCCGAGCCGGATACGCAAGACCTCTTCATCGAGCGCCCCAACCCCGACAACCCGGACGAGTTCGAGTTCCAGGGCAAGTTCGAGCCGGCGCGCATCCGCGAAGAACGCATCGTCGTCTCCGGTCAGGCCGAGCCGGTGGTGCTGCGGGTGCGCGAAACGCGCCACGGCCCCATCCTCAACGACGTGCTGGACGAACTCAAAGGGCGCGAGCTGCTGGCCCTGCAGTGGGCTGCCCTGAGGCCGGGGCAATTGTTCAAGGCCGTGTTGTTGATCAACCGCGCTCAGAACTGGGCGCAATTCCGCCAGGCGTTGCGCTATTGGGACACGCCGGCGCAGAACTTCGTCTACGCCGACGTGGACGGCAACATCGGCTACCAACTGCCGGGCAACATCCCGGTTCGCCGCAAAGGCGATGGCCGCGCGCCCGTCCCTGGCTGGACCGGCGAGCACGAATGGGTCGGCAGCATCCCCTTCGATGAACTTCCGTCGGTCTTCAACCCCTCGGAGGGCTACATTGTCACCGCGAACAATGCCATCGTGGATGCGCGTCACTACCCCTACTGGATCGCCCGCGATTGGGATTACGGCTACCGCGCCAAGCGCATCGAGCAGATGATCCTGGCCAAGGACAAGCTCAGCGTGGAAGACATGCGCGCCATGCACTTCGACGCCTATTCGCTATTCGCCGATGAAGTGCTGGCGGCGCTCGAGGGCATGACGCTCGCGCTTGACGCAGGGCCATCCGAAGCGCGATCTATGATGGCGCAATGGGATCGCGCGTGCAACGTCGAGTCCACCGGCTGCGCGGTCTTCGAGGTGTTCTGGCGCGAGCTGTCGCGCGCCGTATTCGCCGACGACGTGGGTGAATCGCTTGCGGGTGATGTGCTCGCCGACGGCACACACGCGCAGATCGCCCTGCGCAACATCCTGGCCGATCCTGATGCAGCCTGGTGGGATGACGTGACCACGCCCGAACGCGAGACGCGCGAGCAAGTTGTCGCGCGCGCCCTGGCGCGCGCCGTTCGCATTTTGGAAGCGCGGCTAGGACGCGATCGCGCGCGCTGGCGTTGGGGGGACTTACACCGCGTCACGTTCGCTAATCAGACACTGGGTCGGAGCGGCATTGCGCTCATCGAGGGCATCTTCAACCGTGGCCCGTTTGCCGCGCCGGGGAGCATGGGATTGGTTAACGCCGTCAGCGGCGACCCACAGCACTTCACCGTGCGCTCCGGGCCTTCTTGGCGGGCGATCTACGACGTGAGCAACTGGGATCGGTCGCTGGGAATTCACACCACCGGCCAGAGCGGCCATGCCTATCATCCCCATTACGACGACATGATCCCGCTCTGGTTGAAAGGCGAGAATCTCCCGCTGCCCTGGTCGCGCCAGGTTGTGGAACGCAACGCGCGGGAGACGTTGACGTTGACGCCCTAAACGTCGGCCGGTCGCCGCGTTCTTTGCTTACGCCGAGTCGGCCGAAAGCATCACGAGGCCGCCGAGCGGTATAATTTAAGCCAAGCGGGTATAGCTGAGTTGGCACAGCGTCTGCCTTCCAAGCAGAAGATCACGGGTTCGAGTCCCGTTGCCCGCTTGAGCTGCAGATGTTTAAACTCCCGCTGTTCCGGTTGCGGACGGCGGGAGTTGGTTTTATGCCTCTGCCCTTGGAGTAGCCGGCGGCGGGAGCAAGCGGTTTATTTCCAACTAACGCGGGCCGACCGCCTTCGGCGTGAAGATGTGGGCGCGCGGCGCAAATTTTGCGGCTGGCGGGCGTGGGTGTATCATGCCGGCGGGCTGAAACGCCGGCCGTTAAACCAGGGAGATCACTATGAAAGCGACCGTCACTGCCAGTCTACTGAACGTGCGCCTGAAGCCCAGCCTGGAAGGCACGGTGATTGGGTTGCTGCCGCAGGGCGCCGTCGTTGACGTGCTATCGGTGAAGGATGGCTGGGCTGCGGTGCCGTTGCAGGTCAGCGGCGTAGACCTGCGCTTCGGCCCGAACCAGAGCGATCAGCCCGTCAGCGTCTTCGTGTCCACGACCTGGTTGGAGTTCGAGAGCGAACCGCTGCCCGAGCCTGACCATCCGACGCACACGACGTTCAAGCTCGGCATTCATGCCATGACCAACAGCGAAGTGGCGTTCGAGGAGGCTCGCCGAGGCTGCAAGTTCTTTCTGTGCATGGACAACTTCGCCGGCGCCAGCCAGCTCAAGCGCGCTCATCCCGATGCTGTGGTCATGGTGCGTCGGTTCTTCGAGCATGGCGTGGTGCCCAGCGTCGAACAGATCATCAACGGCCTAGGCGGCGCAACCGATAAGCATCTGATCTATATCGGCTTGAACGAGGCGGATCAGCTCGGCCAGGACGGCAACGACCTGCGCCGGCGCGCGCAGATTGACCTCGAAGTGGCGCGACGCATCAAGCAGGGCAGCGGCGCCACCTACGCCGCCGGCACCTTCTCGATGGGATGTCCCGATTTCACCAACCCGGAGACTTGCCAGATTATCCGCGAACTCTACGCCCCGGCCTACAACAACGGCTTGATTGCCTTCGACATGCATCTCTATTCGCCCCACCCGCAGCACATCAATCAACCGGACGAGTGGAAATGGTTCGAGCGGCGTTGGGAATTCCTCTTCACCCGCTGCGGCTTCGATCCCACCGTGCGCGCCATTTACTGCTCCGAGTGCGGTCTCGACCAAAGCAGCGTGGGCGGCTTTAGGGCGCACGCCTATAGCCAGGAGAAGTTCCGCGACTGGTGCGACAAATACATCCGGCTACAAAGCGCGCCGCTGGTGGTGGACGGCAAGTCGTATCCGTCGCCGATCATCGGCGGCGCCATATTCCAAGCCAGCGACCACAATCGGTGGCAAGGCTATGAAATCAGCCCCTATCTGCCCACCTTGCGCCAGTTCTACGCCGGCCTGCCCGTGCGCGTTGCGCCGGAAGACCAGTCACCGGCTCGTGGGGCGCGACGGCGCGCGGCGCGCAAGTCGGCGATACGCCACCGAGCGGCGTGATACAGTGACGTCGTGGGGCCACACTGCTGCGAGGCCGACGTCATCGCCGGGCTAGAGCCGTTCGTCAGCCAGGAGCTTGCAGCGCTCGGCGTGCGCCACGCGCATGTGGTGCAGCCGCGGGTGATCCAGTTCTCTGCGCGCGCTCTGCGCCCGTTGCTCGGCCTGCACATGGCGCTGTCGGTATACCTGCTGCGGCGCTACGCGGTAGCGCGACCCAAGGCGCTGCTTGGCGATCAACATCTGCGCGCCCTGTTTACGCAGGTGGACGCCGCGCTTGGCCTGGCGCCACACGGCGCATACCGCACCTTCATGCTCGGCGCAGCCGGCGCCGGCTCGACAGTGATGACTCGCCTGAAGTCGGCCATCGCACAGCACACCGGCCTGCGCGAGGCGCACGAGGAAGGCGACCTGTTAATTCGCATCCGGCCCAGCCGCGGCCCCTTTCCTGACGCTCAAGGCGGCGAGGCCCCCCAAGAGGCCACAGCCAGCAGCCGATCGGCGTCCGGCTGGGACGTGCTTGTGCGCCTCTCGCCCAAGCCGCTGGCCACGCGCGCCTGGCGCGTCTGCAACATCCCCGGCTCGCTGCAAGCAACCGTTGCGCATGCGATGGCGTGGTTAACCCGGCCGACGCCGGACGACGTCTATCTCAACTTGGGATGCGGCTCGGGCACATTGCTGATCGAGCGCGCGGCGGCCGGCCCGGCGCGTCGGCTGATCGGCTGCGATACCGACCCGCACGCCCTGACTTGCGCGCAGGCAAACATCGCGGCTTACCAAGCGGGCGCGAAAGGCGAGCGCCATCCGTTCGAATTGCGCGAATGGGATATGCGCTGCTTGCCTTTGCCGGACGCCAGCGTGGATGCAATCACCGCCGATCTTCCTTTCGGCCATCGCGTCGGATCGCACGATGACAACATGGCGCTCTACCCAGCGCTGCTGCGCGAGGCCGCGCGCGTGGCCAAACCCGGAGCGCGCTGCGTTTTCATCACGGCCGAAGTGCGCTTAATGGAAAGCGCGCTCGCGCAAACGCCATCGCCGTGGCTGCGCGATTTGACGTTCCGCGTAAACTTGGGCGGGCTGCGACCAGCCATCTTTGCGTTGAGGAGAGCATGACATGAGACCCGGAGGACGAATCCGGATTGCTTTTGTGCTGTGCACAACGGCGCTATGTGCCTGCGCGGCGCCGCCCGCCGTCCCTGTTGCGTCACCGACGGCGCCCGCGCCTGCAGCGACGCTCACACCGCGGGTGACCGACGCGCCGACCGCCACGCCCCGCGCGGCTCGGCCGACGCCCACCCCCGATCGCCGGCCGGTGATTGCATCGCCGGCTTGGTTTAACGACGCGACGCTGTATCAGGTCTTCGTGCGCAGCTTCTACGATGCCGATGGCGATGGCGTTGGCGATCTGCGGGGACTGCAGCAAAAGCTCGACTACATCCAGTCGCTGGGCGTCAACACGATCTGGTTGAACCCGCACTATCCCTCACGCACCTATCACGGCTACGACGTTACCGACTACAGGGCGGTCAACCCCCAGTTCGGCACGCTCGACGATTTCAAAGCGCTGGTCGGCGAGATCAAGCGACGCGGCATGCATCTGATCGTGGACTTCGTCGCCAACCACGCCTCGAAGGGTCATCCGTTCTTTCAGGATGCTTACGGCAACCCCCGATCGCCCTACACCCGATGGTTTCTGTTCAAGGACGCCAACAATCTCTCGTACGATTCGTTCTACGGCGTCGCCGACTTGCCGGAGTGGAATCACAGCAATCGCGAGGTGAACGCCTACCTGATCGGCGCAGCGGAGTTTTGGCTCGATTTAGGCGTGGACGGCCTGCGCGCCGATTATGCCCGTGGGGTCGAACGCTGGTTCTGGGAAGATTTGCGCAAAGCGGTGAAGGCGAAACATCCGGACGCCGTATTGTTGGGCGAGGTGTGGGACGGCGAGCCGTCCACGCTGCAACGCTACTTCGACGAAGGGTTCGACGCGCTCTTCGACTTCCCGTGGTATCTGCGTTTGTCAGGCGGCGAGAATGCGGTGGGCAAAGGCGTGCTGAACGGCGCAGTAGATCCGTTGCTGTTGCAGCCGGCCTATCGCGCGATGCTCCAATTGTATCCGCGCGGCGCCCAGATCGTGCGCTTCGCCTCCAATCACGACACCAACCGCATTGCATCATCCGTCCAGGGTGATCCGGCGCGTATGCGGCTGGCTGCGGCTGTCTCCATCCTCACACCGGGCATTCCGATCATCTACTACGGCGAGGAGATCGGCATGCGCGGCGTGAAAGGGCCGGGGCCGATCTACGACGAGTTTCGCCGCGAGCCGATGGACTGGTACGCCAGCGAGGCCGGCCCAGGCATGACCACCTGGTTCAGACCGGACAACCGCAACAACCGTCCTCACGACGGCGTCTCGGTCGAAGAGCAGGACGGTGATCCCGATTCGCTGCTGAACTATTACCGCGCCTTGATCCGGCTGCGCAACGAACATGCGGCCTTGCGCGACGCCAACTTCCGCATGATGGACGCTGTGCCCCATTGCCCCACCTGTATGGGCCTTTGGCGCTGGGCCGGCGACGAGGTGATCGCGATGATTTTCAACTTCGGTGGACAGCGGCAGAGGGCTATGCTCGATGCTGCGGCGTCGCCCGCGCCCATCGGCGCGCCGGCGCGGTTTCTGCTGGGCGAGCCGCAACCGCTGGATGCGCTGGAGCTTGGGGCGTGGGGCGCATTTGTGATAAGCTGGCAGTGAGGGCTTGGTCGAGCTGATTCAACTCATCCCCGAATATCACCCGCGCGTGTGGGGCGGCCGGCGACTGCAGCCTGACGCCGACCAGCCCATTGGCGAGGCGTGGATCGTGCACGAGCACAACCGGATCGCCGCTGAGCGTTACGCCGGGCGCACGTTGGCCGAGCTGACCGCCGAGCTGGGCGCTGCGCTGCTCGGCGAAGCCGTCGTCGCCCACACCGGCAAACGCTTTCCCCTGCTCATCAAGCTGCTCGATTGCCACGACTGGCTTTCGATCCAAGTGCACCCCAACGATGCGCAGGCCATCGCACTGGAAGGGCCGGGGCACTTTGGCAAGACCGAGGCCTGGCACGTCTTGGAAGCCGCCCCCACAGCCCAGTTGATCGCCGGCGTGAAACCCGGGGTCAAGCCCGAGGCGCTCCAACAAGCGATTCGCGACGGCCGCGTGCTCGAGTTGGTTCAGCGCTACGCTGTGCGCGCAGGCGACACCATCTTCATGCCTGCCGGCACATTGCATTCGTTAGGGCCGGGGCTGCTGATCTACGAAGTGCAGCAAGCGTCCGACATCACCTACCGCGTGTGGGACTGGAACCGGCCGGCCAGCGCCGGCCGCGCGTTGCATATCGCGCAATCGTTGGCTGTGACCGATCCCAGCGCCACCGGCCAGGTGCACCCTCTGCGACCGATGCTGGATACCGATGCGCAACAGCTCGTCGCATGCCCATACTTCACGCTCGACTTGCTCACGTCCAGGGTTGAGACGCTCGCGCTCGACACGCGAGGGCAGAGCTTCCATGCGCTCACCGTAATCGCCGGCCGCGTCGTCGTCGAAAGCGAGACGGGCGATATGACGCTCGACCGCTTCGAGAGCGTCATCGTGCCGGCGGCCAACCGGCTATATCAGGTGCGTCCGCTCACGCCAGCGCGCGTGCTGAAAGCCAGCGCAGCGTAGGGCGCGATTACATCAGGCGTGGCAACCCGACTGTAAGCGCCGGTCGTACCTAAACGGCGACCTAACAGCAACGCGACGCGTTTTCAGGTTTACTCTTTGACCCGTTCGATGTACTCGCCCGTGCGCGTATCTATCTTGAGCGAGTCGCCCTCTTTGACGAAGCTGGGCGCCTGAATCACAGCGCCGGTTTCCAGCGTGACGTTCTTCAGCACGTTCGTCGCGGTGTCGCCGCGCACCGCCACATCGGCCTGCACCACCTTCAAGGTGACGAAGGTGGGCAGCTCCACGCCGGCAATTTGCGAGCCGTCGAGCACGAGCAAGCTTACAGTGTCGTTCTCGCGCATGAACTGCGCAGCATCGCCCACCATGTCTTCATCCAGCGCGATCTGGTCGAAGGTCTCGGCATCCATGAAATGATACGTATTGCCGTCCTTGTAGAGGAACTGCGCCGGGCGCATTTCCGATTGCACAACGTCAATCTCGCTGCCGGCGCGCACGCGGTCTTCGATGACCTTGCCGTTGTTGATATTCTTCAGCTTCATGCGCACCATGGCGCGCCAGTTGCCAGGCGCGATGTGTTGATACTCCAGGACGCGCCACACGTCGCCGTTGTAGCGGATGAGCATTCCCCTGCGAAGGTCAGATGTCGTTGCCATGATTTACCTGCAAATTCACAGTAATGATGCCAGGCGAGCAAAATGATGTCGTTGCGCGTGCGGGTCGGCACGCGCGCGGATTATTCTACATGGAACGAAGCCGATAGCCCAGATCACGCCCACCCCAACAAGGCCGATGTCGTCGCCGACGACACTGGGTTGGCGCAGCGATTGCGGATCCGGTCGGTCAACTGGTCCTTTGTGAGGCGTATGTTTGCGCAGTCGGGCCATCCGGCGGCCGAGCATCGCCGGTAGTGGCCTCGGTCACCTCGATCTGCACCGTGGTGGGGATCACGCTCTGCACAGCGACGCCCTCAGGCACAATGACTTTAGGCGTGAGTTGATGCACGCCGACGCCCAGGCCGGTGGCGTCTACCTCGACCCGCACCGAATCTCGGGTGAGTTTATTCAGCGTGGGTTGTGGCCCGGCCAATACGATGTCCACTGCCAGAGGCGACACTTTCACACTCAGCGTTTCTGTGATGCCGATGACGACCGGCCGACGTGACACGGTTAATGCGCCTTGCTGCGGCTCGATCCGCACCCGTACGAGCACGGTCATATTATCGGCAATGGGCGAGACGTTCGGCGGCAAGTTCAACCCGACGCGCTGCTCCACGTCCTGTGTCGCGCCGGCGACCGAGACCTCCAGCGTGTCTATGAAGCCGGGCAGTTGCTGGATGGCGTCGCGCGGCCCGAAAACGGTCACCACCTGTGGCGAAGCCGAAATGCTGGTGATCGCATAGCCTTCCGCCGGTTGGCCGGTGGGCCGCACGCGCACGGCGAGGTCCTTAAAGTTGCTGAGCTGTTCCATCGGCACACGGACGGCGGCGATGCTGGGGGTGATGCCGACATTCGGCACAAGGTTGTTATCTTGGTCACGCGCAATCAGCAGGACGTTCTGCTGCACCGAGGAGCGCGCGCCTTCCACATTGATCACGGCATCCACGCTGGCTACGCGCGAGACGAGTTGTTGCGCGCCGGTGACGATGGCCTGAGTCGGTTCGACGCTAGGCAACTGCGCCTGGTAACCAATCGCCGGTGTGCCCTCTACGACGACGCGAATGGGGACGCGGACCTCGGTGATCTGTTCGATGGTGATGCTGGCGGTGAGCGGTCGGTAGGACAACAACATCGCGGGCGCCGCCCTGATCGTCGGCTCGAGTTTGACGACATGTTGGCCGACACCGAGCAGCGAGAGATCCACCGGCACTTGCACACCGTTGGCGCCCAGCGCTTCGAACGTGCTCTGGGGCGCGCGTATGCGCGCTATCACGTTCGTCGGCAGCGTGCTGGCGGAGACAGTCTGACCGGCCGCCGGCGGAGAGACGATGACCACTGGCGCGACGAGCGTGTTCTCCACAATCGGGTCTTGTTGTAAGGAACTCGCTCCCCACACGAATACGGCCAACAACACCGCCAGGATCATCAGACTGACGTTGTTCGTCAACCAGCGCGCCATCACAAGAGGAATTATAGGCAGGCCGAATGCAGCGAGAGGCCGTCTCGCCGGCGGGCGCCCACCGGTTGTGATACGAACGCGCCGCTCCCCAACGCTCCCAAGCCACAGGCCACGCCAGGGAAATGCCGAAAGACGGATAGAATATCCGTTCTGGGGCGACAATGCCTAATCGCTGCGAGATCCCTGAGCACGCATACATTTTCAAGCACCATGGCGAAAGAAAACCTCTCCCCCGTCTGGGCGCGCGCCTTCGATATCCACATTGACCATGGCGAGGGCATCTATCTGTATGACAAGAGCGGCCGGCGCTATATGGACTTTACCTGCGGCATTGGCGTGACCAACACCGGCCATGCCCATCCGCGCATCGTGCGGGCGATCCAGGAACAGGCTGCCAAGCTCCTGCATGGCCAAATCGGCATCGGCATCAGCGACACAGTGCTCGAGCTGACCGACGAGCTGGCGAGCATCTGCCCGCCGCCGATAGATACCTTCTTCTTCAGCAATAGCGGCGCCGAGGCGGTTGAAGCCGCGGTCAAGCTGGCTAAACAAACCACCGGCCGCACGAACATCATCGTCTTCGAAGGCTCCTTCCACGGCCGCACGCACCTGACGATGGCCATGACGATGAGCAAGACCAGCTACCGACTCAAGTATCAGCCGCTGCCTGCCGGCATCTTCGCTGCGCCCTACGCACACTGCTATCACTGCCCGGTCGCGAAGCGCGCCATGAGCGCGGCGCAGCGCGCGACCCTGAGCGCCGGCTGCCCGGACGACGGCGCATGTTGCGGCTACGCGCCCGATGCGGTGCGCTTCTTGCTGAAGACGCAAACCGCGCCGCAGGAAACCGCGGCCATTGTCGTCGAGCCGGTCCTGGGCGAGGGCGGCTATGTGGTGCCGCCGGCGTCGTTCTTGCGCGCGCTGCGGCAAATTTGCGATGAACACGGCATCCTGCTCGTCTTCGACGAGGTGCAGACCGGCTTCGGGCGCACCGGCAAGTTTTTCGCACTGGAGCACTTCGGCGTGGTGCCCGATATCCTCGTCATGGCCAAGGGGCTGGCATCGGGCATGCCGCTGAGCTGCGTCGCGGCGCGCCGCGAGATCATGGCCCGATGGTCGCCTGGTTCGCACGGCGGCACCTATGGACCCAACCCGATATCGGCTGCTGCCGCCGTCGAAACCATTCGCGTGATGAAGGCCGAGAAGCTGCCCGAGAACAGCCAGGCGCGCGGCGATCAGTTGATGCGCGGCCTGCGCGCGTTGCAGAAAGACTTCTCGATCCTCGGCGATGTGCGCGGCCTCGGATGCATGGTCGCTACTGAGTTCGTGGACGCCCGCACCGGCGAACCGGACAAGTCCATCACGCAGCGGATCGTGAAGCATTGCGCCGATCACAACCTGCTGCTGTTGACGTGCGGCTCGTATGAAAACGTGATTCGCTGGATCCCGCCGCTGGTGGTAAACGAACAGCAAATCGAGGAGGCGTTGCAAATCTTCGCTGCCGCGCTCGACCAGGTCACATGATCGAATCCGAGAGACGGTTGATGGTCGGATGCTGACGGAACTGCGCGTGCGCGATTTCGCGATCATCGAGGCGCTCGACATCGAGTTCGCGCCGGGGCTGAACGTGCTCACCGGCGAGACCGGCGCCGGCAAGTCCATCATCGTGGATTGCATCGCGCTGCTGTTGGGCGACCGCGCCGAGGCGAACATGGTGCGCGCCGGCGCGCCGGCGGCTTGGGTCGAGGGCGTCTTCTTGTGTTACGGCGCAGCGCGCGCGCAGGTGGAAGCGGCGCTGGCCGAACACGGCATCGAATGTGACGAACCCGGCCAACTGACGCTGGCCCGTGAGGTGCGCGCCAACGGCCGATCGCTCGCCCGGGTGAATGGACGGGCGGTGAGCCAACACACGCTGCGCGCGCTGGGCGAACTGCTGGTGGACGTGCACGGCCAAAGCGAGCACCTTTCGCTGCTACGGGTGAAAGAACATGTGAACTTGCTCGACCGCTACGCCGGTTTGTGGGCGCAGCGCCAGCGCGTCGCGGCCAAAGTGGGCGAGTTGCGCGCCGTGCGCCGTCGGCTGGATGAGCTGCAACACGGCGAGCGCGAGCGCGCCCGACGCGTGGACATGCTCAAGTTCCAAATCGAAGAAATTCGCGCCGCCCGCCTTAAACCCGGTGAAGAAGCCGCGCTGCTGGAAGAGCACACCCGCTTAGCCAATGCCGAAGCGCTGGCCGCCTATGCCGACGAAGCGCACGCGGCCCTCTACGAGTCCGCGCGCGGCGCGCCGGCCGCGCTCGACTTGATCGCCCAGGCCATGCGCGCCATCGCCAACCTGACGCGCTTCGACAGCCGGTTCGAGGAATACCATCAATCACTTGCCGAAGCAAACGCCATCATCGCCGAAGTCGCACGCACGCTGCGCGACTATCGCGACGCGATCGAGTTCAACCCGCAGCGGCTGCAAAAGGTCGAAGACCGGCTCGAGCTGATCAAAAAGCTCAAGCGCAAGTATGGCGAGACGGTCGAGGCGGTGATCGCCTTCGCCGAGCAAGCCGAGGCCGAACTGGACCAGATCGAGCACAGCGCAGCACACATCGAGGCTTTACAACAGCAGGCTCAACAACTGACGCGGGAAATCGCCGAGATCAGCAGCGAACTCTCCGGCGCGCGACAAGCGGCGGCAGCGCGCCTCGCCCAGGGCGTCGAGGCGGAGCTGCAAGACCTGCGCATGGGGAGCGCGCGTTTCGCTGTGCAGATCACGCCGCAGGAGCCGGACGCCACCGGCGCCGACCATGTCGAGTTCATGATGGCGCCGAACGCGGGCGAAGGGTTGAAGCCGCTGGCGAAGATCGCCTCGGGGGGCGAAATGGCGCGCCTGATGTTGGCGCTGAAGGCGACTCTCTCGTTGGCCGACCACACGCCAACGCTGATCTTCGACGAGATTGACCAGGGCATCGGCGGGCGCATCGGCACGGTCGTCGGACAAAAGCTGTGGCGACTGGCGCGCGCCCATCAGGTGATCTGCATCACCCACTTGCCCCAACTGGCCAGCTTCGGGGACGCCCACTTCAAAGTCGAGAAAATTCAGCGCCACGGGCGCACGATGACGGCGGTGCGCCCACTCGATCGCAAAGCGCGCCTGGAGGAGCTGGCCCAGATGCTGGGCACGACGGGCCAAGCCGGTGCAGCCGGCGCCGCGCAATTGCTCGACGAGGCCGAGCATTGCAAAGCGACGGCCACAGCAGTGTGACGGTTCACCTCTTAAGGGCGCATCGCGCGCGACAAACCCACCAGGTCGCCCAGGACGCCGCTCGCCGTCACTTCCTGACCTGCGCCGCGACCGCTCACGGCCAGGGGATTGTCGCTGAAGTAGCGCGTGTGAAAGACGACGAGGCTGTCGCTGCTGCGGATGCTGCCCAGCTTGCTCTCCGGCGCAGCGCCCACCAGCCCAACGCGCAGTTTGCCGTCGGCGATCTCAGCAGCATAGCGGAGCTTGCGGCCGCCGGCGGTCAGCTCGGCGGCGCGTCGCTTCATCGGCGCGTCGAGCGCATCGGCCTCGCGCAAGAATTCATCGACGCTCAAGGCGTCCATCTCCGGCGGATACAGCGACTCGACGGCGACATCCCGCATTTCTAAGCGGTAGCCCAACATGCGAGCCAGGATGAGCGCCTTGCGCGCAGCATCCAGGCCGCCCAGGTCTTGGCGCGGATCGGGTTCGGTGTAGCCCTTCGCCTTTGCGTCGCGCACAGCCTGACCGAACGGCACGCCGGCCTCCAATTGAGACGAAAGGAAGCCCAGCGTGCCGCTGAGTGCGCCTTCAATGCGCAGGATGTCGTCGCCGCTGTCGAGGAGCGTGTTCAGCGTGCTGATGACGGGCAATGCAGCGCCGCAGGTCGTCTCCCAACGTGCGCGCGCGTCGGCGATGGCATCCCACCAGCTCAAGTCGCCGGCCAGCGGGAGCTTGTTCGCCAACACCACGCCCATGCCACGCGCCTTCGCCTGCATCAGCCAGGGCACGGTGGCGGCGGTCGCCGTCGTATCCACCACGATGGTATGTGCGGGGAGCGAGTCCGGGGGCGGCGGCGGCGCGTCGTCGGCGAGGCGTTCGCCGCGGCCTTTGCGTTCGAGCAGATCGTGGATCGCCGCATCGGACAAGCCGGATGGTGCCACGATGGACGAAGCGCTATCGGCGACACCGACGATCACAAAGCGCAGCCGGTTGCGCTGCGCGTGGCGAGCACGCGCGGCGAGGATTTGCCGAGCCAGCGCGCGCCCCACGCCGCCGAAACCCAGCAAGAAGACGGGTTGGGGATACAGGTCACTCATCGCACACCAGCGCGAGTATAATAGAAGGGCGACGACCAGAGAACGATGTCTGCCCCCAATCGTCATCACCACGCATGAGCGCCTGTTCGTATGGCGCGGTGATGCGCCTGCAGCCATTTCCTCTTGCGCGAGCGCATCCCTCCTCAACGCCCCTGAGCGCTGACGGCGCGCCGCAAGCTCACAGGTCATGCGCGCCGCGTTCACCATTTTCATCAAACTATGTCAGCTAAACCTCTGAAGTGGATCCCCATCGGCGGGCTCGGCGAAGTGGGTAAGAACATGATGATGTTCGAGTACGGCGAGGACATCCTGCTCATAGACGCCGGCATCATGTTCCCCGAGTCCGATATGCTCGGCGTAGACGCCGTGATTCCGGACTACGGTTTTCTAAAGGAGAAACGCGAGCGAGTGCGCGCGCTCATCATCACACATGGTCACGAGGATCACACCGGCGCAATCACTCACGTCGTCCGCGACTTTCCCGGCGTGCCGATCTACACCATGCCGCTCACGCGCGGTCTGCTCGAAGTCAAGCTGAAGGATGCCAAATTGCTCAGCCAGACGAAGATTCACACCATCGCCGCCAATAGCGAAATCACCCTTGGGCCGTTCAAGGTGGAATTCTTCCGCATGTGTCATAGCATCCCCGACAACGTGGGAGTGGGCATCACCACGCCGGCGGGATTGGTGGTGCACAGCGGCGACTTCAAGTTCGACCATACGCCGGTGGACGGCAAGCCATCGAACTTCGCCAAACTGGCCGAGTTCGCCGGACGCAATGTGCTCGCGCTGTTTGCGGACAGCACCAACGCCGAGATTGCCGGCACCACGCCCAGCGAGCGCGCCATCGAGCCGACGTTCGAGCATATTTTCAGCGACGCGAAAGGGCGGGTCATTGTAGCCACCTTTGCCTCGCTGGTCTCGCGCGTGCAACAGGTGGTGAACGTGTGCGACATCTACGGTCGCAAGCTCGCCCTGGCCGGCACCAGCATGATTGAGAACGTCAAAATGGCCCAGAAGATGGGCTATTTGGAGATCCCCGACGGCATGTTGATCCGGCTGGAGGAAGCCAACAAGATGAAGCCCGACCGGGTCGCCATCATAGCCACCGGCACACAAGGCGAACCGGGCGCGGTGCTCGGTCGAATGGCGGCGGGCAAACATCCGGTCCTCAACGTCATGCCCGGCGATACGATCGTCATGTCGGCGCACCCCATCCCCGGCAATGAGGAATATATTCACCGCATCATCAACCGCTTGTTTCAAAAGGGCGCCGAGGTGCTCTACGATCCGGTCGCCAAGGTGCACGTCTCCGGCCATGCCAGCCAGGAAGAGCAGAAGCTGTTGATGAGCTTGATCCGCCCCAAGTATTTCATCCCGGTCCACGGCGAATTGCGCATGTTGAAGGCGCATGCGCGCCTGGCGCACGAGTTGGGCATCTCACCCGATCGCACCTTCGTTGTCGAGAACGGCACGCCGATCGAGTTTAACAACGGCGAGGCGCGGCAACTGGATCGCGTGCCGGGCGGCTATGTGTTCGTGGATGGCAGCGGCGTGGGCGACATCGGCCGAGCGGTCATTCGCGATCGGGAGGTGCTGGCGCGCGACGGCTTCGTCATCGCCGTGATTCGGCGCAACGCAGAAGGTCGGCTGGCCGAGAAGCCGGAGATCATCACCCGCGGCTTCATCTACATGAAAGACTCCGCGCCGCTTTTGCAAAGCATGTCCCAGGCTGTGGCCGATGCGCTGTGCGACATCACCGGCGCGACGAGCACAGGCGCGATCCGTGAACGGGCGATCGATGCGCTCAACCGGCTGATCTACAGCGAGACCAAGCGCCGGCCGATGATCGTCGCCATCGTCACTTGAACGCATCCTGTTCCGCGCTCACCCCTTGCGGGAAGAGAACCACGCCGAGGCCGCTGCGGATGATCAGGTAACGCGGCCGGGCTGGGTCCGGCTCGATCTTTCGGCGCACGCGATAGATCAGCTCGTGTAAGCTGTCTCTGTGGCGCTGGCCCCCCCACACGGCTTGAATCACCGTGTCGTAATCGCACACGTCGTTGGCGTGTTGCATGAGATATTTCATCAAGCGGTACTCGGTGTGCGAGAGGAAGGCCGGCAGCCGCTTGCCATCGCGCCACACCGTCGCGCTGGGACTGATCCACAAGCCGACCCGCACGGCGGGCGACTCGGCCGGTTGGGCTGACGGCGCAGTGCGCAGCGCGACATCAGCCCCATCCTCTGCCTGCATAGTGTCGCTCAGATAGCAAAACACGACGTCGAACGAATCGCCTATCCGGATGGTGTCGCCGCTCGACAACCTGGCTCTTTCCTTGCGCAGCAACCGGCCGTTCACCATCGTGCCGTTACGGCTGCAATCCTCCAAGAACCACGCGCCATCCTCAAACACCAGGCGGGCGTGTTCGCGCGAAGCGCGCAGGTCATCGAGGGGAAGTTGGATGTCATGTGGGCCAAGCACGCCACGACCGATGCGCACGACAGGCGCGCGCAGGCCATAGCGTTCATGAGAGCGTCTATTCGATTGCAGCAGCGCTACTCGCAGCGATGGGACGTGGCTTGACGACACGCTCATACGCCCCTCAATTCTACGTGCGTTCTCAGTTTGTGTTGGGCGTGCGGGCTGTGCTATAACGCCCTTATGCAGCAAGCCGACATTCTGCTCACCGGCGGCGTCGTCATCACCATGGACGACGCCTTCCATCAGTATCCGAACGGCGCCGTCGCCATTCGCGGCGATTCAATCGTCGCCGTCGGCGATGCCGACCAGATCGCCGCCGGCTATACCGCCACCGAGGTGATTGACTGTACGGGCTGCTGCATCATGCCCGGCCTGATCAATTGCCACACCCATACGCCGATGACGCTGCTGCGCGGCCTGGCCGACGACCTGCGACTGGACGTCTGGCTCTACGGCTACATGCTGCCGGTCGAACGCAGGTTCGTCTCGCCGGAGTTCGTGGCGCTGGGCACGCGCCTGGCGTGCGCCGAGATGATCCGCAGCGGGGTGACCTGCGTGAACGACATGTACTACTTCGAGGAGACCATCGCGCAGACCATTGCCGAGGTTGGCCTGCGCGCGCTGTGTTCGCAGACTATCATGCAGTTCCCCACGCCGGACGCCTCCAGCGCCGACGAGAGCCTGGAATTCACCGAAGCCTTCATCCGCAAGTGGAAGGGTCACCCCTTGATCACACCGGTAATTGCGCCACACGCGCCCTACACGTGCAGCGGCCCGCTCATGCGCACCTGCGCCGAGATCGCCATCCAGTACGACGTGCCGTTGCACATCCACATTAGCGAGACCTTTCAAGAAGTGGAGGACAGCCGGCGCGAACACGGCATGCCGGTGGTGAATTGGGTCAAGAAGAACGGCGTGCTGGAGGCCAAGGTGATCGCCGCGCACTGCGTAGCGATAGACGCCGGGGAGATGCGCACGCTGCGCAACGCCGGCGCGACGGTGGCGCACAACCCCTCGGCCAACCTCAAGCTGGCCAGCGGCATCGCCAACGTCACGCAGATGTTGAAGACCGGCCTCAACGTCGGCATCGGCACCGACGGCCCGGCCAGCAACAACGACCTCGACCACTTCGAGGAGATGCGTCTGGCTGCGCTGTTGGCCAAAGGCAGCACGCGCGATCCGGTCGCCGTGCCGGCGCGCATGGCCATGCTGATGGCGACGCGCATGGGCGCGCACGCGCTGCACATCGGCCATATCACCGGCTCGCTCGAAGCCGGCAAGCGCGCCGATGTGATCGTGCTCGAGCTGCGCCGGTTGCACAGCACGCCGCAGTATTCCCGCATCGCCGCCGGCAGCGACGCCATCTACACGCAGATCGTGTACTCCAGCAAGGCCAGTGACGTGCGCGACGTGTTCGTGAATGGCAAGCCATTGATGCGCGACCGCGCGCTGCTCACACTGGACGAAGCGGCGATCGAAGCAGAGGCCAACCGGCTGGCGCAACAGATTCACACCTTCCTCATCGCGCGTGAGGGCGACGTATTGCGCAAGCTGGCGGCCATCGGCGGCGTGCAGCAAGAGGAATCGTTCGAGGTGCAAGTCAAGGCTCGCATCGGCGACCCGCAGCCGATCATCGAGATCATCAACAGCGGCGAGATCAACGTGGTGCGCCATGTGCACTACCGGCAATACGACACCTACTTCTTCTTCGAAGACGAGCCGTCGCGCCTGCGCTACCGCGAAGACGAACGCGTGGACGAGAAGGGCAACGTGGTCGGCAGCCGCTATCGCCTGACGCTGGTGAGCGGCCAGAGTGAACGCGAATACCCACACTCCATCTTGCTCAGCCGGGTGCGCTTCATGTCGCCGGCCGATCGCAGCCTGCGCTTCTACCGCGAATACTTCAAGCCGGCCCGCGAGGTGCAGGTCGAAAAGGACCGCCTGCGCTGGGAAGTGTTCTACGACGACGAGGAACTGTTCATCAACATTGACCGTATGGTGAACCCGGCGCACGATGGTTACTTCCTGGAAATCAAGAGCCGCACGTGGAGCAAGCGCGACGCCGAGCGCAAAGCCGCCGTGATCGGCAAGCTGCTGGTGCGCTTCGGCGTGAGCGACGACGCCGTGCTGCGACAGGAGTATGTGCAGATCGCGCAGGGGTGAGGCGTACCCGTCGGCTACAGCCACAGCGCCATGCTGATCGTCCGGTCGTCGTCGCCGGTCGGCGGGCGAAAACGCTCGACCTCCTGGAAGCCCAGCGAACGGTAGAGCGCGTGCGCTCCATGCATCGCTTCCAATGTCTCCAGGCGCAGCGCGGCGTAGCCGGCCTGGCGTGCTGCTTCGATCAACGCGACGAGCAACCCGCGCCCCACGCCCTGGCGGCGCGCTGCCGGCCGCACGTAGAGCCGCTTGATCTCGCCAATCAGCGCGTCCACCGGTTGCAGCGCGACCATGCCGGCGACCTGCGTCTCTGTCAGGCCGAGCAACAGCCGGCCGCGCGGCGGCGCATACGCTCCGGGGAGCTGCACCAGCTCCGCATCGAAGCTGTCGAATCAGGTGCAGGCGCCGGTTGCGCCGGCCAGCGCGATCACCGCGTCGCGGTACTCGCGCATCAACAAGCGCGCCTGGTCGAAGTGAACCTCGCTCCGCGCGTGGATAATACGTAGCATCGCTCGAATTGTAGTAGTGAAGGAGGTTGTGCGATGGCAAAGCTCGATGACGCGCAGATTCAGGAACGGTTGGCGCATGCCGAAGGCTGGCGCTTGAACGAGGCCGGCGAGATCACCAAGACCTTTGTCTTCAGCGGCTTCCCTCAATCGCTCATGTTCGCCACGGCGGTCGGCGTGCTGGCCGAGGCGGCGCAGCACCACCCCGACATCACCATCCAGTGGAACAAGGTGACGCTGGCGTTGACCACGCACGACGCCGGCGGCCTGACCGACAAGGACTTCGACCTCGCCCGGCAGATTGACGGGCTGCCGCATTGAGCGCACTGCTGTCGGGTAGGCGAAGGCGGCGCTTTTGCCTACCCGCTCACGCGACGGGTTCGCCTGCCCACACGCCTGCGGGGCGAACCCACTACTGTCGCACAGTTAATACGACTTCCCGATCAGCGCGCGCTCGCGCACCTTCTTGCCGCTGACCACGCAGGTCCACTCGCCCTCCGGTTGGTCGAGCGGGAAGTTCAGGCTCTTGGCCGTCAGCTCCTCGCGGATGCGCTCGTCGTTCTTGGGGTTGTCCTCCAGCGGCGCGAGCGCCCAGCCGTCTTGTACGGCTTCCCTCACCTCGTCCCAGGTGAAGCACTCGCGGATGTTGCGGTTCTGGAACGCTTCGGCCTGCCGGAGCAGCGAGGCGTGAATCTCCGGCAGCAGGGCGTGAATACGCTCGGCCAGGCCGTCCTGCGGCACAAACGCCTTGCCGGCCTTGCCGGGCACATCGCGCCGGGCCAGCGCCACGCTGTGGTTGGCCACGTCCTTCGGGCCGATCTCCACGCGCACCGGCACGCCGCGCATCTCCCAGTCGTTGAACTTGAAGCCGGGCGTCTCGTCGCGGTCATCCAGCTTCACCCGCAGCCCGGCCGCCTTGAGCGACTTGGCGACCTGATCGGCAACCTGCATGACCTGCGACTTCTCATCATCGTTCTTGAAGATCGGCACGATCACGGTCTGGATGGGCGCGATCTTGGGCGGCAGGCGCAGGCCCTGATCGTCGCCGTGCACCATGATCACCGCGCCGAGCAAGCGCCAGCTCAGGCCCCATGAGGTCGTCCAGCAATACTTCTCGGTGTTGTCGCGGTCGAGATACTTGATCTCGAACGCTCGGGCGAAGTTTTGACCGAGGTCGTGGCTGGTGCAGCTTTGCAGCGAGCGCTTGTCGCCCATCATGCTCTCAACGGAGAAGGTGTTGACCGCGCCGGCGAAGCGCTCGTTGATGCTCTTGCGACCACGGAAGCCGGGCAGCGCGCAGTCCTCGCGCATGTGGTCGTAATACACGTTGAGCATGCGCAGCACCTCTTCCAGCGCCTCTTCGTGGGTGGCGTGGGCGGTGTGTCCCTCCTGCCAGTAGAACTCCATCGTGCGCAAGAAGGGCTTCGTGCGTTTCTCCCAGCGCACCACGCTGTTCCAGCAGTTGATCAGCACGGGCAGGTCGCGGTAGCTTTTGATCCACTGCGAATAGGAATAGCCGATGATCGTCTCGCTAGTGGGCCGCACAACGAGCGGCTCCTCCAGCGCCTCGCCGCCGCCGTGGGTGACCACAGCCAGCTCTGGCGCAAACCCTTCGACGTGGTGCGCTTCCTTCTGCAGGAAGCTCATCGGGATGAACAGTGGGAAAGCAGCGTTGACGTGGCCGGTGTCTTTGAAGCGCTTGTCCAGATAGTCGCGCATGTGCTCGTAGATCGTCCAGCCGTAGGGCTTGACGACGATGCAGCCGCGCACCGGCGCGTAGTCGGCGAGATCCGCTTCGCGGATGACGTCGAGATACCACTCCGAAAAGTCCTGTGAGCGCGGGGTGATTTTTGCCATGATCGAGTTGCGGGTGCGGAATGCCAATATATCGAACTATGTGCGCGCCCCGCCGACGCGCGCAGTCGGCCAGGGCCGAGCCGTTGATCGGGCTCGAGGATCAAGCCCGCCGACTTACCCAGCGGGCGAGGTAGGCAGCCGGCAAGATGGGCTGACCATGCGATATGGCGATTATACAGACGCTTAAAACGGGCGGGGAGCATTGGAGGCAGCTCGCGACTTGAATCGCCGGGCGGCTGACGGGTTAACGCGTCGTCGGGTCGAGTGCATCGCGCAGCCCGTCGCCGAGCAGGTTGAAGCCGAGCACGGCGAGGGCGATGGCCGCGCCGGCGAACACCGACGGCCACGGGTTGGTCTGGATGAAGCCGTAGGTCGAAGACAGGATGTTGCCCCACGACGGCGCCGGCGGCTGAATGCCAAGGCCAAGGTAGCTCAGCGCCGCTTCGATCAGAATAGCGGCAGCGATGGTGAGCGACGTCTGCACAATCAGCGGCGCGGCGATGTTGGGCAGGATGTGCCGCCACATGATCGCGATCGGCGGCACGCCCAAACCGCGCGCTGCCTCGACATACAACAACTCGCGCGTCGCCAGCGTCGAGCCGCGCGCCAGCCGGGCGAAGGTCGGCAGGTTGACGATGGCGATGGCCAAGATGACGTTGCTCAACGCCGTGCCCATCACGGCGAGGATGGCGATCGCCAGCAGCACCGCCGGGAAGGCCAGCAGCACGTCCATCAGGCTCATCAAGAGCGTATCCGTCCAACCGCCGCGATAGCCGGCGATCAGGCCGATGATCACCCCGATGACCAGCGAGCCGGCGACGGATAGCACGCTCACCTGGAGCGATGGCATCGCGCCGTGCAAGATGCGGCTGAGCACGTCGCGCCCGAAGTCGTCCGTGCCCAGCACGTGTTCGGCGCTGGGCGGCTTCAGCCGTAGGCTCATCTTCTGTGCCGTGGGGCTGTAGGGCGACAATATCGGGCCGAGCACCGCCGTTAACACGAACAACGTCACGAGCGCCGCGCCGATGATGAACTGCGGACTGCGGACGGCGCGGTAGAGCGCGCGGCGAAGGGGCGAGTTCATCGAGCGGTCAGCCTGATCCGCGTGTCAATGACGCTATACAACACGTCCACCAACAGGTTGATCAGAATGAAGATCACGGTGAACGTCAGCACGGTGCCCTGCACAACCGGATAGTCGCGGGTGGAGATGCCGTCGAAGACCAGCCGACCCAGGCCGGGCAGGGCGAAGATCTGCTCGATGATGACCGCTCCGCCCAACAATCGTCCGACCTGGATGCCGATAACGGTGATGACCGGGATGAGCGCGTTGCGCAGCGCGTGCTTCAACACCGTCTTCGTCTGCGTCAATCCCTTGGCGCGCGCAGTGCGGATGTAATCCTGCCCGAACACTTCCAACAGCGACGAGCGCATGAAGCGCATGATCGTTGCGCCCAGCGGCAGCGCCAGCCCCAGCGCCGGCAAGAGCAGATGGCGCAAGTTGCCGGCGGCGTTCTCGTGCAGAGGCACGTAACCAATGGAAGGCAGCAAGCGTAAGTGAAGCGAGAAGAGCAGCATGAGCAAAATCGCCAGCCAGAAGCCGGGCACGCTGATGCCCAGCAGCGAGATGACGCCAACGACCGCGTCGGTGACTTTGCCGCGGTGGGTCGCTGCCAGGACGGCCGGGGGGATGCCCAGGATCAAGCCCAGCAGCAGCGATAAGATTGTCAGCTCGATCGTCACCGGCAGGCGCTGGAGGATGGACTGGCCAACCGGCATACGCGTTCGGATAGATTGGCCCAGGTCGCCGCGCATGACGTTGGTCAGCCACTCGACATATTGCACCGGCCAGGGGCGATCCAGCCCATACAGCCGGCGGATGCCTTCCACGTCGGCGCCGATGGCGTCGGGGCCGAGCATGACCAGGATGGGGTCGCCGGGGATCCAACGCACCAACCCAAACGTGAACAGGCTCACGCCGAGCACGACGGGGACGGCGACGAACAAGCGATGGACGATGTAGCGCGTCACCGCGGAGATGCATGAAGCATCGGGAAGTCAGGCTCGGCTTCCCGATGCTTCATCCTGGTTCTCGGCGCGTTACTTGTCGAGCCAGACCTGGCGGAATGACACGTGCGAACCGTTCAGGTAGTGCACGTAGCCCTTCACGTAGCTCTGCATCGCCTCATACTCGTTGGCGGCGTAGAGGAACACCATCGGTGAATCCTCGAGCAAGATGCGCTGCGCTTCGCGGTAGATCTGGGCGCGCTTGGCCTGATCGGTTTCCTGCGCACCTTGAGCCACCAGCTCGTCGAACTTGGGGTTGCTGTAGCTCATGAAGTTGTTCTGGCGGCCGGTGACATAGGTGCCATCGAGCGGCGTATGCGGGTCGGCAAAGCCGCTGTAGCCGCTGACGACGGCCTCGAAATTCTTGCCCAGGTAATCCTTCAGGAAGACGCTCCACTCCAGCGACTCGATTTCGAGATTGATGCCGATCTCCTTCAGTTGCTCCTGGACGGCGATGCCGGCGTTGCCTAGGAAGCTGTAGGTAGGCGTGTTCTTCAACTTAGCGGTGAAGCCATTGGGATAGCCGGCCTCGGCCAGCAACTGTTTCGCCTTTTCCAGATCGCGTTTGTAGACCGGCGCTTGTAATCCCGGCCAGAAGGATGGCAGGAATGGGCCGGCGTATAGCGGTGTGCCGGCGCCATTCACAGCAGCCTGCAGCACGGCCTCGCGATCCACCGCCCAGGCGATAGCTTGGCGCACCTTCGGGTTATCGAACGGCTTCACCGTAGTGTTGAAAGCCAAGAAGCGCACGTTGTTGTTGCCCTCGCCAGTGATGACGATGTTGCTATCGCTGCGCAACAGCTCCAAGTCCTTCGGTGGGGCATACTCGATGAAGTCCACCGTGCCGGTGCGCACGGCGGTGCTGCGCGCGGTGTCGTCAGGAATCGGCTGGTAGATCACCTGGTCGAGCAAAGGCTGGCCGGGAATGAAATAGTCCGGGTTCTTCTCCAGCACCGTGCGCGTGTTCGGCACCCACTCTTTGAGCTTGAACGGGCCGGTGCCGTCGGCTACGTTGTCCAGCTTGCCGCCGTTTGCCTCGATGAAATCTTTGTTGACGATGGCCATGGTGCGGTCGGCCAACACAGCGAGCAGCGGCGCGAACGGCTTTTCGGTCTTGATGATCACCGTATATTCGTCGGGCGTCTCAATCGCGACGATGGGCGCCAGTTGCGAGCTGCGCGGCGATTTGACCTCCGGGTCCTTGATCCGCTCGAGCGAGTATTTGACATCGGCCGAGGTCAGTGGCTTGCCGCTGTGGAACTTCACGCCCTTGCGCAGCTTAAATTCCCAGGTGGTGGCGTCAATGGCGCGGTAGCGCTCGGCCAGGTCACCCTCGATCTCCAGGTTCGGCTTGAAGCGCAGCAGTGAGCTGTAGATGTTCTCCAAGATGCGATACGAGGCGGTGGCGTTAGTCAGGTGCGGATCGAAGCCAACAGCATCTTGGTTCGTGCCGACGCGCAACGTGCCGCCAGGCTTGGGCTGGCCAGGCGTAGGGGCAGTAGCTTCAGCCGGTTTGGCTTCCTCAGCAGACGGTTGCGCCGGAGTTGGCGCTGCCCGGGGTGGTGCTGCGCATGCGGCCAGCGCGAGCGCCAGCGCCAAGCCGAACGCCACCGTCAATCGCAGGGAAGTTGAACGGGACGGTTGACTCATGGATTTTGCCTCCTCAGACTGGTTGCTTCTTCGAGACTGCCGGCGCGCCGCTTCGTTGGGTCAGGGCGTTCTCGGTGATCAGACGGCGCGCTTGTGACTCGTACAATTTTGTCGCATCCCTAGCACGTGTCAAATTACGTGGGCGTCGAAGGACCAGTCGGGAACCAGGTTTCTTGAAGCAACTTGTTTCCCGGTGCGGTTGCAGATGGAGATCAGACCGGGATGGTCAGGCTCGCCAGGTCACGGGGATAGTAGGTAATGACCTCATGGCCGTCCTCGGTGATGACGACGGTGTCAGAGTGGCGAAAGCCGCCCAAGTGCGCGGCGTATAGCCCCGGCTCCACGGTGAACACCATGCCCGGCTTGATTTCGGTGTCGTCGCCCACGTCCAAGAAAGGCGCCTCATGGTAGCGCAGGCCGATGGCGTGGCCGGTGTGATGCTTCCAATATGGCATCAGGTCGTGCTGCTCGAAGTAAGCGCGCACGGCGCGATCCACATCCGAACATTTGACGCCCGGCCGCAGCGACCGGATGGCCAGATCCTGGAGCGCCACCATGTGGTCGAATAAGCGCTTCTGTTCGTCCGTCAAGCCGCCGATCACCATCGTGCGCTCAAGTTCGCTGTTGTAGCCCCACATCGGCGCGCCGGCGCCGGTGACCAGCACGTCGCCCGCTTGGAAGGTGATGTTGTTGGCCAGGGCATGGGGAATCGCGGCATTGCGGCCGATCTGGCCGCGATAGCCGGCGGATGCGCCGTCGCCGTACATGCTGCGCGAGGCGTAGAGCGGGCCGAGCGTTTCCAACATGGCGAGCGTGGCTTCCTGGCTGGCGCGCAGGCTCACCTCGGTCTCGGTCACACCGGCGCGCGTGTAGCGTTGCAGCAGACGATGTGCCAAGTTGCCCCACTTCGCGCTCTCCTTGATCAGCGCGATCTCGGCCGGGCTTTTGATCATCATCAGGTCCTCGATGAACGCCGTCACGCGCACGACTGTTGCGCCGGTCGTCTCGCTCAGCGCCGGACCGCGATAGCCGAAGATCCACGGATAGCCGTCGCTGTCCGCGCCGATTCGCCGCGCGATGCCCATGTCGGCCAACAGCCTGGCCAGGACGTGCGCCGGATGCAGTGTGTAGGGGTATTCGACATAATGCTCCACGCGTTCGAGGCCGGTCTGGGCGCGCGCATGCTCCAGCTCCAGCCGCGGCACGAACATCGCCTGCTCTCCCTGCGCGTTCATCACGAACGCGATCGGCCGCTCGGTGGGGATGAACGCGAAGCCGGAGAAGTAATGCACATAGGCGCTGTCGAAGAGCACGACGCCGCTCAGCGTTTGCGACCGGAGGTGCTCCAGCAGGCGCTCGGCGCGGCGGCGAAATTCGGCGCGGGTGATTTGGAGGGTGGTTTGCATGGAAAAGCCTCTCGAACAGAGATGCTTTCGATTCTATCTGGCTATACTTCGAGCGCATGCCCAGCGCGCCGCCTCCCAATTGGCAATCCCTCGCCGACGACACCGTGCGCTACTTGCGCGACCTGATTCGCCTGGATACGTCGAACCCGCCGGGCAACGAGATGCGCGCCGCCGAGTACATCGCGCGCATCCTGCGCGCGGCAGGCATCGAGCCCATCGTCATCGAGACCGCGCCCCAGCGCGGCAACGTCATCGCGCGCATCAAAGGCGACGGCAGCGCGGCGCCGCTCTTGCTTTACTCACATACCGACGTGGTGCCCGTAGAGCGCGAGCGCTGGACGGTGGATCCTTTCGGCGGCGAGGTCAAGGATGGCTTCGTGTATGGCCGCGGGGCGTTGGACATGAAAGGCATCACCGCCATGCAGTTAGCCGTATTCCTCGCGTTCGCGCAGAGCAGTCGGCGGGGAGAGTTGGGCCTGCGCCGCGACTTAATTCTGGCGGCCACCGCCGACGAGGAGGCGGACACTAACCAGGGCATCGGCATCCTGGTCGAGCGGCACCCGGATTTGCTGCGGGCGGAATATGCGCTGAGCGAGTTCGGCGGCTACAGCTTGCACATTGACAATCGCTGCTTTTATCCCATTCAGACGGCGGAGAAGGGCAACGTGTGGATGCGCATGGTTGCACATGGCCGGCCCGGCCATGCCAGCATCCCGCAGGCCGATAACGCCGTCGTGCATCTCGCGCGCGCCGTGGATAAGCTGGCGCGCACGCGGCTGCCGGCGCGCATCACGCCGACCGCGCGCGCGTTCATCGCCGGCCTGGCCGAAGGCATTGGCGGCGGGCAAAGCATCGCCCTGCGCGCCTGGCTGGACATGGATGCGCTGCGTGAGGTGCCGCTGCATCGCTTGGTGGGCGATCCCGGCCTGGCCGCTGAGCTGTACGCCATCACGCATGATACGGTCGTCCCCACGGTCCTGCGCGCCGGCTACAAAACCAACGTCGTGCCGTCCTCCGCCGAGGCCACCCTGGATTGCCGCACGCTGCCCGGCTCCACGCCTGACACGCTGATCGAAGCGCTGCGCCAGTCGCTAGGCAACGATCTGCCGATCGAATTCGAAGTGGACAGCAGCGGCGAGGCGCTCGAATTCCCCTTCGACACGCCGCTGTTCAAGCTGATCGAGCGCACGCTGAAACAGCACGACCCACAGGGCATCCCGCTGCCCTACTTGATGACCGGCGCGACCGACGCCAAGCACGTCGCCAAGCTCGGCACGATCTGCTACGGCTTCTCGCCGATGCAGTTCGCGCCGGGCGAGAGCTTCTTCGAGATGGTGCACGGCCACGATGAGCGCGTGGCGATCTCTGCGCTGGCCTGGGGCGTGCGGGTGCTCTACGAAGTGGTGCGCGATTTCTGCGCCACCGCGTAGCAACTTTTTGGAGGCTTCTACGCTGGACGACGCGCATGAGCGCCACGGTCAACGGCCACAGGTGGCCGTCAGCCGGGCTACTCGAGCAAGGGCAACCCCAGCAGAAACGCAGGCCCGACCTGTTCGATCTTGCGCGCTGCTAGGACGGTCGCGTGCGAAGCAGCGGTCACGGGATCTTTGCCGCGCGCCAGGCCGGCCAGTGTCGCGCCGCAGAAGGTGTCGCCGGCGCCGGTGGGGTCGAGTTCATTCGCCGGATCGGCGGGGAGCGGCGTGGCCTGGTCTCCGGCGATCACGATCGCGCCGCGCCGGTCGAAGGTGATGAACAACAGGGCGCCCGCGCGGGTGCGCATGGAGACGCGGCCCGCGACCCGCAACGATCCCCACAAGCCAATCGCCTCATTCTCGTTCATGAAGAACAGGTCGGCTTGCTCGAAGATGGCGCGCACAGTCGCCGGCTCGTTTTGCACGATGCGGTAATACGTGCCGGCGCTGATCCGCTGCGCGCCGCGCTCACGGCACACATGCAAGAAGTCAAGCATCTTGTGCGCCGAGCTGAGCGCAGCGATGTGCACGAATGCGTAGCGTGAGAGGTCGTCGGGGAGGTGGCCGGTTGTCAGTTGCGACTCTGCGCCCCACGACGCGCCGACCAGCGTCGCCCGGCCCTCGCCGTGGTGCGCGATCTCCAGGTGCGGCAGCGCGTCCGGCGGAACCTCAGGGCCGATCCAGTCCAGGCGTTCTGCAACCGGCGCCAACAAAGCAGGGAGCGGCGTGGGCCGAGGGCCGAGCAACGTGACGGGCACGCCGGCGCACCGCGCCGCCAGCGCAGTGTACAGGCCGGCGCCGCCGATGGTGTGATAGGTGCGACCGCCGATGTGCAGCGTGTCCAGCGAGACGCAGCCGACGACGAGGATGCCATTGCTCATGATCCAGGCTGCCGACTATACGCGACCGGCACGCTTACAATACATGCCGTCCAACTCACGCTGTCGCACCGTGCCCCAGTCGAAGGCTGACATCCGCCGACAGATCCGCGCGCTGCGCGACGCGGCGCCGGCCGATCTGCGCGCCGAGTGGAGCGCGCGCATCTGTGCGAAGGCGCTGGCATTGCCGGCATACCGGTCCGCACAGACGATTCACATCTTCCTCTCGTTCCAAAGCGAAGTGGACACTCAGGCTATCATCGTGCATGCGCTGGCATGCGGCAAGCGCGTGGTCGCGCCGGTCTTCGTGAAGGGCAGCGACGAGACGCCATGCGCGCAGATCACGTCGCTCGAGCCAAGCGCATTCGACTTCGGCCGGTGGGGGCTGCGCACGCCGAAGGTGCTACAGCTTGTGCCGCCGGACGAAATAGACTTGGTGTTCGCGCCGGTGGTGGCGTTTGCCTGCCTCGCTCCCGGCGGTGGCCCTCTGCAGGAGACACACAAGGCCGGCGTCGCGCGCATCGGCTATGGGATCGGCTTCTACGATCGCTTCCTGAAGCGCGTCCGAGCGGGCGCGCCCAAGATCGGCTTGGCGTTTGAGTTGCAACGGGTCGAAGCGATCCCCTCAGCACATTTCGACGTGCCGCTGGACGGCGTCATCACCGAGGCTTCGGAGTATCCGCCGGGCTAGGATGATGGGTCCTCGCCCTCCATCCGCTGCATCACCTCGCGCCAGAACGCCCAGCAGTCATCCACGTCCTTTTGCGTTTTCGGATCGAGCGGCCGCCGGAAGGGCAGCGCGTCCACGCGCTCGAAGAACTCGGCGATCAGCGCGTCGGCGTCCAGCGTCAGCAGCTTGCGATCGCGCACCACGACGTCGCCGTTGACGATGACGTGACGGACCGAGGCGCCGGTCTCGCAGTGCACAAGCATGCCGTAGGCATCGTTCATCGGCGCAAGCGTCGCCGTGCGCGTGTCGAGTAACACGATATCGGCCAACTGCCCACTTTGCAGCCGGCCCAACTGACCGCCCAGCAGCATCGCCGCCGCTCCGCCCAGCGTCCCGGCCTCGAACGCCTCGCGCGCCGTAATCCACGCCCTGGGATCGCGATGCGTGAGATTGTGGATGAGCGCGGCCAGTTTGATCGCGTCGAACATGTTCTGGTTGTCACTGCTGCATGCGCCGTCCACGCCCAGCGCCACGGTGATGCCGCGATCGCGCATCGCGCGCATCGGCATCAGGCCGCTGCCCAGCTTGAGATTGGCTGCCGGATTGTGCACGGGAATCGCGCCTCGTTCGGCCAGGCGGTCCAGATCGTCCGCGCGGCGAATCCAAACGCTATGCGGCAGCGTCACTTCAGGAGAGAGCAAATCTTCGTCGTACAACCAGTGGATCACAGTTTTGCCGCGCGCGCGCCGGATGCAGTAGTCTTGCACGCGCGTCTCGACGCAGTGCATGTGCACGCCGGCGCCGTGTTTGCGCGCCAGTTCCAACGACCACTGCAAGCATTCGGTGGTCACCAGTTGGCCGGCGGCCGGCCCGAGGAAGGTTTGCAGCCGGCCGCCATGCGAGCGGTGCCAGTCGCGCATCCAGTCGTCGAACATGGCGAGGTTGTCGCGAAGCACGCCGCGGCGATAGTCGTCGCGGTCGGGCCGATAGCCGCCGTGGGACAGGCCATAGACGCTGCCGCGCAGGTCGTAGCCCAGCGCGTCGGCGGCGTCGAGCACGTAGTCGTGATCGTCGTACATCGGGGCCACAGTCGCTCGGATGCCGCTATCGCGGTAGGCTTCCATCGCGGCGTCCAGGTATTCACGCTGCCATGGGCCGCTGTGCCACAGATGGTCGAGCGAGCCGGTCACGCCGCTGAGCAGCATCTCGATCGCGCTCATCGCTGCGCACAGGTAATGGTCGCGCGCGGTGTATTCGCCGCAGGTGCCGTAGAGCCAAACCAACCACGGCTCCAGCGGCATGCATTCCGTCGCGCCGCGCATGTAGTTCTCCGGCGAGTGGGTATGCGCGCTGATCAAGCCGGGGATGGCAAGCAAGTGGCGGCCGTTGATCACCTCCAGATTGCCGATTTGCGCTTTGCGATTTGCGATTGATGCCAGATTGAGCTCCCGCGACGGCGCAACTTCGGAGATGCGGCTGCTTTCGATGAGGATGGACTGGTCGCGCGCGATGCTACGCGGCGCAGTCGGGTCGAGGACGTCCACGTGTTCGATCAGGATGGCCATAGCGGCTGATGATACCGGTCAGCGGCCTTCGCCGGTGCGGGAATTGCTCAAGCGCGCCGGCGGCCCCCCCAGCTTCATCTCATTCGCCGGCGGCTTGCCCAAGCCGAAGCACTGGCGCGGATCGCTACAACCGAGGCCGCCCTGCGCAACCATAGCGCCTTCGCCCACCCGGCGTAAATGGTAGAATGCATTTTGCAAATTGGGGCGTCGCCAAGTGGTAAGGCAGCGGACTTTGGATCCGCCATTCGTTGGTTCGAATCCAGCCGCCCCAGTACAAATCGAGGATCAAAGGGGACGGCGACCGCGATGATCCTCGATTTACTTTTTTGACCGCTTAGCGCGCGCCTTGCCATTGCTCTGTTCGCGCCCGCGCTTTGCCGGCATCAGCGCTGCGGCCAAAGCCTGCTCCACCCGGTCCACCAAGACGAACTTCAACGAGTCGCGCACTTCCGGCGGCAAATCCTCCAGGTCCGGCTCGTTGCGCTTGGGCAGGATGATCGTCTTCAACCCAGCGCGATGCGCGGCGAGCACCTTCTCTTTGATGCCACCCACCGGCAGCACCGAGCCGCGCAGCGTGATCTCGCCCGTCATGGCCACGTCGTGGCGCACCTTGCGGCCGGTGAACAACGACGCCAATGCTGTGGCGATGGTCACGCCCGCCGAGGGGCCGTCCTTCGGCTGCGCGCCGGCCGGCACGTGGATATGAATGTCGCTCTTGTCGAAGATCTTTGGGTCAATCTTCAGATCGCCGGCGTGGCTGCGCACGTACGAGAGCGCCGCCTGGGCGCTCTCCTTCATCACATCGCCGAGCTGGCCGGTGAGTTGAAAGCCCTTCGACCCGGGCATGCGCGTGGCCTCGATGAAGATGATCTCACCGCCCACCGGCGTCCAGCTCATGCCGGTAGCCACACCGGGGATCTCGGTGCGTTCGACGACTTCGTCGTAGAACTTGGCCTTGCCGCGCAGGTCAGGCAGGCTCTCGGGCGTGACGTGGAAGGGCAACGTCACCTTGCCCTCTTGGGCGCGCGCCACCAACCTGCGGCAAATGTTGCCGATCTCACGCTCCAGGTTGCGCACGCCGGCTTCGCGCGTGTACTCGCGCATCAGCTTCAGGATCGCTTCGTCGCTGAAGGTCACCTCGCCGGGGCGCAGGCCGTTCTCCTTGAGTTGGCGCGGCACCAGATAGCCCTGGGCGATGTGCAGCTTCTCGCTCTCGGTGTAGCCGCTCAGTTGCAGGATCTCCATGCGATCGCGTAACGGGCCGGGGATGGTCTCCAGCGTGTTCGCCGTGCAGATAAACATGGTCTGCGAAAGGTCGAACGGCACGTCCAGGTAGTGATCGCGGAACTCGCGGTTCTGCTCGGGGTCGAGCACCTCGAGCAAGGCGCTGGACGGATCGCCGCGGAAGTCGCTGCCCATCTTGTCCACCTCGTCGAGCATGAAGACGGGATTGCGGCTCTCGGCGCGGCGGATGCTCTGGATGATCCGGCCGGGCATGCTGCCGATGTAGGTGCGGCGGAAGCCGCGAATCTCGGCCTCGTCGCGAATGCCGCCCACGCTCATGCGGATGAACTTGCGGCCCATCGCCCGCGCGATGCTGGCGCCCAGCGACGTCTTGCCCACGCCCGGCGGACCGACGAAGCACAAGATCACGCCCTCGCGCTCGCGGCGGATCCAGTCGGCCTCGGGTTGCAGGTGGGCAGGCTGCGCCTCATTTGTCGGCTGCGCCTCCGCCTGCAACTGGGCACTCGCCGCTTGCAACTCCTGGCGGCGCTTGCGCACGGCCAGGAATTCCAGGATGCGCTCTTTGATGTCTTGGAGGCCGTAGTGGTCCTCGTCCAGCACTTGGCGCGCATGGGCGATGTCCAGGTTGTCCTGCGTGGTCTTCTGCCAGGGCAACGACACCATCCAGTCCAGGTAGGTGCGAATAACGCTGTATTCGGCAGACTGCGTCGGCATCTTCGCCATACGGTCGAGTTCGCGCTCGGCCTCTTTGCGCGCTTCCTCGTTCATGCCGCTGGCGGCGATCTTTTCGCGGAAGGCGTTGATCTCGATCTGCTGCTCATCGGCCTCGCCCAGTTCGCGCTGGATGGCCTTGATCTGCTCGCGCAAGAAGTACTCCCGCTGCACCTTCTCCATCTCGCTCTGCGCTTCGCTCTGAATCTTCTTGCCGAGCTGGAGCACTTCCAACTCTTTGTTCAAGAGCTGGAGCAAGAAGAGCATCTTATTGGGCAGACCGTCCATCTCGAGCAGCCGTTGCGCATCGTCCAGGTCTATGCGCGTGTACGTCGCGACGGCATAGGTGAGCTGGCGCGGGTCCTCGATGCTCTGGATCATCTGCGCCAATTCGTCGGGCATATCCGGGCGCAATTCGGCCATCTTGTTGAAGCCCTCGCTGATGTTGCGCCGCAGCGCCTCGATCTCGAGGGAGTTCTCCCACATCTCCGGCAGCGGCTCGACCTTGGCGACGATGTAGGGGTCTTCGCTGACGATCTCGACGATGCGGAAGCGCTCCGCGCCTTGCACGATCATGTTGACCACGCCGTCCGGCGCCTTGAAGTGACGCGCGATCGTGGCGATCGTGCCGACGGTAAAGATGTCCTCCGGCCCCGGCTCGTCTTTCTCCGGGTGCTTGCTGGCCACCAACCCAATCGGCATTTTGCGCAGGGTCACATCGTCAATCAGGCGAATCGAACGTGGCTGCGACACGCGCAACGGCAATGCCGACAGCGGATAGACCAGCACGCCGCGCAACGGTAGGATGGGCAGCACCCCCAACGACTCCGATCGGCCTGTGCCGGATTGCTGTTCCTGAGCCGGCGCATCGGTCGGCTCGTTCTCGTCGGCCATTTCTTCCAGCAGATGGTCCAACAAGAGTAGATCCAATGGATTCCTTTGCATGCTTTCGCGCATAGGTTAACACACTTACCGCGCGAGCGTTGATCGGGCGTTAGAGGGTCAGCAACCGCGCCGGTACAGGGTAGCCCAGCAGCACCGACGCAACCTGCGCAAACCGGCCGGCGGATCCGGTGGTCCAGAATTCACGCGCCGGCGTTCCGTCGGCAGATAAAGTGAGTTCGAGCCACACCTGCCGCGTGCGGCGGGCGACGGCCGGCGCCGGGTCAAAGACCGTCACGGCATGCGCGACCGGATGCGCTGCCTGCCACGCGCTGATCGCCTGCTCGATCCACGGCCGGAGAAAGGGGAAGTGTGTGCATCCCAGCACCAGCGTATCGGCGTCCTGTGCCAAGAGCGGCATGACACAGTCGCCGACCAGGCGACGCAACTCGGCGTCCTCTGCGCTGCCGACTTGCGACTGCATTCGCTCCACGGCCTCTACCCAGCCGAGGCAGGGCTGTTCGATGATGTGCAGATCGCGCCCCCAGCGCGAAACCAGGCTGGCGTAACGCGCGCTCCGCAGCGTGGTCGGCGTCGCCAACACGCCGACCACGCCCGTTCGCGTGTGCAGCGCCGCCGGCTTGATGGCCGGCTCCATGCCGACGAACGGCGTCGTCGGGAAGGTGGCGCGCAACGCCTCGAGCGCCGCAGCCGAAGCGGTGTTGCACGCGATGACGACGACGCGGCAGCCGCGCGCGATCAACCAACCGGCGGCGCGCAGCGTGAGCGCACGCACCTCGTCGAGCGATCGCTCGCCATAAGGGACGTGCGCTTGATCGGCGAGATAGGTCAGCGGGGCATCGGGGATAAGTCGGACGATTTCGCGCCACACCGACAGTCCACCGACGCCGGAATCGAAGACGCCTATCAAGGGAAAGGCTTGTCCAATGTCGGTCGCGTCACGGCTTCACAAGCACCGAGGCGCCGCCACCTGCTTCGACGCGATCGGCGCTGCGAACACTCTGGGCATCACCGACACGCTGAACACTTTCGACACCGCTGACACTCCCCAACGTTACTCCGCGATGATCTCCACACGGATCAACGCCTCGCCGGGTTGGCGGGCACGGCCTGGGTCGCGTTCGGGGATGGCATTCACCACGTCCATGCCTTCGATCACCCGGCCGAAGACGGCGTGTTTGCCGTCCAGCCACGGCGTGGCGACGTGCGTGATGAAGAACTGCGAGCCGTTGGTGTTCGGGCCGGCGTTAGCCATGGACAAAACACCCGGCTCATCATGTCTGAGCGCGGGATGGAACTCGTCCTCGAACTGATAGCCGGGGCCGCCGCGGCCGGTGCCGGTAGGGTCGCCCCCCTGGACCATAAAACCCTTGATCACGCGATGGAAGGTCGTGCCGTCGTAGTAACCCTCGCGCGCCAGGAAGACGAAGTTGTTGACCGTGCGGGGAACTTTATCAGCGAACAGCTCGATCACGATGTCGCCCTTGCCAGTCTTGAGCCGCGCCTTGTATTTCTTAGCCGGGTCAATGACCAGGGGTGGCGGGGATTTGTATTGCTTTGCCATAGCGCGCATTCTCTCACGCCGCAGCGTTAAGGCTTTCTTCACACAAACCCATTCGTCCCTTAAAGGATTTTGGTTGAAATGCGCCTGTGACTAACCGGAGGACATCATGAGAAAGATCAACGTGTTCATGCTGACTACGACGATGGCGCTCGCGTTGGCCGCTTGCGCTACCACGCCGCAGGCCAGGATGGTGCCTGAGGCTGTGCAGCAGACAAAGGAAGGGACCGCCGCTGCGACTGCCATGCCCCAAGCGCAGGAAGCGACGAACATGGCAGCGCTGATCGCTGCGGCGCAGGCCGAAGGTGAGCTAAACGTCATCGCCCTGCCGCACGACTGGTGCAACTACGGCGAGATGATCGAAACCTTCAAGCAGAAGTATGGTTTGAAGGTCAACGAGATCACGCCCGACGCCGGCTCCGCCGAGGAGCTGGAGGCAGTGAAGGCCAACAAGGACAACAAAGGCCCGCAAGCGCCCGACGTGCTTGACATCGGCCCGGCCTTCGCCGTGCAGGCGGTCGAGGAAGACCTCGTCGCGCCCTACAAGGTCTCGACCTGGGACACCATCCCCGATAACCTGAAGCACCCCGACGGCCTGTGGACCGGCAACTACTACGGCGTGATGGCGATGCAGGTGAACGTGGATGCCGTCCCCGCCGTGCCGCAGGACTTCGCCGATCTGCTCAAGCCGGAGTACAAGGGCATGGTCTCGATCAACGACCCGCGCATCGGCAACTCGCAGGCCCAGGCGGTGTTCAACGCCGCATTGGCCATGGGCGGCTCACCTGACGACTCGTCGAAAGGCCTGGAGTTCTTCGCGCAGCTCAATGCTATCGGCAACTTCCTGCCGTCGTGGAACCAGCAAACCTTCGGCCGTGGCGAGACGCCGATTGTCTTCGACTGGGACTACAACGCGCTGGCCCAACGCGACGCCAACAAGGACAGCATCAACATCGAGGTGGTCATCCCTAAGTCGGCGCAACTCGCTGGCCACTATGCCACCGCCATCAGCAAGTATGCGCCGCATCCTAACGCTGCTAAGCTGTGGATGGAGCACGTCTTCTCCGATGAAGGCTCGCTGATCTGGATCAAGGGCTATTGCCATCCGACGCGCTACAACGACTTGGTGGCGCGCAAGGTGATCCCCGCAGACCTGGCTGCCAAGCTGCCGTCGGACGAACTGTATGCGAAAGCCACCTTCCCCACACTGGAGCAGTTGAACAAGCACAAGCAACTGCTGGCCGAAAACTGGGACAAGGTGACCAAGATCGAGTTCCGCAAGCTCCAGTGAGCTGCCGATGGCCGTAGAATCGTCGCAGAAACCAGGTTTCCTAGAGAAACCTGGTTTCTGTGATTCTGTCTAGCGCGATGGATACCACGATCGCCGCTCCCAGAACCAAGCCGGCCGGCCCACCGGTGTCGTGGGCCTGGCTGGGGACGCTGCCGTTCTTTCTGTTCGTCTTCGCCTTCCTTCTGCTGCCCTCGCTGACGATCATGGCCGGCGCATTTCGCAACCCGAATGGCAACTTCACGCTCGACAACATCGCCGGGCTCTTCCAACCGCTCATCCTGGAGTCGTATCGCACCAGCATCGAGTTGAGCGTCGTTACAGCGGTGGTCGGCGCGAGCCTAGGCGCGTTGCTGGCCTACGCGATTACCTGGGGCGGTCTCTCGGGCCGCATTCGCTCGGGCGTCATCACCTTCAGCAGCGTGGCGGCGAACTTCGGCGGTATCCCGCTGGCGTTTGCCTTCATTACTTTGCTCGGTCGCACCGGCGCGCTGCCGGTCTTCCTCCGCAATGTCTTCGGCATTGACCTATATGCTGCCGGCTTCAGCATCTACACCGTGCAGGGCTTGATCCTGGCCTATCTGTATTTTCAATTCCCGCTCATGCTGCTGATCATGGTGCCAGCGTTCGATGGGTTGAAGCGGGAGTGGCTCGAGGCCGCTACGAACCTGGGCGGCACGCCGTTCGACTTCTGGCGCTATGTTGGCCTTCCGATTTTGTTGCCGTCGTTCCTGGGTGCGACGGTGTTGTTGTTCGGCAACGCCTTCGGCGCCTATGCCACCGCCGAAGCGCTCACCGGCAGCAAGGTGGACGTGGTGACCCGCGTGATCAGCCGACAAATTCGCGGTGATGTGCTCTACAACCCCGGCTTGAGCTATGCGTTGGCCTTCGGCATGGTCGTGATCCTGGCGATATCCATCGCGTTGTATGTTGGGTTGCAGCGCGTCACAGCGCGCTGGTTGCGTTAGCGCCGGAGGAGCGGGGAGATGAAGACCACCGGCATTTGCCCAAAATGCGGCAGCGACGTGATCGCTCGCGTGGCCGGACAGCAAGACGAGACATCCATCATCGTGGATTGGGGCGGCTATTTCACCAGCGCGCCGGTCGCGCGCTATGTGTGCTGCACCTGCGGCGACATCGAGAGCGATGTGGAGTTCCCCGAAGACCTAGGCCGCATCCGGCGCAAATTCAGGCTCGACACCCCACAGGATGAGGTCGAAGTTCCATGACCGGCGGACGCTCCCTCGCTGCACGCCTCTTCGCTTGGGCCATCTTCATCGTCTGCGCGGCATATCTGATCGTGCCGCTGGCGACGCAGTTCGACTATTCGCTGCGCGCCCGGCGCGGCGAGATCGGCTTCACGGCCTACACCAATGTGCTCTCTATCCCGGAGCCCGACAAGGTGCTCCAAGTGCAAGCGTCGCCGCTCAAGATCACCCTCAACCTGCCGCGCTTCTACTCATCGCTGCTTTTCTCTTGTCTGATGGCCGTGCTGACCATCATCGTGAGCACCGCCATCGTCGTGCCCACGGCCTATTGGGTGCACCTGCGCGTGCCGAGGCTGAAGCCGGTGATAGAGTTCTTCACCGTGCTCCCGTTCGCCATCCCCGGCATCGTGCTCACCTTTGGCCTGCTGCGCACGTATAGCGGCCCGCCCTTCTCGCTGACGAACACCGAGCTGGGCACAGTCGCCTTGTTGGTCGGTGGCTACACCATCGCCGTCTTGCCTTACACGTATCGCTCGGTGGACATCGGCCTGCGGGCGATTGACATTCGCACGCTCACCGAGGCGGCGCGCAGCCTGGGCGCCGGCTGGCCGGCGATCATCCTGCAGGTGATCCTGCCCAATCTGCGCGTGGCCGTGCTCAGTGCGGCGCTGCTCACCTTCGCCATCGCCATCGGCGAATACACACTGGCCAACTTCCTGTTCCCCGACGAACGCGCGTTCGGCTCGTACATGGCATCGGTCGGCAACAACAAAATCTTCGAGCCGGCGGCGCTGACCATCATCAGCTTCGTGCTCGTGTGGATTCTGGTGCTGCTCATCCAGCGCGTGGGCCGCGGCACCGGCCAAACGCAGATGACCGGAATGAGGTAAAACTATCACGGGTTGCACGTCATGGCCTATCTCGAGTTGATCCATCTGCGCAAGGTATTCGGCGCGACGGTTGCCGTCGAGTCGTTCGACCTGGATGTGGCCAAGGGCGAGTTCGTCTCGTTTCTCGGACCGAGCGGCTGCGGCAAGACCACCACGCTGCGCATGATCGCCGGCTTCGAGCAGCCGACCGAGGGTCGGATTCGCATTGACGGCGAGGACGTGACCGACACGCCGCCCAACAAGCGCCGGCTGGGCATGGTCTTCCAGTCCTACGCGCTCTTCCCCAACATGACCGTGGCCGACAATATCGCCTTTGGCCTGCGCATGGCCAAAGCGCCTGCGCAGCTCATCCAGCAGCGGGTGAAAGAGATGCTGGCGTTGATCCAGATGGAGGGCTACGGCAAGCGCTACAGCCACCAGCTCTCCGGCGGCCAGCAGCAACGCGTGGCGCTGGCCCGCGCGCTGGCCATCCAGCCGCGTGTGTTGCTGCTGGACGAGCCGCTCTCTGCGCTCGACGCGAAGATCCGCGACGAGCTGCGCAACGAAATCCGGCGCATCCAACAAGCCCTGCACATCACCACCATTTACGTCACGCACGATCAGGAAGAGGCGCTGGCGCTCTCCGACCGGATCGTGGTGATGAACGCCGGACGTGTGGAGCAGGTCGGCACACCGTTCGATATTTACAATCGGCCACAGACGGAGTTCGTGGCCCGCTTCGTCGGCACGCTCAGCACGCTGCGTGGCACGGCCGGTGCCGATGGCTGCGTGATGGTCGGCGGCCAGCCGGTGCGGCTAACGCAGCCGCTGAGCGATAAGCGCCCCGGCGATGCCGTGACGATTGCCTTGCGTCCGGAGACGATCACGCTGAACGGCGCGGCGCCGGGCGACAACCGGCTGATCGCCAAGGTGGAGGGCGTCACCTTCCTGGGCTCGATCGTGCGCGTGCAGTTGAGCGTGAACGGTTCGACGTTCGTCGCCGACGCGCTGAACAATCCCAACTTCACGCCGCCCCACGCCGGTGACACCGTGGCAATCAGCTTCGCGCCGGAGGCGGCGCGCGTCGTCGAGTAGCGCAACGGTAAACGCCTCGGGCCGCGACCCCGGCTACAAAGCCGCCAGCGCAGCGTTCACATCCTCGAACAGCCGGTCGCACACTTCGGCCAACGCCGCGCGTTTGGCGGGGTCGCGCGCCACACCGAAGCCAGCAACCCAGAGGTGAATGCCGGCCTCTCGCAGGGCAACCGCCGCCTGACGGACGGCGCGCACCCCGCCGGCGTTATCCTCAAAGACGATCACTCGCCGACCGGCGAGCCGCTCGACGCCGCCCCGCTCTCCTTGTGCGACGAACGCATAGGCCGCCAAGGCAGCTTCCCGCAGCGGGCAGCCGATCGCAGCCAGCATAGCCGCGATGGGCTGGACGAGCGCCGGCTTGGCGTAATCCCAGATTGAGCCACCCTTCACGTCGGCCAGCCACTGCATCGGCCCCAGACCCATGAGCGGCAACTCGGCCATGTCCAACTGGGCCAACGCGATCTCGCCTTCCGGCGTCTGGTAGAGGCCAGGGCGGCTGCCGTCGGGGGGAAGCGTGGGGCGCGCTGTGTAGGCGCTAGCCGGATGCGCGCGGATGATCTGTCGGCTGCGGGCGTGCGGGATCGGCACATCCATCGTCTCCAGGAACGATGGCGTCTCGATTTCGGCCTGCAGGCCGAAGTATTGCGCAAAACGCGCCGATCCGAGCACAAAGGTGTAGAGCAGCCGAGTGGTCTCGCTCACGCGCGGGTCGCGCACATCGTCGAGCAAGCGATGAATGCGCGGGTGCAGGTCGGGCGGCGCTTCGCTCAGCAACAGCGCGCGGGCGCGCTCGTGCGGCAGGCCGGTGAACGCGCGCGTCCGGATCGCCCAGGCGGCAAAGTCGGGGCGGCTTGGGCTGCCGCGATGATGCGCCAGCAGATTGATGCCGACGTTGAACGCGGTCGAATCCCATTCGTTCGAGAAGCCGCACGCGTGCAGGACGTTGATTTCGTCCTCGGTCGGCGTGTAGTCGGGCAAGCCCCACTTGCGGCACACGAAGCGCGCCGCTTCGACTTGTGCGCAGCGATAGCCGCGATCTTCGATCAGCGTGCCGTCAACGTCGAGCAGAAGGATCGGCGGCAGAGCGCTCATGCCGGCGTCGGCGCTTCGGGCGCGATTAGCCCTTCGCGTTTCAGGTCAGCCCACAGCGCTGCTGGCGGGGTCTGTTGCGCTGCGGCGACGTTCGCGATGACCTCTTCGGGCTTCTGCGCGCCCAGCACCACCGAAACGACGGCGGGGTGCGCCATGGCAAAATGCAAGGCCGCCACGCGCAGCGGCACGCCATAGCGCGCGCAAACCGCATCAATCTTCCTGGCCTTCTCGATCACGTGCGCCGGCGCCGCAGCGTAGTTGTAACTTGCCCCCTCGCGTGGGCCGGTGGCCAGGATACCGCTGTTGAACACGCCGCCCAGGAAGATTGCGATGTTTCGCTGCCGGCAATATTCGAGGAAGTCGAGCGAGGTCTGTTCGAGTAGCGTGTAACGGCCGGCGAGCAGGAAACAGTCCACGTCCACGCGCTTGGCGAACTCCCATTCCATCTGCCACTGGTTCATGCCAGCGCCCACTGCGCCGATCACACCCTGGCTGCGCAGCTCGAGCAACGTGGGGAAGGCGTGATCGAGCGCGTCGCGGAAGTAAGTATCTTCCAGGCTGGCGCCCTGACCACGGTTGAACTTGTCGCCGTCGGCGTCGTGCACCAACACACTATCTAGACGATCCACGCCCAACAGCTTCATGCTGTTCTCCACGCTGCGCAGGATCGCCTCGCGCGAGTAGTCGTGATACGAGCCGCCGTCCGGCTTGGGGAAGCGGCCGGCCTTAGTCTGAATGACGAACCGGTCGCGCGGCACGCCGCGCAGCGCTTCGCCGACCACGCGTTCGGCCTGTCCGCGCGAATAGAGCGCCGCTGTGTCAATAAAGTTGATCCCCTGATCCAACGCAGCATGCACCGTAGCAATGGCCGGCGCGTCCTCTCTCACCACATCCAGCCCAAGCAAGAATGCCGTGCCCAGGCCGATGTGCGTAACTTCCAGCGCGGTGCGCCCAACCCTGCGGCGCGGGAGAGTATTTGTCGTCATGTCGTTCGTCGCTCCTCAGTAACAGATTTTGCCGGAAATCGGATTATCGCAGCAGCCCTGCCGACGGCTAAACGGACATTCGGAACCCAACGCGTGACGTGAACCGGACAGGGGGAGGCATTGCCTGCGCCGATCCGCAGCGTCTACCCCGGCGGGCATTCTGCACAGGCGCTAGCGCCTGTCGAGCTGTGCGGCGTGCCCGGAGTCCGCCTTGCCCTTTTTCGCGGCATGAATCCGCTCGCTGATGCGCGCCAGCAGGATCAACACGAACAACACAAAGAGCGTGCTGAAGACGCCGAGCACGTACGCCCCAACGCCGCAGGCCATGCCGATGGCCGACACCGCCCAGATGCCGGCCGCCGTCGTCAAGCCATGTGGCGTATGCCGGTCACGACGTTGAATGATGGTGCCTGCGCCGAGGAAGCCCACGCCGGTGACGATCTGCGCCGCGATGCGGCCAGGATCGCCTTCCTTGAACGCGAATAGGGATAGCACGGTGAATAACGCTGCACCCAGGCCCACCAACATGTGCGTGCGCAATCCGGCGGAATGACCTTGCAACTCGCGTTCGAGGCCAACCAGCGACGAGAGCAACGCTGCCACAGCAATGCGCACGCATAACTCGAGTTGTAGTTCAACGGCCATACGCCCTGCCCCACCAGGATAGCGCTCTCGTCCTTCGTTTGTGCGCGAGCGTCGCGCCATCCCATCGCGCCGTCAGGCCTTTAGCGCGTCCAGCGCCATGAGCGCCGCGCCAATGGCCCCGGCTTGTTCGCCCAACTTTGCCTCGACGATCTTGACCTTGTCCAGCCCAGTCCGATTGATGGCATGCTGCTTGGCCACATCGCGGATCTGGGCCACCATCCACTCGCCCAGCGCTTCGATCACCCCGCCGCCATAGACGAGCATCTCCGGGTCGAAGGCGTTGATCAGGCTGGCCGCGTGTAGGCCGAGGTAATAGGCTGCACGGCGCAACACCTCGATCGTCAGCGGATCATTCTTGCTCACGGCCTTGGCCAGCACACTGCTGGTGATCGCGTCGTTGCCCTTCTCCTTGAGCAGGTCAGGCAGCACACTCTTGCGTCCGGCAGCGATGCCCGCGCGCAGGTCACGGTCAATGGCGCTGCGGCTGGCCAGCGCTTCAATGCCACCGCGGATCCCACCGCCGGGTGCGTAGGGGCCATCGGCCAGGATGACCATGTGACCCACCTCGCCGGCGCTCGAACGAAAGCCGACCCATGGCTTGTCGTTGACGATGATGCCGCCGCCAATGCCCGTGCCGACGAACACAGCGATCATACTGTGCACGCCCAGACCGGCGCCCACGCGATGCTCGCCCACCGCCGCCACGCGCACGTCGTTCGACAGCGACACGGGGACCGCATGCCAGCGCCGCAGCGACTGGGCAATCGCGATGTTGTGCCAACCAGGCAGGTTGGTCAGGCTAATCACCACGCCGTTGACGCTGTCTATGATGCCCGGCGCGCCAATGCCGATGGCAGCGACTCGATCCTTCGTGAGCTTCGCCTTATCCAGCGCTTCATCCATCGCTTTCCGGATGCGGTTGATGACGGCCTCTGGGCCTTTCTCGGCTTGCGTCGCCTTTTTTGCCGCTGCGCGCACGCTGCCCTGTGCGTCTACGACTGCGGCGAGGATCTTCGTGCCGCCCAGGTCTACACCGATTGCGTATTTTGATGCCACGATTGCATCTCCGTTGTCCCCATGTGTTGTTGTCGTTCGGCAGATTATCCACCCTGGCCGAAAGCCGCATTCTTCGCGCTGCGCAACAACGCACAGGCGCAAATCCTCCGCAACCCTGATGCGTCCCGCACGAATACGCGCCAATGTTAGAATCCCACAGCCATTTTGCAAAGTGAAATGAGCCGCACATCATCATGCGCGTTCCAATCTCCTGGCTGCGAGAATACGTCGAAGTCACCCTGCCGGTGGATGTTCTGGCCGAAAAGTTGACGCTGGCCGGCTTCGAGGTCGAGCACATCGAGTATGTCGGATTGCCCGGCAGTGAGCTGCCGTGGGATCGCGACAAAATCTTCGTCGGTCAACTGCTTCAGGTCGAACGCCACCCCAACGCCGACCGTTTGCTGTTGGCCACTGTGGACTACGGCACAGGGCAGCCGATCACGGTCGTCACCGGCGCGCCGAACATTCGGCCCGGCGACAGCGGGCAAAAGGTGGTGTTGGCGCTGAAAGGCGCGCGCCTATACGACGGCCACAAAGCGGGCAAGGTCATCATGACCTTGAAAGCAGCGACGTTGCGCGGCATCAAGAACGACTCGATGGTGTGCAGCGAGAAAGAATTGGGGCTGAGCGACGAACACGAAGGCATCCTCATCTTGCCCGACGATGCGCCGGTTGGCGCGCCGCTGGCCGATTATCTCGGCGACGTCGTGTTGGAGGTCGCCATCTTGCCCAGCACAGCCCGCGCCGCGTCCATCATCGGCATCGCGCGCGAAGTCGCCGCGCTCACCGGTCAGACCGTCCGCTACCCGCCGATGGACTTCACCGCCGAGGGTGAACCGATCGAAGGCGAGCTGCGCATCGAGATTCGCAATTCACGATTGAACCCGCGCTTCACCGCCGGCGTTATTCGGGGCGTCACGATCGGCCCCTCGCCCTTTTGGATGCAGCGGCGGCTGGCGTTGTGCGGCATGCGCGCGATCAATAACATCGTGGACATTTCCAACTACGTCATGCTCGAATTCGGCCAGCCGACGCACGCCTTCGACCTGGACGCCGTGCGGATCGGGCCGAGCGGCATCCGCACGATCACCACGCGCCTGGCCGAGCCGGGCGAGGCCCTCACTACCCTGGACGGGCAAACGCGCGATTTGCAGCCGACCGACATCCTGGTATGCGACGAAATCGGCCCGCTTAGCCTGGCCGGCGTGATGGGCGGCGCCGACAGCGAGGTGAAAGAATCAACGCGCAACGTGCTGTTCGAGGCGGCATCGTGGGACAACATCAGCATCCGCAAGACCGCGCGTTACCACAACTTGCACAGCGAGGCCTCGTATCGCTTCTCGCGCGGCGTGCATCCGGCGCTGGCGATGGTCGCCCAGCGGCGCGGGCTGCACCTGCTGCAGCGGTACGCCGGCGGCGTCATCAGCCGAGGCATCCTCGACGCCTACCCTTCGCCGGCTCCACCCGTCCGCATCGCGCTGCATCCAGAGCGGGTGAACAAGCTGCTCGGCGTCGAGATGACGGTCGAGGAGATGACGCGCATCCTGCGTTTGCTGGAATTCGAGGTCAAGGCCGAGGGCGAGCGCGCGCAGCCAGGAGTCGCCGCGCCTGCTCCCCAACCGCCGCGCCTGATGGTGACGGCTCCCGAGCATCGCTTGGACATCGAGGGCGAACACGACCTCATCGAGGAGATCGCCCGCATTTACGGCTACGATCGCATCCCGGAGACGCTGATGGCCGACGCGCTGCCGCCCATCCACGGCAACCCCGCGCTCGACTTTGAGGAACGCGTGCGCGACTTGCTGGTAGGCGCCGGCTTGCAAGAGATCGTCACCTATCGCTTGACCTCGCCGGAACAAGAGGCGCGCATCTACGCGCCCAACACACCGGCCGATCACCGGCCCTACGTCATGCTGGCCAACCCGATCAATCCCGAGCGCACTGCGATGCGCCACACCCTGGTGAGCGGCGCGCTGGAGGTGCTCACGGCCAACCTGCGCCATCATGCGCGCGTGGCGATTTTCGAGATCGGCGCCGTTTTCTTGCCCGGCAGCGAGGGGGGCCTGCCCGAAGAACAGCCGCGCCTGGCCATCGCGATGAGCGGCGCACGCGCCGAACCCTCCTGGCGCACCCACAACGCGGACGGCGCGCCCGTCATGGATTTCTACGACCTGAAGGGCGTGGTCGAATCGCTGCTGGATGGGCTGCACCTCGGCGAGGTGACCTACGAGCCGACGACGCACCCGACCTACTACCCAGGCCGAACGGCCGCGGTGCGCGCATGCGACGCCTCGGGGATGCTGTTAGGCCTCCTGGGCGAGTTGCACCCGCGCGTGCGCGACGCATGGGGGCTGCCCGCCGATCGGCCCGTGCTCATCGCCGATTTCGACTTGGAAGCGCTGCGCCACGCCGCGGCCCGGGACTATGCGATCCGAGACCTGCCGCGCTTCCCGGCCACCATTGAAGACTTGGCCATCGTCGTGGACGAAGCCGTGCCGGCGGCAGCCGTGGCGCGGACGATCCGCCAGGCCGGCGGCGCGCTGCTGCGCGATCTGCGCCTATTCGATGTCTACCGCGGCGAGCAGATCGGCTCAGGCAAGAAAAGCCTCGCTTACTCGCTGACCTATCAGGCCGAAGACCGGACGCTCACCGACAAGGATGTGGAGACATTGCGCGCCAAAATCATTCGCGCGCTCGAGGGGCAACTCGGCGCGACCGTGCGCCGGTGAAGCTCCAATCGAGATCGAGCACTCAGATTCGCGATTGACACCGCCGGGCAGTTAGCGATTGGCCATAGCATACGCGCGTCGCCGTGCGTCAAACGGCTCGGCTTGGCCGCAGGCAACGCCGCAATCGAATCGCGCTTATCGCGGCGCTAAGCGCGCCTCAGAGGTAGCGTCGTCATAGCGCCGTTCTAAACCAGAATCATGAACAACTATCGCAACGCCTGGATCGCCATCATCGTGGGCTTGATCTTGATTTGCGCCTGCTTCGGCGCCATGGGCGCCAGCCTGATTTGGATGGCCGCGCGCGTCTTCACGTCTCTAGACTTGCCACCGGATCCGGATATTGATAGCCCGCCTGTCACCCAGGTCAAGACGCCCAATCCGCCGATCGAGGTGATCCGCCCAACGCTGCAGCCCGGCGCCGGCGCGTCCGACGATCCGATCGAGACCATCACCACCGCCGTGTTGCCCCGCGAGGACCTCGCCGAGCTGGCAATCCGCTTCAAAGGCGTATCGCCGAAGGAAGCCGAGGTCAGTTGTCCGGCGCTTGCCCCGGCGTATCCGGTCGGCGCGACGCGCACCTTCACTCTGACCAATTCGGACACCGACGAGTTGTTCCAGATCAAAGCGCGCTTGGAAGAGAAAGGCGAGCACGTTTACATGTGGGTGCAGTATGCGCCCACGCCGGTGCGCTTGAACCAGGATAAGCTGCGCCGCGCGGTCGAGATCTTCGACCGCCAAATTTACCCGCGCACGCGCGAGTTCTTCGGCAGCGAGGACTCGCCCGGCGTGGATTGCGACCCGCGCATCCACATTGTGCATGCCCTCAACCTGGGCCGCACGGTCGGCGGCTATTTCTCCTCGCCCGACAGCTATCCGCGGGCCGTGCGCAGCGACTCGAACGAAGGGCAAATCTTCATCATGCACGCCGCGCGCGGCTACAACGGATCCGATCCGGCCAGCGAAACGTATCTCAGCACCATCGCCCACGAATTCCAGCACATGATCAGCTTCCACCAGACCCATGCGCCCGATCTATGGCTGGAAGAAGGGGCGGCGCAGTTCGCAGAGCGTCTGAACGGCTACGGCGATTCGGTCACGACGGTGTACGACTTTGCCGCGGCGCCGGACACCCAGCTCAACACTTGGCAAGAGAGCAGCGCCGGCGGCAACAGCGCGCACTACGGCGCAAGCTATCTGTTCTGGTCTTATCTCTACGACCGCTTCGGCGAGGCGATTCTGCGGACGTTCGCCCGCTCGCCGGAGCGCAGCGCGCGGGCTTTGATGCGGGTGCTGGCCGAGGCCGGCGCAGTGAACCCCGACACCGGACAACCGCTTACGTTCGAAGCGCTGTTCGCCGATTTCGTCATCGCCAACTACATGAACCGCGAGGCGATCGAGCCGGGGACGAATCGCTACCACTACGCCACGATCCGCGTGCCGCCGATGGCGACGCGCGCCGAACCGAGCGATCGGGACTATCCATACGCGGTTCGCGCGGGGCTGGCGCAGTTCGGCACCCACTACTACGAACTGAGCGGAAGCCAACCGACGACGATTGTGTTCACCGGCTCAACGATCGTTTCGGTGCTGCCGACCGATGAAGCCGATGGCGCGTTCTGGTGGTCTAATCGCGCCGACGCCAGCAACCCACGCCTGACGCGCGAGGTGGACTTGACCGGCGTCACGCACGCCACACTCACCTACCGGGCATGGTATCGGCTGGAGCAGGGCTATGACTATGCCTACGTCACCGCCAGCGAGGACGGCGGCCTGACGTGGAAGGTGCTCGCGCCCACCTCGTGCACGACCGACAACCCCCAAAACGCCAACCTGGGCTGCGGCTACACCGGCCCATCCGGCGGGGCTGAACAGGCCGACGCCCCACGTTGGTTGGATGAGCGTCTCAGCCTGGACGAATTCGCCGGCAAGAAGATTCTGCTGCGCTTCGAGATGGTCACCGACGCCGCGATCAATCGCGAAGGGCTGGCCATAGACAATATCGCCATCCCGGAGATCGGCTTCTACGACAACGCCAGCGCCGATTTAGGTTGGCGGTCGGAAGGGTGGGTGCGCATCGGCAATTGGCTGCCGCAGCGCTGGCAAGTGCAGGTCATCCTCACCGACCGCGACGGCAAGCGTCGGCTCCAACGCATGACGCTCACCGACAACGCCGGCGCGCTGATGCTCGACTTCGGCGGCACGGTGCACAGCGCCGTGCTGGCCATCTCGCCCACGACGCAGGGCACCACCGAGCCGGCTGGATACGAGCTGCAGATCAGGTGACCCGCCGCGCCTCAACGTGCGCCCACCGGGCATCGGCGGCCTGATCGGTCCCACGCCACCGAACGGGGCGGCAAGGTCGGCGAGTTCAGCTTACACTTTGCATGCAATGAAAATCATCACCTATGAACTCGATGGGCGCGCCGGCGTGGGCGCATTGCACCCCGACGGCGGCGCCGTGGACCTCACCGAAGCAGGCGACGCACTCGAGATCGCATCCAATCCCCAGGCGCGGGCGCGGGCCGAGCGACTGATGGCCGACCCTGCGCGCCGGATACCGGCGCCGCTGCGCCTGCGCGCGCCGTTCGCGCCACGCTCCTTCATTTGCATCGGTCTGAACTACATGGATCACGTCAAAGAGAGCAACGCGCAGACGCCCGCGCGGCCGGTGGTATTTGCCAAGTTTGCCAACGCCCTGGCGCATCCGGGCGATGCAATCACCTGGTATGCCGACGTCACGCAGCAGGTGGACTGGGAGGCCGAGTTAGGCGTGGTGATCGGCAAGCCCTGTTACCGGGTGAGCAAGGAAGAGGCGATGGCCTACGTCGGCGGCTATACCTGCGTGAACGACGTAAGCGCGCGCGACATCCAGCTCACCGACAGCGCCAAACAGTTTACGCTCGGCAAGACGCTCGATGGCTTTTGCCCGGTCGGCCCGTGCCTGGTCACCACCGATGAAATCCCCGACCCACAGAACCTGGCCATCCGCTGCCGGGTGAACGGCACGGTGGTGCAGGACTCCAACACGCGCGAGATGATCTTCGACGTGGCGACGCTGGTGTCGTATCTCAGCAAGTTCATGACGTTGATGCCCGGTGACCTGATCGCCACCGGCACGCCGCCCGGCGTAGGCATGGGCATGAAGCCTCCCGTATGGCTGAAGGACGGCGACGAAGTCACCGTTGAGATCGAGCGAATTGGCGCCTTGACCAACTTCTGCCGCGTGCGCTGAGCACAGGGCAGAACGAACGCCGGCGGGGAAGCGCATGGGTTGCAACGCCCGCGTTCAAGCCCACCCTGACCACTTGAGCCGAGACGCCATCGCGCGGGAAGAACGCGCCCACGCCGAAATATAATTCACCGCACCCAAGCAACACCCGACAAGCGCGATCATCGTCCCAGTCACAAGAAGTCCGGGTTGGGCTGTGGATGCGCCGGCAAGTTTCGAGTTCGAGCAGGTTGCGTTCAGAAGAACAGCGGGGTGAAGCCGAAGATGAGCAGGGTAAATCGTTGGTTGGTCGGAGTGGGTGTCGTGACGCTGCTCACGCTCACTGCGTGTGTGGGCAGCCCCAGTTTGGGCAGTCTCTTCAACCGCCGGGTGACTCCGGCTGCGCCGGCGGATGTATCGCCTAAGGTCGCTGCACAGCTACGGGACTTCGACTTCGTCGCGCAAAGCTTGCGCGAAGCCTATCTCAACGCCGATGCCCTCGACGACAAGTGGCAGATGACCGTTGACGCCGAACGTTTGAAGATCGCGCAGGGCGATGGCGATGAAGCGCGCTTGGTTGAGAGCTTGCAGAAGATCATTGAAGCGCTGGACGATGAAGAAGTGATCATCCTTCCGCCTGCGCAAAGCCAACCGCCATCCGGCGGCTCCGGGACATATTCTGGCATCGGCGTCTTGATTGACCTGCCGCGCGAGGGCAAGGACCGCCTCTTGGTCTTGGCCGTGTATCCCGATTCGCCGGCCGATCGCGCCGGCATTAAGCCGCACGATGCCATCATCGCCATCGAAGGCGAGCCGGTCACGTTCGCCAAGCGCGCCGAGTTGATCCCCAAACTGCGCGGCGAGGCCGGCAGCAAGGTCACCATCACCGTGCGCACGCCCGGTCAGCCGCCGCGCGATCTCACCTTGACGCGCCGTCCGGTCGAGCCGCGCAGCCCAATTCGCTACAAGCGCTTGCCCGATACCAACATCGGCTACATCGCGCCGAATCCGACGCAACTGAGCACGATGCGCGCCGACACGGCCAACGCACTGCGCGAACTGAGCGCAGATCGCAACATTGACGGGCTCGTGCTCGATTTGCGCATCATCCGTGGCAACGAATTCCCACTGGACGAGATGCTCAGCTTGTTCGCAAACGGGCCGGTGGGGGCCGTGCAAACGCGCAGCAAAAAAGAAACGATCGAGATCATCGGGAAGAGCATTGCCGGCTCTCAAGAAGTGCCGATGGCCGTGCTCGTCAGCGAGCTGACCAGCGGACAAGCTGAGGCGTTCGCCGGCCTCCTACAAGACCTCGGCCGCGCACAGATCGTTGGGACGAAGACGAGCGGCCAGGTCGCTCAATTCGCCACGGCCACGCTGCCTAGCTCGCGCCTACGTGTCCAGTTTCCCACCGCCGACTACATCAGCGTGAAGAACAACAGTTGGCGCGGCAGAGGCGTGACACCGAACATCCTCTCCGCAGCGGCGTGGGAAGATTTCACGGCCGAGGACGACCCGCACGTTCAGCAGGCCATCCACGTCTTGACGGCGCCCTGATGGGTCTGCCGCGCTCAGTTCTTGACCACGGCGCCTTCCGGCGGCGTGAAGTCCGGCCCGTAGCGATAGACTGCTTGCCAGGGCACGTACTTGCTCACCACGCGTTCGTTAATTAGCGTCTCGCCGTTGCGCGTGACGACGCGCGTGAAGAAGACCGTCGCACCATCCACAGCGTAATCCACCTGCTTGGCCTGGCCAGGCGGCACCTCCCCTTCGGTGTCACGTTCGTAGATATCCGGCCCGTGCGGCACGACATCGGTGATTGTGGCGGAGCTGATCGTCACCTGGCGGCCGTCGGGCGTGCCGTAGAACTTGAAGGTGAGCGTCACACGCGCTGGGTCGTAGATCGTCTCGATCAACAGATGGGCGTTTGTGTCGTTGATGAACTTGAGGTCGGCGTATGGCGAGAACACCGACGCATCGAAGCCGGGTCCCATGCCGCGCTCGTAGTAGCTGACGCGATAGCCATGTGGGTAGCGCTCGATGATGGGAAAGCCGGCACGCAGCGCCGCCTGGTAAGCTGTAGTCGAGACCTGACATACGCCGCCGCCAACGCCCTTCACCGTGCGATTGCCGACGATGATCAAGCCCTCCTGGAAACCCTCTTTCTCCGACACATCGCCCAGATATTCGTTGAACGAAAAGACCGCGCCAGGCGGTATGACGACACCGTTGAAGCGCGCTGCGGCGACCTTCACGTTGTTCAGCCGGGCCGTGCTGGAGCCTTTGAAGTAGGTCGTGGCTTGGGTGATGAGCTGGGTGATGCCGAGGTCCTGCGCCGTGGCTGTGGCCGGCACCGCGGCCGGCGTGGTGTTGACGACGAGCGTCACAACACGGTGGGCGCTGTGCATGGCTGCTTCCAGCGCGTCCAGTGTGGCTTCAACATCGAGCGTGCGCGCGTCGCGCGAGGGCGCAATGGCGCGCAACTGGCCGGTGGATGGGTTGAACGCGAACCGCGCATTCTGCGCTTTCTGCGCTACAGCCTTGCCCAGCGGCTCGACCAGCGCGCGCAGCTTGTCTCGGCGCATCCGCACGGTGATGTTGGCCGGATCATTCGGCGGCTGCTCAATCAGCACAAAGTCGAGCAGATCCGCTTTGCGGATGCGGAACGCTTCAAGCGGCGGCAAGGGGTTGCCGGCCTCATCCCAGCGCGGCGCCATCACCACCAAATCGTCGCTCACCATGCGCGCGATAGCGTCGGCCACCGCGGCCACCGAAGCGACCTTTGGCTCGAGCGTCCTGTAAGGTAGCACGATGTCCGTCGGCCGATGCATCAGCGCCGCCGAGCGGATCAGTTGTACGGCCATGGCCTCATCCAGCTCGCGGCCGACCTGGGACGGCGATGCGCGCGGGACGCCGCCTTCAAACTCGAGGCGCGCATCTATGGCCGGTCTCTCGGTCTGCTCGGCCACTTGCCGCACGATGTGCATGATCTCACCGCCGTCCACCCGCACGACGGGCGACACATCTATCCCGCGCCACCAAGCCTGGAAGCGCTGGCGGATTTGCGTCAGCAGGTCGCCCTGGCGCCCGACGCTGAGCGCAACGCGCACCGTCTCTGCCGGATCGAGGCCAATGCCGAAGTCGGCAGGCCGAAAGACATACTGCTGCTCGGCCGCTTGCACGCGGATGGCCGGCAAATGGAAGTATTGGGATTGGAGTTGCGCGACGGCGAAAACTTCCTCCGGCGTCATGCCGCTCAGGTCTATGCCCTGCAGGTGCACGCCGGGAAAGACGCGATTCTGGTAGTAGATATGGTGGTAGGCCAGCGCGCCCACCCCATACGCCAGGCCGACGACCAGCATCGCGAACAACAAGTAAAGCGGTCGGAACAAACTCCTGAGCATGGCCTGCACATCATCCACAACAGCGCGCGGATGACACGACGGATATTGTATCCCTTTGCGGCTGATCACCGGTGCACTTTTGCGTATATGGGCGAGGCCATATTGCGCACGCCCCTCCGCGCCAAAAACGCCCCCTGCCAACCCCCTATCGGTATCGGCCAGGCGACGATTCGCGGATGCGGTGGGTGCTTAACTTGCCGGCGACATGACCTTCGCCGCGTGTCGCGCTTCGTCCAGCATGGCGCGGGCTGCAGCAGCCAGCCCGGCCCAGTCGCCCGATTCAATTAAGGAGTTCGGGAGCGCACCGGCGTTCAAGCCGACGAGTTGCGCGCCGGCGGCCAGATACGCTTGTGTTTCGCAAGGCTGCACGGCGCCGCTCACCCACAGCGGAATATCGGGCAGCGGTCCACGCACGGCGCGGATGAAGGCCGGACCGCCGATGGCGCCGGCGGGGAAGACTTTGACCACGTGCGCGCCCAGACGCCAGGCATGCATGATCTCGGTCGGTGTCATGCCGGCGGGGATGGCGACCACGCCGGCTTCGCGGCTGGGGCGGATGATGTCGGTCTCGCAAATCGGCGAGACGAGGAACTGCGCGCCGACCTCGATGCACCGGCGCGCTTCGGCGGCGCTGGTCACGGTGCCGGCGCCGATCAACACATCCTCGGGCGCGTCGGCGCACAGGGTTTGGATCACGTCTAGCGCGCCGGGCACAGTCATCGTGACCTCCACACAGCGGAAGCCGCCCGCGATCAGAGCGCGCGCCAGCCCCAACGCGCGTTCGGCTTCGGCAACGCGAATGATGGCAACGACTTGCTCACGAAAGAGCGCGCGCAGGCGACGTTCGATCAGAAGCATGGCGCAATCGGTTGGCATTGTAGCTCGTTTGGCGCGCCGAGCGCGAGCGCATCCCATATAATCCAGGCGGCCATGCGCATTCAAAACTGGTGTGCCGCGATGCTGTGCATTGCCCTGGCGGCCTGCGGCACAGCCCCATCGCCGGCGCAACCGTCGGCGGCGCCAACCGACTCGCCTGGCCAAGGTAAGCCATCAACGACGCCGGCGCCGCGCGCCTACCTGCCCGGGATCGCCATCGAAGGCCGCAAGCGCGTGCTGTTTATCAACGGCGACCATATCCCGGAGACCGGCTACCCACACTCGCGCGTGCGCGACGACGGCAGCAAGCCGGAGAGCTTCTCGCGGTTGCGCACTGAGGTGCTCGAAGGCGATCTGCAGTTATCGGTGGACGAATATATCCTCACGGCCAACACAGCGATCACGCCGACGTTGCTGTCGCCTTACACGTTGGTTGTGCTCGGTTCCAACAGCCGCCTGCTGGACGCCGGCGAAGTAGCGGCACTGACCGAATACTATGAGGCCGGCGGCCGCATCCTCGTCTATGCCGACTTTCAATACGGCCCGGACAATTGGGCCAGCGACAACAGCTTCCTCAATCAATTCGGGATTGAGGTGTTCCCCGACAACTTCCAACCGACGACGCAGATCACCGACATTGTGAGCAGCCACCCCATCATGCAGGGCGTGGCGTCGTTCGCCACCGAAGGCAGCAGCCAATTCCTCCTCAGCGCGGCGCGCCTAAGCGAGCAACAAGTGTTGGCGAAGTGTTCGCCGCTGGAGCGCAGCGGCTGCGCCTTGCAGCCGGCGGAGCAGGCCAAAATCCGGCCCGGCGATGTGGTCGCTTGCACGTGGGTGCGCGAGAACGCACGCGGCGGCAAGCTGGCCGGCACATGCGACCGCAACACCTTTCACAATGGGCCGGGACCCGGCACTGACATTGACGAGTTCGACAACCGCACCTATGCGCGCAACCTGTTCCGATGGCTGACGCAGTGAGTTCAGAAGCCAGAGGCCAGAGGCCAGAGGCCAGAAGTCGGAAGTTAGAAGTCGGAGAGCAGAGGACTTCACTTTCACCTCTCTTTCTCAATTTTCAATTCTTCCTGCGATCCCGGCTCGCTGAAGGCTTCGCCGGAAGCGGGAGCGGGACAATTCTCAATTTCATTCTCGTTGCATTTCTGGCGCTGTGCGCGATCTACAACGTGACGCTGCCGATATTTGAAGCGCCCGACGAGGCCTCCCACTTCCGCTATGCGCACTACCTGGCCAGCGAAGGCCGCTTGCCGGATCTGAAACGCGACTTGCCTTCGCACGAGGTGACGCAGCCAGTGCTGTATTACGCGCTGGCGGCGCTGGTCATCAGCCCATTCGATCGCAGCAATCTCAACCAGTTAGTCCTGCTCAACCCCGATTGGTTCGACCGGTCGCTCAATCAAGGCTATGTTGGCGTACGCGGCCAGCATATCCACACCGAAGCTGAACGCTGGCCGTATCAGGGCGCGGTGTGGGCTGTGCGGGCGGCGCGCTGGCTATCGTCGCTGCTGGGCGCAGCGACGATTATCCTGGTGTATTTGATTGCGCGCCGCATCTTCACCGGCCGCGCCATCACCGAGGCTTCACGCGCGCGGGCAGCCGCGCTGTGCGCCGCGTTGGTGGCCTTCAACCCGAAGTTCATTCACCTCAGCAGCATCGTCAACAACGATATCGCCATCACGCTGGCCGCCACGGCAACCTGCGGGTGGATGGTGCGCATGACAAACCCGACACGTGCGCGCGGCCAAGCCGCGGCGCACGCATTCTTCGTCCTTGGGGCGCTGGTAGCCACGGCCACGCTGTGCAAGTTGCAAGGGCTAGGCCTGCTCGCGCCGGCGCTGGCGGCCGTCTTCCTGGTCGCGCCACGCCAAAGCCCGTTGACGCGCATCGCGGCGCTGCTGGTCGGCTTCTTGGCCGTGGCCGGCTGGTGGTTCATCTTCAACTGGCTCAACTACGACCATCCGCTGGCATGGGCGCAAGTCCGGGCAGCGAACGAAGCGCTGTTGCGCAAGCCGCCGCTGAGCGCCGATGGAGTGATCGCGACGCTGCCGCTGTGGTTCACGTCGTACTGGGGCAACCTGGGCATCGAACTACATTACGATGCGTGGGTAAACGTCGTGCTGTTCGTTGCGCTGGCGCTTGCGGTGATCGGCTGCGTCGTCGCCTTCGCCCGTCGGCTGCCGATGGTGGGCAACCGCGCCGGCTTCACCCTGCTGATGATTTGGCAAATCGCCCTCGTGGTCATGTTCGTATGGTGGCTGAGAAGCTATGTGGGCACAGAGAACAGCCGCCTGATCATGCCAGGCGTTGCGCCGGTCGTGGTGTTGACGGCGATGGGCTGGCTGACGCTTGCGCCGCAGCGCGTCTGGCGCGCAACGTCCATCGCCGGCGCGGGGTCATTGCTTGCGCTGGCCGTCGCGACGCCGTTCGTCACGCTGCGGCCGGCCTACGCCACGCCAGACACGATGAGCCGCACAGCGCTGGTCGCCGCTTACCGACTCCCCAGCGCCGGCGTGGCGGTGTTCGATGGCATGATCGAGTTATTGCACGCCGAGGTCGGTGCTAAACGCGTGGCGCCTGGCGGGCAATTGGAGGTAATACTGTATTGGGGCGCGCTGGCGCCGGTCAACCAGAGCTACCGCGTGGTGCTAGAAGCGCTCGGCTTGGATGGCGAGGTGATTGGGCGCAAACTGGCCATTCCCTTTGGGGGGCGCTTCGCTACGCAACGCTGGCAACCCGGCGCATACTTTCGCGACGTATACCGTCTGCCCATTGACGCCACGGCATCGCCCGGCCCAGCCCGGGTGCAACTCAAGCTATACAAGTTGTATCCAACGCCGGGCGACGCGCAGATTAACGGCGCGAATACAGGCACCTTCCTGATAGACCGAGTGAAAGTCACCTCAGCGATCGCTCCGGCGCCGGCATCCTCGCAGCCGCCAATTGCCGTGTTCGGCGACGCCCTCCGTCTCGATCGCGTGCGCTTTTCGCCGGATCAGGTCACCTTCGACTGGACCACGCTGAAGCCCCCAGGCGGCGACTACACGTTCTTCGTGCACATCCTGGATGAAAACGGCGCGCAGATCGCCCAGCAAGACGCCGAGCCATTCGACGGGCAATACCCCACCGGCCTGTGGGAGGCGGGCGAGCGGGTGCGTGACGCGCGCGCGCTGGTGTTGTCCCCGGAGGCTCGACGGTTGCGCATCGGCTGGTATGACAGGCGGACTGGCCAGCGCCTCGCTGCTCACACGGCCGATGGCCGCCCGTGGCCGGACGATATCGTATTCGTCGAAATCCGTTAGCTGCCCGCGCTGCTGCAACTGAGGAGGTTGGTTGTGTCACATCATTCTCGCTTCAATCGGCGCGTTTCTGCGCTTGCGCTCATGCTCATCATTGTGCTTAGCGCTCCTTTTTTCATCGCCGGCACATCTCAGGCCAAAACGATACGCGCCCTGGAGGTGCCGCCAGGATTCAAGGTGGAGCCGATCACCGCAAACCTCGAGCTGCCGACGACGTTCACTTTTGCGCCAGATGGCCGCGTCTTCATCGCTGAGAAAGCGGGTCGGGTCAAAGTGTGGAAGGACGGCGTGCTCTACGCGCGGCCCCTGATTGACATCCGCGACGAAGTGAACAGCTTCGTCGATCGCGGCCTGATCGGCATGGCGCTCGACCCGAACTTCGCCGAGAACGGGTGGATTTACCTGCTCTACGCATGGGATGCGCCGGGCCAGGCCAAAGACGTGGATGAACCTCGCCGCAGCCGGCTGGTGCGCTACACCGTCGAAGGGGATGTGGTCAGGCCGAACAGCGCCTTCGTCTTGTTCGACGACCACTGGAATTACACGCAGAATCACTCGGTCGGCACACTCAAGTTCGATAAGCGCGGGTTGCTCTGGGTCTCGCTGGGCGAGGGCTCGCTCTCGGCCATGCCCGACAAGCTTTCGCTCACCGCGCTGGACATCAATACGTTGCAAGGCAAGGTGCTGCGAATTGACCCGCGCACCGGCAATGGCGTGCCCGGCAACCCGTTCTACGACCCGCGCTTCCCCAAGCGCGCGCGCTCGCGGGTGTGGTCATACGGCTACCGCAACCCCTTCCGTTTTGCCTTGCATCCAGAGACGCAACTGCCTTACGTCGGCGATGTGGGCTGGAACACCTACGAGATGCTGATGATTGCGACGAAAGGCTCCAACTTCGGTTGGCCATGCGTGGAAGGCATCATGGATGTGCCGCAATTCCAAAGCATGCCGGAGTGCCGAGGAATCAACGTAAAGACCACTACGCCCAAAGAACTGAGCTATCACCACAACGAGAACAACGCGTCGGTGACGGCGGGCGACTTCAACACCGGCGACCATTTCCCGCCGGAGATGAAGGGCAACTTCTTCTGGGGCGACTACTCCACACAAGTGATCAACCGCACCGTTCTGGACGAACGTGGGCGCTTCAAGGAAACCATTCCTTTCGGCAAGCAGATGGGCGAACCGGTGGACATCCAGTTCGGCCCGGATGGCGCATTGTGGTATCTCTCGATCTACTCTGGCGGGCTGCGGCGCATCGTCTATGAAGCCCGCCCTGTTGGCGCGCTGGCGACGATCACCCGACCTGCGGCGAGCAATAAGCCCTCGGCGACCATCCTCGCCCCATTCGATGGCGACACCTACCTGGCAGGTCAGACCGTGCGGCTGCGCGGCGAGACCAGGAACGCCGTAGCGGCCGAATGGCGCATCACCCGCTACGACGGACGGCGCGCCACACCGATCACCTACACGACCGGGCTACAGGCTAGCTTCGTCATGCCGGCCGATTTGCGCGACGATGGCTTCGTGGAAGCGATCTTCACCGCAACCGACGGCAAAGGGAACCTTGCCGCGACCAAGGTCAACATTTATCCATTTCCGAGCGACGGCTACATCCGAGCATGGTGGCTGAACGGCGGGTATCCCTACGGCACGCTGGACGACGACGTGCTGCCCGGCGGCGAAGCCAATTACATCGCCCGCCCTGGCGACAAGACTGCCTGGGCGATCCGCAGCCCATCGCGCAACATCAACCTGCTGAACTACATCACGCCCTCACGGAAGACCGTGGCGTATGCCTTCGTGTGGATCGAGTCCGCCGAGGATCGCAAGGGCCTGTTGGGGATGAACTCGGACGATGGACTGGCCGCCTGGCTGAACGGCAAAGAGATCTGGCGCAACAAGGTAAGCCGCTACATGCCCGACGATCTACGCGACATTGACCTGCCGCCGATCGAGCTGAAGCGGGGCTACAACGCGCTGTTGCTGAAGATTGACACGAACGACGGCGATTGGCAGTTCAAGGCGCGCGTGCTCAACCCCGACGGCTCGATCATGCGCGACGTAGCCGCCAAGCTGGTGCAAGCACCGACGCAGTAGCGCCTGGCCGGATTTCAGCGTCCATTGGGCCGCGCCGGCTTATACTTCGTCAGCGCCGCCAGCGGCCGCAGCAGGTCGGGGTTGCGCAACTGGATCTGCGATAGGCTGGCATTGAGCAACACGTAGAGCAACGGCATCAAATGCGAATCCGGTCGCCATAGGCCAAACTTAGCGAAGCTGCTGCGGGGCACGGCGATGTCGCCCGTGCGGGTTTGGCGCGTGATTATCCAACGATCGCGGAAGCATACGATGGTGTCGGGCGTGTGTTCTGGCCGGATGACATCCTCCTCGATCAAACTGTTCAGACGCTGCAACAACACATCCGGCGCGATCGCCTCCGCCGCAAAGATGTAGCCCAGATAGGGGTTGAGCTTGTCGTCGGAGAGTTGCGCGTAGCGCGCGCCGAACACGCCCAGGTGGTGTATCGGCGTCACGTCATGGGCCGTCGCCTTACTGCGATGCAAGCGCTTGAGCGAGGCCACATTCTGCAGACGTTCGGCGAACGTCTCCTGATCGAGACGCGGCGCGACCTCGCACATCGCATACACCCCCTCGCACGGCAGCAACCGCCCCATCGGCAAGGCGAAGATCGCGTCGTAGATCAAGATGCTGTCTTCGCGCGTGGTCACGTCGTCTATTGAGAACGCCTTGCCTCGTTCCAGGCCATAGCGCAAGGGCAACATTGGCCGGAGGACGTGAGTGATAAAAGCGTGCTGGTATTCCGCGCTGTCCGCGCCGTCCTGAAAGACCTCGCCCAGATGAACGCGCTGCTCGATGGGTTCGACATAGGCGCGGATGGCATCCAGGATCAACATGGCCGTAGCGTAGTGTATCGCATGGCGACGCTCGATCGGCGTGTGCGGCGCGCCATTTCACATGCGGATCAGCTCGACTTTGCGCAGCGCGACCAGGTCGCGCGCGCCGGCGCACAACATCGCGGCGCGGAGCTGGCCGAGGATCACGGCGATCTCATCGCCGACCGCCTCTGGGGAGATGGTGGCCGCGCGCAGAAACGGGCGGGCCATGCCGAACAACGTGGCGCCCAGCGCCAGGCACTTTGCGCCATCCACGCCGTTCTTCAAACCGCCGCTGGCGAAGATGACCACGTCCGGCGCGGCCTCGCGCACGTAGCGAATCGAATCAGCCGTGGGGATGCCCCAATCTACGAAAGCCTCGGCGATGCGGCGCTGCACGTCATTCCGCGCGCGGAACATCTCAACCTGGCTCCACGATGTGCCGCCGGCGCCGGCCACATCAATCGCGGCCACACCGGCGTTGGCCAAGTCGCGCGCAACGCGAGGAGAGATCCCCCAGCCGACCTCTTTGGCGATGACCGGGATGCCATCGGCCTGCAGGGCGCGCGCGACCCGCTCGATCCTTTCGAGTAAACCGCCCCAATTCACATCACCTTCCGGTTGCAGGATCTCCTGCAGCGGGTTTAGGTGCAAGACCAGGGCATCGGCGCCGGTCAGCGCTACGGCGCGCCGGCAATCATCAATATTGAACCCATAGTTGAGCTGCACTGCGCCAATGTTCGCAAAGAGGAGAATATCCGGCGCGACATCGCGCACCTGGAAGGTGTCGGCCAGTTCGGGTCGGACGACAGCAGCGCGCGTAGAGCCAAGCCCCATGGGGATGCGCGCTTGCTGCGCCGCAATCGCCAGGTTGCGGTTGATCGTACGCGCCTGCTCCGTGCCGCCGGTCATGCACGAGATGAGCAAAGGCGCGCCCAGCCGCCGCCCAAACAACGTTACGCCCATGTCTATTTCGCGCGCGTCTATCTCGGGCAGCGCTTGGTGCATAAAGCGGTAGCGCTCCAGGCCGCTGGTCAAGCGCGAAGCGACATTCTCATCCAGGTTAATGCGAATGTGATCGGCTTTGCGCGTTTCCAACTGATGTCCCTCGCGCGCGCTCACCTCTGCGCGTCGTTCATCCGTCATAGCGCGATTCCGTAACCCCTTTCTGCCAGCGGTGTTTCAGGGACATAGGGATAGATTAAAATGCCCAATGGATCACCACAGGAGGATATAGATTAATGTCAGACCAGTCCACATTCGAACGCGTCAAGGCGCTTACTGTCAAACTGCTCGGCGTTGCGCCCGAGAAGGTCACCATGGAGGCAAGGTTCCGCGAAGACCTTGAGGCGGACTCGCTCGATCTCGTTGAGCTTATCATGGCATTCGAAGAGGAATTCGGCGGCGAGATTTCCGACGAAGACGCTCAGAAGATTACCACGATTGGTGAAGCGGTCGCCTACCTGGAACAGCGACAGCGCCAGAGCGCATAAGACACTGCAACATTCGCGATCGAAAGGCTCCCGCACGTGCGGGAGCCTTTTTATTTCGGCAACGGCTTTCAAGCGCTATGCGCGCGCAAGAAAGACTCGACCTCCGCGCGGCTCGGGATGCTGGGCTGCGCGCCTGGCCGGGTGACGGCAATGGCTGCGGCCGCGCAGCCAAACTGCGCGGCCTCGCGCACAGGCGCGCCTTCGACCAGCCGTGTCGCGAATGCGCCGATGAACGTGTCGCCCGCTGCCACGGTATCTACTGCTGCGACGGGAAAGGCCGGCACGTGGCCGCGCCAAGTCTCGGCATCCACCCACACCCCGTTTTCGCCCAGCGTCACCAGCACGTTGCGCGCGCCGCGCAGTCGCAACGCTTGGGCTGCCGCGGCCGCACCTTCCAGGCCGCGTACTTCAACGCCGGCCAACTGGCTGGCCTCAGCCTCGTTGGGGATGAGGTAGTCGCACCATTCCAGCAGCGCATCGTCGAGCGGAGCAAAAGGGGCCGGATTGAGGATGCTCAGTCGCCCGGCTCGGCGCGCGATAGCCATCGCGGCTTCGGTAGCCGCCAAGCTGGTCTCCAACTGTGCGATCACAGCGTCGGCCTGAATCAGACGATCTGCGGCTGCGTGCACGTCGGCCAAGGTCAACGTGCGATTTGCGCCGGCAGCCACGACGATTTCATTTTGCCCTGTCGCGTCATGCACGAGGATCATGGCCGTGCCGCTGGCGCTGCCGGCCCGGTGGATCACGCCTTGTGTGTCCACGCCTACCGCGCGCAAGTTAGCGAGCATCGCTTCGCCGAATGTGTCCGAGCCGACGCAACCGATCATGCACGCCGGATGACCCATGCGCGCGACCGCGTAGGCCTGATTGGCGCCTTTGCCCCCACAGGCCGTCTGTAGATCGTTGCCATGAATCGCCTCGCCAGGCATGGGGAAGCGCGGCACGCGGACGATCAGGTCCATATTCAAGCTGCCCACGATGGTGATCATTGGTTTGTGCAAGGCCAGAGCGCGACCTGCCGATGCAAGCCGCGCTGCGTTATCCCCTATTCGCCTTTCGTTTGGAGCTCATCGTACAGGCGCTCCAAGCCGGCGCGCATTTCGTGCGCCAACACGTCATAGGCCGGCGACGCCTTGCTACGGGCGATCTTCGGCGCATAGAGCATCATCAAGTCGGGCACGAGCGCGCCCACTTCGGAACGGCTGCGGCGGGCGCGCGCGAGCGCCCTGACGCGCACTGTGGCGGCCTTGATGTAGTCGAGCGTGGCATCTACGGCCTCGGCCGGCTCGCCCGCCGGCCCGCGCCCAGGCACCAGCGTCGTGATCGTGCGGGTCTTCTTCAGCGCAGCTAGGACCGCGAGCCAACGTTCGAGGTTCGCCTGCGCCAGATGAGGCGGTTGGCCGACGGCCACATGATCGCCGGCGAAGACGATGCCGGAGTCGCGTACCGTGACGAAGCACGCGTCGGGTGAATAGCCGCCTTGAAAGGTGACGTCCACGAAGGTCACATGCTTCATACCCAGCACGATACTGATCGAGTCGCTGAAGGTGAGCTGCGGCGCGTCGTTGCACCCCCTCGCCACTGATGGGGGCGACTCGAACGGCTGAGCGGGCGCCGGCTCGGCCTGGACAACAGACGGCGCCAAGGCAGCGTCATGCACGACCGCCGTTGGCGCGCCCACCGCCGCAAGCGACTCGGCGCTCATCCGATCCGATGCAGTAAAGACGACAGCGCGGATCGGCTTGTCACTCAGTTCGGCCACTTGTGCCCGCCAGGCGCGCGCCTCAGAAGGATCGGGCGGCAGATCAACGCAGACGACGGCGTCCTCGCCGATCACGCATCCCACGTTCAGGCCGCCGGCGGTGGTGTGATAGAACACGTTCTTGTGCAACTTCTTCATAGGTGCATTGTGCTGGGCATTGTACGACCGGTGCCGGCAAACACCTAGGGAGCATTTCAAAATGGGGAAGTGCGGACTGGCCCGCAGCGGTATTCGCTTCAGTGGCGCCGGACAGTCCGCTATCGCCATCTCTTGGACATGGCGTATGCCCACTCGGATCGGTGTATCTCAGCGGGTTGTTGAGGACTTAGGCGTAGCGGTCGAGCGCCTGCGACCGCAGGGAGTCCCCGTGGGACGGGTCGTCCGGCCGCGGCACGCTGCTGTCCGGCGAGAGGAAGCGGGCCAACAGCGGCGAGTAGTAGCGCGCGTTGTAATCATAGAGGCCGACACTGCCTTCCAAACGCTGGCCGGCGGCCACGTCCCGCGTGAGCGCAGCGAACGGCAGGATGAACCGCCGGTCGGTGGTCAGTGTGTCGGCGCTCCGAGTGCTCTAGCTTGTTCGCAAGAGGCCGCGTCACACAAGAAATACTTATCCTGCAAAGTACTGCCCGAATCGTCGTATAAGCTCTTCCTGCTCTTTGTTAGGTTGCCATTTGCCTTCTCTGATTAGTCTGTCTACGTCGTAGGCGGCACCTCGATAAGCTTTCGCTCGGATTACTTCATGGATGGCTTGTAAGGCCGCTACCTCTCCTGTGAGCGTTAGCATGTCCTCCAACGTTAACCTTTCATCGAGTGCGATTAGCTCAGATATGAGTCGCTTGGCTTCCTCATATCGGTCTTCGGATGCTAGCCTCTCAAGGCGTTCTACCAGAGTGGACAATCGAGGGTCTGGCCGCTGCTTGAATTGACGCTTCATCCATTCCACATATTCTTTGTCGTCCATGGATCCTCACTCCTCTCTATGGACCTAACAAACTCACCGTGTCCACATACACATCCGTGTTTCTAATGATGTATTGAGGATATCCACCCGGACCATATTCCGGATAGCTAACCGTGATCGGCTCCGGAGCCGCTCCCTTGCCGCCAAGCGACCTTGGCACCTCGAGCTTGCCGGCAACTTGTAGCGTGTCGAACTGCAAGCGCACAGCGGCATCGTTCCAGCTTGGATTGATCTGCAAACCTGCACGCGCTGCGGAAGCCGTCTCAAACTTTGCCGGCGTGACATACCAGCCGTCTTCACGCGCCGGTAGAACTTTTGTCTCAATGATCTCCTGAGTCCGTGGTAATGCTGAATGAGCATAGCGATACATGGTCGAATGCACGGCTTGACCGTCGGGCTTGACGTAGAAATCTGGCCGTCGCGAAGCCGATGCTGAGCTTTGTCCTGCAGAAGGCAGCTGCGGCGCATTGGCCGATTTGGGCGCGGGCAATTGTCGCGATGGTGGAGTGTATCTCGGCGCGCCGTGATTGACATATTCCCCGGAAGCGGGGTTAAAGACGATGTTGCCCCCGCCTTCAACGTAGGGTTTGCAGTTGATTCGAAGGCAGCGCGGATCACCTTGTTGCTGAGGCTTATGCCCACTCGGATCGGTGTATCTCAGCGGGTTGTTGTAAACGTAGGCGTAGCGATTGAGCGCCTGCGACCGCAGGGAGTCCCCGTGGGACGGATCGTCCGGCCGCGGCACGATGCTGCCGGCGAGAGGAAGCGGGCCAACAGCGGCGAGTAGTAGCGCGCGTTGCCGGCGCGCAGCGGAGGTCCCTGCGGGGGATAGTCGTACAGCCCAACACTGGCTTCCAGCCGCTGGCCGGCGGCCACGTCCCGAGTGAGCACAGCGAACCGCGGGATGAACCGCCGATCCGTTGGCCACGTGCCGCTAACGTGGCGCGCCGAACCATACGGCGTGTCCCACAGAAGAGAGGCTTCGCACTAGCGCGCCTCTGCCACAATCCACCACTCGTATTCAGCACCGGCAGGCGTGCTACCTACGGCCTTGTTGCATATCCTCTTATACCGACTCTCGTCTTTTCAAGCGCGCATCCTAGATCAGCTACATGCAGCGTGCTCGATACCCTGTCAACTTGGGGCACGAAGAGCAGGTATTGTCTGTTTCTTCCTGCCACCATTGCGGTCGTTATTCCGTTGTACTTAGACCCACTCCTACGCCGCTGCTCAGATTCGGCGAGTGCATCGGGGGCAAACTCTACGAATACCTCTTGGTTGTTCGACTCAAGATCATACCTCCACACCCTAAGCGACTTCGGATCGGGCCTCAGCACAACATCGTCGGTCAACCATGAATTCATATCATCGAAATCACCTTGACCCAGGGTAATCACTCTGCGACTTGCTAAATCTACAAAGTGCTTGACCCAGGTTAGCTGGCTATATCCTTTCTCGTCTTTCTCACTCTTTCCCCGTGTCAAGAACGAGGCACGCTTCCCTGTTGGTGACAACTCCACAGCGCCCGCTCCGCGCGGAACAGGCAATGTAACTAATAGCTCCGAACTGGTTTTGCCATCCCAACGCCATACTTCCAACTCACCCTGTATGGTATGTCCGCGATCAATAGCGCATATGCAAGCAACCAGCCCGAGTGGCTCTTCTATGTCTATGCTGCAGTTAGGATGCGAGCAAACCTGTAACTCCTTCACACGCCCATCGGATAACCGCAGGTGATAGAGCTTGTCTCTACCAGGTCGTATAGAGTTGTAATATATCCCCACCATCTTCCCATCCCACTGGATTTCTACGCCGGAGTAATTCAATTCGCTAACAGTATCGCTTGGGACACTGCTTGGCAGAATTCGCGACTCTCCCGTCTCTGGGTTGTAGAAGAAAACGAACGGATGCGGCGTGCCCAGAGACAACCCACTCTTGCCGTTGCCAACCAGCCATTCGCCATTCGGGGACAGATCTAGCGTGATAACTTCAAACATGCGCAACGCCATCTCTCTGACACATTCCCTGGGCACGATTAGGTCCTTCAGCGTCTCGAGGGATAGGCGCTCCTGACGTTCTGCCTCCAACGGCGTCGGCGCTGGTGTGTGCACCGTGCCAAGCTCGTTAACTGGACGCAAGCATCCGGCAACGGCTGCAGCGAGGATCAACAAAGATATTTCGCGTAGAAATGGCGGTCGTTTCACCATATCGATTTCACCTTTGCACTGCGCTGTGCTATTTCATGCGCGGTGGTTTGAATAAGGCGGTCATTGCCCCACCCCAGTCGCTTCGCAAGTCGTCTCGAGCAACTTGGTAAACAGGATTATTCATATCATTGAACCATTCTTTGGCTTTGTTTACGTCGGTGGTCAAAGCCGCCAGCGATAAAGCTGCTCGTTCTCGTGCTTTTGTCATTTCTATATCAGTCGCACCATGGGTCAGCTCAAGGAAGACCGAATACTGGAAGATATACGCCTCGCGTTCGAACTGCTTGGTGGTGAACTCGCGGTCGCGATGCGCGTGCTCCGGCAGCTCGTGCGCCACCTCCCGTTGGAAGGCATGGAACAACTCATGCCCTACCAGCGCCACCCAGTTTGCATCTGCCAATCGGTCTCGTTCGTTCGCCGACGGTGGGACAATGATCAAGTGGCCACTCCGCTGAGATTGCCAGTTTACATCACTGCCGAAGTGGCCGGACGCCAGCGGCAGGCTGATCCCGCCGGAAGGCCGGGGCATCACGGCAATCGTCACCTGTTGCAACAGGTCGATCTCTTTGGCGCGTAGCTTGTTGAACAGGCGCGCCCCAGCCGGGTGGATTCCAGCCGGCGTTGCAGTTGGGCTTTCTGCTCGTTGCTCAGGCAACTGAGCACCTGGCAGACCTCGTCGGCTTGGTGCCCTGTTGGGTCGGTGTATCTCAGCGGGTTGTTGCGGACGTAGGCGTAGCGGTTGAGCGCCTGCGACCGCAGGGAGTCCCCGTGGGACGGGTCGTCCGGCCGCGGCACGATGCTGTCCGGCGAGAGGAAGCGGCCGAACAACGGCGAGTAATAGCGCGCGTTGCCGGTGCGCAGCGAACGGCGGGATGATCCAAAGCGCCGGTTGGTGAGCTGGGTGCCGCTGACCTGGCGCGGCGAGGAGTATCAGGATACAGTCTTCTCACTTCGATGCATCTGGCGTTGATTTCACTCTCTCGTCAAATTCCACAGCGCCGCGATACACCCAACCCTGTACGGTTGAAGACTCAATAAAAAGATACCAGTTGCGACTCCAGGGAGACCAAACCGCCTTCTTAACAGTGATTACTTCACATCCCTTAATAACACCTTTCGCTTCTCCAGTATAGCCTTGATATGCACTGTTCTTGTCACCCGGCTCAACAGCTGGTAGCTCCCAGACATTGACCAGCACCTCTGTCGGGTCTTCCCCCAAACATTTAACTCTTGCAGTTTGTGGCAGTTTGGTCAATTCTGCTGGCAGTGGCGGCTCAGGCATCGGCATTATCGCTGGCCGACGCAGGAATTCAGAAAGCAACGCTACACCTATCAGGCACCCAGCTAGCAGCCCGATGCATATCATCAGCCATATTCGGAGAGTCGCTTTCATGGAATGTGATGAAAGACACTGAGACTTCTTGAGCCCGGTGAGTTCAGTCCCCAAACTGCAGGGCGAGCGTCAAAACTCTGACGGATCAAGTCGCCCACTTCCGACAAGTTTACGATGCCTGCACCGAGCATCCGCCCATGATTCACACCCACGTCACCTACAATAATATCCGGTGTGTTATCGAAGTCACGCAATCTATTCACTGCGTAGCCCACCCAGGTTTCGTAAAAGAAGCCCATGTAAAAGAAACCTGCCCAGTGATGTGCTTGATTTCTTTCTCCTGCATCTATCAAATCTGCTTGCCAATTAGCATTGGACTCATGCAATGGCGGATTGACAGCCCAGACCGCGCCAGGGTTCGCCATTGCTGCTGCACCGGCAAATTGGTTGGTGTAAGGAATCCCACCCCATACCAATCCCACCGCCATCACGAACTGGCTCTCCTCACCCGGTCGGTACCATGCAGACAGTCGATCAATGTGTGTCGCAAAACTATCTATTCCTGTCTGAGATTCGGAATCCCACCGCAAAGCACCGGTCCAGTATGCATCCCTGTTGGCACCGTACCTGGCCCAATCTGCATTTGTCCAAGAACCATTTACACCGCTCCCCCGATGAATCACAGAAAATAGACGATCTCGTCGATCTTGATCATTTGGATCACGTTTATGTGCCCTTCGGAAATCAGCTTCCCATGCTGCGTCTAGTGGATCATGCCCACTCGGATCGGTGTATCTCAGCGGGTTGTTGCGGACGTAGGCGTAGCGGTTGAAGTCTTGCGGATTGGCGGGGTTGGGCACAATGCTGTCCGGCGAGAGGAAGCGCCCGAACAACGGCGAGTAATAGCGCGCGTTGTAATCATAGAGGCCGACACTGCCTTCCAAACGCTGCCCCGCGGCCACGTCCCGCGTAAGCGTAGCGAACGGCGGGATGAACCGCCGATCCGTCAACCACGTGCCGCTAACGTGGCACGCCGAACCATACGGCGTGTCCCACAGGGAGGCTGAGCACTAGCGGCTTTGCAAGTGCGCGCCACCGCTGGCGTTCGTCACCAGCGACGCGCTGCCTAGGTGGCCACCGTGCAGCCAATACACCCCATTGCTGTTGCGTGTTGCAAGGACTATTCGACAGTTGTCAAACTACAAGCTTTTCACCAATAGCCCGCAGTATGGTTGCTAACCACACAAAGCAGTAACTGATCGGCTCGCGGGTATTGTTGATTATCTTCTCCATTTCTGACCAGTCATCAGACAACTGACCCAACCCAAATTCAGTTGGTTGCTGATATGGATCATAGAGTTGGTCGGAGGGAATCGTCCAGTAGTAATCAACGTCTAACTCGACACTCGAGATGCCCTGATCTTCCAGATGTGTAAATAATTTATCAGCAGCCTCACGAAGTTTAGCTATAGGTATTTTCAATGTCGCATCACTACTCATTGACTTGTCTCCGCAGCTCATTGATCTGTGCTTGTTTCTTCGATAATTCTCTCTGGAAGTTCGCAATTTCCCTTTGCAACTCCTTGATACGCGTGTTGATGATACGTTCTCTAATCTCGAGTGTTGGTGCGTTCTTGAGCAATCCCCTATTGTCATAAGCGTCGGGGTCTTTCATATATGCTTCAAGTTTAGCTTGGTGCTCGGTAATCCGGTCCCTTAGGGACCGGATTCCTTTCTCTAACTGGCGAATTTGACGTTCAATGGCTACAGCTTCATTCGTCGGATCGCCGTCTTTAGATAACTCCTGCGCGGCCTTGCCGGCGCCTCCCGCCGCCCAACAGTCGCAGTAACGACCCGATCAGCCCGCCGATCCCGCCGCCTTTACCTTCTCCCTCCCCCTCGCGCTTGGCGGCAAACAGGGGCACCTGCGTGCCGTCGTTCAGCATCACCGGCGTTTGCTGCGCCGAGGGCGCCTGGCCGGCTTGCTGCTCGTTCAGCAACGGGGGCGTGCTGGGTTGGCAGAGCTGCGGCGCCCAGTCGCATAGGAAGCGCTTGAAAGGATCTTTCTCAGCATGCCCGGACGGGTCGGTGTATTTGAGCGGGTTGTTGAGGACGTAGCTGTACCGATTCAGGCTTTGCGGGTTGCCCGGCTCGGGGACGATGCTATCGGCGCTGATGAAGCGCCCGAACAGCGGCGAGTAGTAGCGCGCGTTGTAAAAGTACAGCCCAGTCTCGTCCGCGAGCTGACCGGTGTAGGCGCGGCGGGTGGGCAGCGCGCCCTGCGCCGCCCGCACGCTGCCATAGGGATGATACCACTGCCGCGCGATCACGGAACCACTGAGATCAGTGATGGCCTGAGGGAGCCAAGATGATCGGCGTGCAGGAAGTAGAGCGTGCCGGTGCTATTGCCGGGCGGCAGGACGCCCAGGGCGATAGGGCGGCCAGTGGCATGGTAGTACAGGCGCCAGGTGGTGTTGGCGGGCGGGGCGGAGGGGCCGGTCTGGGCGACGGGCCGCGCCAGGCCGCGGGCCTTGGGGTGCGCGCCGCCGCCGAGCACGGTGACGCTGAAGTTGTCGAAGCGGTGGCTGCCGGCGCTGGCGGGCTGATACGACCACAGGCCGGCGTGGCCGGTGGCGAAGGCGCTGTCGGTCACCGGGCCGATGACGGGGCTGCCGTTGACTTCGACGCTGAGGGCTGAGCCGTCCGCGCGCAGGGCAAGCGTATACCAGGTGTTCAGACTGAAGGCGGGGATGGTGGCCGAGCCGAGCAGGGTGAAGTTATCCACGCGCCACAGGTTGACGGTGCCGTTGCTCTCGATCTCGGCGAGAGAGCAATCAGCCGCGAATATCGGCCTCTTACGGGAACTCAACCGGCGTCCAGCCCAGCATATCAATCTGATATGGAATGTTCACGGTGCTCAATACTTCCGCCTGCCACGAGTCGACATCCAGCAGCCTGAGCTCGCCGGTTTCGTCCTGCCGGTACACAAGATAGACCAGCAAATTCCGACCTGCCACAGAAACCCATCTTGCCCTATAGAACGTAACTTTCGGGTCGCAGACTTCTCTGATCTCGCCTGTCAGCGTATTCAGCACGAAGCTCGGACCGCCTTGTGGGCCTTCAAACAGACTCACCAACAGGTATTTCCCATCCAGAGACCAGCTCAGAATGTCCACAAGGTCTGTCGGAGGAAAATGAGTCAGCTCAGATAAGTTCCTGCCATCGCTTGTCAGGCTAACTATCCGAGTATGATTTTCCGACTCGGAGACCAAGGCGAATGCCACTTTCGAATCATCGGGCGACCAGGCTGCCGGTCCTGCAAAAGGCTTGCCACCTGCATATCTCCACAGGTCAGTGCCTTTTGAGATGTCACGTAATATCACTTCGAACTCTAAAGCGCCCGAGATAGCCCAGGCAGTATAAACCGCCAAATTCCCGGCTCCGTTCAACGACACGTAACCGCCCCAAGGGTTGTTGCTTTCGAAGGTGTAGCCAGGCAGGTCCAATTCCTCCTTCACCGTTATCACAGTACCATTTGAAGGGTCGAATAAAGCAAATACTGACGTCTCGCCAATACTTCCCTGCCGTTCATAACTCACCCACAGCTTTACCCTGCCGTCCCGGGTCCAGCGAGACACGGCTTTCCATTCCTCTGCCCAGGGCCACAGGGATTTCTCACCGGTCTGCAGATCATAGATGGCTAGGGCCTTCTCCTCCCTAAGCTCCATAAAGGCCACGCGTCGTCCTTCTGAATCCAGCGAGGCAAAACCTCCTTCGAAACTAAACACAGTGTTGGGCGATTGGTGGCCGGCAGTAAACGCCCACAGCTTCGCGGGTGTACCCACTTCTTCAAACAATAAGCTGCCCTGTTGGAGAATGGTCTCTTGCGGGCCGGTCTGAAGAGCCGGGCACGCGCTTTGCATGGTGGTAGCGGCTGGGCTTGCTTCCAAGGTGGCCGGGCTTGGAGGTGGTGAAGGGGGAGCCGCCGGGGTGCTCGTGGGCTCAGGCGATATCTCTGTCACGGTGGGTGCTGGTGCGATGGTGCTCACAGGAGTGGGTAGAGCGACAGGCCTGCAAGCCGAGAATAGCATCAGGCCACCGAGCAACCCCAGGAATAGGTTCTTGTGTTTCATCATGCCCTCGCTCATCATCTGCTCTGTGTCAGATTACAGCGGCTGCCACCGCACAGGTTCTTCTGTTGATCAGGAGACAAGATCAGGAAAATAGGGGGCGGATTACCACTCGGGTAGTTGTAGATGTAGAAGGCTTGAGTGCTTGCCGGGCCCATTGTCAATTGAAGTGCTCTATTGTAAGTGTCGCCGTTGCTTTTGAAGAGAGTGACCCATTCGCTCGGCCTGTCAGCCCGTTGTCCTCCCAGGGCCGGGTTGTTTATTACATCACCGGCTAATCTGATAAACACATCGCCGTACAGCTTGGAATTGTAAAGATTAGCATCGAGTATGTTTTGGAGTTTATCTCGACTGGTTGCTGCATCCCGGATGGGTTGATAGTATCCCCAGAAGCCGTTGTAGCATGAAGCGCTCCAGGCGCCGTCGGAGCAGAACTGATTCCACTTGCGCGTCATTGCTTCCATGGCGGCTGACGGCATGGACCATTGCCCCCTGGTTTTGTACATGATGATTGATGCTTCGAAGCGCAGCGTAATGGCAACGGCTTCTTGAGCGCTCAAATTATCGCCCCACCAGGCGCCGGTTTGCGCGGCCAGCGTAGAGATTCCGGCATAGCCGGCTTTTCCATCCTGGGTTAGACCCCTGATTGGCCTACGAATGGCCTGCGGCTTCAGCCCCCAGCCATCCACCCCGCAATCGGGCATATAGGTTCCAGGAATCCCCGTACACGGATCGTGCCCGCTGGGGTCGGTGTATTTCAGTGGATTGCCATAGACGAACATATACCGGTTCAGCGCCTGCGGATTCCCTGCCTCTGGCACAATGCTATCCGCCGAGATGAAGCGCCCAATGAGCGGCGAGTAGTAGCGGGCGTTGTAAAAGTACAGCCCGGTCGCATCGCTGCGCTGCCCGGTGAAGGTGATGTCCGTGGGCAGCGTGCCCACGCTGGCGCGCACCGCGCCATACGGATAATACCACTGCCTGGCCACCACGGAACCACTGAGATTGGTGACGACGCTGGTGCTGCCCAGGTGATCCTGGTGCAGGAAGTAGAGCGTGCCGGTGCTATTGCCGGGCGGCAGGACGCGCAGGGCGATGGGGCGGCCGGCGGCGTAGTAGTACAGGCGGTAGGTGGTGTTGGCGGGCGGGGCGGAGGGGCCGGTCTGGGCGGCGGGCCGCGCCAGGCCGCGGGCCTTGGGATGCGCGCCGCTGCCTGGCAGCCCTGAGGCTCAGTTTATTTCCACTCCCAAAACCATCATTTCGTGTTGGACAAAGCAGCAGCCTTCATGTGGCTTCGTCTGGTCTTTCAGTTTCTCCTAATCGCCTCAGAAAGTCTTCTCCAGTTTCCTTGATGTCGTTGTCATGGCTGGCAGCGGCCCTGAGTGCAAGTTTCTTTGCTCTATGGCGATCCATATCCATGTACAACTCCAAGAGTCGCCTATACTCATCGTATGTTCCATTCACTAGCAACGGCTCCGCCGCATCTTCGATACGATCCAAAATCCATTCGCGAGGAAGGGACAGTATTACATTTCTTACAGCCTGCACTGCGCCATGAGAAAAACTCGCCAGGAAAACCAACTCTTCAAATAGCTCTTGAAGCTCTGATACTGGCAATCGTGGAAGCACATAAACGGCTGTGGCCCTATCCTTGCCTCTGAGCGCTTGTTTCATCACAGCGACTCGATCAATGTCGTTCGCCAAGAAACGGCTTATCGACTCGGCGAAATCATCATCGTTTCCCGAATGATGCTTCTCCACCAAATTGCGCCAAACCGCAACGGAAATTAGTGAAGAGAGTTGGCTCATTTCTTGCCTACGTATTCCCATGGAAGTTTCATGAATTTTTCGACGAAATCATTATACGGCATCGGCTTTGACGGATCAATAGTGTGATGTGTTCGAGGATGCGGGCTGCGAGGATTAACATCAGCACCGTCGGCAACCACCTTTATTCCGTCAGGGAGGTGTGTTCCTTTCGGTAATCGGTGGAAATGCCCGGTTAGCGGAGCCGCTTTAGGATCACCAAAAGCTGATGCCCCATTCGGGAAAGGAGGGCTTTCCGGACCTATCTGGCCTAATGCGTCCGGAAAAACATCCTTACCTGGTCTAGGCGGTCGTGGTCCTTGTGTATTTCCAAAGGCATACAGGTCTCTCGGTATTTCATCTAGCACTTGTGCGCTATTGGCCAAGTCATCTACATGTGTGAGAGCTTCGGTAGTGTTATCAACCGCATTGGCGGCTCGGGCCAAATCGTCCAGGTGGGTCAGGGCCTTGGCGGCGTCATCGGCGTGGAAAGCGGCGCGCACGGCCAGGCCGCCGCCAGTGGCAAGCGGCAACAGCAGGCCGGCGACATCGGCGGCGAGCGAGAGGCCGTTTTCCCAGTTCAGCCCGTTTTGGGAGATGTCCCGGAGGTCATAGGCGATGAAGGCGAGGTCAATCGCGCTCTCGACCCAGTGTCCTGACGGGTCGGTGTACTTCAGCGGGTTGTTGTAAACGTAGGCGTAGCGATTGAGCGCCTGCGGGTTGCCCGGCTCCGGCACCCCCAGTCCCCCTTGCAGGGGGACAGCCTCCGACACGGGGGCAGGGAGTCCGGCTACGGGGAGCATAGCGCAGGGCCGGATTGTAGAACCGCACCCGGTAGTTGTAGTCGTAGGGGCCCACGGCCCTGTCACAGCGCTTAGTAACAAGGGAAGATATCAGAGAACGGAGGGTTACCGAGCCTCTGCCTTGGTTATAGCGCCAATACCAAAGTAATTGACCTGATTTATACGAAATGTATCACTATGAATCACATCTTGATCTGTTATAGCGGCTACGACGACTTGAACTCGCTTACCCAGATAAACTTCCTCAACTCGCTCCTCCTCGTACCTCGGTTTAATGACTAACCACTTGCCTCCCACAACCCGAAAAAGGTAATACAAATCCTCTTCCTCCAACGGCCTGATCGGACGAACGATTTTTCCTTCTAGCACCTGACAAATGTCCGGCGGTTCACTAATCGTCAGTTCGATTACTATATCTTGAGTCGGAAGCATATGATATCTCCTGAACCTTAAGGCTGTCATTTCAGATCGCGCCATCTAATAATTCTTACCCTAACTGGATCAGGACTCCAATATTCTATCCCACCTCCGGGTTTTCCAAAGGCTGGCGCCACCTTGCGAGGACCGTAGATCGTCGGTTGGCCAGTAATTTCAAAATCTAACCGCACCTCAGGCGACCGTGGTAACGCTAACTTCTCTTCTGCACTTCGAACGGTTCTGAATTTATTTGTGGTGAAATATGAATCTCCAGGACGACCGCTGCGAAGCAAGCCCGTTTCTTGCACTGCTTCCAGTTCAGACCTGGACATATAACGACTAAAACGTCTTGGTAATTCGGAGGCTCCTTTGGCAGCTTGCGTAGCACTTTCTACGCCTCGCACTGCGTTTACTGTTTGTTCTGCCGCCCTCAGCGCATCCTTTGCCTCATCGGCGTGGCTGGCCGCCTCCACGGCCACCTTGGCCGCCTTGGCCGCGCCCCGGACCAGCCCGACGCCTGCCGGCACGTAGGGAACGACCGCCAGGGCAATATCGAGCGCCAGCCAGCCTGCGTTTTCCCAGGTGGGGTCAGCCGCAAACTGGGCGGCGGAGAGGGAAACGCTGAGGCCGTCAATCAGCCAGTCCAGGGGGATGTGGCCGCTAGGATCGTTATATCGCAGCGGGTTGTTGTAAACGTAGGCATACCGGTTCAGCGCCTAGGGGTTGCCTGGCTCGGGCACGATAGTATCGGGCCAGAGGAAGCGACCCCGAACGGATTGTAGGATGGGATGGCTACACCGATCCTGCTACTTCGGCTGGTATGCCACTGTGCCGCCGGCTCCCACCGTCACCCGCAGGATGCCGCCGCGAGCGTCACGAAAGGTGATCGTCCGCCCCTCGACGCTCACCTCCTCATACCCCTGCCCGGTGAAATAGCGCCGCGCGTCCTCGATCTCTTCTTCAATCGCCTTATACTTCGGCGCTTCCACCGTGAAGGGGAACTCCGGGAGCCGGCGCGGGGGCTGGAACTGCTCCGGCTTCATGGCTTCGGGAATGGGTTCTAACTCGCGGATCAGCCAGCGTACCGTCTCCATGTCGAAGAAGGCGTCAGCCCCCAGATGTTTCTTCACCTCCTGTTGCAGTTGACGAGCCTGGGGTGTGTCCCAGTCGAAAGGGGTGGGAGCGGTGGTGAAGAAGATGCCGCCGGTGTCCAGCCACCGCTTCTCCACACAGGGCAGCGTCTCAAACTTCTCCCGTCCGAACCAATCCACGTAGAAGGGGCCGAAGTAGTTCCCCCAATAGATGCCAGGAATACCTTTCTCCAGTTTGACACCCACTCCCCGCATGGTAGTGACACCCCGCACAGGGTCCTTCGCTCGTGGGTGTTGTGTTCGCCACACCAGGAAGTTCTTCTTGTGCGTTTCGACTCCTAAAGCCAAAAGCGCATACCAGGCCTGATGAAAGCTTAACAACCCAAAAGCGAAATCCAACCACCGTACCAACTGCCCTTGCTCTCGGACGAATTCTTCGTCGATTATGTAACCGCTTGTTGCAAATGCCTCATGAGGCAATTTAGACCACTCCAGGGTGTAGGAACACCGAGGCCGGCGTCTACGTTCGAAAAGGACCATAGAGAAGACGCGCTCAGAGTCCAACTCCTGACCCGCACGGTTGACAACCATGGCAATCGCCTGTTCCATTCGGTCCGAGGTTAGGCGATGCAGAGGTTCGTATTCGCCGAAGTGAGTTGGCGCAAACTGAGGATGGTTTAACAGGTACCGCACAATCTCTCGTGCCCGTTCCTCGGTGTCAAATGTAGCTCGGCTGTAGATCCATGTCCTCAAACCAGGACCAGGCTTCTCCACATTTCCTTTCTTCATTTCAAAATCTCCTCAATATATTTCACATCTATGAGTTCTCTTTCATATATCTCTCTCAAACGACCACGTAGTACTGTACTTTCTCGGATAATCAGCTGATAGGTATACCCGTGTCTCCTTGCCCACTCATACTGCGCCTGGATCTGCTTCTCCCAGCCCAGTTCAGCCACATCCTTGATCTCGCCCACAATCTTGTTCGCATCGTCCACAAAGTCGGGAAGGGTCTTGACAATTTCATCGCCGACCCGCCCCTCAATCAACCGCTTCTGCCCCTGCCGGCCCAGAGCGGCCAGTATCCGGTCCTCGGTCACCAGCCCCCGCACGACAGGCCGCAGCCAATCGGGCAGGTTGCGCAGCGCTGTCTCGTCCCCTGCAGCCAGCGCCTCGCGTGCTGTTCGAATCAGCCCCCGCCGGGCCACATCGTCGGCCGGCACGGCCACAGGCAGGATATCATCTGGCTCGCCACCTTCCAGGCTGAGCGCCAGGATGATATTGAGTTCCGCCAGGCGTCGGTCCAGGTCAGAGGCATTGGGATCGCTGAGAGTTCGACCGGATTGATAGACGTCCCATGCCGTCCAACCGTAATCCACGGCCTTGAGAAGGGCCAGCCCGACCGCAATGCAGACGGCCGTGTCCAAACCGGCCACGCAATGCCCACTGGGGTCGGTGTATCTCAGCGGGTTGTTGTAAACATACGCATACCGGTTGAGCGCCTGCGGGTTGCCCGGCTCCGGCACAATGCTATCCGCGCTGATGAAGCGCCCGAACAGCGGCGAGTAGTAGCGCGCGTTGTAGTCATACAGCCCAACACTCCCCTCCAGCCGCTGCCCCGTGAACCGCCGATCCGTCGGCCACGTGCCGCTAACGTGGCGCGCCGAACCATACGGCGTGTCCCACAGGGAGGCTTCGCGCTAGCGGCTCTGCGACACCACCCCACCGCTCGCATTCGTCACCAGCGACGCGCTGCCCAGCTGGTTCCCTTTCACACATCTTGTTCTGGCCAGGCCTATCGAGGCATATCGCCTATACCAGATGTTCTGTGTCGCTCCTCAAGGCTGAGAACAGCCATCCAAAAGACTAGCGCTGCCGACCAAGCACCACCCAATAGCACGACAAAAGGAATTACTCCAAGCCAAGAGAAGTTGAAAGCAAAGAACCACTCGACCGGATGGCCCGCATCCAGCACTTGACCGCCGCCGAGATACTCTGACACCAAAGGGATGATATAGAGCAGAAGCTCAACCGCTAGAAAGAGCCCCACAGCCGTCCATCCAACTCGCCCTAGTAGCTTCTGCCCAAACCAATGGTGAAATCCCTGAGGCGTCTCACCATCTGGCAATGCCACGCGCTGCTCTCGAAGAGCATAAATTGCTAGCCAGAGCACAGTTGATGCCAGCCACGCACCACTACAGAACAGCACAAAGAAAGTCGGTCCAAGCCATATAAAGTTTAAAACGACGAGTGATACCAGTGTCGCAATCGCCGGCGGATAGGTATCACCGGGTTGTGTGTGCGACGAGTTAGTAACTAGAAAGTAGATGTAGATTAGCATCTCCCAAGCTATCAACAACCCGACTGCAGTTAGAGCTACTCGTTTTGCAAAACTTGCCATCTCGCCCCTCAACATGAACTACGCCGATGAGGATTGCACTTGGAGAATTTCCTGTTCCAATCGGCTACGGAATACTTTTTGCCTCCTGTTACAACCCCGGTAAAGTTTCCTTTGTTGTCCAAAGTTAGCGTCAGATCAAACTGCGCAATCGGCCGGCGGTTATCCCCTGGCAAAGCCAGCATCGGACCAGTGTTTTGGTCGCCGCCTTGTGACTCGTAGAACCCAATGCCCAAAAACACGGTTTGCCCTGATGCGTCTCTGATCAGCGCCTCGGTGGCGGGAAAGTTATCTCCCACCAGACTCCCTCTCACACGCAATTGCCCCGCTCGCTTGTCCTCAACCATCTCCAGGATGACGTAGGTATCTATCTCCGTTAGGCCTCCAACCGGAAGGAATCCATTTGCGCCGTGGTATTCCGCAGTAACGCTCACCTCGTGGCGTGACCCATCCGCTGACCGCCTAAACGTCGCTGGACTTGAAAGTCCACCGCGACCTAGATTTCGGGAACTCTGGCCATATATGGTATGCGTCGCGCTGTTATCGACCGACGCGCTAGCTGTCTGCCTATCTGTATCAAGGCGCATCTGCAATGCAGTGCGGTAGGAAGCGGCCCAAGCGCTGGAGTAACCTCGATTGTCACCGTAAAAGATAAAACCAAACACGTCGAAGGGAGCAAAGGATCGCACAGTTACATCGTAAGCGAAGTGCCCACTCGGATCGGTGTATCTCAGCGGGTTGTTGAGGACTTAGGCGTAGCGGTCGAGCGCCTGCGACCGCAGGGAGTCCCCGTGGGACGGGTCGCCCGGCCGCGGCACGATGCTGTCCGGCGAGAGGAAGCGGCCGAACAACGGCGAGTAATAGCGCGCGTTGCCGGTGCGCAGCGAACGGCGGGATGATCCAAAGCGCCGGTTGGTGAGCTAGGTGCCGCTGACCTGGCGCGGCGAGGAGTATCAGGATACAGTCTTCTCACTTCGATGCATCTGGCGTTGATTTCACTCTCTCGTCAAATTCCACAGCGCCGCGATACACCCAACCCTGTACGGTTGA
>NZ_JAAFGM010000099.1 GCF_012931985.1 Candidatus Roseilinea sp. NK_OTU-006
CTGGGATACACGCTCAAATCGCCGCGGCAGGCGGAACGGCGCGGTTCCCATATTTCGCTCGGCCATCCAGAGGGATGGCGCATCAACCAGGCGCTGATCCATGACCTGGGCGTGTTGCCCGACTTTCGCGCGCCCGACAACATTCGGCTCGGCGTGGCGCCACTCTACACCTCCTTCATCGATGTGTACGCTGCCGCCGAACGACTGCAACGCGCGGTGGAGGAACGAATTTACATGCGCCATTCCAGCGGGCGCGCCACGGTCACCTAAGCGCCTGGGGCGCCTACATGCGACGCTTCCGCGTCACGCAACACACATCACGCAACAAGCAACACGCAACACGTTTCTCTTTCATTCAACATCTCATCAAGGAGGACGCACTATGGTTTCTGCAGTCGTGCTGCTCAAATGCGAGCGCAACAAGATCAACGCCGTAGCCGAGACGCTGGCCGATCTCAAAGGCATCTCCGAAGTCTTCTCCGTGGCGGGGCGTTACGACCTGGTGGCGATCCTGCGCGTGCGTACGCGGGCACACGGCCCGTTACGCGTGGAAATGGGCTTTGCCCCAGGTTTTCTTCCGGGCGACCGACTCTACGTGCTAGCTTTCGATCTCGACAGCCAACGCGGCGTACCCTATCTGCTCACGCCCGACGAGCCGCTGCCTGACCATCCCGGTGTACGTGCTTCGCTGCGTGCGGCGGCAGAACGCTGGCGCAGGCCCGGCGAGACGGTGTGCGTCATCGGCACGGTATTTACCCAGAATCCGGAGGCGTTGCGCACACTGCGCGAAGGAGAGCCGCTGGAGGTCTATCAAGACCCCGCTGATCTGCCCTGGAAATTGGCCGCCGCATGGCAGGGCCAGCGCATCGGCCATGTATGGGATGGTGCGTACGACCTGCACACAAAATTGGAGATCGGCGAGCGGCTACGGCTGCGCGTCATTCGCATGAATTTTTTGCGCCACGATCATCTCGGACGGATTGCATTTGCGGCCTATGGGGTGCAAATGGGCTAAGCAACTCTGCCCGCTGTCACCTTCGTGCTGACACGCAAGTCAGGCTCACACCATGAGCCACCGTCCGCCGCATCATCGCGGGCATGGAAGATTTCGTCTCCTATGCCCCTGCCGTCCCGCCAGCGCCGACGTTCGCCGCGCCGCTGCCTGCCGTGCGCGCGCGGCTGTGGTTGCCCGGGCGGACCTTCGCGCCGGAGGATGAATACCCGCGCCTGTGGCTGTCGCTCTCCGATGGCCGGGTGCTCGCCCTGCGGCTAGGCCAAGCGCGGCTGGGTGAGGATGCGGTGATCGCGCCCATTGTCGCGGCGCTTGCCGACGACGCCGGCGGCCACCGTTACCAGCTGGAACTTCCCGACGTGGGCTTTGTGCAGGTGCTCTATGCCGCGCCGGCGCTGCCCAATCCTTCGCGCTGGCATGCGGGGTTCTGGTTCGATGCCGACTTCCAGCGCTTTGCCGCCACGCTGGATGCCGAAGCGATGCGGCTGCTGCTGTGGCTCGAGCGCGAGCCCACGCCGCCGGCCGTCACCCGGCACGATGGCCGGGCGCCGCAGCCCGCGCCGAAGGTTTTCTTTGCCTCGGTGCGCAACTACAACCGGCTCGCCACCCTGCCGCCGCTCTTGCGCGAGCGGCGCATGCAGGCGCTGATGCGCTTTCCGGCGCTGGTGGCGCCGGTGCTCTTGACGCTGCATCACTCGCCCAATGTCTTCGATGGCAAGCGCCACGCCTGGCGTGACAAGGACGTGGCCGTGGAAGCAGCCATCGATGCGGGGCGGGATCTCGCCGGGGCGCTCGCCGCGCACTGGGGCATCTCGCGCGGACTCGTGCGCGCGCCGGTCAATGCCGCCTTCTGGGGAGGGCGCGAAGCGGCCCGTCGGCGGGCCTGCCTTGCCGTGCTCGACGCCTTGCCCGACAACCAGCGCCCGGATGTGGCGGCGTTCGAGCGCTGGTTGCCGTACCTGACGGGCTATTTGCAGCTCATCGGCGCGGTGGCGGATGAGGATGACGACGCGCAGCGCGCCAGCACCCCGCCTGTGCCCGAAGTGCACCGCGGCGCCTTTCGGCTGGGCTGGAACCTCACCTGGGAGGCAGCGGCCAAGCGCCACGGCAACCTCCACACGGCGCTGGCCGATTGCGACGACTTCCTGGCCGCCGCGCGCGGGCGGGCGGCCACCCTCCTCGCTCGGCGCTATGGGCCCAAGATCCATCGCCTCGCCGCCGCCTGGGTGGCCTGCCATGGGCTGTTGGGCCTGCTCGATGCCTCGGTCCGCTGGCATCGGCAGCGCCCCTGGCCGGAGAAGGAGGACTACCTGCCCGATCTTCACCTGCCAGAAGTGCTGGGCCGGCTGGAAGAAGACGGCTGGGAAGCCGTCGAGCTCGTCACGCCGACGATGCTGCTCTACGAAGGGCAGCGCATGCACCACTGCGCGGGCAGCCCGCGTTACTGGGAGGACTCGGTCGCCGGCACACGGCTCTTTCACCTTGCGCGCCGGGGCGAGCAGGCCACCGCCGAATACCGTCCGCGCCTGAGCGAGGACGTCGAGTACGACACGGCCTACCACCTCGTGCAGCTGCGTGGGCCGACGAACCGCGAGGTCAGCCCCGAGATGGAAGCCTGGGCGCGGCGGGTGGAGTCGGCTCTGAACGCTCCTGAGCGGCGGGATGCGCGCTGGGCGGCGCTGGAAGCGCGC
>NZ_JAAFGM010000100.1 GCF_012931985.1 Candidatus Roseilinea sp. NK_OTU-006
GCAAGACCGGACTGGATGCGCAGCAGACGCAACTGGACGTGGTGGCCAACAACCTCGCCAACGTCGGCACCACCGGGTTCAAGCGCGCGCGTGTGGCCTTCGAGGACCTGCTGTACCAGAACGTGCGGCAGGCGGGCGCCAATTCGTCGCAGCAGACGCAGTTGCCGACCGGTTTGCAGGTGGGCACCGGTGTGCGGCCGGTCGCCACCCCGCGCATCTTCACGCAGGGCAACTTGCAGCAGACCGGCAACCAGTTCGATCTGGCGATCAACGGCGCCGGCTTCTTCCAGGTGCAACTGCCCGACGGCACCACCGCGTACACGCGCGACGGGGCGTTTCACACCGACGCCAACGGCACGCTGGTCACGAGCAACGGCTTTCCGCTGTCGCCCGCGATCACGATTCCGCCCAACGCGCTGTCGGTGACGATCGGCCAGGACGGCACGGTCTCGATCACCGTGCCCGGGCAGGCGGCACCGCAAAACGTCGGCCAGATTCAACTGGCGAGCTTCGTCAACCCGGGCGGGCTGGAATCGCGCGGGCAGAACCTGTTCGTCGAGACCGCCGCCTCCGGCACCGCCAGCACCAATGCGCCCGGCACCAACGGGCTCGGCCTGCTCAACCAAGGTTATCTGGAGACGAGCAACGTCAACGTCGTCGAGGAGCTGGTGTCGATGATCCAGACGCAGCGCGCCTACGAGATCAACAGCAAGGCGATCCAGACCTCCGATCAAATGCTGGCGCGCCTGTCGCAACTGTGATGGCGATGAAGCGCACACTCGTCGTGGCGGTGGCCGCGCTGGCGGCCGCCTGCGCCGCGCCGCGGCACGAGGTGATGCCGGAGGGGCCGACCAGCGCGCGGCCGCAGGTTCCGGCGGCGGACGCCGCGCCGACCGGCGGCATCTATCAGGCGGCGGCGTACCGGCCGCTGTTCGAAGACCGCAAGCCGCGCTACGTCGGCGACATCCTGACCATCCAGATCAACGAAAAGCTCAATGCCAGCAGCAGCGCCAATTCCAACACCGAGCGCAAGGCCGAGTTCGAAGTCGGCTTCCCTGGCATCAAGGGGGTGCTGGGCGAAAACATCAAGCCGCTTTCGGCCACCGCGAGCGCCGGCAACAGCTTCGATGGCAAGGGCGCGACGAGCTCGAGCAACCTGTTCACCGGCACCATCACCGTGACCGTGGTCGAGGTGCTGGCCAACGGCAACCTGCGCGTGGTCGGCGAAAAGCGCATCGGCGTGCGGCGCAACTCCGAGGTGCTGAAGTTTTCCGGCGTGGTCAACCCGGCACAGATCCAGCCCGGCAACGTCATCAGTTCGACACAGGTCGCCGATGCGCGGCTCGACTATCGCGGCGGCGGCTACATCGAGGAGGCGCAGATCAAGGGCTGGCTGTCGCGCTTCTTCGATTCGTTCTCGCCGTTCTGAGGTGGCGCCGATGATCCGCGGCCTGCTGCGTACCCTCGTTGCGCTCGCTGCGCTCGCCGCCGGCGTGGCGCACGCGGAGCGCATCAAGGACCTGGCCACGATCCAGGGTGTACGGCCGAACCAGTTGATCGGTTACGGCCTGGTAGTGGGTCTGGACGGCAGCGGCGATCAGACCACGCAGACGCCGTTCACCACGCAAAGCCTGCAGTCGATGCTCACGCAACTGGGCATCACGCTGCCGCAGGGCACCAGTTTGCAATTGCGCAACGTGGCCGCGGTGATGGTCACGGCCACGCTGCCGCCGTTCGCGCAGCCCGGCCAACAGGTCGACGTCACGGTGTCTTCGCTCGGCAACGCCAAGAGCCTGCGCGGCGGCACGCTGCTGATGACGCCGCTGAAGGGCGCCGACGGCCAGGTCTATGCGGTGGCGCAAGGCAACGTGCTGGTGGGGGGCGCGGGGGCTTCCGCCGGCGGCTCCAAGGTGCAGATCAACCACCTGTCGGCCGGGCGCGTGCCGAACGGCGCCACGGTCGAGCGCGCGGTGGCCACTCCCTTTCTGCTCAGCGACCGCTTGCGCCTGGAGCTGACGGTCACCGATTTCTCTACCGCCGCCAAGGTGGCCGAGACGATCAACCGCCGTTTTCCGGGCGAGGCGGGAGAAACCGCTTTGGCGCTCGATGGCCGCGTGATCGAAGTCAAGGCCCCGGCCACGCCGAACGAGCGCGTGCGCTTCCTCGCCGAATTGGAGAACCTCGACGTGCCGCAGGTGGCGCCGCCGGCGCGCGTGATCATCAACGCGCGCACCGGTTCGATCGTGATGAACCGCACCGTGACGCTGGAGCCGGCCGCGGTCGCGCACGGCAACCTGCAGGTGACCATCTCCTCGCAGCCCGTGATCTCGCAGCCGGCGCCGTTTTCGCAAGGCCAGACCGTGGTCGCCGAGCGCGCCGACATCCAGGTCAAGCAGGAGGGCGGCGCGCTGATGCAGGTAAAGGAGGGCGCGAACCTGGCCGACGTGGTGCGCGCGTTGAACGCTCTGGGCGCCAACCCCGGCGACCTGGTGGCGATCCTGCAGGCGCTGAAGGCGGCCGGTGCGCTGCGCGCCGAACTCGAGGTCATCTAGCGGCCGACGACCCGGCCGCGGACGCGAGCGCATGAACGCCGTCGATCCGAACCGACTACTGACCCAGGCCGGGCAGGCGCTGGCGGCGGACACGCGCTCGCTCGACGGCCTGAAGCGCGCGGCGGCACGCGATCCACGC
>NZ_JAAFGM010000101.1 GCF_012931985.1 Candidatus Roseilinea sp. NK_OTU-006
CCCGGACGCCACAGCACCGCAAGCCGCGGCAGCGACGCCCGCCCGGGCCTCGTGACCGCGGTCCAGCGGCCCATCGGCTGGGCCGTGGCATCCAAGCGGCCGCAGTACAATCGGCGCGCGCGCGACTGGCGATAGGCTGGGTGGCCCGCAGGGGTCTACTGCGGCCGACGTGGGGTCACCACGGGGAAGCGCGCACCGTATGCGGCGCCCTGCGCCGCGGCGGCCCGCCGTTCGCCTGGGCAGCCCGTGGCGCCCCGCAGCCACGGGTCCACCGACCCCTCCCGACAGCCCATGTTTGACCGCTCCATCCTCATCGACCGCACCGACCCCGAGCTGTGGGCCGCCATCCAGGCCGAAAACGCCCGCCAGGAAGCCGACCGCACTTTAGAGCGTCTGAAAACTCGCCATGACCTGTTGCAGCGGCTTCAGCGCGAAGGCGCAGGCTATGCAGGGGGCGTGCGCGCCGTCTTGCAGGCGCAGGCGAACGGCCGGCTGCGCGGCGTTTTGGGGACGGTCGCTGCGCAACTGCGCGTGCCGCCCCACCTGGATAAAGCCATAGAAACCGCGCTGGGCGCCGCCCTGCAGAACGTCATCACCCAAAGCTGGGAGGACGCAGCCGCCGCCATCGAGCTGCTCAAGGAGCAGCGCAGCGGTCGCGCCACCTTTCTGCCGCTGGATCGACTGCATGTGCAACCGCCGATTCCGGCGCCCAAACGTTCCGGCATTCTGGGCCTCGCCCTCGAACTGGTGGACTACGCGCCGGCGGTCGAAGCTGCCATGCAGCAGTTGCTCAACCGCGTCTGGGTGGCGGAGACGCTCGCCGCCGCGCGCGCGGCGCTGGACGCATACAGAGGCAACGCGCGGCCGACCGTCGTAACGCTGGAAGGCGAGATCATTCGCCCGGGCGGCGCAGTGACCGGCGGCAGCGAAGGAGGTCGGGGGGACGACTCGCTGCTGGCGCGTGAGCGCGAGCTGCGCGAGCTGCCCGGTCAGATCGAGCGCGCCTCGGCTCTTCTGCGAGAACGCGCGGAAGCGTGCAGCAAACTTGCAGGCGAAATCGAAACGAAACGCATCGAAATCGCCCGACGACAACAGGCGCTCGCCGAGCTGGCGCGGCGAGAGCGCCAGCTGCGCGGGCAACTGGAAGAGCTGCGCCGGCAAGTGGACCGCAGCGTGCAGATGCAGCGCTGGCGCAGCGAGCAGATGGCGCAGGCCGACGCAGAATGGCAGACGCTGGTCGAACGCAGGGCTGCGCTGGACGCAGAGGCGACCGAGGTGGAGCGGCAGGAGCAGGAGAGCCTGCAGGCGCTCGGCGCACTGGAGGCGGAGCTGCAGGCGGCGGACGCCGATGCGCTGCTACAGGAGCTGGCCAATCGTCGCGCCGCCGAGGCCGAGGCGCAGGGGCACCTGCGCAGCCAGCAGGCGCTGCTCGAGTCGACGAGACGCACGTTGCAAGACGTTGAGCTCCAAATGCGCAACAAAGAGCAGCAGATCGCTGCGCTCAACGCCGAGATCGAGACGCTGCGCGGGCGGATCGAACTCTTGACGCGCACCGAAGAGACGCTCAGCGCCCAAATCGAGGCTCTGCAGCAACGCATTGCGCCGGTGGAGCAAACGTTGCATCGCCTGGAGGCGCAACAGGCGGAGGAAGAACAGCGCGAACGCGCGCAGCAACAGGCGTTGCGTCAGGCGGAGAGCCACCTCAACCAGGCGCTTTTACAGTTGCAGCGCAGCGAAGACGCGCTACAACAGCTTCGCAGCGAGATCGAAGCCGATCTAGGGCTTGTCCTGCTGGAAGAAAGCGCCGACGTCGCCTATCAACCGCCGCTGCCGTGGGACGCCGTGGTGCAACAATTGCCGGTGGTCGAAAGTGCGCCGGAGTCGCTGGAGGCCGAGGTGCGCGAGATGCGCGCGCGGCTGGCGCGGCTGGGCGGCGTGAATCCCGAAGCCCCGCGCGAGTACGAAGAAGCGGCGGAACGCTTCGAGTTTCTTTCCACCCAGTCGCAGGACCTGGAGGCCGCCTCCGCCGACCTGCAGAAGGTGATCAAAGAGTTGGATGACCGCATGGAGATCGAGCTGCGGCGAACGTTCGAGGCGGTGGGCAAGGAGTTTACGCGCTTCTTTCAGCAGCTCTTCAACGGTGGAACCGCCCATCTGGAGCTGACCGAACCGGACAACATCAGCCAGAGCGGCGTGGAGATCATCGCCAGGCCGCCGGGAAAGCGGCCGCAAAGCCTGGCGCTGCTCTCCGGCGGGGAGCGCGCGCTGGCGGCCTGCGCTCTGATCTTCGCCATCCTGCGCGTCAGCCCTACACCCTTCTGCGTGCTGGACGAAGTCGACGCTGCGCTCGATGAAGCCAACGTCGATCGCTTCCGCCTCACCGTGGAAGAGCTGAGCCGCGACACGCAGTTCATCATCGTGACGCACAACCGTCGCACCCTGGAAGGCGCCAATGCGATCTACGGGGTGACCATGGGCGCCGACGGCGTCAGCCGCGTCATCAGCCTGCGGTTGGAGGGCGACCGCATCGTGAAATCTGACGGGGCTTCCGATGCGGTCGATCTGCGCACATTCGAGGAAGAGATTCAGATGTAAAGGCAGGCTTGCTTTCTTGCACCCATGCAAGGCGGGTGCGCAAATTTGCGCCGCCCCTCATCCGGAAGCCAGCGTCAGGCCGTAGCGCTCCG
>NZ_JAAFGM010000103.1 GCF_012931985.1 Candidatus Roseilinea sp. NK_OTU-006
TCCAGCGCATACAAAAAGCCGTCCGCCACGCTCACCAGCACCTCGAGCTGCGGATCGGTGTCCACGTTGGCGGCGATCACCCGGTCCACCGGATAGTAGAAGTTGTACGCCCAGCGCAGCGAGCCGTCCTCGGCGTTCAGCGCATACAGGTAGCCGTTCTCTGAAGCGGCCAGGATTTCGTCCTTGCCATCGCCGTCCACGTCCGCCACGGCGACGTCCCGAATGGGCGACAGGCGCAAAGCGCCGGGGCAGACGCTCTCCAGCGAGTCAACGTATTGCCCCGCGTAAGCCACGGGCTGATTGATGAAGCTCTCGCAGCTTCCTACGTTGAAAGACACGCCCAGCCCGCGCGTGTAAAAATCGCTGAGGTTCACCCCGGAGGCAGCCCCGACGATGCCGCCCAAGCCGCCGTAGATAAGTTCAAGCCCGCCTTCAGCCGAGGTGACCTCGGCGACGGCAAAGCCGCGATGGCGAATCACTTGTCCACCCTTATCGCCCAGCGCGCGTGTTTGAAGACCGCTCAACCAGGGCGATCCCGCCAGCACCTGAATAAGATGCATGCTGCCGCCGTCCCCCTGAGAAGGGGCAAACTCCAGTTGTGGATCACCGTCGAGCTCGGCCACCATCGCAGTAAACGCCCATGATGCATAATAACCGTTAAGCCAGTTCCCATTCGAGCCATCTAACAGGGCGGGTGTACTGCCATAAGTTCTGATAAATACATCGTCGTGACCATCGCCGGTGACGTCGGCAAGGGCGGCAAGACTCTCTTCGTGTATTATCCCCGGTCGGAGCCACAGTTGCGTCAACGTGCTGCCATTTTGTCGCAGGGCGCGCAAGGGCCGGTTATACGGAAAGTCGTGCAGCAGCAGTTCGTTCTCGGCAGTGCTGTTGTCGAGCTGACCGTAGCCGGCCAAGAAAATCCAAGAGCTTGTACCAGTGATTATCCCCGTTGCCGCGATGGTCTCACTGCCGTCGAGGGGGTTCTTGTGCAACAGTTGAACCGTCGCGGTCGGAAGCAAGGTGCCGTCCACCACCGGGTATTCCCACGGCCCGCCGTCCAGGTTGACCGGATGCCAGTAACTAGGTAGGCCAACACTCGGGGAGAAGAAGCGCTCCCAGTTCAATTTGGGCGCCGCTTGCTGGGTGGCGGTGTAAGGATCGAGATTGATCAAGGCGCCGCGCGCATCAACCAAGACGATTTCGTTCTTGCTATCGGCGTTGCTGTCCACAACGTAGAAGTCCGCAGTTGCGCTCCCTGCGTATGTGCTCCACTGCGGTGAGAGGGTGGCGTCGAGCATGTACAGGTAACCGTTGTTGCACGCGACGGGCAAACGCACGGGGCTGAACGTCGCCGGCGCGCCGCCCACGCCACACGTCGCCCCTGCTGGGTAGGGGAACTGGGTGATGAACGCCCCGCTCGCGCCGTTATAAGCAGCCAGATATTTCCGATCTGTGGTCTCGGCGAGCACGTCCGCAATGTTGTCGCCGGTCAGATCGAGATGGACTACTTGCAGGCCGCGCACCGTGATGCTGGTCGTCCACATCGGGCTCAGGGTCGCCCCATCCCAGTTGTACAGCCGAAACTCCGTGCCTGCGGGCACCTGACGACACAGGCCGACCTCCTGATCGGGATCGGCGTCGTATGAACTCAGGCCACAGAAGTGGACATCCTGGGCGCTGAACAAGATGTTTCCCGTGTTGGCATCAAAGAGCCGCGCCTGGCGCTGGCCGCTGCCTGCCTCGGTATAATTCAACAGTACTTCTCTATCCCCACCGTCCAGATTAGCCACGCTCGCTGACAGACCGTAGTATGGTACTGAAGCGGTATAGAACCACGTGGTGGTCACGGTGTATGTGGTGGGGCTTGTGGAGACGACGTTGTGCAGCAGATAGCCATAGTTAGTGCTGCCAGCATAGCCAAAGTACAGGAACTCCGCCTTCCCGTCCCCAACGACCGTGTCGGTGACGATGACCTGGGTTCGTCGCGTTGCCCCAGGAGGCAGACCCGTCAGCGCGCTCCCGAAGGTACGCGTCAGCACCGTCCATGTGGGTTGAGAGGTGACGACCATCACCTGCGGCGGGGTGTATCGTTCATACGCAAGCACAGCCTCTTTGTAACCGTCCCCGTCGAGGTCGCCGAAACCAAATCCGCCATAAAGCCCGTTCACGCCACCCGCTGGCGTCAGCCAGACGACCGGTTGGGGCGGAGCGGTGATGGCCGACGGATAGCTGTACAGGTAGCGGTCGCCAAATCCTTGAGGAATAAACTCTTGTCGGCCGTCGTTGTTCAAATCTTCCAGCGCGCCGCCGCCACCGCTGTAAGAATTCACTCCGGTCAACTTCGACCACACCTGGCCGGTGCTGCCGGAAAGCGTGTAGCGCTCCCAAGTGGATGCTCCTACCGCTTTGCCCAGCACGATCTCCACACTGCCGTCGCCGTTGACATCTTTGATGGCGACGATAAAGCCGCCGAGCGCCTCGCTGATCCAGAGCGGCTTGCCGGTGATGTCAAAGGCGCGCACGCGCCCGCCGGCCGCGACGATCACCTCCGGCTGGCCGTCGGGCAGGCCGCCCGGGCCGGTGATATCCTCCACCCAGGCCCCCGGCGCGCCGCCTACGGGATACGACCACTTGATCG
>NZ_JAAFGM010000104.1 GCF_012931985.1 Candidatus Roseilinea sp. NK_OTU-006
ATATTTCGATCGCGTCTCGTTATCTGGCCTCTAGCACCACATACACGGGCAGGCCGCTCCGCTCATGTGCAATGAAGGTTTCGACCACCTGCCGGCCCATCCGATTCGCGATTTCGGTGAAGTCTTTTCGGCGATTATAAACGGCAAACCGCTCCCAGAGCACGATGTAGCGCCGGTTGGGATCCTGCAGCATCTCGGCGGCGCGTCGGCGGAAGCCTTCGTCGGCCTGCTCCGAGAAACCGAAAATCTCTACCGGGCGCACACGATCTGCCGTCAACACGCGCAGGTTCTTCTCGATGCCCCAGTCCAGCGCAACCGGCTCGTGCACGCCATTGGCATCGAGCCAGTCGGCCAGCTTGTAGATTGCGTCCGAGAAGCGCCCCGAGCCGCCGGTGCGCGCCAGGGTCGCGTGGTGCTGCTCGTTCACCCACACGTCTCGGCTGACAGGCAGCGCCAGAAGCAGAGAGACAAGGAGAAGGGACGACAAGGCGACCAGGCGATTTCTCTTTGTCTCCGTGTCCCCTTGTCTCCGTGTCCCCGTGTCCTCGTGTCCCCGTGTCACGAAGCCTGTGACGAACTCCGCCAACCACATCGCCGCGCAGGCCACCATCAACTGCGGCAGGGGCAACATGATGAACTGATGGGTGGACCACAGGCCGGAGACGGTGAACGCGCCCAGCACAACCAGGGTAGCCATGCTCGCCAGGATCGCGAAGAACCGGCGCGCTTCGTCGCGCCGACCCTGCTGCGCCGGTGGCAGCTCGCCCAGCCCGCGCCCGCGGATGATCGCCAGGGCTCCGCCGACGGTTGCGCTGAGGATCAGCGACGGCACGGCATAGACGTTGCTGAACGGCACGCCGTTGTACCAGAAGTAGCTGCCGTCCACGAATACGCGCGCGTCGTCAACGGCCTTCTGAATATTGTGTAGGAAATCCAGGTTGTTCACGCCGAACTGCTGCGTGGGGCGCGTGAGCGAATCGAGCAGGAGCGTGACCGTCCAAGCCTGACCATCGCGGATCAGGCCGGCCAGGTTGTAGTAGATCAGCGGCAGCGCGCCGAGCAGCACGCCGGCCAGTGCACACAGCAGCGCCGGCGCGAGCGCGATCAGGTGTTCGCGCTGGCTCTGGGTGCGTCGCGCTTCACGGCTGCGCGTGAACAAGAACACCGCGCCGATGACGATCAACACGATCACCCAGCGCAGGAACAGCAATTTGGCCCACAGCCCCAGGCCGATCAGCACGCCGGCGGCCAAAGCCAAGGCTCGACCTTTGGCACTGGACGACTGGCTCTCTGTGCGAACCACCTCGTCGAGCAACAACAGCGAGCCGATCGAGAACACGGTCATCACACTTGTCACACTGATGCCCTGCCGGCTGAACCAGATGAAGGAGGGGTTCACTGCCAGCAATAGCACAGTCACCGATGCAACACCATAGCCGAACCAGCGGCGCGCCAACATCCAAGCCAGCACGATTGTGACGCAGGAGAAGAAAATGGGCTGCGCGCGCGCCGCCACGTAGCCCGGCCCCAACAACCCCATGAAGGGCAGCGTGATGTAGCCGCCCAGGCTGCCCATGTAATCGAGCAGCATGACCGGGAAGTGGCCAATGCCGATGCCGCGTAGCAGCTCCGGCTGCCGGCCTTGCATCAGATCCAACATCGGCGCCAGATCGAGCGCCTCGTCGTAGTACAAGCCGGGCAGATGCAATTGGTGCAGCGAGAAGGCAAGAAAGATGGCCATCGCCGCGATGAGCGGGACATAGCGCGCCGTTCGCACAGCGATGCCGATTGTCTTCGTTGACTTTGCCGGTGCAGGCGTAGCTTGCACGAGATCCATGATGCGCAAGTTACAAGCATAGCGCAATCAAGCGGGTCAGCAGCCTATGCCGGCATGACGACTTTCAAACGACCAGATTAGGCCTTAGCCGCCTCCTGCATGGCTTGGCGCAGCGCCTCCGCGCCGCCGGCGATGTCGAGCAGCTCGTTGGTAATGCCGGCCTGGCGCGCTTTGTTGTAGCTCAGCGTATAGGCGACGATCAGGTCGGATGCGTTATCGGTGGCGTTGCGCATGGCGATGCGCTGCGCGGTATAGAAGCTGGCCAGCGACTCAAGCACGGCCTGATATACCTGCATTTCGGTCAAGCGTGGGAGCAGCGTGTTCAGGATCTCCGCCGGCCCGGGCTCGAATTCATAGGCCGGGCGCGGCCCGGCGTGAGCTTGGTCCGGCGCGATCGCCTCGGGCGCCAGGGGCAGAAGCCGCTTGATGACCGGCTTTTGCTGCGTCGCGCTGATGAACTCGGTGTAAATCAGATACACCTCGTCCACCACGCCGGTGAGGAAGTCGTCAATCGCGGCGCGCGTTGCCGGCGTGGTGTCCAGCAGCGTCGGGCGCGCCGGCATGCCGGAGAAGTCGGCGGCGATCTTGCCGCCGCGGCGATAGATGAAGTCGCGTCCCTTCTTACCGATGGGGATATAGCGCACCGGCTTGCCGTAGTCGCGCGCGAAGTTGAACGCAGCGCGGGAGACGTTGCTGTTGAACGCGCCGGCCAGGCCGCGATCGCCGGAGATCAGGATGATGGCGGCGCCGTTGACCTGCTCGCGGTTGGTGAGCAGCGGATGCTTGGTCTCGCCGCCGGCGAG
>NZ_JAAFGM010000105.1 GCF_012931985.1 Candidatus Roseilinea sp. NK_OTU-006
CACGAGCGGCGGCACCAGACGCAGCACGTTCGTCCCTGCATTGACCAGGATCAATCCTTCTTTGTACCCTCGCTGGATCACCTCCGCCGCTTCTATATCGAGTTCGACGCCGATCATCAACCCTTTGCCGCGAACTTCTCGGATGTGCGGGCTGTTGATCTCCTCGATCAGGTCGCGCAGCAACTTGCCCTTAGCCTCGACGGCGGCCAGGAAGTCGGGCTGCGAGATGCGGCTCACCACGTGGTGCGCAACGTGCGTCACCAACGGGCCGCCGGCGAAGGTGCTGCCGTGATCGCCCTTTTGCATCACCTCGGCCACGCGCTGGCGCATCAGAATGGCGCCGATCGGCAGGCCGCCGGCCAGCGGCTTGGCCGCGGTCAGGATGTCCGGCTCGAACGCGCAGCCTTTTTCGTCGATTGCACCGTTCCCCTGCTTGCAGTAGCCCTGATACGCCCACAGGCTGCCGGTGCGACCGACGCCGCACTGCACTTCGTCGTAAATCAAGAGCGCATCGTACGCATCGGCCAGCGCTCGCAGTCCGGCCAGAAATTCAGGCGTCGCCGGATGGACGCCGCCTTCGCCCTGCACCGGCTCGACGATGATGGCGCAGACCCGTTCGTCCATCTGTCGGCGAGCGCTCTCGAGGTCGTTGAATTCGGCGAAGCGCACGCCGGGCATCAGCGGCTTGAAGGGGTCTTGATACTTGGGCCGCGGGGTGGCGGCCAACGCGCCCATCGTGCGCCCGTGAAAGGCATTGGTGAACGCCAGGATTTCGACTTTCTCCTCGCCGCCGTGCGCGCGTCCGTATCGACGCGCAAATTTGAACGCGCCTTCGTTGGCCTCGGCGCCGCTGTTGCAGAAATGCACTTTGTCCGCAAAGCTCGTTTCGCACAGCAGCGCGGCCAGCCGCGCGTGCGGCGCAGTGTGATACAGGTTGCTCACGTGCAACAGCCCTGTCGCCATCGCCTCCTGCATCGCCTGCATGACGCCCGGATCGTTGTAGCCGAGCGCGTTGACGGCGATGCCGGCCACACAGTCCAGATAAGCGCGGCCTTCTGTGTCGTAGAGCGTGCTGCCCTCGCCTCGCTCCAGCACAAAAGGCGCCCGCGCATAGACGCCGAGCACGTGCTGTTGCTCCAGTTGAATGACCTCCTGCGCGTTCATGCCTCCTCCTTGGACTTTGGTGAGAAAACTTCACGCAAAGAAACGCAGAGCCGCCATGCTTCAAAGCTCTACACTTCGGCGGTGAGCACTCTATCGACTGCCGATCACGCCGGTGCCCGTGCCGTCTTGCACGCCGGCGAGGTTGGTGATGACCGCCTGCGCCACGCCGTTGCGCACCGCCTCGATGGCGCTGCGCACCTTGGGAATCATCCCGCCGAAAATGATGCCCTCCTCGATCCATTCCTCCGCCTGCTCCGCCGTCACGGCGCGCACGACGCGACCGGCGACCAAGATGCCCGGCACGTTGCTGATGAAGACGAGCTTGATGGCGCCGAGCTTGGCGGCGATGGCGGTGGCGGCGTGATCGGCGTTGACGTTATAGCTGAGCGCGTCGAGCGCGCCAAAACTCACCGGGCTGATCACAGGCACAATGCCCGCTGCGATCAGCGTGCGCAATAGATGATCGTCGACGTCCTGCACCTCGCCGACGCGCCCCAGGTCGCCGAAGGGGTGCCACATTTTTTCGACGTAGAGCGTGCCGTCGTCGACGCCGCTGAAGCCCGCCGCGCGGATGTGCGCGTTGACCAGCGCGCGCACGATGCGCTTGTTCATCAGCCCGCTCAACACCATTTCCACCACATCCATGTCGGCGTCGCTGGTGACGCGCAGCCCCTCGATGCGCTGCTCCTTCAGCCCCAACTTCGCCTGAAGATCGGTCACCGCCTTGCCGCCGCCATGCACAATCACCGGGTGATGCCCCTCCGCCATAACGGCCTTCACTGCGTTGACCAGCCCAAACAGAAAATCCGGATCGTCCAGCTCGTTGCCGCCCACTTTCAGGACGACGATGTAGCGCTCCTCGTGGTTCATCTCTTCTCGCATTCACCCTGTTTGAATTCACAAAAAATGCCACTCACAACAGCCCGGCCGTCTCTGGGAATCCCAACGCCAGGTTCATGCATTGAACCGCCTGTCCGCTGGCGCCTTTGATCAGATTGTCTTCGGTGGCGACGATGATCAGGTCGCGACAGGTCGGATCGTCGGGCAGCTCCGGCGTGATGCTGATGGCGCAGCGGTTGGTGTGCACCGTGTGGCGCAGCGAAGCCTGCTGGCCGGCGGGCAGCAGATGAATGACCGGCTCGCCGGCGTAGGTTTCCTCATAGAGGTCGCGCACCTGCGCCTCGGTGACGCCGCTCGGCACACGCACGTACATCGTGCTGAGAATGCCGCGATTCACCGGCAGAAGATGCGGCGAAAAGGTGAAGCGATAGCCGCCGTTGGGCGAAGCCGCGTTGAGCACCATCTCCATCTCGGCGATGTGGCGATGACGATAGCCGATGTTGTAGGGCGTCATGTTCTCATTGGCTTCAACGAACAGATAGGGCGTCTTGAGGGTGCGTCCGGCGCCGCTCACCCCGCTCTTGCTGTCGACGATCACGCGTTCTTCCAGCCAGCCGGCCTTCGCCAGCGGATAC
>NZ_JAAFGM010000106.1 GCF_012931985.1 Candidatus Roseilinea sp. NK_OTU-006
CATGCCCGGCATGATGGAGACCGTGCTCAACGTCGGCCTGAACGATCAGACCGTCGAGGAGATGATCGCCGTCACCGGCAACCCGCGCTTCGCCTGGGATAGCTACCGACGCTTGCTCATGATGTTCGGCAGCACCGTGCTCGGCATCCCCGACGAGAAGTTCGACGAGCCGATGGAGCACATGAAGCACGAGCGGGGCTACAAGCTCGACACGGAGTTGACCACCGAGGACCTCAAGGAACTGGTCGCCATCTTCAAGCAGGTGATCAAAGAGGAGACCGGCCGCGATTTCCCGCAAGACGTGTATGAGCAGCTCAAAGAATGCGCGATGGCCGTGTTCCGCAGCGCCACCGGCCACAAGGCACGCACCTACGCCAAGCAGATGGGCTGGAAGAGCACGCTGCCGACGGCGGTCAACGTCGTCACCATGATCTTCGGCAACATGGGCGACGACAGCGCCACCGGCGTCGCCTTCACCCGCGACCCATCCACCGGCGAGAAGAAGATGCTCGGCGAATACCTCGTCAACGCACAAGGCGAGGATGTGGTGGCCGGCATTCGCACGCCCAAGCCCATCGAAGAGATGGCCAAGGAGATGCCCAAGACCTACAAGGAGTTCATGCGCATCTGCAACCTGTTGGAGAAGCACTACAAGAACATGCAGGATGTCGAGTTCACCATCGAGCAGGGCAAGCTCTACATGCTGCAGACGCGCAACGGCAAGCGCACGGCCAAGGCCGCCATCAAGATCGCCGTGGATATGGCGAAGGAGAAGTTGATCACGAAGGAAGAAGCGGTCCGACGCGTGACGCCCGCCGAGGTGGACTTCCTGTTGCACCCGCAGTTCGACGAGCAGGCGGTGAAGGATGCGAAGAACGACGGCCGGCTGCTGGCGACCGGCGTGAACGCCTCGCCCGGCGCAGCCAGCGGCATACTCGCCTTCGACGCCGACCTGGCCGAAAAGTGGGGCAACGAAGGCAAGGCCGTCATCCTGATCCGCCCGGAGACCAAGCCGGATGACGTGCACGGCATGGTCGCGGCCAAGGGCATCCTCACCGCGCGCGGCGGCGCCACCTCACATGCAGCCGTCGTCGCCCGGCAGTTCGGCATCCCGGCGGTGTGCGGCGCGGATGCGTTGCAGATCAACCTGAACGACCGGACCGTCACCAGCAACGGGCACGTCCTACACCAAGGCGACTGGGTCTCGATTGACGGCGGCAGGGGCGAGGCCTATATCGGACAATTGCCGATGGTGCACCCGTCGTTCGAGGAACAGAGCGACCTGGTTACGCTGCTGAAGTGGGCCGACGAGATCAGCGCGCAGAACACGCGCACGACCGAGGACGGCAAGCCGCGCCGCGGCCTGCAGGTGTGGGCCAACGCCGACTACCCGAAGGACGCGCAGCGCGCCCGCGACTACGGTGCCAAGGGCATCGGCCTGTGCCGCACCGAGCACATGTTCTTCGAGGAGGAACGCCTACCGATCGTGCAGCGCATGATTCTCGCGGACAACGACGAGGATCGCCAGCGCGCCCTGGATGAGCTGCTCCCCTTCCAGCGCAGCGACTTCGCCGGCCTGTTCAAGGCGATGACCGGCCTGCCCGTCATCATCCGGCTGATAGACCCGCCGCTGCATGAGTTTCTGCCTTCGCAAGAAGAGTTGATCCGCGAAGTGACGCGCTACGAGACCAAGCGCCACTATGATGCGTTGGGCGATGAGGAATACGCCGATTACCAGACGAAGCTGGCCTTGCTCAACGCGGTGAACGCCATGCACGAGCAGAACCCAATGATGGGGCTGCGCGGCATTCGCCTAGGCATCATGATCCCCGGCCTGATCGCCATGCAAGTGCGCGCCATCTTCGAGGCGGCCTGCGACGTGAAGAAGGAGGGCTACGAGCCGATGCCCGAGGTGATGATCCCGCTGACCGGCCACGTGAACGAATTGAAGCGCGTGCAGCCGGAACTGGAGAAGGTGGCCAAGGCGGTGATGGAAGAAAAGGGCGTGAAGGTGAAGTACAAGTTCGGCACCATGATCGAGATCCCGCGCGCCGCGCTCACCGCCGACGAGATCGCGACCATGGCCGAGTTCTTCTCCTTCGGCACCAACGACCTGACGCAGATGACCTACGGCTACTCGCGCGACGACGCCGAGCGCGGCTTCTTGCTCAAGTATGTCGAAGAGGGCATCCTGCCCGATAATCCCTTCCAGACGCTCGACCGCGACGGCGTGGGGCAGTTGATCAAGATGGCCGTGCAGAAGGGCCGTGCGACGCGCCCGACGCTCGAATTGGGCATCTGCGGCGAGCACGGCGGCGACCCGCGCTCGGTGGCGTTCTGCTACGAAGCCGGCTTGAACTACGTGAGCTGTTCGCCGTTCCGCGTGCCGATCGCGCGGCTGGCCGCGGCGCACGCGGCACTGGGCGTGAAAACAAAGTAGCGCGTGCCAGAACGCGGCGTTACAGAACCCCGATTTCGTAGAAATCGGGGTTCTAACTTACACAACTCACGTTACGCAGTCGCGAACTGACTGCGCGACCATAGAATGGCGACATGACACAAGACTTGCTTGACCTGTATAGCGATTATCTGTTGTGCACGTTTGGACAGGCCACGGCAACCGGGTTGGG
>NZ_JAAFGM010000107.1 GCF_012931985.1 Candidatus Roseilinea sp. NK_OTU-006
AGGAATTCGACGATGTCGCTGCCCTTTTCTGGCAACACCGTGATCCGTAACCAGCGATTCTCAAGAATCAAAGCTTCAAAACCGCGCCATGTGACCTGATCCATCAAACGCGGCCCTTGCTTGCGCAACCGATCACGTTTCATGCCAGAGTGATCCTGAACGTCTTGATTTCGAACGGCGCAGCCGAGAAATGCAACCGCGTGTCCTCTACGGAGAGCGCTTGGACGACGTTGCCCATCAGGTCGGTCTCGTGCGCTGCGGCGATCGGCCACTGCAAATTGATCTTCCCTTTGGCATGATTGCCCTCGGCCTCCACGACGCGCAGCACCAATTGGTCACGATCAACAAAGATTGCGTGCACAGTCACATGGTCCGGCTCTAGCGCCATAAAGCTGCCGTGCGATGGCAATGCACCTGCGTGCGGCGTCACCTTGCGCACGATCAGCGGAGCATTGAAGGCCATGCCCGCGTGATACACCTGTGCTGCGCGCCAGTCGCCCGCATGCGGCAGGATAGCTTGCTCGAAGCGGTGCAGAACGCCGATCTCGAAGCCGAGTTCGTCGCGAGATTGCGCGCTGTAGCCGCCAGCCTCGTAGCTCACCACCTTGACGCATTTCATCAGCGACGAGGTGAGCACGCTGCCGTCCAACGAGTGGCCTGGGATGCCGCGGTTGAGCAGTGCGACGCCGCGTTCACCGTCGCTCACATCCACCCAGTTCTGCGCCGGGTACTCGCCTACAGGCCGATCAAGCGCACCGAATGGGATTTCGTAAGTGATCCGCGGCTGTTTGAGATTCAGCGGGAAGACGTTGCGATAGCGTACGAAGCGCTGCTGGTTCACCAATTCGGTCTCGAGTTCCACGCGCGGCAGGCCAGCATACAGCCGGATGCGAGTCGTGTATCTGCCGTCGCCGAACGGGCTGCGCACCCCAAGCTCAGCCATCACCGGCCCGCCCGCGGCCCAGCCCTGGCCGCCATACTGATACGTGAACGCCGCCTGCCCGCGCGGCGGCACCGGATCAACCAGAGGCTCGGTCGAAGTAATCGCGCCGCGCAACGGGCCGTAATACTCCCAGGGGTCGCCCTGGTCTTCCTGGCGGCACACTGATGCGAAGCCGTGCTCGTGCGAGCTGTCCACGACGTCCCACGCCAGGCCGCGCAGGATCAGGCTCTGGATCGCCCCGGTACGCAGATTGGCGCGCACGTCAATCAGGCTATTGCCCATGCGGCCTTCGTCCGGCGTGAGCATACCGGTGACCATACCCGGGCAGCCCTGACTGCCCATCGGCACCACCCACAGGTCGGTTGTTGGCTGTCTTAGACCCTCGCCCGAGCGGACGAAGTAGGTGCGATAGCCCAGCGCTGGCACGCGAGCAATGAAGATCAGATCGGCGCACTTGATGCTGCCATCGGGGTGGCGCTTCAAATTCTGAATTTGCAAAGGAATGACCTCGCCCTCGTCGTCGAAGAGCGCCAGTGACTCCCAGCGCTCATGCCCTAGGCCGATGGTGATGCGGGCAACGTCCGTTCGCGCCTGCGCCAGTGTGTTCATCACCACCAACGGGATGCCCTCACCGCGCGTGTCAATCTCCGCCGTAAGTGCGTCAAATGCGCCATCGATCACCGCGTTGGCGTGATCGGTCGCACGCTTGAATCGCGCGATGGCACTCTCGTAGGTCGCGTCGAGGTGGCTGCCGCAGATGATGTCGTGAAACTGGTTGAACAGCACCGGCTCCCACGCTTGCGCCATCGTGTCCACCGGTTGGCGATGCCGCGCCCAATTGATCGCTTGCAGCGTTTCAGCTGCGATGAGCTTGCCCTCTGCCTCGCGGTTGTGCTGCTTGACGGCGATGCGCGCCGCATAGCAGCCGGTGAATACCGGGTTGAGGTCGCCCGATATCTCCGGCAGGCCGTCCGCCGGCTGAGCGGCGAAGTACTCGCTCGGCGTCGCCATGACCAACTCGACCTCGCTCTGAGACGCGTTGAATTGGCGCAGCACCTCGGGCAAGTGCTGCTCGGGCGCGCTGATGTCCATGCCCGACAACACCATGAACTGGCCGTTGTAGACATAGGGCGCGATCAGCGATTGGATGCGCTCGATCATGTGCTTGAAGCCCGGCAGATTCGCCGGCGCGTTACTGATGAGGGCATAGGTGTGCGGCATCCACTCGCAGCGTAGGCGCGTGCCGTCAATGCCCACCCACTGAAACGCCGCCGGGCTGTCGGGCGCCGGGCCGCGCTGCATAACATAGACGTCGAAGCCAGCCCGGCGCATGATCTGCGGGAGTTGCGGGTGATGCCCGAAGCTATCCAGCATCCAGCCGATGGTAGATTTTCTCCCGAAGGCCCGCTCGAAGTAGGCCCGCCCATACAGAATCTGGCGCACGAACGACTCGCCGCTGGGAATGTTGGTGTCCGGCATGGCGTGCATGTCGCCCACCATTTCGAGTCGGCCCGATGCCACGTGCGCCGTCAGGCGCGCCATCTGCTCCGGGTACAGCCTCGCGAACCCCTCGACGTAGCAGCGCTGGTCGAGTACATAGCGATAGCTCGGGTCGCGGTCGAGCAGATACAAGGCATCCAGGATATTTTCAGACCCTGCAGTGGGGTTCTGAAAATAT
>NZ_JAAFGM010000109.1 GCF_012931985.1 Candidatus Roseilinea sp. NK_OTU-006
GTGCAAGACCAGGACAACGCCCAGTTGATGACGCGCGCGGTCAACGCTCTGTTCCTGGCCGACTCCATCGGGCAGGCGATTCAGCAGGGCTACACCCTGTTCAACCAGTGGGATCTCGCCAACGGCCGCGCCGGCAACGGCACCGAATACGGCCTGATGCACGAGGACAACGGCTTTTATCGAGCGCCGCAATATTAAGCGTTCCCGCTGTGGGCGCGCTTTGGCGAGGCGATGTTGCCCGTGACGACGACGCTCGACGCCGCCTCCGAGCTCAGCGTCTACGCCGGCCGCATCGACGCCACAACCCTGTCAGCGCTCGCCATCAACAAAACGTCAGGTTGGATCACGGCCACCATTGCGGTGGAAGCGGGAAGCATTGAGGGCGGCCTCCTGTATGAAGTGCGGGCGGCCTCACCGGCGGCGCAAAGCGTCACCTACAACGGCGTCAGCGCCCCCTCCGACGCTCTGCTCGAGCCGCCGCAGTCGATCGACGCCGTAAACGGTGAACTCACCGTTGCGCTTGCGCCGTGGTCGATAACGCTCGTTCAACTGCAACTGGAGGAGAGTGCGCCGCCCGCCCCCACCCCGACTCCGACGCCTGGAGCGACGCAGCGCGTCTATTTGCCGACGGTGCGCCGCTGACAGGGCTTGTTGCATCAGCGGATGGGGCGACGCGTCCGCATGAACTCGCGCAAGTTGTCCCAGAGGATGTAGAGGGCCAGCGCCAGCACCGTCACGCCCACGATCCACCAGAAGAATTCATAGACCAGCACAAGCGCCGCGGCGATCGCAAGGGCGGTGGCGAAGCGGCTCACCGCGCGCGTGAAGGCGCCGCGCACGCCGGCCTCGATGAAGGTGAAGAGCGCCAGGATGGAAACAAGCCAGACGGGCAGAAAGCGCGGGTTGAAATAGAAGAGCACCACAAACGCCACCAGCAGCACGGTGACGCTGATGGCGGCCCAAAGCTCGGCGAAGCCGCTGGCCCGCGGCTGGTCTAACGCAGCGGGGGCATGGGCGCGGCGAAGGTGCGCCCGCAGCGGTTGCGCGCCGCCTGCAAGCAGTTGGTCTTCATGGCGGTCGAGATTTTCCAGCAAGGCGCCGGCTGCGGTGATTTCAGCCTGGAGCCTGGCGATCTCATCAGAAAGCGCCTTGATTTCTTGGAGCGTTTGTTGATGGAGCGCCCGCAGGTGAGGCTGATTGCGGATCGACGTCGCCTGGACATCGAGGCCGCGCAGCAACGCCGTCTTTTCCTCCACCTGAGTGCGCAACAACGTGCGACGGTCGACGATCTCCTGGCGCTGGCGGCGCACGATGGCAAGTCGCTCGCTGAGCGGCGGCACTTTATCCAGCCCCGCCCAACCGACCGGATCGTACCAGGCGCGGCGCACCGTGCCGTCACGGTTGAACATCGGCCCGGCCGGCGCGTCTTCCCCTGCAAAGGGGTCTTGAGTGTAAAGCCCCCATAAGCCTCGGTAGTTGCGCACCCAACCGACCGACTCGTCGATGCGCACCGGCTCATCCCAGGGCGCGTCCTGTCCCGGGCCGATCGCAAAGCCATCTCCGCGCGCATAGTCGACGAAAGGAATAGCAAGCACCGGTTCTTCGGGCGCGCCGGGAACGCCATCGGCGCCCGGCTCGCGCATCAGTCGTTTCCACACCCGCTGCACCCGACGCAAGGAGCGCGTCACCGGCGCCAGTGCATTCAGCTCGATTTTGGTCAGATACTCGCCGGGGCTGAAGTAGGCGGCGTGCGAGCCGGCGCCTGCGTAGATCACCGGATGATCGCCTACTTTATGCACCTCCGGGTCCTGCCAGTGGCGGCGCAGGTCGTCGCCGGCGTAGTCGTGCGAAGCGTAGGCGATCCATTCCGGGCAGAGCACCTGATCGGCGTTGCGGGCCAGGTAGATGCAAATCATTTCCCAGTCGGCTTCGTGATCGTTGGCGCCGGAAAAGCGCGTCCGCCAGTTGTTATACAGATAGAAAAACCAGTATTGCAGCACGACCCAGCCGCGCTCTTCATACACGCGACCATGATAGACGTGGCGCGGGTCTTGCAGGAGCAGCGCGCGATAGCCGAGCGAGGCCGCCGCCGCTGCGTCGCCGGGCACGCGACCGCGCGCCAGCAACGCCACGCGGAAGAGCGCGTCCACCACGCGCGAGGTGTAGCCGACGCGCGCCAGCCGACCTTTGCCGACGCGGAATTCCTCCAGCGCGTGGTCCACCTCGCGGCGCTGGCGCAAGGCCTGCACCGCCATCTCCGCCGCGCTCAGAGGTTCGGTGAATTTCAGAAAACGAACAGCGCCATATTCGTCTTCATAAGGCTCGGCCAGCGCTTCAGGGGTCAACGCACCCGCCGGGATCAGCTCCTGGGGAGGTTCGCCGGGCCGTTTGATCCAGAGGCTGCACATGCGAATGTACGCCTCCGCATCCATCGGAAAGAATTCCTCCCCGCGCGTAAAGCGGATGATCGGTTCATAGCGGCGAAGCAGGGCGAGCTGTTGCGTTTCGTCCATCATGCAAATTTACGATTTGCGCGCAGGCTCAGCGTTCTGACCGAGCAACAGTTTTCCCTCCGGCGAGTTCATGAACACAATCGCCAG
>NZ_JAAFGM010000042.1 GCF_012931985.1 Candidatus Roseilinea sp. NK_OTU-006
TCGCATGCGCGTCTGGACGGCTTGTTCGGTCAGCGTTGGAAGAACGAAACCGTCCACTACGCAAATTCGGTGATGCGGTTCGCTCGGTTAAGCCGGCCTGCCAAAACCGTGAAGGCCGCGTCAAGTCTGTCGTTTACAACGCTCATCGCTTGTGTCTGAAGGTTTTCAACTGAGCAATAGTTGATATAGGAGGCCATGATGCTGCGATCTCGATTCTACGACTCCACACACCGCACTGCTCTACTCAGAGGGTGTATTGTCTGGATGGTGTTCATTCTCACGACACTGTCCATCGCCGCTCCCCAAGCCGCCCGCGCCGATGTCTCCCAACGCGCAGTTCATTCATCGAGCAGCATCATCCCACCACCCGGCACATGGATCACCCCACGCCAGAACTACCGACGCACCAACCGTGTGGACAACGGCAGCGCCAGCATCATCACACCGGCGCTTAAGTGGAGCTATCCTTTGGGCGGCGCACCCAACGCCCGATTGGCCGACATCACCGGCCCAGGCGCCGGCCTGCCCGACGGCACACCCGAGTTGGTGGTCTGGGGCGGCGGACGGGTGCGCGCCTACAACATCCAGCTCACCCCTCCCCAACTGCTCTGGCAGTCCGACATCATCCCAGGTTTGGGGGACTTTATGCCCGCCGGCGACCTGGACGGCAACGGCACGGTTGAGCTTATCTTCGACGCCGCGTGCGGCGCTCAGGTCTTGGGCGGGCGCACCGGCGAGGCGCTCACCTGCATACCAGGTGTCGCAGTGAGGCGCAGCCGCATCGCCGACGCAAACAACGACGGCAAAATGGAACTTTTTGTCGAGGGCGGCCCGCGCATCTACACCTTCGCCGGCGGCGCCGCCAACCCCCAACTGGTGGCCAGCTTCAATCACACAGACCCATCGGACGGCTACATGCCCCCCACGCTTGCCGATTTGGATAACGACGGGGACCTGGATGTAGTGTCCTATACGAGTCACGGCACCAATCAGCTGCGCACGTTGCAGCAGACTTCGCCCCTCTCCTGGACGCTCGTTTCTACATTAACATTGTCGAACCTCTTTTATGCTTATGCTTTTCCCATCCTGGCCGACGTAGCGCCCCAGTCGGGGCTAGAAGTCGTCTTACACAACTCTTACGGCACCTTGTACGTCGCCAATATCGCCCCCTCCAACCTTGCTCTCACTTTGGTTTACACGCAGCCGTCATTCTATAGCGGCGACGTGCCGATGACCGTTCAGGCCGCCGATGTGGACCCAGGCACCCCAGGGCGGGAAATCGTGCTTTCAAGCTACTATGCAACAACCGTCGAGGTACGCCGTGGTGACAACGGTAATGCGCTGTTCTCACAACCACTCAACATGAAAGAGGCATCGCGAGTAACCTCGTACACTCCGCCTGCGCCGTTGCCCCAGCTCGACGCCGACTCAGAGCGTGAGGTGGTGTTGGTCGGCGGGGGGCAAGTCGCCGTCTACCAAGGTGGCACCTTCACGGCCACGCATGTGATCACCTCCGCCTCTCCTGCCGCCCCCTACCGGCATCCGCATTATCTGCCATACTTCGACGTGGATGGCGACGGGGTTGACGAGCTGCTGGTGGGTCGCTCTTTGCCAGCGGGCGACCGGCTGGCAGCCTACAGCGTCTCCGGCACGCTGACGCTGAAGGGTGAGTACATCTTCCCGGTCGGGCAGAACTTGCTGTTGAGGGACTTCGGCCAGACGCCATTCGGGCGGGGATTGGTGCTGAGCGGCAGCGATGGCTACGTCTATCTGCTCGACGCCACATTCAATGTGCGCAAGCGTGTGTACGCCGGCAGTGCCAGCGCCTCCCCGCTGGTACTGGACACCGACAACAACAACAACAACGAAGTGATCCTAGGGACGACCAATCTCGACCCCCTCACCGCCACGCTCGCCACGCCGCCGCGGGTGAATTACACGGGGCTCTCCACATCCGGATGGGGACCAACAGGAGCACTCGTACCGCTGGGCGGCGGCACATGGGGCCACCTTGTGATCGGCGGCAGCGCTCCTTCGTACACGCTGGGCTTGTTATATAAGTCACCCAGCACCGGCGCAGAGATGCTCATCGCCAGTGGTCTCCTTACCACCACCGCTAGTTCAAATTACGCCATCTTTCTCGGCGCAGGCGTGGTGAGCAACACAACCACGCTCTTCTTTGTGGAAGTAGCGCCCGGAAACTATGCTATTAACTTACGGGCAGTGCAACGGCAAGGCAGCACTTTCAGCCCGATCTGGATCGTTACGGTGGCCGGCGGCTATGACCTGACGATAATAGGCGGGGCCAGCATTGCAGACATCAACGGGGATGGCCACGACGATATCGTTTACTCCCGGGGGGCTGACACTTGGATTTTCGACGGTCCCACAGGCGGTGCGGCGACCTTCCCAGGCGGCGTCAATGGCCACTACTTGGCCCTGATAGACGATTTCTACAGCGCAGCCGCCGGGCAAGAGGTTGTGTTGGCAGCGCCATTTGCGCACAGCACGATGCGCGGTTACACCTTTACCATCGCTACCCTCACCCCCAACCCGGCTTGGGGAGCAACTCTGCCGAGCGGGTATGACACGCGGGCCGCGGTTGCAGCGGTGACGCCATCGGACGGCCGCGACGTGGTCCGCACCTGGAGTGACGGGCGGGTGGTCGCCCACGGGGGCGTCAGCGGCGCGCCGGTTTACACCATGTCGCTTGGCGTTGCGGTAAACCTCTCGACGTGCGAGGAAAATCCCCGCATCCCACAGGTGTACAGCGAAACCGCGCGCACTGCGCTGACGAGCGCGTGCCCCGGCAAGGGGCGTTTCTACGCCCTGGGCGTGGCGACGGTCGCAAATGTGGATGGTGAGCCCAAAGACGAGCTGCTCGTCCCTTCGGGAAACGGCTATCTGTATGTGCTGAACGCCGAGGACGGCTCGCTGACATGGGCGCACAACTTCTTCGCGCCGGTCGCTTCGGTGATTGCGGCCAACGTGGATGGCGACCCGGATCTCGAGATCCTGGTCTCCCCCACCGATGGCTACCTGTATGCGTTGGACCAGGCCACCTTCACTGCTCCACTAGCCGTATGGGAAGGGCTGGCCCCCAACGCGTCGGGCGACCTGGACGAGCAAGCAAGCACGCAGTGCTTGGCTGCGACATGGTCGGTGGTGAATGATCCCAACTTCGGCGCTCCGAGCGGCTTTGCCGTGGCCATCCGCGATAGCACCGGCGCGCTGGTGAGCAACGGTTACCTCAACGTACCCTACAGCAGCGGAAGCGTCGCCTCGGTCACTGCGTGCTACAACGACCCCAACCCGAACCGTCGCCTGATCAGCAACCTGATCCCCGGCAGGAGCTATTTCGTTGAGGTCATCAACTACTATATCAGCGGCAGCACCTACCGGTCCTCACAAGCGGCGTTCAGCGATGGGGTGAAGGTCGTCCCGTTGGCAGATTTCGCAACCAGCGCCAAGTTCGCCACGCCGACCGCGATCAACACAAGCGGCACCGTCACGTGGACGGTGGTGGTCCGCAACAGCAGCGCTTACTCGGGCACGGCGCAGTTGCTCGACCCGATCCCGCCGTTCATGACTTTTACCTCAGGCAGCCTGAACGCCACCAGCGGCAGCGCGACCTACAACTCTGCGCTCAGCCGGGTGGAGTGGATCGGCAGCCTAGACGCGCTAGAAGTCGCGACCATCACCTTCCAGACGACGGCGAATCCTTTGTTTGTTGACAGCGTCATCCGCAACGAGGCGCAGGTGATCAACGTGAAAAGTGGCTACGTGCACACGCTGGAGGCAGCAGTGGCGGTGGGGAACGCGCCTAATCTCAGCACAGCGAGCAAACTGGTAAGCGCCAACACGGCGAATCAGCTTGACGTCATCACCTACACCTTACAGGTGACCAACAGCGGCGCCGTTGCAGTGAGTGGGCTGTTGGTGGATGACCTTCTGCCGGCCGAGGTCAGCTTTGTGCCAGGCAGCTTGAGCGCCAACGGCGGCAGCGGTAGCGCGACCTACGACCCCGTGTTGCGCCGCGTGCAATGGAATGGCACGCTCAACGCCGGCCAATCGCTCGTGGTGAAATTCCGCGCTCGGGTGAACGCCGCCAACGCGGTGATCGTCAACTGTGCTGCGTTTAGCGATGGTTTTGCTCCGCACTACCGACGTTGCGCCGAGACGCGCGTCGGCTCCAGCCTGCCAACGCTACAGGTGACCAAGACCTCCGACCGACTGCGTTACGCCTCAGGAGATCTAATCACCTACACCATTCTCCTGGAGAACCGGGGGAGCCAGCCAGCCCAAGTGACGCTGAATGACCCGCTGCCCGGCGGCGTGACGCTCAACAGCGCCACGGCCTTCCCGCCCGAAGCCGGCGCGCTGAACATCGCGGGCAGCAACGTCGCCTGGCAGGGCACGGTGCCTCCTGGAGAGTATGTGGCCATTGTGATCAGCGGCACCCTCAGCGCGAACAACACCGTGCTGACCAACCGCGCCTTCATCACCGAGACCACCACGAACACCGCGCTCGAAGCTGTGCGCGAGGTGGTGGTCGGCAATGCCCCGCTGCTGCGTGGTGAAAAGATAGCCCAACCCGGCGCCGCCGGCGTCGGCCAGCCGGTAACCTACACCATCCGCCTGTTCAACCTGGGCACTGTCGCTACTTCTTCCGCTCTCATCACCGACCCGCTGCCGGCGGGGACAGCTTTTGACAGCTACGTCATTGCCAGCAACGGGATCGCGACCTTCAGCTCTGGGCAATTGACCTGGAACGGCAGCGTGGGGCTTGTGGATCCGACCGTCATCGTGTGGCGCGTGAAGGTGAACAACAGCGCCATGCCCGGCAGCGTGATCGTCAACCAAGCCTTTGCCAGCGATGGCAGTCGTAACTATGGGCCGTTTGAAGCGCGTACGTCGGTGCCCTTGGCAAGCAACACTGCGCTCATCCAGGCAAAGGTGTACACCGGCACTGCGACCACGCCATTGGCCGGCGTGGTCGTGACAGCCAGCAGCCCGCTCGGCCAGGTGAATGGAACCAGCGACAGCAACGGGATGGTGTACTTGCCGGTGCCAGCCAGCAGCACACCAGCAAATTACCTGGTCGAGATCGAAGTGCCGGCCGGACTGGTCGCCATCTCGCCGAGGCAGGTGGGAGTGGCCAACCTGACCGTCGGCCAGGTGCGTGACGTCACCTTCCGCGTCGCAGCTCCGGCGCCGCCCGGCAACGCCTGGGTGTGGGGCGTGACGTATCACGACACCAACGGCGATGGCTACCGCGACCTATTCGGGGAACCAGGCGTGAACGGCGTCTTGGTGCAAGCGGACAGCGGGCAGAGCACATTCACCGGCGCAGATGGCAGCTACGCGCTCCTGGTGCCTGCCGGCCTACGCTCCATCATCCAGACCGCTCCTATCGGTTGGATTGCCACCACACCCAATCCGGCTGTGGTGAACGCGCTCTCCCAAGGAGCGCACGAGGTGAACTTTGGCCTACGCCAGATACGCGGCGACGACGGCGAGAACATCGAGCCGCCGCCGCCCGGTCTATTCCGCATCGTGGGCTACGTATATGCCGACGCGGACGGCGCGCTGAACGCACCCAACGGGCACAAAGATGCAAGCGATACCGGCCTGAGCAACATCACCGTCACGATGCGCAGCGGGCCCACGGTCATTGCCACGGTGTCTAGCAATGCCGCCGGCCTCTATCAGGCGGACGTCGGCGCCGGCGCGTCGCTGGTGGTGGAAGTCACGCCGCCGCCGGGCTACATTCCGCTCACACCACGCTTGGTCGCTGTGACCGGCAGCGGCGCCCAAATTCGACGGGTGGACTTCGGCTTGATCAGCCAATCTGCCCTCGCGGCGCAGTGCGGCGGCTCGAGCTTCGGCATCCTGAACGGCTACGTGTATTCCGACACGTTGAAAGATGGGAAGCTCGTGATCGGGCTTGACGAGCCGACGACGATGCTGGCCAATGTGTCCGTGGCGACGCAGACGCTGCAAACGAACTGGCTGTATGCGTTCAGTTGCGTGCCCGCCGGCGGGCAAGTGGTCACCGCCACCAACCCGCTGGGCTACTACGCGACCACGCCGATCGCCGTGAGCGTCAATGTGCCCGCCGGCGACAGCACCGGCGCCAACTTCGGCAAAGCCACGAGCACATACGCCCCGCAACATGCCTTCAGCAAGACTGCGCCTCTGCATTTGAGCACCAACGTGACGAAATTCGCCTCGTTGAGCTGGACGCCTAGCCCTAGCGCCACCGGCTACTTCGTCTGCGTAGGCACAGCCCAGAATCTGTGTAACGCAACGGGCGGTTGGGTAGCGGTTGGTAACGTCACCAATTGGACGGTGGCGCCGGTATTGCAGAGCGCCAGCACCTACTGGTGGCAGGTGCGGGCCTTTGGCCCAGGCTTCGACGTGCAGGCGGATGCCGAGCAATGGTGGTCATTCACCACCATCAACGATATGCCGCCGGCACCCGAAGCGTTTAGCAAGCGCGAGCCAAACAACGGGGCGGTGAATCAGGCAACCACCAACTTGAAGCTAGAGTGGAATGCTTCCGCCGGCGCAACTAAATACGAAATCTGCTTGGGCACCGCCATTAACTCGTGCAACGTCACCGGCAATTGGATAGAAGTGGTTCCGAACCCAACGCCCACCAGTTGGCAGCCTCCCACCTTGTTGCCTGCCACGACTTACTGGTGGCAGGTGCGCGCCGTGAACAGCAACGGCCAGGCGCAAGCGAACAACGGCCAATGGTGGTATTTCACCACGCGCTCGGCCAGCGATGCGAATGCACCGGCGCCTTTCTGGAAGGCGGCTCCTGTGGACGCTGCCGCTAACCAACCGCTGTCCCTCACGCTGAGCTGGACTGCCGCCGGCGGCGCGACGAGCTACGAGGTGTGCGTCGGCATTATGCCGGCGGACTGCTCGGCCACCGGCGGCGACTGGGTGGACGTGGGCAACGCCACCTCCTACGCACTAAGCGGACTCAGCCATGGCACCACCTACTTCTGGCAGGCGCGCGCCGTCAACAACAACGGTGTGACGCTGGCCGACAACGGCAACTGGTGGTCCTTCACCACCGGCAACTCCCCGGCCGCCATTGCAGCCAACCTATTCGTCACCAAGACCGCACCTATCCACCTGGCCACCAACGTAGCCACCGACACCGCCACGCTGAGCTGGTCGGCCAGCACAAGCGCCGTCTTCTACGTCTGCCTCGGCACCAACGTCGGCCTGTGCGACGTCAGCGGCGGTTGGGTGAAAGTCGGCAACGCCACCAGTTGGACGGTCGTCCCACCACTGCAAAGCGCCGCCACTTACTGGTGGCAGGTGCGCGCCATCACCGGCTCCCTCAACGTCCAGGCGGATGCCGGCCAGTGGTGGTCCTTCTCCACCCTGAACGATCCTAGCCCTGGACCGGGGGGCTTCAACAAAGCCAGTCCTAGCTATGGCGACATCAACCAGCCCGTCACCCTCACCTTGAGTTGGGGCGGCGCCAGCGGCGCGATGGGCTACGAAGTGTGCATCGGTACGCAGATCAACCTCTGCGACGTCACCGGCAATTGGATCAAGATCGGCAACGTCACCAGTTGGCCGGTCACGCCTGCCCTGCAACCCGCTGCGACTTACTGGTGGCAGGTGCGCGCCGTGAACAGCAACGGCCAGACGCAAGCGGACAACGGCCAATGGTGGTATTTCACCACCGCGGCCATCTCGAGCATGAGCGCTCCCGGCGCGTTCTCCAAGGTTGCTCCGCCCAACAACACTCCCAACCGACCACTGGCTTTGCCGCTAAGCTGGACCGCTGCCAGCGGTGCGACGGGCTACAAGGTGTGCGTCGGCATCACGCCGGCGGACTGCTCGGCTACTGGCGGCCGGTGGGTGCACACGACGACCACTTCCTACGCGCTGAGCGGCCTGCGCTACGGCGTCACCTACTTCTGGCAGGTGCACGCCGTCAACAACGCCGGCGATGTAACACCCGCCGACGATGGCGCATGGTGGTCCTTCTCTACGGTGAGTTCGCCTTACCGCACTTTCATCCCCATCGTCCGCAAGAAACCATAGCCGGCGCGTCTGTTAATGGGCGAAGGTCTTTGGCCTTCGCCCATCTTTTTTCCATAGGGCGGCAAGGAATTCATCAATCGGATTGCTGAGGCGACGGCGAGCCATCGCCTCGACCCGCGGCGGAGCACATGGAATCCACCCTGCGCCCGGTCCGGGGCACGCGCCCACTCACCAGTCAGCCCGAGGAGATCGCTTGAAGGAAGAAAGCACAATCCTCGGTGGCCATGATGCGATAGTCGCTGCGAACCCGCTGCGGGCCCACCAAAGCCGCCGCCGTCTCGCGCACGAGGCGGGCCAATGCTGGGTCGTTCACCGTGGCCGGCGTGCTCGGCTCCGCGAAGGTCACGGCGGCCGCCACACCCAACCCTGCGGCGACCTGCGCCACGATTTGCCGGACGCGCACCCGCAGCAATTGCATGACCGATCCCTCAAACGCGCGAGGGGCGCCTTGCAGTTCAACCACATCAGGAATCACGTCCGGCGCGGCGCCGCCATGGATGCAGCCCACGGTCACCACGCCCTGAGCCATGGGATCAACGTTGCACATCACAATGGTCTGAAGCGCGGTGATGATGTGGGCGGTGGCTATAATCACTGGTGGAGGCGGTCATTGGCCAAGCGGAAGAACAACACAAAGAAGCCGAACACCAACAGCGCCACCCTCGGCTACGAAGCCCAGCTCTGGCAAATGGCCGACAAGCTGCGCGGCAGTATGGACGCTGCCGAGTATAAGCACGTCGTCCTGGGCCTGATCTTCCTCAAGTACATCTCCGACGCCTTCGAGGAGCAGCATGCAAAGCTCGAAGCCGAGCGTGCGCAAGGCGCTGACCCCGAGGACCCCGACGAGTACCGGGCCGAGAACATCTTCTGGGTCCCGCTGGAGGCGCGCTGGGAACACCTCAGAGCCCAAGCGCGACAGCCCACCATCGGCAAGCTTGTGGACGACGCCATGGCCGCCATCGAGCGCGACAATCCTTCGCTCAGAGGTGTGCTGCCCAAAGATTACGCGCGCCCCGCGCTCGACAAGCAGCGCCTGGGCCAGCTCATTGACCTCATCAGCAACATCAAGGTCGGCGACGAGGAAGCACGCGCCAAGGACGTGCTCGGCCGCGTGTACGAGTACTTCTTGTCGCAGTTTGCCAGCGCCGAGGGCAAAAAGGGCGGCGAGTTCTACACGCCGCGCTGCGTGGTCAAGCTCCTGGTCGAGATGCTCGAGCCCTACCGCGGCCGGGTGTACGACCCCTGCTGCGGCTCATCGGGGATGTTCGTGCAGTCGGTGGAGTTCATCCGTGCGCACGCGAGCGGCAACGGCAATGGCGGCCGTGCGCGCGCCGACATCTCCATTTACGGTCAGGAGTCGAACTACACCACCTGGCGGCTCGCAAAGATGAACCTCGCTATCCGCGGCATTGACGGCCAGATCGCACACGGCGACACATTCCACAACGACCGCTTCCCGGACCTCAAGGCAGACTACATCCTCGCCAATCCGCCTTTCAATGTGAGCGACTGGGGTGGCGAGCGCCTGCGCGAGGACAAGCGGTGGAAGTACGGCGTGCCGCCCGCAGGCAACGCCAACTTCGCCTGGGTGCAGCACATCATCCATCATCTCGCGCCTCATGGAGTGGCCGGCTTCGTGCTTGCCAACGGCTCCATGTCCTCCAACCAGTCGGGCGAGGGCGAGATCCGCAAGAACATCATCGAAGCAGATCTTGTGGATTGCATGGTGGCCCTGCCGGGCCAGCTCTTCTACTCGACGCAGATCCCCGCGTGCCTTTGGTTCCTCGCGCGCGACCGCAATAACGGCAAGTTTCGCGACCGCCGGGGCCAGGTGCTCTTCATAGACGCGCGCAAGATGGGCCGCATGGTGGATCGCACCCACCGGGAACTCACCGACGACGACATCGCCAGGATTGCCGGCACCTACCATGCCTGGCGTGGTACTGTAGGGGCGCATCGCGATGCGCCCCTACCAGAATACCGCGATATTCCTGGATTCTGCCGATCCGCCACCCTGGAGGAAATCCGCCACCACGGCTACGTGCTCGCCCCTGGCCGCTATGTGGGCGCCGAGGCGGTGGACGACGAGGGCGAGCTGTTCGAGGAAAAGATGGCCCGCCTCGTAGCGCAACTGCGCGAGCAGCAGGCCCAAGCTAGACGGTTGGATGAGGCGATCTGGAAGAACCTGGAGGAGCTGGGCTATGGCCGCTGATGGAAAGCAAATAAACGAAAGGGGCTTTCCGTTTAATAGCCCAGATCGCTATTCAACGATCGTTGCGTTACAGGTGGGTTTATGAAACGCGGGCGCACAGGGGAGTATCGGGTAACCGTCATCGGCGGGGAGAAGGTCCGTGCCTTCGTCCCCCAACCTTTGCCGCCAAGGCCCCCGCTTGACCTGTCCGGCCTTCGGTCTCGGAGGCTGGAACAGGCCACGCTCGGGCTTGGGCGCCTAGATAGCGTCACGCTCCTTTTGCCAGACCCCGATATTTTCCTCTACGCATACGTGCGGCGGGAGGCGCTCTTGTCTTCCCAGATCGAGGGCACCCAATCCTCGCTTTCCGACCTCCTGCTCTTTGAGCTTGAGGGGGCCCCCGGGGTGCCCTTCGATGATGTCGTGGAAGTGTCCAATTATGCGGCGGCCCTGGAGCACGGGCTGAATCGCCTGGGAGAAGGCTTCCCCCTGTCCAATCGTCTCATCCGTGAGATGCACGGTATCTTGCTATCGCAGGGACGAGGCAGCGAGAAATCCCCGGGTGAGTTTCGCCGCACGCAAAACTGGATCGGTGGTACCCGCCCCGGCAACGCCGTCTTTGTGCCCCCGCCTCCGGACGCCGTGGAAAATTGTATGGCCGCGCTCGAGCGCTTTCTCCACGAGGAAAACTCGCCGTATCCGGCGCTCGTGCGGGCGGCCCTAGCCCATGTCCAGTTCGAAACGATTCACCCCTTCCTGGACGGCAATGGCCGCATCGGCCGGCTTCTCATCGCCTTCATCCTGCACCACCAAGGTATCTTGAAGAAGCCACTCCTTTACCTCAGTCTCTACTTCAAGCAGCACCGCAGCGAATACTACCGGCTGCTGGACCTGGTGCGAACCGACGGGGACTGGGAGGCCTGGCTGGACTTCTTCCTGGAGGGTGTGATCCAAACTGCGCAAAACGCTGTAGAGACAGCCCAGCGCCTTGTGCTTCTTTTTCAAGAGGACGCAAAAAAGGTTGGAGCCGTTGGACGCTCCGCCGGGTCTGTCCTGCGGGTATTCCACGTCCTTTGCCGGCGGCCCCTGCTCACCCTGAATGAAGGCGTCCGACAAACCGGCCTCACCTTCCCAGCGGTCGCCAAAAGCATGGAGACGCTTGTCAGCTTAGGTATCGCGCGGGAGGTCACCGGCAAACAGCGAAACCGAGTTTTTGCCTATGACCGCTATCTGGCCATTCTCAACGAGGGCACTGAACCACTATGAGCTGTGACTTAGGTAAACAAAAGGAGCACAGCCATGGCAGGTGAGTGGCGAGAAGTGAGCCTTTGGGATATTGCGCACTACATCAACGGTCGTGCCACGAAGCCGTCTGAGTTGTGCGGCAATGACGGCGTCCCTGTTATCAAGATAGCAGAACTCAATCGTGGCATTACGGAACAAACAGATCGCATCCCCGCGGAGCTTATCGCGAGTGAACACTGGGTGAAAGATGGCGATCTCCTCTTTGCCTGGTCAGGCTCAGTCGGAATTTATCGGTATCGCGGACCAAAGGCAGCCCTCAACCAGCACATCTTCAAAGTTATTGCCAAGCCTGGCTACGACCAGCTTTTCGTCCGCTACTTGCTTTTGTCTCAAATGCCTATTTTCGAAGCTCACGTTGAAGATAAGAAAACCACGATGGGCCATGTTACCGTTCGCGATCTTCAACGCATCAAGGTCCGCGTTCCTCCTCTCCCCGAGCAGCGCGCCATTGCCCACATTCTGGGCACGCTGGACGACAAGATCGAGCTGAACCGGCGGATGAGCGAGACGCTGGAAGAGATGGCGCGGGCACTGTTCAAGGCTTGGTTCGTGGACTTCGAGCCCGTGCGCGCCAAGATGGAGGGCCGCTGGCGCCGCGGCCAGTCCCTTCCCGGCCTCCCCGCCCACCTCTACGACCTCTTCCCCAATCGGCTCGTGGACTCGGAACTGGGGGAGATCCCCGAGGGGTGGAGGGTGGTCACGCTTCCTGAGCTGATCGAAATCAACCCGAGTCGTTCGCTGCGTAAGGGGGAAGTCGCGCCTTACTTAGACATGGCGAACATGCCAACTCGGGGGCACACACCAGATGGAGTGATCAATCGGCCTTTCAGCTCCGGGATGCGGTTTATCAACGGCGATACCCTCCTTGCGCGGATCACTCCGTGCCTTGAGAACGGCAAAACGGCGTTCGTGGATTTTCTGGAGGAAGAGCAAGTCGGTTGGGGCTCTACCGAGTACATCGTGCTGCGTCCGAAGCCGCCGCTCCCTGAGCAGTTCGGCTACTGCCTGGCACGAAGCGATGCTTTCCGCGAGTTCGCTATTCAGAGCATGACAGGAACGAGTGGCCGACAGCGCGTACAGGCAGACTCTCTCAGCCATTTCAAACTGCCACGACCGCCCGATCCGGTCGCAGCAGCGTTTGGACGACTGATTAAGCCGCTGTTCGCGCGATCATCGGACGCCGTCCGTGAATCCCGCACCCTCGCCGCCCTGCGCGATGCGCTTTTACCCAAGCTCATCTCCGGCCAGCTGCGGGTCAGGGATGCAGAGAGGTTTTTGAAGGAGCGGGGGTTATGAACAGCGCCGTCACACACATTGGGTTCGCGGACGAATCGCATTGGAACAAGGGCCGGTTTCGCAGTCTTGGAATGGTGACCCTGCCGCTAAGTTGCCTAGAAGGCATGGAAGGCGAAGTGAGGCAGCTGCTGGAGCAATCGCAGGTTAGGGAATTCAAGTGGAATAAGCTGGACGGAGCTAAAGAGTGCTTCGCAGCCGAGAAGCTTTGTATATTCGCTATAGAAAAGGCATGTGTGGGGCAGCTTCGTGTAGATGTGCTAGTCTGGGACATCGAAGATAGCCGGCATAAGATCGCGGGGAGGGACGACATCGCAAATCTCGGGCGCATGTACTACCACTTGTTCCGGAACGTGCTTCGAGCGCGGTGGCCTAACGATGCTCTCTGGAGGCTTTGCCCCGACGAGCACACCGCACAGGATTGGGGAACCCTGCAGGACTACCTCGAGAATAAGAGCATCAGTGTTCAAGTGGATCGTTCCCTTTTCTCTGGCAACCAGTTTCGCATCCGGCTACGCCAGGAGTTCCGCATAAAAGAAATCCAACCAGTATCGTCGGGGGCTCATCCGATTCTCCAGCTTGCTGATCTGTTTGCAGGTTTAGCAGTATTCTCGCGCGATAAATTCGACGACTATCAGAAGTGGTTGCAGTCCACATCACCGCAAGCTAGCTTGTTCGACGAAGACGACGGTTCGGCTGATTCATCCCGCAGTTCGCGAGAGCGCTTTCAAGTCCTCAAGAAATTTGACGAATTGTGCCAAGAGAGAAAAATGGGCGTAAGTCTGAAGAATAAGCGTGGTCTTTGGACGCCAAATCCAGAAAACCCGATCAATTTCTGGATGTATGAACCTCAGCATTCAGAAGACAAGGCCCCGCGCAAGGGGAAGCAATGAGTATGAATCCCTACACCGAATCCACCGTCGAATCCGCCGCGCGTGTGTGGCTGCCCGAGTTCGGCTGGCGGATCGCAGAGGGGCCGGACATCGCGTCAGGTGACCGCGCGGCGGAGGCAGGGGTGAAGGATGCGGAAAAATTTTTGAATCGTAGGGGCGAACCATGCTTTGCCCTGAACCTATGAAATACGACCCGCAAAAGCACCATCGCCGCAGCATCCGGCTGAAAGGTTATGATTATTCGCAGGCTGGGGCGTATTTCGTCAACATTGTCACGCAGGCGCGCGCGTGTCTTTTTGGCGATGTGGTGGCGGGGGAAATGCGGTTGAATGATTTCGGCCAGGTTGTGCACGGCGTTTGGAATAATTTGCCAAACCATTATGCGGGTGTGGAATTGGATGCGTTTGTTGTGATGCCAAACCATGTGCATGGGATCGTTGTCATTGTAGGGGCGGGTTTCAAACCCGCTCCTACCACCACCACCGCCCCTACGCAACACGGCCTGCCCGAAATCATTCGTGGTTTCAAAACATTTTCTGCACGCCGCATCAACGAATTGCGCGGCACGCCTGGGGTGCCGGTTTGGCAACGCAACTATTACGAACACATCATCCGCGATGACGAATCATTGAACCGCATCCGGGAATACATCGCGAACAACCCGTCGCAATGGGCGGCGGATCGGGAAAATCCGGATGTGGTGCGGGCGACGTATGCGTCGCCCCGACAGGACGAACCATGGCGCATCTGACCGAATCCGCCCTTGAATCCGCTGCCCTCGCCTGGCTGCAGGCCATCGGCTGGCGGATCGCCCACGGGCCGGACATCGCGCCGGAGGCGCTCTTTGCTGAGCGCACCGACTACCGCGATGTTGCGCTCGCCCGGCGTCTGCGGGATGCCCTTGCGCGGCTCAACCCCGACCTGCCCGCTGACGCGCTGGAGGATGCTTTCCGCCGCATCACCAATCCGCCGGGGGCAACCCTCGAGGCCCGCAACCGCGCCTTCCACCGCATGCTCACCGAGGGCGTCACGGTGGAATATCGCCGCTCCGATGGAACCATCGCCGGCGCGCAAGCACGCATCGTTGACTTTGATGATCCTGACAGCAACGACTGGCTCGCGGTCAATCAATTTACCGTCACCGAGAATCGCCACACCCGCCGACCCGATGTGGTGCTCTTCCTCAACGGTCTTCCCATCGCCATCATCGAACTGAAAAACCCGGCGGACGAAGACGCCACCATCTGGACCGCGTTCCAGCAACTGCAAACCTACAAAGCCGAGCTACCGACGCTCTTTGCACTGAACGAATTGCTGGTAATCTCCGACGGCCTGGAAGCGAGGCTCGGCACACTCACCGCAGGGCGCGAGTGGTTCAAGCCATGGCGCACTGTTTCCGGTGAACAGGTGGAGGATGTCGGCGTCCCTCAACTGCAGGTCTTGTTGAACGGTGTCTGTGAAAGAACACGGTTTCTGGCGCTCCTGCGCGACTTCATCGCCTTCGAAGACGACGGCAGTGGTCGGCTGGAGAAAAAGATCGCCGGCTACCATCAATTCCACGCGGTGAGGTGTTTAGAGACAAACCCGGAGGACTTGTGGTGGACTACCTTGGTTTGGCTCACGAATTAAAGTCCGCACTCCAGACATACACGGAAAGCGGCGGTACTGGAACCACCGCCATTGACCAGGAGAAAGCCGTAGCCGTAATGCTGGAAAAATACGAAGTCTGCTGTGATCTTTTCCACGGCTTTGACTGGACGATATGGAAAACGGGCAGCCCTGAGCATCGACTCGCCCTATTACCTGCTGCACAGGAACACATTCTTGCTCAGGATAATGGCAAAGAAAGGCTATTGCAATCAGTGTCCGAACTCTCGCGAGCCTTTGCTCTCGCGGTTCCCCACGAGAAGGCTCTTGCCATCCGGGATGACGTGGCTTTCTTTCAGGCAGTACGCGCGGCTCTTGCAAAGCGGGCACATGGTGAGAAACAGACCGACGATGAACTGGAGCACGCAATCAGGCAGATTGTCTCCCGTGCAATCGCACCTGAAGGTGTGGTGGATATCTTTGCTGCAGCCGGTCTAAAAAAGCCCGACATATCTATTCTATCCGAGGAGTTCCTGGCTGAAGTGCGGGGAATGCCGCAAAAGAACTTAGCCGTGGAACTTCTGCGGAAACTTCTTCAAGGAGAAATTCGGAAGCGCCGCAAGAAGAATTTAGTGCAGTCACGCTCTTTTGCGGAATTGCTCGAGCAGGCAATCCGCCGTTACCAGAATCGAGCGATAGAAGCAGCACAGGTCATTGAAGAATTAATTCAGCTTGCAAAAGATATGCGTGAGGCAGACAGACGGGGCCAGGCGATGGGACTCACCGAGGAAGAGCTTGCTTTCTACGACGCACTGGAGCCAAACAACAGCGCAGTGAAAGTGCTCGGTGAGCCGACGCTGAGGAAGATTGCTCAGGAACTGGTTCAGACCGTCCGAAATAATATTTCCATCGACTGGACAGTGCGTGAAAACGTTCGTGCCAACCTGCGACGCCTTGTAAAACGCATCCTGCGCAAATACGGCTATCCGCCGGACAAACAGGAAAAAGCCACGCAGACGGTATTGGAGCAAGCCGAGCTTCTGTCCGCAGAATATGCAGCTGCCTGAGAAAGTCGTCTAATCAAAAGCATCATCGAGCATATGGTATCGGCAAAGCAGACACAGGGGGCGTCCCCATGGTGGAAGAATTCGTTGGAGCCATCCAGATTGACTGCATTGCTTGAATGTTTATCGTAATCCCGTTAATGGTAATCATGTTTAAACAAGGAGGGGGACACTATGAATTCGGAGCGTCGAAATGGTTGGAGTCCTTACATAGCAGGGGCGCTCGTGGGGCTTCTTGCTATCGCTTCTGCCTTTGCCACTACACATTTTCTCGGAAAAACAAATTATCTTGGCGCTTCTACGACCTTTGTTAGAGCCGCGGGGCTTCTGGAAAAGGCGGTTGCGCCGGAGCATGTTGCTTCCAACGAATATTTCAACAAAGAAAAGGTCAAGATAGAGTGGCAATTCATGCTCATCTGTGGGATCTTTTTGGGGGCTCTGATAGCATCGCTTACAGATAGAAGCTTTAAGCTGGAATCTGTGCCTCCGACATGGGCAGAGCGATTCGGGCCCTCCATCGGGAAACGTGCCTTCGGAGCATTTATCGGCGGCGTGATTGCGATGCTCGGGGCACGAATGGCAGATGGTTGTCCCAGCGGGCACGGCCTTAGCGGCCTGATGCAGCTTTCAGCCAGTGCCTTTGTCGCTCTTGCCATGTTTTTTGCCTTTGGTGTTATCGTGGCTAACATCTTATACAGGAGGAAATAAGCCATGACTACGGAACAATGGCTGGGTCTAATTACCGGAATTCTTTTTGGCTTTCTTTTGCAAAAGGGTAGAGTGCTTCGTTTTGACAAGCAGGTCGGGGCTATGCTTTTCAGGGATATGACGATCCTGAAGTTTATGCTCTCGGCGATACTTGTGGGATCGGTTGGTATCACCCTGCTTGCCCAGCAGGGTATCATTACTCTGAACCATAAACCCATGAATCTGGGCGCTGTTCTTTTGGGAGGTGCTCTCTTTGGGATTGGATGGGGCATAATGGGATTTTGCCCGGGAACTTCTGTTGGGGCGATTGCGGAAGGGCGCTGGCATGCCATATTTGCAATTCTAGGGATGATCACCGGAGCGGCGGTTTATGCCGAGATCTATCCGTTTTTTAAGAAAACAG
>NZ_JAAFGM010000110.1 GCF_012931985.1 Candidatus Roseilinea sp. NK_OTU-006
GGTGCTCTTCCGATCTACGGCCGGGTATAGCACAGAAAGGGGGACTTTTTGCGCGAAGACCTGCCCCGGCGTGAACGCCTGGCCGAGCAGACGGAGAGCGCGCTGAATTTATCTCAGCGCGGTGACCGACGCCCACAAATCTCCGCCCCACCTCTTACGGCTTGAGGATGGCTTTGATGTCGTTGCCCTGAGCCGCCAGCATGCGTCGGAAGGCCTCGACGCCGCGCTCGAGCGGAAAGACCTCCGGCCAACTGCTCACTTCTACCTTGCCGTCGGCCATTAGGTCGAGCGCCGTTCGCATATCCTCGAGCTTGGCCGCATAGGTGCCGAACACGCGCTTCTCCGGCAGCGTCACATCGTAGGTATCGAACGAAGCGAGGGTATTTTCGTGCAGGCCAATCCACACTGCCGCGCCGCCCGGCCGAGCGGCCTGCACCGATTGCTTCTTGGTCACGGCGGCGCCGACCGCGTCAATCACCACATCGGCGCCTTCGCCGTCGGTCAGGTCGCGCACCGCCTGCACCACATCCACCTCGCGCGGGTTGAAGACCTGCGTCGCACCGACGCGACGCGCCACGGCCAGGCGCGCGTCGCTCAGATCGGCGGCGTATGTCGTCGCGCCCAGCAACGCTTGAAACGCTTGTTGCGCCAGCAAGCCGATCGGCCCTGCGCCGATGACGAGCACTGTGCTCGGCCGGAGGTCTTTGACCAGGTTGACCATGTGCACGCCGTTGCCAAGCGGCTCGGCCAGTGCAGCGTGCGCCGCCGGCATGCCCGCTGGCCAGGGGAGAAGCACGCGCACCGGCACGTTGACGTAGTCGGCGAAGGCGCCGGGACGATGCATGCCGAAGATTTGGCGCCGAGCGCACAGATGCGGATCGCCGCGTTTGCAGCGGACGCACTGGCCACACGGCACGAGCGCATTGCAGACGACTCGGTCACCGGCGTGCCAGCCGGTGTTGGCAACGCTCGAATGAAGCTCGACGATCTCGCCGCAGAACTCGTGTCCCATGATGAGCGGCGGCGTGCGGCGCGGGTTGCGATGGCGAAAGGCCTCCAGCTCGCTGCCGCACACGCCAACCGCGGCAACTTTGACCAGCACCTCGCCCTCGGCCAGAACCGGCCTCGGTTGCTCGGCGATTTCTAGCGTATCCCAAGCAGGGTAAAGCAGACATTTCATGATTTAGCCTCGCAAGGTTAGGAGAAAGAGATTGGAGATTGGAGATCGAATCGCTAATCTCTAGTCTCAGTCTCAGTAGTTGAAACATTTCCGTTTACACTCGCACATGCTGTGCACTGACCTGCAGCTAAAGCTGCGGGCTACGCACAGCGAAGCCTGCTTCGCAGGCTCAAAATCAGTCCTGCAGGGACTTGGCATCGTGTAGCCCGCGACTTTAGTCGCCGGGCGGCGGCAAGTGCGAGCCAATGTTTTCAACTACTGAGTCTGCCACCGCAGCGCCACGGCGTGATACTGCTCCTTGTCGTTGAGCAGGCCGTCATACATCGCTTTGGCCTCGTGGGCATGTGCAAAATGCGAGACGATCTCTTCGAGCCTCAGTCGGCCGCTCTCCAACAAAGCGATAAGCAGGCGCATCGCGCGCGGCACGGTATAGGGGAACTTCTCGCGTGGCTCCCAGCCGATGGCGCTGCCGTGCGCGCCGATCAGCGTGATCGAGCGGCCATGGAGATCCCAGTAGAAGTCCACGTCGCCGGCGATGCCGCGCGGGCTGCCCACCATCACCACGCGCCCGCCGTCGGTCACGATGTTCATCGCCGTCTTCACCGCGTTCGGAAAGCCGGTCGCATCCACCACGATGTCCGGCAACTGACCGAAATTAGACGCCCGCAGCCTATCCTTGAGTTGGGGATCCTCGGGCGCAAAGGTCACGACGCCATGCACCTTCTCTGCCAGCGCGCGCCGACTCCCGACGCCGTCTATGCCGATGAGCGGGTAAGCGCCGGCAGCGGCGTAGAGTCGCAGCGCGATCTGGCCGATCGTGCCCAGGCCCATGACGGCGACGCATCGTCCGATGATCTGGTCGCTCTGCACGAGCGCCGACAGCGGAAAGCGCGCCAGCACGGCGAAGGCGGCAACCTGCGCCGGCACATGCTCGGCGATGGGGAAGACCAAAGCATGCGGCTGCTCCACATCCACGATGGCATGCGTCTCATGCCGGCTGGGCCAGACGACGCGGTCGCCGATGTTGAAGCGCGTCACGCCATCGCCGACGGCGATGATCCGCCCTACCCCGCTGTAGCCGGGCGTGAACGGCCACTTGGGCCACGCCCGCGTCGGGTCGTTCAGCCACTGGTGTACCCCGGTGTAAACAGCCAATTCGGTGCCGGCGCTGATGGCGCTGGCTTCGCATTCGACCAGCACCTGGCCATGCGCCGGCGCCGGTACATCGTATGTCTCGATAGTAATCGTGTAAGGCGCAGGCATCACCACCCGCGTTCCGTGGGTCAAAAGAGACATCGTAGACAATGGTGAAACGTTCATCGGTAATCGGTAATGGCCATTCGCCAGCACTCACACTTACCAGTTACCGATGACCCGTGACCGGTCACACACCGACTAGATCGGCA
>NZ_JAAFGM010000111.1 GCF_012931985.1 Candidatus Roseilinea sp. NK_OTU-006
TTGAAGTTGTCCAGCGCCATGGTGTAGGCCTTGGCAGGCAGGTCCACATAGCCGACCTCTTTGGAGAGCTTGGCGCCATTCTTGAGATAGTACTCGACGAAGGCCGCCACCTCCGGATTGTCAGCCGACTTGCGGTTGACGTAGCTGAAGATGGGGCGCGACAGCGGCTGATAGGTGCCTTTGTTCACCGTCTCCACAGAGGGCATCACGCCTGGCGACTTTTCGTCCATCTTGATGGCGACGGCCTTGACCTTGTCCTTGTTCTCGACGTAATAGGCCAGGCCCAGATAGCCAATGGCATGGGGATCGCGTGCGACGAACTGGATGGTGACGTTGTCGTCCTCGGTCGCCATGTAGTCGCCACGGCTCGCCTTGGCCTTGCCGACGATGGCCTCGGTGAAATAGTCGAAGGTGCCGGAGTCGGCGCCGGCGCCGGCGAGCTTGAGCGGCGCATTCGGGAAGCCGGCACGGATCTGGTTCCAGTTGTTGATCTTGCCCTGGGCGGCCGGCTCGTACATCTTCTTGAGCTCGGCTACGGTCAGCTCATTCGCCCAGTCGTTCTTTGGATGCACGATGACGGTCAGGGCGTCGAAGGCCACGGGCAGCTCGATGTACTCGATGCCGGCCTTCTTGCAGTCTTCCATCTCCTTCTTCAGGATGGGACGCGAGGCATTGGAGATGTCGGTCTCGCCCCGGCAAAACTTCTTGAAACCGCCGCCAGTGCCGGAGATGCCGACCGTGACCTTGGTCTTGCCGCGCACCGCTTTTTGGAATTCCTCGGCTACTGCCTCGGTGATGGGGTAGACCGTGGAGGAGCCATCGACCTTGACCAGCCCGGCATGCGCCAGCGGCGCCAGCAGGGCGCCAGCCAGCATGCCGGTCACGAGCGACCGCTTGAAACGGGGGGAGGGGGTCTTGCGCATCACGTTACTCCTTCATGGGTTGGAAACGATGTGGTGATGCGCATGTTAGGGGCCCATTGTTACAGGAGAATGACAGGCTCTGAGTCGAGGGGCACGGTGGCTGTCATGAAATCTTCACAGGACCGTCACATGGACAGACTACGCTGGGCGCTCCCTGATATTCGTTGACCTGCATAGGAGCCCGCATCCATGACCACCCTGAAGTGCCTCGCCATGACCAGTACCCTAGTGATCGCCGGCTGCGCCACCTCAGGCAACGGGGGAACAGACGGCATCGTCATTTCCGCCCATAGCGGCGGAAAAAGGAGCCGAAGATCTCTTCCTCGCTCGGCACTCTCTCGGGAATCGGCAACGCGACGCGTGTGATGTTCACGAAATGACGCCAGTTCATGTTGTCCGAAAAGTTGTTGCGGCCCCAAGTGCCGCATCCCATCGACAGCGAAAAAGGTAGGCCGTTGTCGAAGCTGCCGCCGGTAGCAATCGCGTGCGCCTGGTTCACGATTACGCGCGCCACCGGAAGACTCTCGCCGAGGTTCAGCGCGCGTTCCATTCGCCGCGTGTGCAGGCCGACCGAGTGCCCGGCGCCCATGTATGCATAGATGCCGCGTACGATCTCGCGTGCGTGGTCGAAATCCTGCGCCGTGTAAACGGTCAGCACCGGCGACAGCTTCTCGCCGGAGAAAGGGAAGGCCGGCCCGTAACCGCTTTCCTCTACGAGCAGCATGCGTGCACGGCCAGCGGCCGGGTTGAGGAGGCCCGCGCGCGTCGCGATCAGTGTCGCTGGCTGCCCGATCGCCAGCGACGACAACTTGCCGTCAGGCCACATGAAGGCCTGCAGCCTGGCCTTGTCGGCTGCATCCAGCAGCACACCACCTACGCGCGCCAGGGCCTCGCGCATTGCAGAGGCAACCGCCTCGACGATGATGACGCTGTTTTCCGACGAACAGCTGGTGGCATGGTCGAAGGTCTTCGAGCGCGCGATCTTTTCGGCCGCGGCCTCGATATCCGCCGTTTCGTCGACGATCGTCGCCACATTGCCGGCGCCCACGCCAAAGGCCGGCGTGCCAGAGGTGTAAGCCGCCCGCACGTTGGCCTGTGAACCAGTGGCCACCACCAAGTCGGCCCGTCGCATTAACGCCAGCGTGGCCTCCCGCGTCACGGGCGCTGGCAGCATCTGCACCAGATCGCGCGGGGCATCGATCCGGTCGAACTGCTCATGCACGAACTGGATGAGCCGCGCGCATGTCGACCAGCCTTTGGGGAAGGCGCGACAATGATCGCGTTACGCCCTTTCAGAGCATTGATAATCTTGTTGGCTGGTGTTGCGGCTGGATTTGTCGAAGGCGTGATCGCCGCAACGACCCCGACCGGGCGCACAATTTCAGTGATGCCGCGCTCGGGATAGTGCGCGATGACGCCCACACTCTTGACGCCTTGCAGGTCGCGCAACAAACCGAGCGTCTTGCGATAGTTCTTACGCACCTTGTCTTCGACATCCCCGATACCGGTATCGGCAACCGCCAGTTCTGCGAGCGCGCGGTTGCGCCCCGGCTCCAGGATCGCCCAACCGGCGGCCAGCACCATTTCATCGACACGATTTTGGTCGTAGTCCTCGGCAATGCATTGCGCAGCACGCGCACGCTCGATCAAG
>NZ_JAAFGM010000112.1 GCF_012931985.1 Candidatus Roseilinea sp. NK_OTU-006
GATAGTCATGCGCGACGCGATACAAGCCGTTGAAGACGTATTTGATCGTTGGGCCCTCGTAGAGCAGCGATGAATACACCTGCGTCCGACCATCGTCGAGCACCCAGTTCAAAGTGTTCAGGTCACAGGCCCAAAACGGCGAGTAGTAGTGCGAGTTGACCAGGCCGCCATACGGTTGGCCGCTGCCGTAGAAATCCGGGCCGAGATACACGCGATCCCGATCGCTATCCCGAACGCCGAACTTGAAGCTATCAGGGGTAGCCAGACGGTGGAACTCGACCGACGGCAGATCGTGAAAGCGCGTGTTCATCATGTAGGTCGTCGCGCCGGTGGCCGGGTCGAAGACGCTTTCGCGATACACCTTGTTGTAGCCGAGGTGATTGCCATCGCGATCGAATGTGCTGGGATAGCCGTGCCATTCGCCGCTGATGCGCTTCTGGAATTCGCTGGGCTGAGACATACCGTTCATCCTTCGCCAGATGGGTGATGAGTCAGGCTAGAGTTTCGACCTGCGGGTTGCGTAGCACCTCGATCAGCCGCAGGTTCATCGCCTTGCCGATCAACCGCTCGATCTGGCTCCACACCGGATCTACTTCGTAGCTGAAGATGGCGTCGCGGTTGGCGCGATCGCGTTCGGCCAGTTGCGCCGGCGTCATCGTGATCGGCGTCTGGATGCCGTGCTCAACCAAGCTGAACCAGTGCTGCATGTAGGCTTCGATGTGGGGCGCGCACTGGGCGTAGGCGTCTTCCGTCGCCCGATAAGCCAGCATCCATGGCGACATCAGCGCGTACTGGCGCGGCAAGAGGTGGGCCGGCGTCAATCCCGCGATCTTCTTCGCCTGGTCGAAAGTCGGCGTCAGGGGCACGAAGACTTCGTTCATGTAGGCCAAGTTAGCGCCCAGGTCCACGCGCGGGATGAGGTCGAGGTGAAAGGCGAAGCTCGGCCCGGCCATCACGCTATCCAACGTGAAATGGGGCACCGCGCTCGTCGGCGGCGTGAAGGCAAAGAACATGTGCGAGTCCAGGCCGATGGGCGGCGGCACGGTGATGCCGATGTACACCACTTTGCGCACCCGTTCCGCGCCGTCGGCCATCTCCGGCGCAGAGGCGAACAGGCGGCACGCGCCTATCGGCTGCGGCCCCATCGGGCTGGTCAGCGTGATGAACGGATCGCCGATCTCGCGAAGCGCGAAGCGCTGAACGATCTTGTTCAGTGTGTTGTGGCTGAGTTGTTGGGCGAGGGTCATAGCACGTCGGCAGGCTTACATGTTGCGATCGGTGTCATGCGTCTCAGGCGTCGCGCGGCTTGACGGTGGGCACTTCTTTCATCACCCAGGCCGCAGCCAGCTCGGGCACTTCGCGTCGTGCCGGCGATGGGATGACGACGGCCTTGATGTTGGCGTACTCAGCCTGGATCAGGTGCGCATCTATGCCCCAGCCACGCGCGATCGCCTCGTCGCGCAGCCGCGCGCAGGCTTGCGCGATGGCATTCTGCGGCGCGGGCTGCCCTTCGACCCGGGGGCGCATGCGCTCCAGCGCTGCGGCCATGCGCCGATGCGCGATCTCCGGCTCGGTCTGGCTGGTCTTGCGGGCGATCATCCACTTGGTCAAAGTCGTCTCGGTATCCACCGGCAGGTGCGCCATCATCATGTGATCGTCACCGATGCGGTAGAGCGTGACGCAGGGCATGTGAAAGGCGACGAGCGCCTCGCACGGCGCGCTTGGCGCGTGCCGCTTCACCAGCCCGAGCAGGCTACGCTCGATGCGATCCGGCGGCGTCAACGTCGCCGTGATGCGCGCGCCCCATTCGCCCGTTGAGGATGACGCGCCGCTCACCTTTGCCGCTGTGGGAGCGAATTCGCCATCCAAGGCAAGTGCGGCCACCTCCGGCTCGGCCATGTGGGCGATCACCTGCTCATACGGCGCGCGCCAGGAGATAGCGCCGGTGATGATCGCCGCTGCGCCGGCGTCCTTGAGCGCCGGCATGGGCGGACGCTCCGCGTCGGGAATGTCGCCCAGGAACGCCCATACCCAGCCCATCTGCTCGACGGTGGGATAGGCATCCACGCGCGCTTTGCGCGGCACCGGAAAGTCGGGCGGGTTAGCCGGGATGCGCACGCATGCCCCGTCGGCCTGGATTTCCCAGCCGTGATACGGGCAGATGATGCGATCGCCCTGCGTCCAGCCCTCGCTCAGTGCCCCGCCGCGATGCACGCACAGGTCGCTGAGCACGTTGGCGCGGCCATCCGGCAGGCTGTATAGGACGAACTCTTCTTGCAGCGCCGTCACGCGGATCGGCTTGCGGCTGACCTCAGCGCTGAAGGCCAGCGGCCACCAAAAGTTCTTCAACATCTCGTCTCACCTCGCTCACTTCGTGCGCCATTCCACCGACGCATCGTTGGATAACGCTCGCAGGCGCGCTGCTGCTGCCGGGTCGGCACAAGCAGCGGCCAGGACGAATGCCCCGATCACCGCCGCCATGTGCGCGCGCATGGTCGCCTCGTCGCCTTCCGGCGGTAAATCAAGAAAGCTGCGCCCGGCCGTTTCGTCCAGCGGGTGCGCCAGCGTGAAG
>NZ_JAAFGM010000113.1 GCF_012931985.1 Candidatus Roseilinea sp. NK_OTU-006
CGCGCTCGGGCTCTCGCTGCAGTACCTCTACGCCGCGGTCGTGGTCGCCACCGCGCTCTGGATCGCCGTCATCCTGCTCGATCTCGCGCTCGGGCCGGAGGAGGACGAGAGGCGCGCGCCGTGACGCTCGCGGTGCTGCTCGGCACCATGCTGGGCCTGGCGATGCTCGGCGTGCCGCTGGTGTTCGCGCTGCTGGCCGCCTCGCTCGCGAGCCTGCTGCTGTTCCGGCCCGGGGTGCCGCTCGAGGTGGTGCCGCAGTTCTTCGTCGGCGGCATGGACAACTTCGCCCTCCTCGCGATCGCGCTCTTCTTCCTCGCCGCGACGCTTGGTGCACACCTGCCTGCGCGCGCGTCGCAACCGGGCACGCCACCCGCGCAGCCGGACGGCGTCTCGTTCGCGCCCGAGCGATGCGAGGACGTCGTCGTGGTCGCTCCGCCAGCAGCGCCGCCGGAGTTCGACGAGAACACCGACTGTGGCTGGCTGACCGTGCCGGCGCGCTACGCCGATCCGCTCGGGCCGAAGATCGAGCTGGGCGTGGTGGTGCTGCGCGCCAATTCGCCCGGCATCTTCCCCGACCCGTTGTTCATGGCGCAAGGCGGCCCCGGCGGCAGCACCATCGAGAGCTACTTGGAGGAGATGAAGGACAGCCCGATCCGCGCCGGGCGCGACATCGTGCTGTTCGACCAGCGCGGCACGCGCCACACCCGGCCGGCGCTGGCCTGCGACGAACTCGACCGCCTGACGATTGACACGATCGAGCAAGACCTGACGCCCGACGAGATGAGCCGGCGTTCGCTGGAAGCCGCCGAACAGTGCCGGCAACGCCTGATTCGCGAAGGCGCCGACCTATCGGCCTTCGACAGCGCCGAGAACGCCGCCGACGTCGCCGCGCTGGCCCGCGCGCTGGGCTACGACAAGATCAACTTCTACGGCGTGTCCTACGGCACGCTGTTGGCGCAGCACGTCATGCGTGACCATCCCGACATCCTGCGTAGCGTGATCCTGGACGCCGTCGCGCCGCTCGAGAGCAGCTTCATCCCGGAGAGCGGCCGCTCGGAAGACCGCGCGCTGACCGAGCTGTTCGACGCGTGCGCCGCCGACCCGCGCTGCGCCGCCGCCTATCCCAACCTTGAGCGCGACTACTTCGACGCCGTGGCGCGTCTGAACAACCGGCCAGCCCGCACGTTCATGTTCGACTTGCAAACCGGCAAGGGCTACGACGCCGTGCTGGATGGCGACGCGCTGCAGAGCCTCGTCTTTCAGGCGCTCTACGCCACCGAATTGTTGCCCTTCCTGCCCTACGTGATGGCCCGCGCGGCGCGGGGCGACTACGCGCCGGCCGGCAACCTGGGCAGTCTGTTCGTCTTCGATCGCTCAGTGAACAGCGGCATATATTTCTCCGTGATGTGCGCCGAGGATGCCGGCTTGATCGAGCAGACCGTGGACGATTCCGGCCTGCGGCCGGAGGTAGCCCGGCGCAACGCGCGTGACCAGCGCGACTTCGTCGAGCTGTGCCGGCTGTGGGGCGTGGATCCGCTGCCGGCCGACGCGAATGCACCGGTGCGCAGCGATGTGCCGGCGCTGCTGCTGTCCGGCCGCTTCGACCCGATCACCCCGCCGGCCAACGCCGACCGCGTGGCGGCGACGCTGGCGCGGGCGCGGCACTTCGTCTTCCCCAACGTCGGCCATGGTGCCTTCCGCAGCGAACCATGCGCGAACCGGATCGTTGCAGCATTCATTGCCGATCCCACGGCCGAGCCGGACGCTACCGGTTGCCTGGCGACGCTCGACGCGCCGGCCTTCGTTGCGCCGGACGAGATCGTGCCCATCTCATCGCTGATCCGGCTGACGGCACTCTCGGAGCGCGGTCGGCGCGAGTTGGCCGCCTTGGGGTTGGGTTTGCTCGCCTTGCTGAGCGCCTGGGTGACCATTCCGCTGGCGTGGCTGGTGCGCAAGCTGACCGGTCGCGAGGCGCGCAACCTGCCGTGGCCGGCCAAACTCAACCCGTGGTTCACGCTGCTCTGCGGCGCGGTGTTGGCCTACTTCGTGGGGATGGTCGGCGTGATGGTGGCTGACTTGATCTCGAAGGAGAGCTACCTGTTCTTATTTGGCCTGCCTGCTCCAGCGCGGTCACTCTTCCTGCTGCCGCCGATCGCCTTGGTGTTGGCGGCGTTGATGGCGATCGGCGTCGTCGCCGGTTGGCGCCGATGGGGCTGGTTGCGGCGGATCAACCGTGCGCTGCTGGTGGTCGCCGCTGCCGTTTGCCTCGGCGCGCTCGGGTCGTTGGGGATGTTGTTGTAGGGCAGAAGTGGGTGTCAATCGTGTCGGCGGTGTGGGGTATAGCGCAGAAAAGTGGGTGACTTTTTGCGCGGCGGAGGCAAAGTGGACGGCATGGAAGCCAGGCTGGGCTGCATATGTATTCATCGGTTGCCGGTGTGTCTTGACTTTCGATGAGACCCGCCCAGGCGTAAACGCCCGGGCTGAGCCGACGGGGGATGCGCGCGGCTTGCCCGCATGCTCAGCGCTGGGATTCATCCCAGCGCG
>NZ_JAAFGM010000114.1 GCF_012931985.1 Candidatus Roseilinea sp. NK_OTU-006
CGACTTTCAGGACATCCGCGGCTACGACTCGATCATCCCCAAGCAATACACCGACTTCATGCAGGCCATCGAGCCGCAGGGCGAGCTGCTCTACAACCGCATCGCGCCGATCAAGAATGCGCAGAGCCTGGAGTCGCCGCTGCTGGACCTGCTCGGCGTGAAGTATGTGGTGACGGAAGAGACGATCCGCACGCCCGGCCTCTCGCTCTTCTACGACGACGGCGCGACGCGCATCTACCGGAACGAGCGGGCCATGCCGCGCGCCTTCACCCTGCCGGTCCGCAGCACCGTCGTCGCCGACGACTTCGCCCAGGCGATTCAGCGTTACGACCCGCGCAAGTTCGTTTTGGTGGATCGCGATGTATGGCGCGCGGCGCAGCCGCTGGCATCCCCGGGCGCGCCGCCAAGCGATGCCGACCCCTCGCCGGCTTCGTTCTCGCCGGCCAGCGTCACGTCGTACCGCAACAACGAGGTGTGGGTGGACGCCCAGATCGGCGCGCCGAGTTGGCTGGTGCTGGCCGACAGTCACTTTCCCGGCTGGCGCGCCTTTGTCCGGCCGCTGGGCGCGCCGGATAACGCCGAGCGCGAAGTGCCGGTGTTCAAGGTCAACGGCAATTTTCGCGGTGTGTTACTCGGGAGTGGAGCGTCGGTAGTGAATCCAAGCCCATTCCCGACTCCCGATTCCCCACAGGCCTTCACCGTGCGCTTCCGCTACTCACCCGACTCGTTCCGCATCGGCGCGTTCGCCACGTTCATCGCGCTGGCGGCGATGCTTTTCCTGGGCGGCGTGTATGTCTGGCGCAACGCCGTGCGCGAGGCACGCGCGTCCGGCGTGCGCCTGGTGGCGCGCAACAGCTTGATCCTGACCGGCCTGAACATCGCGGCGCGGCTGATTGACTTCGCCTTCGCGCTGCTGATGCTGCGCGTGCTGGGGCCGGAGGGCGCCGGCAACTTCTACTTCGCCGTGGTCCTCGTCGGCTGGTTCGAGATCGTGATGAACTTCGGCCTGAACACCTTCCTCACCCGCGAAGTGGCCCGCGACCGCGCCAACGCCCAAGCCTATCTGCTCCAAACCAGCCGGCTGCGCATGTTGCTGGCGTTGGGTGTCGCGCCGGTGGTGCTGTTGCTGGTACTGATCTGGCGAGCGGCGTTCAACCTGGCCTTCGAGGCGGAGATCGCCATCCTGTTGCTCGCGCTCAGCCAGATTCCCGGCAGCCTATCCACCGGCCTGAGCGCCGTGTTCTTCGCCTACGAGAAGGCCGAAGTCCCCGCCGCGCTCACCATCGTCAGCGCACTGCTGAAAGCCATCATCGGCGCGACGCTGCTGTTGCTCGGCTGGGGCGTGATCGGACTGGGCATCACGTCCATCGTCGTCAACGTCATCACGCTGGCCCTTCTGCTCTTACTGGCCGGGCGCGTGTTGGCTTGCGACTGCGGATCGCCGATCGGTCGCCCGTCCTCGGTCAGCAATCGTCGGCCATCCTGCGCGAGTCTTTCCCCTTGATGCTGAACCACCTGCTGGCCACGCTGTTCTTCAAGGTAGATGTGCCGATGCTGCAGGCAATCAAAGGGCCGGTGGCGGTGGGTTGGTATAGCGCGGCCTACAAGTTCATTGACGCCTTCAATATCATCCCGGCCTTCTTCACCCAGTCGCTGTTCCCGGCCATGTCGCGCATGGCGCTACAGCGCGACGGGTCGCTGGCGCGCTCATACACGCTGGCGCTCAAGCTGCTGGTGATGATGGCGCTGCCGCTGGCCGTGGCCACGGCCTTCCTGGCCGAGCCGATGATCGCCGTGCTCGGCGGGCGCGAATTCTTGCCGAACGGCGCGATCGCGCTGGCCATCATGGCCTGGAGCATGCCGATCGGCTGGATCAACAGCGTGACGAACTACGCGCTGATCGCCGCCGGCCAACAACGTGCGCTGACGCGCGCCTTCATCATCGGACTGACGTTCAACGTCGTGACCAACGCGATCTTCATCCCGATGTTCTCATTTGTCGCTGCGGCAGTCACCACCATCTTCAGCGAGATCGTCGAGGGGGCGGCGTTCTACGTCTTCGTCCGTCAGTACATCGCGCCGGTGAACTGGGTCGAGGTGCTGGCCAAGCCGTTCCTCGCGTCGGGCGTGATGGCCGGCGTGACGGCGCTCTTGGCCGCCGGTGGACTCGCACTCCCAGGCGTGCTGTTCGGTTTAGCCGCCTACGCCGCCGTGCTCTGGCTGACCGGCGTCCTGGCTCCTCAAGAACGCGAGATCTTGCGGCCGCTCGTCAGGCGCCGTGCGTAAACACCCTGTTGCAGGGCGCGGCGCATGCAGAGATACAACCTGGCTACTTCTTGCGCTGCTGAAGCCATCGGTTGAATGATGCAGGGCTTTCTGTTGATCGCTTCCCTAACAACAAACCCTCGACGCCGATGTCCTCGTCGAGATCAGGCCAGTGAATGCCATAACCTGCACCGCTAATTTGGAAGTGGCCACGCTCCTCGGGCGTTCCGTGTGCCAGACGCGGATACCATACAATGGGCACGCTGATCGTGCGC
>NZ_JAAFGM010000115.1 GCF_012931985.1 Candidatus Roseilinea sp. NK_OTU-006
CGCGCAGTGAAGATGGCGCCGGCGTTATTCAGCAACACATCGAGGCGCGGGTACGCATCGAGGAAGCGCCGTGCCAACGCGCGAATCTGTTGTAGCGACGATAGATCCGCCGGCATAGCCTCGACGGCGGGGTTGCCCGTCTGTCGCCGGATTGCCTCGACGACTTCGTCACACTTACGCGGGTTGCGGCTCACCACGATAACCGTTGCACCCATCTCCGCCAACCGATGCGCACTCACCCGGCCAATGCCGGCCGTCGCGCCTGTCACAACACAAATCTTGCCTTGCAGATTCGACATACCTTACTCATCACCTCACACAGCGTTCACGACCCTTCCCAAACCGGCTTCGGCCACCGGCGTGCGCCGACCGACACGAGCGCCGAGACGTCACTCCGGCAACAGATCCTTGAAGCGTGGGTTATCGCGCACAGCAGCCAGCGCTTTCGGGTCGGTCTCAAGCCGCAGATACTCTTCCATCATGCGGCGCGCCGCCGTCATGTCCCGGCGCTCACGATACAGCACCATCAGGTTGTAGGCGAGGTCGGGGTCATCCGGGGCGATGGCGCGCGCGCGGGTCAGCGAATCCAACGCGCCGCCCCAATCCCCGACCTCCTTTAAGGCCTGGGCCAATTCCTTTAGCGTCTGTGCGCTCTCCCCTTCGGCGCGAATGCGGTTAAACAATACGCCGACCCGCTGGCCCGGCGTCAACTTGGCGAGGTCTACCGCCTGCCAGCTCGTGCTGGGCTGAGGCAGGCCGGGCGCAAGTTGCGATGATGCCGGCGATGCGCCCGGCGCGTGCACTGCGCTCGGTGACGGCGCAGCGGGCGCGGCAGCGGCCGGCGCTTCCGGCGTCCGGGCTGCAGCTTTCGCCAGGAGCACAGGCAAGTTCTCCTTGCGAATGCGCAGGTCTAGATAGTTCAGCGTCGTGAAGACGATGCGAAACGGCGTGAGCAACAGCGCACCGATGACACTGACGGCGATCAGAACGATTGAGACCGCTATCAGCCCGGGCAACACGGTGACGTCGAGGGTGATGTTGCCCGGCGGCGTTCCCTGCTGAAGCGAAAGTACGCCGATCAGCACCACCGAACCTACGATGAGTGCCGGCACAGCCGATACGACGAACTCGAGGAGGAATAACAGGATGTAGCGCCAGAAGATAAGCCCGCGGCTGCCGCGCGCGATCGCCACGCTTCGGCTGAGCCCCTGCAACCCATCCACGCCCTCACCGACGATGGCCGGCGTGCGAAAGGCCCAGTTGATCGCCAACACCACCGAGACGACCACCGCGCCGATCACGAGCGGCGCGCATAATGCCGCCGTGGCGACCAACGCGATGGATGAAACGCCGGCAAACACATCCGCGCCGAAGACGCCGAATACGGGTATCGCCAGCGCCACCATTAGGCCACCGAGTAGAACCAGATAGACGACGATGAGGGGCAGGTTGATGCCGATCTGCGCCAGGAGGTTCGCGATCCAGAGCGAACCCCATTGCCGGCGCGTTTGGCCATACGACGCGCGCAGCCCCGGCGCCCGACCCAGGATGCGCTCGATCACATTGAAAGCGAGCGCGCCCTCTGCCCATGGCCAGAAGATGCCCAAAAGCCAAATGAGCGCAGGGATGCAGTTGGAGATGAAGGAGATGAAGATAAGGCCTGCGGAAGAGGCTTCTTGTGCCGGAAGGTCGAGCGCATCACCGGACGGCCCGGCCAGCCCCATCACCACTCCGGCCAGCGTGGCGATCGAGCTCATCGCCCCCAACAACAGGGCAGGCAAGAGGATGACCGACGAAATCGAGAAGAAAAGCGGGAAGTGTCTTCGATAGAGATCGAATGCGAGCGCGAAGATTTCGCCGGTGGAACGGGGACGCAGTTCGACAGAACCTGTCGTCATACGCGTGAGTATAATCTGCTCGCACATCGAACGATGCAAGGGCGCAGTCCAGGTAGCAAGCGGCTGCGCCTTCGTTTTAAGGGAGCGTTGTCAAACATGGAAAGCGTGATTCACCCTTCGGCTTCGATGGCGCGCGGCCACGCTCAGGAGCAGGTCACGCGCGGGATCGGCCTGGCGGCGCTGGCGATGTTGATCGTGGCGTTGGCGCTGGTGTTCCTGGTTGCCCCCACCGGCGATGCCCGATCCGGAGGCGAAGCGCAGCGAATCAAGTTGGCAGCAGAACTATCGAGAAACTCGATTGGCAATACACTATATATTCTTGATGAGCCAACGACGGGTTTACATCTTTATGATGTTGAAAAGCTGATAAAAGTTTTGTATCAATTAGTAGAGAGGGGTAATACGGTAGTTATTATCGAACACAATCTCGAAGTATTAAAACATTGTCAATATATTATTGATTTAGGCCCTGATGGGGGTGAAAAGGGGGGAGAGTTAGTTTATCAAGGGGAAATTGATGGAATTGTTAAAGAAAAAAGATCATGGACAGGTAAATATCTTAAAGGTTTAATCTAAACAATGAAAAAAAAATTATTATTTTTAGCGACTTT
>NZ_JAAFGM010000116.1 GCF_012931985.1 Candidatus Roseilinea sp. NK_OTU-006
CGTCAAAGCGCCGACGCTGTTGATCGTCGGCTCGCGCGACGAGATAGTGCTCAATTTGAACCGGCAGGCGCTGGCGCGGCTGCGTTGTCCCAAGCGGCTTGAGATCGTGCCCGGCGCAACCCACCTCTTCGAGGAGCCCGGTGCGCTCGAGCGAGTCGCGCATCTTGCCCAGGAGTGGTTCAATAGCTGGGCTGCGCCGGTGCGCGTCGAACGTGCCGAGCGTGCGTCGTGAACTTGCGTCGCGTTCACCGTATGGCGCGAACGCGACTACGGAGGGCATCATGCAACTGACCACGGTCAAAATAAACAAACCCGATAATGTGAATTTCATCCTCGGCCAGTCCCACTTCATCAAGACGGTCGAGGACATCCACGAAGCGATGGTGACCGCCGTGCCCGGCATCCGGTTCGGGCTGGCGTTTTGCGAAGCATCGGGCGCGCGGCTGATCCGCTGCAGCGGCACGGACGAGGCGATGATCGCTTTAGCGACGCGCAATGCGCAGGCCATCGCCGCCGGCCACACGTTCATCGTCTTCCTCGCGGAGGGCTTCTATCCGATCAACGTCCTGAACGCGATCAAGGCAGTGCCGGAGGTGTGCCGCATCTACTGCGCCACGGCCAACTCGACCGAGGTGATCGTGGCGGAGAGCGAGCAGGGCCGGGGCGTGTTGGGCGTGATTGACGGTTACAGCCCCAAAGGCGTCGAGGCTGCCGAGGACATCGCCTGGCGCAAAGATCTGCTGCGCCGGATTGGCTATAAACTAGGCTAGCATTTCATCACTCCCCACTCTCAACTCACCACGATGAAAATCACTTCCCTTCGCACCCTCTGCCTCAGCCGCATGCACGAGCCGGAGCGGCAATGGTTCACCTCGACCTTTCGCGTCGTCAAGGCCGATTGCGCCATCGTCGTCATCGAGACGGATGCCGGCGTGACGGGCATCGCCGAGGCCTGCGCCTACGGTGGCCCACTCCAGATCCAACGCTGGGTCGAGCGCTATGCACCGCTGCTCGTCGGTCGCGACCCGCGCGACCCGAGCATCGTGCCATCGCCGCACTTTCGGTCGAGCAGCCACGATTGCGCCGTGGCCGGCATTGACTGCGCTTTGTGGGACATCCGCGGCAAAGTCGCTGGCAAGCCAGTCAGCCAGTTACTCGTGGAAAGCGGCGCCAGCCTACGTGCCGAATCACCGATCAATCCGGTCCCGCTCTACGCTTCTTCGGGCTGCCGCTACGACTGGGGCGACGATCCGCATCAGCTCATCGAAGAGGCATTAAGCTACATCGCCCAGGGCTATAAGGCGATGAAGCTGCGCCTCGGTACCGAGTGGACATGGCATGGTGTGACGGTGGATCGTTTCCTGGGGTTGATGCGCGAGCTGGCACAGGCCGTGCGCGCGACCGGTGTGCCTTTCGCTCTTGCCCTGGACGGCAACCAACGCCTGACCGAGGCGCAAGCGTTGCCCATCGCCCGCGAGCTGGAGCGGCTGGGCTTCGCTTGGTTCGAGGAGCCGATCCCGCAGGCGGACATAGACGGCTACGCGCGCCTGGCCGCCGCCGTTGACATCCCGATTACCGGTGGCGAGCAATTCACCACCGTCGCCCAGTTCATGCCCTACTTCGAGAAGAAAGCCTACGACATCGTACAGCCCGACATGGGCTGGTGCGGCTTGAGCGAGGGCATGCGCATCGCCCGCATGGCCGAACGCTACGGCGTGAAGGTCATCCCGCACAACTGGCACAACGGGCTGATGACCCTGGCCAACGCACACTTCGTCGCCGCCCTGCCGCATCCGCTGTGGTGCGAGCTGTGCGTGATCCAGGGGCCGCTGCAGTGGGCGATTTTGAAACGGCCACCACGCATCGAAGCCGGCGCGCTGCATCTGCCGGACGCGCCCGGTCTGGGCGTTGAGTTGGCCGACGACTTGGAAGCGACCTTCCCCTATCTGACCGGCGACTGGGCGCTGCCGGTGCATTACGAGGACTTTCTCGTGAGATGACGGGTCAGTACCAAGCGGGGAATCGCTTGCAGGCGATTCCCCGCGCTTCATTGGAAGATGGGCAATCGTCGAGCAAGCGGCGCGCGCGTGCGTGTTAGACTGCCCATCACATGCCGCTTGGATTGCATGCCTGGCAGCGCGGCTTCGCTCTTGTCACCGTCTTCCTTGTCTCGCTTGTTTGCACGGCCTGTGCCGTTGATTCGCCGGCCCAACCGCCAGCGCGCGCAGCCGCCGCGCCGGTGCAGCCGACGATCTACGCGACGCGAACGCCTCTAGCAACTGCAACGCCGACGCCGGCCCCTTCGCCCACGCCGGAGCCGACGCCCGACGTCGCTGCGCTCACCGAAAGCGCCCACTACGCCGCTTTCATCGGTGATTACGTCCGCGCCGTAGAGTTGGGCCGGCAGGTCGTCGCGGCGCTCGGGGACGAGACAAGCGCGACAGCGCTGCGCATGCGCCTGAACATCGGGCGCTGGCAGATGGACGCCGGCGAGGTCAACGCTGCGGT
>NZ_JAAFGM010000117.1 GCF_012931985.1 Candidatus Roseilinea sp. NK_OTU-006
TGGCTGCTGTCACTTTGAGCACGCGCCCATCCAGCGCGGCGGGGGCATGATACGCCGCCATGTTGACCCCCAGCCAGGTCGCCGCCCGGGTGACGGGGCTGTGTTCCTGCCAGCGCGACAGGCGCTCCATCGCGGCCAGCGTGCGCAGTCGGCGAGCACGGGGAGGGATCGATCGGGCAGTCATGACAGATAGTGCCGGGCCTGAAGCTCGAACAGGTTTGCGTAGAGTCCGCCCAACTGCATCAACCCGGCGTACGAGCCGCATATCGTGACCAGTGTGGTATCAGCGGGTGTCCTAGCAGGATGCCACATCAGATCGAAGCCGGATTGCGCCGGAAGCGCCTGTGCAACCATTCGCTCATGCGCTGTCCCCCGCCGGGTATCAAAACACAGAAGACCCAGCCAATGCCTTGCATTGCTCTGTCGTCTTCGCTGTAGCCTCTGCGCCCTCTCTGGCGCTTCTTTTCCTCGTCCGCCGCTACGAGCCGCGCCCCGGCAATGTCTCGGCCTCGCGCGGCTGACCCAGACGGGCGCGTTCCTCGTCAATCAGCGACGGCTCCAGTTTGCGGAAGAGCGGCTGCGGTTCGCGCAGGGCCTGACCCACTGGCAGACGACTTGGCTCCCAGCGCCCCACGACGCGCCCGTCGGTGTGATAGGTCAATGCCTCGTGCGCACGCTCGCTCTCCTGGAACGTTTCGATGCGCTGCTCGCCGAGCGCGTGCTGGCGCCGCTGGGCATGACCGAGACGCGCGTCGCCCGCAACGACGGCCTGATCCGGGGCCGCAGTTCGTACGGCGCGCCGGTGCCGAACTGGGACTTTCCGGTCGCCTTCGCCGGCGCGGGAGGGCTGCGCTCGACGCTGGACGACATGGTCAAGTTCGCGCGCGCGATGCTTGGCGAGGCGCCCGCCGAGGCCCCGCCGACGCTGCGGCGTGCGCTGGTGCGCTCACGCACCGCCGTGCGCAGTGCCAACGACCGCCTGGACCTCGCGTTGGCATGGCATCTGCTGAAGCGGCCAGACGGCTCGACGTTCGTGTTCCACAACGGCATGACAGGCGGCTTCTCGTCCGCGCTGGTCCTGGACGTCGAGCGGCGCCGCGCGGCGATCGTGCTCGCCGATGCGTTCGGCGGTTTCGACGACCTGGCGCTGCACCTGCTCGACCCGAAGGTGCCGCTGGCGCCGCCGCGGCGTGCGGTTTCGCTCGACCTGCCGGCGGCACAGGCGGCGGCCGGCCGCTACCGGCTTGGACCCGGTTTCGTCCTGACGATCTCGGTCGAAGACGGGAGGCTCTACGCCCAAGCCACCGGACAAGGGCGCTTCGAGCTGCTGCAGGATTCGCGCGGCGATTACTATGCGACCGTCACCGAGCTGCTGATCCGCTTCACGCGCGACGCGCAGGGGCGCGCCACCGGACTGACGCTGTTGCAGGGCGGCGGCGCGATCGAGGCGGCGCGCATCGAGTAGGCGCTCAGGTCTTCACCAGCCCCAGCTTCTCCATCAGCGCACGCTCCTTGGCGAACGTCTGCCGTGCGTACTCCGCATACTCGGCGCTGCTCTTGTACCAGAGCTCCTGGTCGTAGCGCTCCAGCACCTCCAGATGCTTCGGGTCTTCCAGTCCCTTCTTGAATGCGTCGTGCAGCGTCTTGACGACCGCCGGGTCCACGCCCTTGGAGGTGCCCAGCCCGTAGGGAGACGTGGCGACGATGCCGAAGCCCAGCTCCTTCAACGTCGGCACGTTCGGGAAGCGCTTGGTGCGGCGTTCGCCCCACGTGACCAGCAGCCGCAGCTTGCCCGCCTCCACGTGCGGCGCCCAGCCGGTGGCGTCGGTGCCCGCCATCACCTGGCCCGACAGCAGCGCGGTCATCAGGTCGGCATTGCCTTTGTACGGAATGTGGTTGAGCTTCAGCCCCTGCGCCAAGGCCAGTTCCTCCATCATCAGGTGCGGACTGGTGCCGGTGCCGGTGGAGCCGTAGTCGAGCTTGCCCGGGTTGGCGCGCGCCCATTCGATCAATTCGTTGAAGGTCTTGAACGGCGAATTCGCCGGCACCACGAGCCCGAACATGTAGCCGCTCACCCCGATCACGTACTCGACGTCGGCGATCGGGTCCCAGGCCACTTTCTGCATGTACGGGATGCGGTAGGCGCCGAGCGGAATCTGCGCCACCAGATGGCCGTCGCCGCGATTGGCCTTCAGCGCCACGATGCCCAGCGTGCCGCCGGCGCCCGGACGGTTCTCCACCACGACCGGATGCGGCAGGTGCTTGGAGGTCGCCTCCGCCAGCGCGCGCAGCGTGACGTCGGTGGAGCCTCCTGCCGGCCAAGGGCAGATCAGCGTGATCGGCTTGCTCGGAAAGCTCTGCGCCCGCGCGGGCAGGGCATGGACCGCGGCCGTCGCGGCGGCGGCCTTCAACAGCGTTCGTCGTTGCATGGCGTCTCCTTGCGCGCTTTGCCGCCGCCGCGCTTGCCGGTTGAAGAAAGACTTCGTTCGGCCACAAAACGCGCAAGG
>NZ_JAAFGM010000043.1 GCF_012931985.1 Candidatus Roseilinea sp. NK_OTU-006
TCAACTCCGGCGTTTCGTTGCAGGCGAACCCGAACATCATGCCCTGGTCGCCGGCGCCGATACGCTCGATCTCATCCTCGCTCTGGCTATGGCGCACCTCAAATGCTGCGTCCACGCCCTGCGCGATGTCCGGCGATTGGCTGGCGATGGCGACCTGTACGCCGCAGGTGTTCCCATCGAAGCCTTTGTCGGAAGAGTCAAAACCGATTTCTTTGACCACCTGGCGCACCAGTTGATCGAAGTTGACAAAGGCGCGCGTGGTGATCTCGCCGAGGCACAGCACAAAGCCGGTCTTCACTGCCGTCTCGCAGGCGACGCGGCTCATCGGGTCTTGGGCCAGGCAGGCATCGAGCACCGCGTCGGAGATTTGGTCGCACATTTTGTCGGGATGCCCTTCGGTCACCGATTCCGAGGTGAAGAAGAGCTGGGGCGAGTTGATGAAGCTGTTCACGTTGCGTTCTCTCTTAGCGTCATACCCTCAGGCGGCCGCGCCCGTCGTCTGAGCGAATGGCTGAATCGTGTTTAAAAATATCGCCCTCTTGCGCTCGTTGGGAGACAAGAGGGCGTGCGAATTCACGCGCGTCCGCCTCTCATCTTCCAGTGATCCTGCCGGAATTGGCACCGTCTCGGATCTCGATCCCGGGCTTGAACCGCGAATCTCAGATCGCGAAGGTTGCCGAGGCTTCATCGGGCCGGTCCCTCCACCTCTCTGGATAAGAGCGCGATCAGGCTGATGGCGCTTACCTTGACACTCGCCAAGGCCGACGCCGGATTATACGCCGGTAGGGCGGCCCCCGCGGGCATGTCCGCTGAGCAAGGGTGCGATTACAGGTGGATGGCTGCGCGCCCTACCGTTCATCGCATGAAAGGCATCGCCCACTTCGCCCCCGGTGTGTGCGTCGCCTCATTCGTACCTGGGGGCAGGCGGCGCAGGTCAGCCTGAGCCTGGGATTGCCGTGTATGCGCGGCGCAAACGGCAAGGTTGCGCGGCATCGTGGCGGGCCGAGCGCAATCGCGGAGGGCGCCGACGCGGTGGGCTGAGTTAGTCGAACTGCGTCGGCACACTGGCCGCGCACAACACCAACTCCTGCGCGGCGCGCACGCTGCGCATGATCTTGGCGAAGTTGCCCTTAAGCCTGAGCTGGTTGGTCATCAGCGCCTTGATCGGGTCAATTTCGCGGTTGATGACGCGGCGCCAGTTCTTGGCCGGCGCCCAGATGCGGAATTCGGGGTTGCGTTCGCTTTCGTCTTGCGCCAGGAATGCCTCGCGGCATTCCCCGTGCCACAGGTCGAGGTACATCAGCTTGCGTTCGCGGTCGGGTTGGCCGGCTTCCGGCTCGACGATGAACCAGAAGTCGCCTTCCCACGTCTTGGCCGCCTCGCGATATGCCGCGCTGGCGTTGATCGCGTCTTTGAACGCCGCGACCCACTCCGGCGTCGCAAATGGAATGCTCATGCGTCAATTCTACTGATGGCGCCGCCGTGAGTCGCGCGCGTGATCCCCTGCTGGCCGCGCGCCCTGTGGCGTGGCGGCCCGCGACGGTCGAGCGATACCCGTTACCATTAGCCCATGCGCATTGGTTTGATTGCCGGAGAGTATCCGCCGCTGCAGGGCGGCCTGGGCGATTACACGCGCCGATTAGCCCTGGCGCTCGCCGATTTGGGACACGAACCCCATGTGTTGACGCGGTTCGTCGCCGGCGCGCCGGCCGTCGAAAGCGAGGGCAACATCACGGTGCATCGGCTGGTCGGCGCGTGGAACTGGGAGACGCGCCGGCGCATCGAGGGCTTCAACCGGCTCTTCCATCCCGATGTGCTGAATCTGCAATATCAGGCGGCAGCGTATCAGATGCACCCGGCGATCAATTTGCTGCCGGGCGCGCTGGACAAGCGCACGCCCACGGTCGTCACCTTTCACGACCTGCGCGTGCCATACCTGTTTCCGAAGGCCGGCGTTTTGCGCTGGAAGTCCATCGTGATGATGGCGAAAGGGGCTTCGGCCTGCATCACGACCAACGTCGAGGATCGCGACACGTTGCTGCGGGAAGGTGTGCGTGAGGTCGCCATGATTCCCATCGGCAGCAACATCACGCCGGCGGTGCCGGAGGGCTTCGATGGCGCGGCGTGGAGGCGCGCCTGGGGCATTGCCGATGGCGTCATCCTGGTCGGCTATTTCGGCTTCATGAACGAGAGCAAGGGCGGCGAGGCGCTCATCCGCGCCCTGGCCGAGCTGCGCCGGCGCGGCTTGGACGTGGGTCTGCTGCACATCGGCGGTCAGGCCGGCGACAGCGACCCGACCAATCTGGCATATGCTGCGCATCTGCAGCGCCTGGCCGTGGCGCTGGGGGTGCGCGAACGGGTGTATCTCACCGGCTTCTTGGACGAGCGCGGCGTGAGCGAAGCGTTCGCGGCTTGCACGTGTATCGCCTTGCCATACCGCGACGGCGCCTCCTTTCGCCGTGGCACGCTGATGGCGGCGTTGGCTCACGGCTGCGCCATCGTCACCACCACGCCTCGCGTTGCGCTGCCGGAGCTGATAGACGGGGTGAACGTGCTGCTCGCGCCGCCCGACGATATTCCGGCGCTGGCGCAGGCGATCCAGCGCGTGATTGCCGACGAGGCGCTTCGACGCCGCTTGCAGGCCGGCGCGGCCGAATTGAGCCGGCGCTTTCGGTGGGAGGCCATCGCTGCGCAGACGGCAGCGTTGTTGGAGCGGATCGTGACGGGCAGGTGAAAGGGCTATACTTCAGTGCGGTTGACGATGAGCGATTCGCAATCCCACGCGCGCGAAGCGCCGCTGCCATCCGAGCTGTACGATGAAAACTACTTCCTCACAGCCTGCGAGGGCTACGATGAGTTCCTCAAGAGCGAAGGCGAGCATCTCTCGCGCCGGCTGCGCCAGGCGTTCGAGTTCGCGTCGGTCGAGCCGGGCATGAGTGTGCTGGACTTGGGCTGCGGACGCGGCGAGATCGTCCGGCGTGTTGCGCGCATCGGCGCGAAGTCGTTCGGGATTGACTACGCGCGCGCAGCCGTGCGGCTGACCCAGCGCATCATGCAACACGAAACTGGGGTGTATGGCATCGCGCGCGCCGATGCGAAGTATCTGCCGTTTGCGGATGCTTCGTTCGATCGGGTGCTGATGTTCGACGTGGCCGAGCATTTGCAGCCGTGGGAGCTGGACACTTGTCTGCGCGAGGTGTGGCGCGTGCTCAAGCCGGCCGGTCAGATCGTTGTGCATACCGCGCCGAACCGCTGGTACGACGCCTATGCCTATCCGATCGTGCGCACCGTCCGCACCGTGATGGGACAGGGGCACAAGTACCCGAAGAACCCGCGCGCGCTCAACGTCGCGATCAACACCGAGGTCCACGTCAACGAGCAAGATATGCTGCGCCTGCGCCGCCACCTGGCGCGCGCCGGATTCAAGCGCGTCCGCGTGTGGTTGGATACGCCCCCGCAGAACCGCCGGGAGGGCGCCGTGATGAGCGTCCTCCGCCATGTCGCCTTCCACTGGGCGCCGTTCGCCTGGTTCTTCCAGCGCGAAGTGTTCGCTGTGGGCGCCAAACCGGCGCGTTGATCTGCTTACACCGCTGATACGAGTGAACGCCACGATACGAGCTGACGTTACCGATACGAACCGCCTATGTCCAAGAAATCACGCCGCGAGAGAAGACCGAACTTGCCCCCCGAGGCCTTCAACGTTCCTGCGCCCGCGCCGGCGGCATCTGATGCGCCAGCCGAGCCGGCAGTTGTGACTGTCGGCGCCCGCGCGCCCGCGCCGCTCACTGCGGCCCATTGGCGACGCGAGTACAGCGAGGTGCTTGGAGATTTGCGAGCGACTGCGCTTGTCTTCCTTGCGCTGATCGCCGTCATGATCGTGCTGTCGTTGATCGTGCGCTGACGGGATTGACGCGATAGGCCGTTGAGGTTGGTCTCGTGTCGTCGGCTGTCGTCACGCTCAAGTCCGGGCGAGACCGGTCTGTCCGCCAACGCCATCCCCGCCTGTTCGCCGGCGCAATCAAGGAGATCTCTGGCAGGCCCAAAGATGGCGATGTCGTTGACGTGACCGATAACCGAAGCGAATGGCTGGCGCGCGGCGTGATCAATCAGCAAGCGCAGATCGCGGTGCGCCTGCTCACTTGGGCGCGCGACGAGGTGATAGACGAAGCGTTTTGGCGACGCCGTGTGCACGCGGCAATTGCGCGGCGCAAGCGCGACCCAGCCCTGGCGCATACCAACGCTATCCGCTGGGTCTTCGGCGAGAGCGACGGCCTGCCGGGCCTAATCGTTGACGGCTACGCCGATGTGTTGGTCGTCGAAATTTCGGCCCTGGTCGCCTGGCGCGCGCTGCCTGTCTTGACCGATGCGCTGAATGAAACCCTCTCGCCCCGGCAGATCCGATGGCGCGCGGACGAGGAACGCCTATCGCGCGAATTCGGAGGGACGCTGCCGCGCGCGGTGCGCGCAGCGCTGAGCGAGGCTGCGCCGGCCGAGCCGGTCGAGATTGGCGAGCGCGGACTGCGCTTCTGGGTCAACCCGGCCGGCGGTCAAAAGACCGGCTTCTATCTGGATCAGCGCGATAACCGGGCGCGGGTGGCGGCCTATTGCCAAGGGGCGACGGTGTTGAACGCCTTCGCCTACACCGGCGCGTTTGGGTTGCACGCGCTGGTCGGCGGCGCAACGCGCGTGGTCAACGTGGATTCGAGCGGGGAGGCGTTGGCGCTGGCCGAGCGCAACCTGGCGCTGAACGGCGGCCTGGGGGCGGGGCGTCGCTATGAGTGCGTCGAGGCCGACGTGTTCGACTATCTGCGCGGCCTGCGCGACTGCGGCGAACGCTTCGACGTCGTCATCCTCGATCCGCCCAAGTTCGCCCATCACCCCGGCCAGGTCGAGCGCGCGGCGCGCGCCTACAAAGACCTCAACCGCGTCGGCATGAGCATCGTCGAGCCGGGCGGGATTCTGGCGACGTTCTCGTGCAGCGGGGTGGTGGACGCAGCGCTGTTTCAGAAGATCGTCTTCAGCGCGGCGCTGGAGGCCGGGCGCGACGCGCGGGTCATCGAGCGGTTGACGCAGGCCAGCGATCATCCCGTGTTGCTCACCTTCCCGGAGTCGGAATACTTGAAAGGGCTGATTTGTCGGATCGAGTGAGGCGATTGTCCCCCGCTCAGCGTGTGCAGCCATGAAGTCTCCCAACCCGTTGGCCTCTTTTCGTTTTGCCTTTGAGGGGATCGCCTACGCCTTTCGCACGCAGCGCAACTTCAAAGTGCATTGTGGCGTCATGCTGGCCGTGGTGGTCGTCGGCCTGGCCGTGAGGCTGGCGCCGGCGCAGTGGGCGATTCTGGCGTTGGCGTCTGGCTTGGTCTTTCAGGCCGAATTGATGAACACGGCGCTGGAGGCCGTCGTGGATCGTGTTTCGCCAGAGTTTCATGCGTTGGCGAAGGCGGCGAAGGACTGCGCCGCCGGCGCGGTCTTTCTGACGGCGCTGTGCGCCGTCGTCGTCGGGCTGCTGGTGCTTGGGCCGGCGTTGCTCAGCGCGTTGGCGACATGGCGTGTCGGGAATTGAGCGTTCGCGCATAATTCCCCGCATGACGATCAAACAAGCCTCACCACAAGGCATCACGTGGTTTCAAGATGCGCGCTTCGGCATGTTTATCCACTGGGGGTTGTATTCCATCCTGGCCCGACAAGAGTGGGTGATGCACATCGAACGCATCCCCGTGCCGGAATACGAGAAGCTGATGCACCGGTTCAACCCCACTCGGTTCAACGCAGATGAGTGGGTGGGCATCGCCGCCGATGCCGGCCAGAAATATATCGTGATCACCAGCCGGCATCACGATGGCTTCTCCATGTACGACACGGCGCTGAGCGATTACAAAGTCACGCGCACGCCATTCAAGCGCGACCCGCTGGCCGAGCTGGCAGATGCCTGCGCCCGGCGCGGCGACATCAAGCTCGGCTTCTATGTCTCGCTGTTGGACTGGCATCATCCGGCCTATCGCTTTCGCGAAGAGAGCGGTCTGGCCTGGAGCGACTACCTGGATTTCTTGCATGGCCAGGTGCGCGAGCTGTGCACCAACTTCGGGCCGATCGCCTGCATCTGGCTCGACGGCGACTGGCCGCGTCATTCGCTCGACGCGCACAACGCCTACTTCGCCCCGGGTGGCTCGTTCGAGTATGAGAAGCTATACGACATGATCCACACGCTGCAGCCCGACGCCGTTATCCACAACAATCGGCACGCCCAACCTTTGCCGGGCGAGGACGTGCAGGGATTCGAGCAAGACTTGCCGGGCGAGAACACGGCCGGCTTCAACGAGACGCACATCTTCGATCTGCCGATCGAGGTGTGTATGACGATCAACGATCACTGGGGCTACTGCATGGACGACGACAACCACAAAAGCGTGCACACGCTGATCCACAAGTTGGTGCGCAGCGCGGCGTGCGGCGGCAATTACCTGCTCAACGTTGGGCCGACGGCAGAAGGGGTGATCTTGCCGGTGCAGGCGAAGCGTCTGCGCGCGATGGGCGCATGGCTGGCCGCCAACGGTGAATCCATCTACGCCACGCGCAAAGGCGCGATCCCCGCCACCCCCGATGTAGTCAGCACGCGCCGGGGGGATACGCATTACCTGCATGTGTTGAACTACGTGAGCGATGAGGTGTATGTGCCCGGCGTGCCTCACACGGCGCAGGCGATTCTCCTGCGTGATGGCGCACCGGTGCGCGTCAAACCGGCCAAAGACGGCATCCGGCTGGTGCTGCCGGAAGAGGCGCGCGACCCGTTCGACACAGTGGTGAAGCTGCACATGTGACGCGCGGAAGTCGCGCGGTTTACATTCAAGTTAAGACCGGGTATGGCGCGAAAGAAGCAAGCCGAATCTAAACGCCCGAAACGGCGGCGCGGGGCAGCTACTGCTGTTCGAGATCGAGCGCGGGGAACCCTTGCGCGAGGCCGTCGAGTTTTACCAGCACAAACACGGCTGGACCAACCACCTGATCGCCGGCGACTCGATGCTCGTGATGAACTCGCTGCTTGAAAAAGAAGACATGGCGGGCAAGGCGCAGATGATCTATATCGGCCCACCCTACGGCATCAAATACGGCTCCAACTTCCAGCCCTTTGTCAATAAGCGCGACGTGACGGATGGCAAGGGCGAGGATTTGACCAGCGAGCCGGAGCAAATCCGCGCCTTCCGCGACACCTGGGAGCTGAGCATCCACTCCTACCTCACGTATCTCCGCGACCGGCTGCTTTTGGCGCGGGACCTGCTGACTGAATCCGGTAGCATCTTCATGCAAATCAGTGCTGTTCGAGGGTCTCGAAGAGCGGGATCCAGCAGACGCCGGTGGATTCCATAGCAGCGGAACATGCAGGTGAGCTAACCGCCTGCCCGCTTAGGGGCGCGGCGCCGGCAGCCACGCGACCACGCGCGTGCCCTGGCCCGGTGCAGAATCTATCGTCAGCCGGCCGCCGAACGACTCGACGCGCGCGCGCATGGACGGCAAGCCGAAGTGCCCTTCGCTGACCGCGCGGGCCTGGTCTTCAGGCGCAAAGCCGCGCCCATTGTCGGCGATGATCAATTGCACACCATGATCGGCCGGCTGCGCCAGCACGCGCACTGCGGATGCGCCGGCATGGGCCTCGACGTTATCCAGGGCCTGCTGGGCCACGCGAAAGAGGGCGTGGCGCGCCTCAACATCCAGCAGGTCATCCACCGCCGGCGCAATCTCGACCGACACGTGCGCGCCAGCGCGCGCGCGAAAACGCTCGGCCAGATCGGCCAACGGGCCGGCCAGGCTATTGACCAGTTGCGTGGGGGCCAGGTTGCTGCGAATCTGGCGCGCGACGCGGGCGGCTTGCTCAACGTCGGCGATGCAGCGCTCCAGGCGCGCCTCGGCGGCGGCAGGGTTGGCGCGGATGTCGCGCCGGCTCAGCTCCAGGTGAAAGGGCAGCCGCCCCAAGAATTGCTGCACAGTGTCATGCAGTTCTTGCGCGATGCGCAGCCGCTCGCGCTCTTGGGCTTCGGAGATGCGGCGCGGCACCTCGCGCAGCGCCTCGATCCGACGCGCGTTGAGCAGAAACAGGCTGACCTGCAAGGCGATCAATGCCACAATCTCAACATCACGGCGATGGAAGGTCTCCTCGTCCCAGCGCAGGCCCAGGCCCATTAAGCCGAGCGCCTCGCCCTGCGCAGCGAGCAGGGCAACCACGACAAAGCCGGCCTGGCCCAGCGGCGCCAGCCAGGCCGGCGCACGCTGATGGTCGAGGAACATCACTACGCCGGGCATGACCGTCAGCGCACCCGCCGGCGGCTGAAGCAAAGCCGGCGGCTCCGCGGCTTCGGCCTGGGTATGGCGTGCGATGGCCGCCAGGCGCAACATCCCTTGCGCGTCCAGCAACCACAGGGCCGCCTTCTCAACTTGCAACTCGGCCACCAGCGCGGCGGCAATCTCACTGGGCAATGTGGCCGGCTCGGCGCGCGGCATTACCCGGTTGAGAAATTGTTGCACCGCCATGTAACGCTGCCCTTCCCAGTTGAAGAACCAAGCCGCCCAACGCGGCAACAGCACGCTCACGGCCCCCACGCCCAGCGTGATGACGATGATGATCAAGACCGCAGACACGCCGGGATCGGCATCGGGCGGGATGTTGCCGCTGACGCGCAACGCCCACTGGGCAACATCGGCGACCAGACCGCTGCCCATCAACGCCAGCACCACCAGCAACAACGGATGGACGCTGCGCAGCATCTGATAACGCAGCACAGCAAACGCCAGCGCCAGGGGCAATGCCAGATACAGGTAGCGCAGGTCGAACGGGCCGGACAAGAACCACGCGCCTGCCTGGGTAATGTTGGCGTTGACCTGAAAAATCATGGGCGGGAGCGAGAAGGCAAAGCCGATCATTAAAATCTGGCTTTGGCGGCGCCGGCGGGGACTGGTTGCGCGCCACGCCGTCCATGCGATGCGCAACAAGGCAAAGAAACCGGCTCCAAACACACACACATTCAGCATCGCGAAATCGATCGTCTCCAGCGTCCCCACCATGGGTGACCAACCGGCCGTCCACCACAACACTTTGGCAATCAGATAGGGGCTGAGGGCGATCACGCCGCCTGCCAGCAACACGATCTGGCCGGCGCGCAAGACGCGCCAGGCCGGCCGTTCACTTGGCGCTGCTGTGAACCACATCGTCGCCTGCCAGATGCTGAGGCCGAGAAATGACGTGGCCGCCAACCAGCCCACGTCCATCAGGCGATTCGGCCAGCCCGTGGCGTCAAAATTCACGCCACTGAAGAACGTTCCGATGACAACAACGATCAGCGCGCCGAGCGCGCTCACTGCGCGGTTGAGGGGTGCGGCAGGATTGGCGATGTACACCAGGACGGCCAGCAGCCACACGCACAACCGCACCAGCACGGTCGGCAGGGTTAAGTCGAGCAACATGGCCGGCGTGTATAGCACTATGGGCGCGCGCGCATCGAACACGTGCCCATCACGGGCCACCCGCAGGGTGATCTCTCGCGCGCCGCGGGCGTAGGCCTGCGCATATAAGGCCATGTAATTGAGGCCCGGAACAAGCGGGTGTCCGTCAATCGCCAGGACACGGTCGGCGTATAGGAGTTCACCGGTGCGCAGGCCGGGCCACCAACTGGGCGTGTCCTGGGCGATGTACCACTGCGTGCCGGACGGGTCGCGGATGAGCAGGAAGCCGGGGAAAGGCCGGCCCAAATCGCCCAACGAGACCCAAAAGGCAAGCAGGCCCAGCAGGGCGGACATGGCCAGCAGCGCCGGCACGCCGAAGGGTGCGTGATTTGTTTTCATGTCACCGCCAGCAAAGACCAGGCTTGAATGATCCCACCAGGCCAGACCAGATGAGTCTCTTGCCCTCCTGACTTGGGCCTACGGTGCAGGGTAGCGCATCACCGGCGCCCCGGCAAGCAGGAAATCCCTCAATTGCAACCTGCCACTAGGGCGAAGGCAGCGTGGTGTTGCGCAGGCTGCGGATCAGCCAGGCTTTGGTGAGCAGGCTGGATTTGCGCAAATGGGCGGGGGCCGCGGTCAAACCCAGCTTGTCATAGACCTGACCGACATAGCGCTCCACAGTTTTGACGGCGAGTTGTAAGCGCTCAGCAATGCCCTCCAGCGTCTGCGAGGCCGCCAGGCCGTCGGCCACGTGTAACTCGCGAGGCGTCAGATGATGCGCGTACTTGAGGGCGGATTCGATGAACGGGCGCTCCTCGCTGCTCAGACGACTGAGGAGTTCATCGGCCAGATCGTGCGGGTTGGTGACGTCGGGGTCAATCGCCACGCCCCCATCTAACACCACGCGCAAGGCTTCGAGCAAAGCCGACGGCCGACAGCCCTTGAGTTTGTAGGCCACTCCGCCCAGGCCCAGATTGAGCAGCGTCAGCACGTCGCGGCCGCGGTCTTCGTAGGCAGAGAAGAGCACAATGCCGATTCGGGGGTGGACCTCTTTCAAATGACGGGCCAGATGAATGCCCAGGCTGTGTTCGGGACGGGCGCGGCTGCCCAGGGTGGGTGGGATGGAAATGTCGAGCACGGCCGCGTCAAGTTGGATGCGGGGGATCAGCAGTCGCGCGCCGGCGTCGTCGCCGGCCTCGTAGACGGTGAAGCCTTCTTGCGTCAGGTAGGCGCAGACGCCTTCGCGGTTGAAGGCGTCATCATCCACCACCAACACACTGGGGCGTCCGGCCGCGACTTTGGGACAAGATGAAGAGCCGCCCATCTTACCCGCCTGTGATCTATGCGCTGGGGGTCAAGGATAGCACCAGTGTATCGAATGGCGGAAAGATCGGCAACCATCGCAGGCTGCGAAGCAATCTCTTGTCAAATCTCAAAAGCGATGAGTGGCGGCATCGCGCTTGTGGCGCACGGATGCCAACCTGCCGGCGTCGGCAGGACACACGCGCGGGAAGTTGAGGGTTTTCTCTCTTGCACCGGCCGGCGCAGCAGGCTAGCTTGAATCCAGAGCGTCGCCTGAATACGACAGGCGAAAAAGGAGGTTGACATGAAGCGATCCGCACTTGTCACAACGTTAATTGTGCTTGCGACGTTGGCCCCACCGCAGTTGGCGCAGGGGCAGGGAATCCAGATGGGTTCATTTACGCTGCAACCCGCCCGGCCAACCCAGCAAGAGCTGCCGGATGCACGCCATCGCGTTCTGCGCGGCACGGATTGGCTCGGTGGGCGCGGAGTGGATGTGTTTTACAAGAATGGCTCGACGTGCGACTTCAGTTGTTCGCAAACGCTCAAGCCGCTGAACACCTGCGCCTTCCAGTGCGTTGACCTGGCTGTGCGCCTGTATGCCACGGTGGGCTATCCCAACTGGTCGCTGAACGGCTCGTTGATCAGCGCAGCGTATCAAATGCGCGATGTGGCCATAGCGCAAAAGGGAGACTTCAGTGATCTAACGTTCTACCCCAACGACGGCACTGCCGAACGGCCGCCGGCGCCAGGCAACTTGCTCATCTTTGGCGCAGCCGCTTCGAACGGCTATTTCGGACACGTGGCGGTGGTGAATCGGGTCTTTGGAAACTACCTGGAATTTGTGCAGCAGAATCTCTGTTACGACGGGACAGCGCGCTTGGGTGACTACGCTTTGATCAAGGTAGAGCTGGTGGACGGCAAGCAGAAGTTCCGCGTCAGCACGCCCGATGCGTATAGCACATTGCTGGGGTGGATTCATTCGAAGCGGGTGAAGGAGCAATTGATTGATCAAAGCAAGATGCTTAAACTCGGTGCACTGTCCTGGAATCGGGACGACACGGCGGTGTATGTGTATCTATCCCCCGAAAGCACCCGGCGGCTGGCAGCCGGCGAGACCGATTTTGAGGCCAGGATCGCAGCGGCGCTGGATCGCGCCGGCGCGCTGTCATTCACCGATGGCGAGGTGGCGCACCGAGTGATTCAGCAAATCGGGGCGTGGGCGCGCAGCGATGCGCGGCTGAGTCCGCAGCAGGGGGTGCGCTCGGTGGACTTCACGCTGAAGTACACCGGACGGATGTACTGGGTGCGGCCGTGGGGCGGGCCGGCCAACGGCAAGTGGATCCCTTTCACCGCACCAGACATGATCCACACCGGACCATGAAGAAAAGCAGGGCTGCGCCGGCGTCAATGGCTTAAAGAGCCGGCGTTGAGCGGGTAGTAGGCCGGGGAGCCGGTCAGCGCGCCGAGGTTGGGGTCGGAGCCGATGATGTTGCCGTTCACGCCGTGCGTCAGGTCGCAGGCGGCTGGGCCTTCGATGAGGTTATTGATCGAGTTGGCGGTGTCTACAGTTCCGAAATTTGTGCAATCCCCGCCGCCGGTGCTGTTGGCGATGCAGATACCGCCGCCGTTGCTGGCGCTGTTGCCCGACAAGGGGCAAGGATTACAGACAACATTTGAGAATGCTTCCCCGCCGGGCTATACCTGCCCTTCCACTGCTTTGCTGCGAAGACTGTCGCGGCAGGCGTCACCCAAGAGCCAGCAGCGCGGATCACCCCTTTTCGCGCCGGGCCAGCACGGCGGCCTATTGCCTCGTTGGGTTAGATCCTGCATATAACCAATGGTGCGAGTGGTTCATAGGCTGAACTCGGCGATGGACAGGTGGACAACGCCCTGTTCGTCCGGTTCGAGGCCGTGCCACTGCACTAACCAGTTGAAGGCAGCGATGACGAAGGCGAGATGAGCGCGGAAATAGTCGGCCAGGCGATGGCGCAGATGCTTGAGATGACACACCGTCGTCAGCATGGACAGCACCGTTTCGATCAACATGCGCGTGTGCCAAGTGCCACGCTTGCAGACCTTCATGTTGGCGGGATTGTCGGTGTGGCCGTGAAAGCCGGTGTCCGTCAAGACAACCATTTGCTCGGCCAACATTCGCTGTTCCCCCGACTGCGCTCGTCATCGCCCGCCACTGTCCTGCAAATGGCCGCTGCCCACCCGGGCCGCAGCCCTTCGAGCGTGCTTAGCCCCACCGACCTCGCGCCGCCTTGCCGGTCACTGTGGCCGAGACGGTGCAGCTCTGTCTCTCCGCTGCCTGCGCCACCGACCACCTTTGCCGTGTGCGGCCATCGCCCTGTGGCCGAGCCGCAACATGACGAGCAGCCTGCAACATCTCAATGCCTACTTGCTGATGGGCCGGCCCAACGGTTGGTTTCAGCGGCAGCGGCGGGGCAGGCAAGACCCCTTCGCCTAAACCCAACTCCACTGGCTCGCGGCGCGTACCTTCAGCGGCGTAGCCGCTGTCCACTGCAAACGGTGTTGGGCGCATTCGAGGACTGGAGCAAGATACCCTGCCCCAAAGACGCCTTTCTCTCGGCTGGCAAAGAACCAATGCACAGAACATTCACCGACACCATAGCAAATTTGCAGGCAAGATTCAACTTACCGCTCGACTGCCTGCCACGCAAACCGACACAACCGACCTGCGCCTGCGCCGCCTCTCGCCACACACACACCGACAGGCAAGCCGCGGTCGCCAACCCGAAGCCCGCCGCCTGCCAGGCCAGCCTCACGACCCAAACACCCACCTGCTGACCCGCGCCTTTGCCAGCCCAGCGCGTTGACCGTTCAACTGCCAGCCCAGACAGTTCACTCGTCCCTGCCTGCCGCCTTCACCTTTCCATCGGCGGGCGTCACGGCTGGCAAGCGGACATCGCCCAGACACCCCGCGCCTATGCCCCTCACAGCAGGCAGTATCCCATTCGCAGGCGCACAGCGCGCACATCGCGGCAAAGCGGCTCAATTCACAAGGGGTTCAAAACTCCATTTCCCTTCCAGCGCCCAACGGCTCGCGCTTCAGCTGCCGCGAGCCGTTGGGCGGCGTTTCTATTCTTCAAGCATTCGCTGTCGTCAATGCACGTTCCGCTATCTCTGGCAACTCAATGAGCACAAACATAGACGCGGGATAAAGATAGCCATCAGGTTCTGACTTGTCTTCATCCACGATGCGATACATATTGTGTGACTCGGCTTCAGGGTCGGGCAACCGACGGTAAACTTTACCCACGATCAGGCTAGCTGGATTGCTTGCGTTATTGATACAAAGCACAAACTTGTTCATCGAATCAACCTTTTGATTTTGAAATCCTTGCGTCCTATACCGTGCGCTTCGAACCAATGTAATTCGGCTTCGGTCACGGTACTATCCGCGAGTTGCACGGTGGCTATGCCCTTCATCTTTCGCCAACGGCCTTTGCCGTAAATACGCTCCAGATAGCGTCTGATGTGAACGCCTTTACCTGTGGCAATGGTTTCAATGTTTCTAATCTCACCGATGATCTCAAAATTCGGCACAGTTCACCGCTCGTCATTTGTTTTCTTCGGTCGTAGGTGCTTCAAGCCGCCCAACAGCCTGCGCATCACCTGCGCCGCGAAGCGGCGTCAGGTGGAAGCGCTTGTTGGGCGGCGACTTGGTGACAAGTTCGCTCTGCTCACTTAAGAAGACGATCATACTCACCCATCATGAGTGCCAATCCAGAACCAGGTCACTGTATCCGCTTTGAGCATCCCAAGCCAATCCGCACTGAATAAAGTGGCCGGCTCTCTTTCACTCGCTTGAAGAATAGACTCGGATGGGCTGGATGATCTCGCCACAACTTGTAGGCTTGCCGTGCACGCTGGCGAATCTCTGGGGGTAAAGCCCAATAGTGCTTCCAGAACGACTCGGTCGTTTGTGATTTCATGGATGTTCGATGAATTCGCCGTGTTCATCGAACATCGGCAGTGTCTTACCTTCGTTGACTTCCGTCTCAACTGCTGCGATCAGTGCAGCCAGTTTGTCATCATCCGTTGCAGCAAATTGTGTATCCCATAGCGCTTCATCTGCCGCGACTTCTTCATGGGTAATGGATGTGTTTTGAGAAAAAGCGCAAATTGGTATAGTTGCACTGTCCGCGCCAGGGGCGTGGCAGCAGCGATGTCCGTAATGGCTTTCACCAAATCTGCTTGTGTTTGCTGTATCTTGGTTACCATTCCTCTAACTCGAAATGACAATTCTATCACATGCTTGCTACACGGTCGTAATCACGCCGGCCCAACGAGAGCATCAGCCGCACGCGGAGCGAGCGCAGCGAGCGGAGCGTGTCGGCTGGATGCAGTGTTGGGCCGGGCGCCGGCCTGCGCCGACTGACCACTGCACCACGTGACCTTTGCGCGCAGCACGCGCCTGGCCCTGCAAAGACCTGTCCGCACCGGCACGCTTTGACTGCCTGACGCCCTTGCCCGACCGGCACCACTCAACGCTGCGCATCCCTTCGCTACACCCCGACTGCGCTCGTCATCGCCCGCCACTGTCCGACCAATGACCACTGCCCACCCGGGCCGCCGCCCTTCGCGAGCGCTTTGCCCCACCGACCCCGCGCCGCCTTGCCTGTCACTGTGGCCGAGACGGTGCTGCTCTGTCTCTCCGCTGCCTGCGCCACCGACCACCTTCGCATCACAGGGCGATTGCGCTGTGACTGAGCCGCGACACCACGAGCAGGCTTCAACACTTCATCGCTTGTTCACGGACGAGCCGGCCCAACGGTTGGTTTCAGCGGCAGCGGCGGGGCGGGCAAGACTCCATCGCCAAAACTCAACTCCACTGGCTCGCGGCGCGTACCTTCAGCGGCGTAGCCGCTGTCCGCTGCAAACGGTGTTGGGCAGTTTTATGAAATACAGCTTACAAACCTCTTTTACGTCTCTCATTCATTGCACTGTTGAAAAATTCTTCAAACGATTTTTCTTAATAACTGTAGTTTCACCAATCTTGTTTAAGCACCATATTTGGTGGTTTTTAGAAAATCAAAACGCCATATATGGCGGTCGTTTTCTCAAAAATTTCGCATAAACCATAAAAAGGCGAAACTACAGTCAGTTTAAAATCAGGCGGGCAAGATGGCTTTACTACGGGCGGCAGATTGGCGTCTGCCGGGATGCACGAATCTTGCACCGTGAGGGTCACCTTTGCG
>NZ_JAAFGM010000044.1 GCF_012931985.1 Candidatus Roseilinea sp. NK_OTU-006
AGCGGGATGCGCTGGAGCCGTCCCGGCATCGAGCGTCTGCTCCCGATTCGGGCGGCCGTCATGGGTCACGCCTTTGACGCGATGTGGTCTGCTGCCTATTCTTCGCCCCCAAACTGAAATAGACCCGGCGCTGCAGCGGTCTGTCACATAAGCGGCTGGCGAGTTGCTTAGGCAGCGCTAGCCGGGCACCGCGACGATGCGATTGCGCTGGCACGGGCAGGCTTATACGCGCACCGCCCCAGCGCTGGGGACGTGGGCGCGCCACAGAAGGGGCGTCGGCGGGGGCCGTGTAACAGTCAGGTGTTGGCCTGCTGCAAAGCATCGGCCACCGCGCCGATGTCTTGGAAAATGTAGTCAGGACGAATCGCACTGTCGCGCGCTTCATCGAGCGAAGTCACGCCGGTGAGCACCAATATCGTCGTCAGCCCGGCATTCTGGCCGCCCAGGATGTCTGTGTCCAGCCGGTCGCCGACGACGGCCGTGTTTTCCGGCGAGCCGCCCATGCGCGCCATCGCCTGGCGCATCATCTCCGGCTGCGGCTTGCCGATGATAAGCGGCTCAACGCCTGTTGAGACACGCAGCGCGGCGAGCGTGGCGCCGTTGCCGGGCACAATGCCGCGTTCACTCGGGTAAGTCACATCGGGGTTGGTGCCGATGAACGCCGCCCCACGCCGGATCAGCAAGCATGCCTCGGCGAGCTTATCGTAGGTTAGCGCGCGGTCCCAGCCAACGACCACATGCGTCGCCTGCTCGGGTTGCTCGTTCACCACCTGCAACCCTTTCGCGCGCAATTCGGCGGCCAGGCCAGGCTCTCCGATGACAAACACGCGCGCTTCGGGCGCATGCCGGGCTAAATAGGCTGCCGTCGCCTGGGGGGAGGTGAGCACTTCGTCAAGCGTCACCGACACACCAAACCCACGCAGCTTGGCGAGATACTCCGCACCGCTCTTGCTGGCATTGTTGGTTGCCAGGATGAACCGGATCCCCAAACTGCGCGCCGTCTCAAAAAATCGCGACATGCCCGGCAGCGCTTGGCTGCCGCGCCAGAGCACGCCATCCATGTCAACGATGAGATGTCGAATCGCAGCGAGCGGAATCGGCCTCACGCATCACCTCAATCTTTACGCGCAATTTCGGGGGCCGGCGCGTCTCACACTTCTTCACCAAACCGAGGGCTGAAGCGCCGGAAGACCAGGTAGCCGACGAACAACACGGCGATCGCGGTGGCTACCGTGCGCAGGACGAAGTCCAGATCGGTCAGCCTACCCCAGTACATCAAATCCTGGTAAATGTTGACCAAAGACGCCATCGGATTAAGTCGGCGCACCCACAGGCCGACTTCAGGCTGCGGCGCGTTGTCTATGTCGTACCAGATCGGCGTGAGGAAGAACAGCGCCAGCATGCTCAGCTCCAGGATGAATTGCGTATCGCGATAGAACACATTGAGCGTGGACAACAAGAACGATACGCCGATGTTGAACAGAACCTGAACGATGATCACCAAGGGCAGCATCAGCAACGCCGAGGAGACGGGGTGGCCGGAGAGGACCGTCACCAACAGCCACACCGGCAACGCCAGCAGAAAATTCACCAGGTTGGAGATCACCACCGACACCGGCAAAATCGCGCGCGGAAAGTACACTTTTTTGACCAGCGCGGCGTTCGCCACAACGCTGCCGGTGGCGCCGGTCACCGCTGCGGAGAAGAAATTCCAGGCCAACAACCCCGACAGGATGAACACGTTGTAGTGTTGAATCGTCGGCGGCGCGCGATTGATGATGCCAAAAGCAAATGTCATCACCAGCATCATGCCCAGCGGTTGCAGGAATGACCACGCGACGCCGAGCAGAGAGCCGCGGTAGCGCGTCTTCAGGTCGCGCACAACGAGCATCCGCAGCAACGCCCGATACTTCCAAATCTCAGCCAGTTCAGAGCAGAAGCGCTTCATAAGACCGTCTCGTCTTGTTGATGCCTTCGGGGGCGCACCGGTTGTGTCTTCGAGCGGGCAAGCAATTGCTCGTAGAGCGATGTCATGACCGAGGCGGCATGCTCCCACCCGAATCGTTGAACCGCCCTATGGCGCAACTGCTCGCCCAGCATTCGCCGACGCTGTGGGTGGTCGAGCAAATCTGCCACGCGGCGCGCCAGCGCCTCGCTATCGCCGGGCGGCGCATATACGCCCAACGCGCCAAGGTATTCGCGTTGCGCCGGCGTATCGAAGGCCACCGTCGGCAGCGCCATTGCCATGTAGTTGAGGATTTTGCCGCTGCCTTCGGTCAGCGACAGCTTAGGAGCAACGGCCAAATCGCCAAGCGCCAACATGCGCGGCGCCTCAAGATACGGCACGCGCCCGGTAAAGATGACCTCGGGCAGCGTTCCGGCCTCTGCGGCCACCCGCTGCCACGTCTCCACGCCAGGATATCCCATCACCAGCCAGCGCAGGCGCCGCCCTTCAGCCTTCAGGCGCGCAGCAGCCTCGATCAGGTTCCGAATGCCCTGGTGCGCCGCCAGCAGGCCAATAAAGACGACCAGCGGTTCATCCGGCGCAATTCCCCATCGCGCGCGTAAGTGCGCGCGGGCTTCGGCAGAGAGCACGTCTGGGCGAAAGACTTGCGAATTGACGCCGTCGGGCAGCGCCTGCACCGGAACCCGATCCCCTAATTTCGCCCGCAGCGCGCTCGCTGCATGACGTGTGCTGGTTAAGACGGCATGGGGGATGCGATCGACCACCTGTTCGACGCGCCGAAAGATCGCATGAGCCATAGAGTTCGCCTTGATGAAACGGTGTTGCAGCAACTCATCGGTCAGGCTGCCCTGATAATCGAAGATGACCGGGATGCGCCATGGTCGGGCCAGCACGCCGGCGATCAGCGCGCCCTCGTGCAAGTGGGCATGGATCACGTCAAATCGGTTGCGGCTCAGGACGCGCAACAATCGGATGCCGAGCAGGGCGTCAAAGGCAAATTTGTGACGCGACGATCCAACCTCGTAGTCGCGATGCCAGGGCGTCGGCATGGTGCGCACAATACGGATGCCGGGAACATCGCTGCCCTTGTAGTAGGTGAGGATGGTGACTTGATGGCCGAGCGCCTGCAAGGCGCGCGCTTCCTCCAGGATGCGCACATGACAACCGTAGTCGCTAAAAAAGGAGGTGGGGGCCAGACTGAGAATATGCATGGTGTGCAATGATTCTCGCGACGCGGCGGCGCTGGCTATCGCTGAACCGGCGCCGCGTTATTCGATATTGACGGGCATGTGACGCTAGCGCCTCTTGTTGCCGGTGAGTCGGCTTGCCATACCCTCACCCAGGAACATCTTGAGCAACCCGCCGGAGTCCCGCTCGATGGGGATATGCCCTTCGATCCGGCCTCGACGCCAGTTGGCCAGCCACTCCCGGCGGCGCTCCTCAGCCTGCGTCAACATGCGTGTAACCGACTCGGTGTTATGCGCGGCGATGGCGTCGCGCAGCGCCATACATTGCAGCATCACCTGGTTCAGCCAATGTACAACCACATCCGGCTGCGCCTCCAGGGCGGTGGAGAAGCTCGGCGCGCGTCCGGCGCCGTTGACCGCCCGGCCAAACGCGGCGCCGGCCATCCACATCCGATCCCGCCAGGCGGCATCGCTGCTCACAGCCAGCATCAGCATGCTGCTGAGGATTGCCGGCATCGCATCCACCGCCACCGCCATGCCGTCGCGTTCGGCCGGATCCACGAAGATAGGCTTAGCGCCCATCTGATTCGCTAAGGCGACAAATGTGTCCACCATCTGGGTGCGGGTGCCGCGGCTCGGCACGATCGCCCAGATCGCGTCGCGCACGCTGTCGGCGCTGGGCAGTTCGCCCTCGTCATTCACTCGGTCAGGATGATAGACCAGCGACGTGCTGAAGAAAGGCACATCGCCGCCCAGCAAGCCTTCGGCCACTCGCAACGCGGCGACGTGGGGTGCGCCGACGGTTGCAACGATGGTGTTCGGGCCGAGGTCGGGCGCGATGGCGCGCAGGGTGACTTCCAACGCTTCGTGGGGGGCGCAGATAAAAACAGCCGCCGCATTCTCACACGCGCGAGGCAGATTCCATTCACTGTGATCAATGGCTTTGGCGAGCTCGGCCCGGCGCATGGCATCGCGGTCCTTGTCATGGCCCACCACCTCGACCTCTTTGAGCGCCTGCTTGACGGCCATGCCCAGCGACATGCCGACAAAATCGCAACCGACCAAGGCAATTTTGGCTTTGTTCATCTTGCAGTTCCCTATGCGTTCCGCTCCAACCAATCGCTCACAGCCCGAGCAACGTGCGGCTCAACAGCGTCGCCGGTCGCACAATTAACTGGCCCAACACGCCCGTCGCTGAAAGCGCGATTAAGATGATAAACCCATAACGCTCCAACTGATCCATCCATATTTGACTTTGATTCGGCAGCAGCGCCGCGAGCAGCCGCGAGCCGTCCAGCGGCGGGATCGGGATCAAATTGAAAAGGGCCAGAAGAATATTGAGTTGCACAGCGACGGAGAAGGCAAACAGCAGCACATTCGTTGACCAAGAACTGTGATCGAAAAACAGTAAGGTCAGACGAAAGAGCAACGCAAACAGCGCAGCCAACAGCAGATTGGAGAGCGGCCCAGCCAACGCAACGGCTGCAAACGATGTCCGCATATCGCCGCGCAACCGATAGGGGCTCACCGGAACGGGCTTCGCCCAGCCAAATCCGGTTAACACAAACAGCAGGCTGCCGAACGGATCGAGGTGCGCAAGCGGGTTGAGCGTGATCCGTCCTAAGCGTTCGCCGGTGTCATCTCCGAGTTGTCGAGCGGTGAGCGCGTGCGCCAACTCATGGATGGGAAATGCGACGCCGAGCAGCAGCGCTAAGACTATCAGTTGTGAGAAGACTAGGGCGACATCTCCACGGGCCAAGCCGTCGAAGACGCCGACGAGGGGACCGTTCATCAACGCCGAGATTATAGCCGGGGCGGCACATCCTATAATCGCGGTGTATGGCGTTTATCCGCGTGACGCCCATCCAAGTTGGTGATGTGGTGCGGTTGCGCAAACCCCATCCATGTGGCAGCTATGATTGGACCGTGCTGCGCATCGGCGCCGATATCGGGCTGAAATGTCACACGTGTGGCCGCCGCGTTCTGCTCACCCGCAGGGAGTTTGAAAGACGGTTGGAGCGAGTCGTCTCTGCCGCGCAGCCAACCCGGTGAACGGGGCCGCCACGCGGTGTCATGCGTCCAGGGGTCAGGCATATCGAGCGTCGCGTCCGCGCGTGATCGCGAGACAACAGCCGCAAAGCGTCTATCGAAATTCCATGAAAAAAAGAATCGTCCTGCTCTACGGCAATACCGGCGGTGGCCATCGCAGCGCTGCACAGGCCATCGCTCAGGGCATCGAAATCCTCTATCCTGGCGCGTATGACGTCCAACTGGTGGATGGGCTGCGCAACGTGCCATTTCTGATCAACGCTTTCACCGAAACTTACCCGATGTGGGTCAACCACGCACGCGTGTTGTATGCGCTTGGCTTTCACGCCAGCAACAACCGCCGGCGGATCATTGCGCTGCGCAACATGCTCGAACCGCTCAGCGAAAAGACCGCCGACGCCATCGTGAAAGACCATCCGGCCGATGTGTATGTCTCGTGCCATTTGCTATTCAACCAGAGCATTCCGATGGCGCTGCGCCGGCGTAACATGCAGACGCCGTTCATCCACGTCGTCACCGATCTGGTCTCGGGGCATGTGGCGCACTACGTGACCGATGCCGACCATCTGATCGTGCCGACAGAAGAGGCGCGCGCGGAGGCGATCAAGAACCTCGTGCCCGAAGAGAAAATCAGCGTAACCGGCCAGCCGATCGCGCCGGACTTCGCCCAGCGCGTCACCCACGGCGCTACCACACGGCGTGCACTAAATCTGGACGAGCGGATGACCGTACTGCTCATCGGCGGCGGCGATGGCATGGGCCGCTTAGAGGTGACAGCGCGTCAGATCGCCCTGAGCGGGTTGCCGTTGCAGCTCATCGTCGTATGTGGGCGAAACCAAACCGTAAAGGAGAATCTGGAGTTCCTGAACCCCCGCGTGCCCATGCGCGTCTTTGGCTTTGTCAACAACATCCCGGAGCTGATGGGCGCTGCGGACGTCATCGTCACCAAAGCCGGCCCAGGGACGATTTGCGAGGCGTTCGTCGCCCACCTGCCGATCATCCTCTACGATGCAGTGCCGGGGCAGGAGGAAGGCAACGTGGATTACGTGGTCAACAGCGGCGCCGGCGTCTGGTGCCCAACGCCTTGGGCGGTGCTCAAGCAGTTGAAACAGTGGCTGGCCGATCCTGCTGCGATGGAACTGGCCCGTCAGGCTTCCGCGCGCTTGGCGCGGCCGGATTCCGCGCTGGAGATTGCGCGAATCGTCCACCGCTTCGCGCAGCTTGTGCCCGACCCACCGATGAGCCGCTAGTCACAGGCGAACGGCTCAATCCACCCCACAGTCACTCTTCGTCGAAGTCGTCCTCATCGTCTTCGTCATCATCCCAGAGGAGTTCGTCTTCGTCTTCCTCGTCGAAGTCTTCGAAGTCGAAGTCCTCTTCGTCTTCCTCGTCGAAGTCTTCCTCGTCGAAGTCTTCCTCGTCGAAGTCTTCCTCGTCGAAGTCTTCCTCGTCGTCAAGTTCTTCCAGGGAAATTTCATCCTCCGCTTCGTCCTCGTCCAGAATATCGTCTTCGATATCGTCGAGGTCATCCGCGAAATCGTCATCATCACCCAGGTCTACGTCGAGGTCTTCATCGTCGAAGTCCTCGTCGTCGTCGTCGAGCGGAGCATAGTTGATCGGCGCAGTGACACCGCCCGAATGCGCAGCCATGGGAAATGCGTGTATCGCTGCTAAATGAACCGTAGCCATCAGCGTGGCGTCAAGTGGTGCAGTCATTGGATTCTCACGGTAGTTGCGGTCTTGGACTTCGTGCGCGATTATAAAGATGGGTCAAGGGTTGTCAACGACTTCGCTGAGATTCGGACACGCCTGAAGTATCATCCATGGCCGCTAAGCGCGCCTGAAAAATTCCGGCGCAGCCCCGAGCAGGAGATGCGCGCAAAGCGTCTAACCCTGTGCACCATCTTCAGAGGCGCCCCGAGCGCGCGATCGAACGGCTTGGATGAATTGATCGAACAGATAGCCTGCGTCATGTGGGCCCGGGGAGGCTTCCGGGTGATATTGCACGCTGAAAGCATTGCACGCTGGCACTCGCAGCCCCTCGACACAGCCGTCGTTCAGGTTCACGTGTGTGATCTCCACCCCCGGCGGCAGGCTATCGGCGTGAACGGCAAAGCCGTGGTTGTGGCTGCTGATCTCGACGCGGCTGTTGGCCAGCACCGGCTGATTGCCGCCACGATGGCCGAACTTCATCTTGTAGGTGCGACCGCCCAACGCCAGGCCAAGGATCTGATGGCCGAGACAGATGCCAAAGATCGGCGTCCGGCCGAGCAGCCGACGAGTAGTCTCGATGGCATAGGTACATGCCGCCGGATCGCCGGGGCCGTTCGAGAGGAACACGCCATCCGGCTGCATGGCCAGCACCTCCTCGGCCGTCGTCGTCGCTGGGACAACGGTGATCCGACAGCCGCGCGAGGCCAATAGGCGCAGAATGTTGCGCTTGACGCCGAAGTCGAAAGCAACTATGTGCGGCCGCGCTGCGGATGGCTCGTCGGGCATCCAAGCGGCCGGCTCGACGTACCACTGCGCGTCTACCCCCTCCACCCAGCGATAGGGTTCGTCACAGGTGACCTCGCGGGCCAGGTCAGCGCCGTTCATATCGCGGCTGGCGCGCGCCATCTCGATCAAGCGTTCCGGGTCGGTGTTGACCGACGAGATTGCGCCGCGCATGGCGCCTTTCTCTCGGATGTGCCTGACCAGCGCGCGGGTGCTCAGCCCCATTATGCCCACCACGCCATGATCTTTTAAGTACTCGTTAAGCGGCTTTCGGCTGCGGTAGTTGCTGGCGATCGGGCTAAGCTCGCGCACGGCAAAGCCGGCCACCCAGGCGCGATGCGATTCGTCATCGTCGGGGTTTGTGCCCACATTGCCGATCTGCGGCGCAGTCATCACCACGATTTGACCATAGTACGAAGGATCGGTGATGATTTCTTGATAGCCCGTCATCGAGGTGTTGAAGACCACCTCGCCGGTCGTCTCACCGATTTTGCCGAAGCCGGCGCCCGGCCAGCAGGTGCCGTCTTCAAGCGCCAGCAAAGCAGGAGGAGATGTCATCGCGCTTCTATAGCCCCATGGGATTCTGCTTGCGCCCTGTCGCGCAACAATGCCCGCCACGCTTCGGGCAGCCGCGTCGGCGCGTTCAGCACGAAGTTGAAGCATACCTGAACCGTTTTGCCCGTCGCGATCAGTGCGCCATCGGCCTGGCGCGTGATGCGGTAGTGCAACGCGTACGAAGTATTGCGGATCTCGCCCACGCTCACCGCGATGTCGAGCCGATCGCCGAGCCGCGCCGGCGCGCGATAGTCTATCTCCGCATGCGCGAGGACCGTGCTGCGTTCGGGGGAGAACAGGCCGCGCATGCCGATGGCAGTGATGAATGCGATACGCGCCTCCTCAAAATAGGTCAGATACACTGCGTTATTGACGTGATTGTAGGCGTCCAGGTCGCGGAAGCGCACCTGCAGTGTATGCACAAACATGATGCGTCAGGATTCGGAGCAGCATCTTTACCGCTTCGGTTCTACGATCACAGACTGGATCGCGTCGGCCTTAGCGTCGCCCTGAGCCGCCTTGAGCGACTTGACCACCTCCAGGCCGGAGATGACTTGGCCGATAATCGAGAAACGGCCGTCCAGCTCCAGGGTGGGCGAGTAAGTAAAGATGAGCTGCGCGCTGCTGGTGTTACCGTTGCCGAACAGCGCGACGATGCCCGGCTTGGACATCGCGCCCGGCGTCAGCTCAACGCCGCACTCGAAGCCGGGATTGCCGGCGGCCGTAGGATTGCCGAACAGGATCGCGCCGATCTGCGGGTCGTTCAAGACGACCGGCGCGCCATCGAAGTAGCCTTGCTGGGCCAGGAACACCGTCGCGTTGACGTTGACCGGCGCAAGCGCCGGATCGAGTTCGGCCACAACGTCGCCGCGATTCGTCTTGACCGTCATCACGTATTTGGCGTCCTTGCGCGTGACCTGCTCCGGCTTGGCGAAGTTGAACGCCTTGGTGCTGAGGCCGGCGATGTCCTTTGCGCGGCGATCGGCATAGCTGCGAAGCTGCGCTGCTGTGTCGGGTTGCTGGAACGCTTGCAGCGGGATGTCACGGCCATCCAGGAAGAGCCACGGCGTGCCGGCAACGTTAGCGGCCCGGCCCGAAGCCACATCGCGCTGCACGCGCGCGGCGACGGCGTCGCTGACCAGGTCGCGCTCAAATTGCGCAACGTCCAGTTTCAACGCCTCAGCGTAGGCCTTGAGCGTCGCCGTGATCTCGGCCAACGGTTTGTTCGACCACTCACCCTGCTTCTCATAAAGCAAGTCATGCATCTCCCAGAACTTGCCTTGCAGCGCAGCCGCTTCGGCAGCACGCGCAGTGGGGATCGCCTTATCATGCTGCGGGAGTGGGAAGTGGCGGAAGACCAATCGCACGGTGTCGCTCACCGTTCCCATGAGCGTCTTCATTTGGGGATGGAAGGCCGCGCAGGCCGGGCACTGGAAGTCGCCATACTCAATAATCGTGGTCGCAGCCTGCGGGTTGCCCAGTATGTGGTCATCGGCGTTGACGTTGAGTGGGACAGCCTCGCACGTCACCGGCTTGGGCAGGGGCGTAGGCGCTGGGATGGCGGTTGCCTGCGGCGGCGCCACAGCGACAGCGCTCCCATCCGCGGTCGTGATGTCTATCCGTTGGATCACGTCGCCGACCCGGATGGCGCGCACCACGTCCTGGCCACGAATCGTCACCCCGAAGACGGTGTAGTTGTTGTCGAGATTGGGCTGCGCGCCGATGGTGATGTAGAACTGGCTACCGCTGCTCGGCGTGCTTTCCGGCGGGCCGCCCAGACGCGCCATGGCGATTGCCCCATCCACATGCGGCAACTTGATCTCCGGCGGAATATCATAGCCGGGCCCGCCGGTGCCGTTGCCGAGCGGATCGCCGCCCTGAATGACGAAGCCCGGCTCGACGCGATGGAACGTCAGGCCGTCGTAGAACCCATTCTGCGCCAGATAAATGAAATTGTTGACCGTTTGCGGGGCCGCCTGAGCGTTCAGCTCTACCACGATGTCGCCCTTGGCAGTCTTGATCGTGGCGAGGTATCTCTGGGATGGGTCTATGGTGAGCGGCGGCGGCGCGCCGCCCACGCGCGCGCGCTCGGCAGGGGAAAGTTTCGCAAACGGTCGTGTTGCGCTATGAGCAGCGGGCGATGGAGTCGCGGCTGCTTTTGGTTGACCGACCACACTGCCAGGCGTCGGTGTCGCCGAGTGGGGCGTTGAGGTAGGTAAATTCGCCGGCTGAGCATCACAGGCGGAGAGGATGAGCGCCGCAGCGATGCCCACAGCTACAGCGACGCTTGTTTGTCTATTCACGAAAGGCCTCCTGGGGAAAGCTATCTAGCATTTGCGCGATCTTGAAAGTGATATAAAGTGAACTCGCTTCGATATCCACAAGTTTATCCACAAAATGTGGTGGTCCATGTACATGCGGGCGGCAGAGATACGTGAAGTTCGGGCGGAACACGGCATTATACCCATCATGCCCGGCTCGCCTTCCCATCGTGCGCATCGTTGCTACAATCCCTTTTACAAGTGACGAGGTAAGAAGCATGAGTCGACAAGTGAACAACATCAAGCCGCTGAGCTTACGGCGTGTCTTGGCGCTGTGGGCAAGTATAGCGATCAGTCTCTTCGCCCTCGGGGCTGCTATGCCAGTGGAGCGCGCTGAAGCCAGTGCTTACACCTGCCTGTGGTATATCGTTCGCCGGGGCGACACGCTGGGCGAGCTGGCCATTCGCTACAACACGACGGTGCTCACCTTGCGCCGCGTGAACGGCTTGAAGACCACGCGCATCTACGTTGGCCAGCGCTTGTGCATCCCGCGCTACGCGCCGCCGGCTTCGCCACAACCTCCGGCTGGGCCATGGCTCGGCGAGTACTGGAACAACACCATCCTGTCTGGCCCGCCGACCCTCACACGCCACGAATCCGCGATCAACTTCAATTGGGGGTTTGGGTCGCCGGACTTGATGCGCGTGCAGCCCGATTATTTCTCTGCGCGCTGGACGCGTAAGATCAACCTCTCGGCCGGCATATGGCGCTTCGCCGCCGATGTGGATGATGGGATTCGCATCTGGGTAGACGGGCAGGTTGTGCTCGACGCGCTCAACTTCGTCGGCCGGCAGACGCCGAGCATAGACCTACCCCTCACACAAGGCACACACGAAATCCGCGTGGACTATGTTGAACAGACGCAACGGGCGTTCATCAAGCTCAACATCACCCGCGTCGGATCACTGCCACCACAACCGACCCCACCCTCGCCGCCTGGCGTCGGGTTCAACAACGGGCCCTGGACGGTTGATTTCTTTGCCAACACGAACTTCGCAGGCCCGGCTGCGTCCAGGACCGTCGTGTGCTGCTTACGCTTCGACTGGAATGGCGCGCCGCCGGCGTCGGGCGTGCCCGGCACTTCTTTCAGCGCGCGCTTCAGCCAAGTGCGCTACTTCCCCTCCGGCATCTATCAGCTCGTGGCTCGTGTGGATGACGGCATCCGCATCTATCTGGACGGCAACTTGATCATGGATGAATTCCGCGAGCAATCGGTGCGCACCTTCACGGCAAACGTGAACTTGGGCGCCGGCAATCACTCGATCGTCGTCGAATATGTCCAATACGGCGGCACCTCGAACGTATCACTCTACTGGGACTTCCTCGGCGATCCCAGCAACCCGCGCGCAGCGGCAGTCAGTCCAGCGCCGTACTTCCCTCCCCTGCCATGAGGGCGACCGAAAAAGAACGGCGGGCATATCGCCCGCTGTTCTTTTATATCAGCGCAGCCAGAGCAACTGCTCGGCTTGCCAATACGGATGCTGGCTGCCCAGCTCGATCAGCCGGACGAGGTTGCTGCCGTCGGCGTTCATGACCCAAATCGCCCAGTTGCCGCCGTCGCGGTTGGAGATGAAGGCGATGCGCGTGCCATCCGGCGAAAATGTCGGCGCGCCGCTATTCGCCCCAAAACCGGTCAGTTGCTGGAACATCCCCGAAAGCGACACGGTGAAAATCTCCCAAGAGCCGGGAAAGTTCGACATATAGACCAGCTTATCGCCGCTGGGCGACCATTGCATGTTGATATCGCTGCTTGAAGTGGTGAGCCGTCGCACACTGCTCGGCTGATCGGGGTTGATCAAGTGGATGCCGCACTGATCCGTGCACGCTTGGTAGGCGATCAGGCCATTTGGCCCCCACACCGGATAGCTCCCGCTCGCGAGAACAGTAAGCGCACCGGATCCGTCGGTGGGGCTGATCACCACCTTCCATCCGTCCTGGTAAATCGAATATACCATGCGCGCGCGATCCGGCGAGAGGCTTGCGCGATAGCTGGGCTGCGGCCCTGATCCAATTTGATAGGCTTGTGCAGCCGCGCCGTCGTAAACGTTGTAGCGGTATTGATAAGTGGCGGGATCAAACTGGCTGTAAAACAGGCGCCCGGTAATGCCGGCGGTGTTGGGGATGGCCGTAGCGGACCCGACATTCACTCCGCTGCCACTGACTGAGGCCATCAAGCAGCGCGCATCGGCATCGCGCTGCTTTTCAGCCAGTGAGGGGTTCGGGCTGAACTGAGCGGCGCGCTCATACTTTTTTGCGGCCGCACACCAGTCGCCGGCGCCGGCATAGGCGTCTCCGGCGCGGAGATAGGCTTCGCGCAGCTTAGCGCCGACGTCGCGATAGCCCGGCGCACTCTGATACAGGCGTTCCAGTTGGGCGATGCTCTTCTCCCAATCAGCGCCGAAGTAATACATGGCGCTCTGGTAAGCCGCTGCAAGGCGTCGCTCGCCTTCAACGCGGTCGCTCAACGGGTGAATCGCAGCAGCGAGATCGAGATCGTATAGTCCCGGCTCGATCTGGCCGGCGCGCAGCCGGCTCAACCCGCGCTCCACCAGCGCGCGATAGCGCAGGTCGCCCACCATCGCCGCCTCAAAGTCGCGGTCCAGAGCGATGAGTTGATCGGCCAGGCGAATGACCGAATCCCAGTCTCTCTGCTCGCTGGCCGCAACCAAGTCCTGAAAGATGCGGGGCTTGTCCACAACCACGGGGAGCGGCGTAGGCGTCGGCGGCGGCGGCGTAGGCGTTTGGGCCGCGATCGCCGTCGCGATCAAGCTGCGCACGCCGTAGTTCTCGGGTTGGTACTGCAAGATGTAGGCATAGTTCGCCTCGGCCAAAGCATACTTGCCCTCGCGCATGAGGTCGTTCCCTTTCTGGAGTCGGTCGAGCAACGAAGCCGCAACCGTCGCTGTGGCGCGCACGGCCGCCTCGCGCTGTCCCGCTTGCGCGCCGGTCAGGCCGGCGACCGCCACCATGCCGAGCAAGCCACACGCATAGAGCGCCACGAGCGCGGCGAGTGGCGCCACACGAACCGCGCGGCGCTGCTGCCCAGCCGACGTGATGACGTCTGTCCGGGGCGACGATGCAGTGTTGGCGGAGCGATTGGTCATGATCTACGAGCCGCGCAGTTCGCGCCATGAGATTATAGGCAACATGCCACGCCCTGCGCCCCCGCGCCAGGGCAGACTGGCGTTTTGTGTATAATACCAACTGCTATCCTCGATAGCTCAATGGGTAGAGCAACCGGCTGTTAACCGGTAGGTTACAGGTTCGAGCCCTGTTCGAGGAGCTGCGCCGAGCTTCCGTAGTCCATACGGCTACGGAAGCTCGCGTTTTATCCCATCACTCCCGTCACGCGCCGCTGAGCCGCGATCAACGTGTTCCTCAGCAACATCGCAATCGTCATCGGGCCAACGCCGCCGGGCACGGGAGTAATGGCCGACGCCTCCTCGCTGACCTCGTCGAAGTCCACATCGCCCACCAGGCGCGAGCCGCGCGGATGATTTGCGTCTGGGACACGGTTGATGCCCACATCAATCACCACGACGCCGGCCTTCACCATGTCACCGGTGACGAAGCGTGGCTTGCCGATTGCGGCGACAAGAATATCGGCGGTGCGCGTGATGCTGGCGATGTTGGGCGTGCGGCTGTGGCAGACCGTTACCGTTGCATCGCGCGCCAGAAGCATCAGCGCGACGGGCAAGCCGACGATCGCGCTGCGCCCCAAGACCACAGCGCGCCGGCCGGCAATGCGAATGTCGCTACGCTCGAGCAGCTCGATACAGCCCTGGGGCGTGCATGGCGCAAAAGGAGCCTGCCGACCTTTCACACCCAGCAGTCCCAGATTGACCGGGTTAAAGCCGTCCACATCTTTGTGCAGCGGAACTGCGGCCAGGATCGCTTGCTCATCCAGATGCGCCGGCAGGGGCAACTGCACCAGGATGCCATGCACGTCTTCACGCGCGCTCAAGTCGCGCATCAGCCGCATCAGTTCATCTTGCGTCGTGGACGCAGAAAGCTCATACCCGAACGACGCGATGCCTACTTCAGAACATGCTTTGCGCTTGTTGCGCACGTAGGTCGCCGAGGCTGGGTCGTCCCCAACCAGCACCGTCGCTAAGCCGGGCGTCACGCCATGTTCCGCTTTCAAGCGCGCCACGGCTTCCTTGATCTCGGCCCGAATGGTCGCGGCGATCGCCGCGCCGTCAATGATCTTTGCCATGGGGATGGAGCAATGATCGCAGATGATACTGCAGCGTTTGGTTGCTCCGCAGCTACGACGCCAGCATCCGAACGGCGCTGGCCACAAGCAGGGCTACCGATGTTCGGCAACCTGAAAGGCCAGCTCCAGATGCTGGTGTAGATCGCGGCGATGCGCGATCAGCCGGTCGCGCATCGCATCGGTTGCTTCACGTCGTTGGATGGGTTGGATCATGTTTCCTCCCGACGAGACTCAGAACCGGGACTATACGCGAAAGTTGACCATGCACATCGCACAGCGACGGCGAATGGCGTTGCATGGCGCTCAACGCGCGATACAAATCAAGCGCTGCGCTAGAAGCGGCAGGTGCGCATTGCCTCTGCGCAGCGCGCCGCCGGCCCGATAGATACCATGTGGGCGCCGCCCACGTTGGGCGTTTTGACAAAACCCCGATGCGAGCCTATACTTATACTGCCTTTCCAGATACGCGGGACTAGGTGCACAAACCAAGACCGAACCGACGCCTCCACGTTGAAGATCGGGCCAAAGGATATATTGATAATTGATGCTCAGTTGAAAGCCTCGCATAATGCGAAGCGATGAATGCCAAAACCAAAGGTAGACGGCTGCGTGAGCGTCGGCATGTGCAAGCGGCGCGGATCATCTACGCCCAGGCGCAGGCGGCGTTCCCGCGCTACAGCCACCCGTTCAGCCTGAAGCAGTTCACCCTGCCGCAGTTGGCGACGTGCGCGCTGCTGAGCTTCTACTTTAAGATGAGCTACCGCGACTTTGAAGCGTTGCGGTTGATGAGCCGGGAACGCCGCGACGTGTTGGAGCTGACCGCCGCGCCGGACTACAGCACGCTCAACCAGATGTATCACCGCTTTCGAGCCGGTCGCTTGGACAAGATGAACGAGGCGCTGCTGAGCACCCTGGATAACGGCGGTTGGGTTCAGGAAGACGTGATCACACTCGACTCGACCCTCTTTTCGCCCGACCCATGCCGGCGCCTACGTTCAGACCCGCCGCGGCAAGCCGTTCAAACGCCGGCTGAAAGGCGCGTATGCCGCCGGTGTCAGCAGCCATATGAT
>NZ_JAAFGM010000045.1 GCF_012931985.1 Candidatus Roseilinea sp. NK_OTU-006
CAGCATGCCGCCGTTCCCAGCCCCGACACAAACGTCGCTGTATCACCGTCTTGCAGCCGCTCTCTACTACGCCGCTGCCAATCGGCAGCCCTTGCGCACGGAACGCTGCATAACGCATCCGCTCTGCATTGTTGGCAAAGTAGCCCGCCAGCTCCGCCGCCTCAGCCTGAGGCAGCCCTCGCACCGCTTTCGCAACGGCCTGCGCTCTGCCGGCCCAGGGCGCGTCCAGTTGTCTCTCCGCCCAGGCCTTGGCCGTATCCGGCTGCTGAGGCCAGGCCCGTTCGGCCGCGTGGTGCACATGCTGAGCCGCATGCGCCCAGTCCACAATCTGGATGGCGTCGGGGAAGTTGGCGCGTGTGATGCGCTCAATCCAAGCCGCCCCGTCGTTGACCGATGTCACACGCACGCAGTCCGGCAATCCCCGTCGCAGCCCCTCGACATACTGCCGGCGCGCCATGTCGTCTGCATCCCCCAGCGTCGCCTGATAACTGTGCCGTTCGAGCTTGACGACCGCTTTCTGCGCCGCATGACGGGCGCTCACCTGCTCGGTCTGCTGTCGGCTCACCCTGACCTGAGAGATGGCCGTCACTTTGACTTCCTTCCACCCTTCGCCCCGAACGCGGATGAATACCCCATCGGTCGAGACATTGCCCTGTTCCTTGACCGGATCAACCCGGCAAGGCGTCATCTCAGGCCTCTCCCCGCTTGCCAGCGCAACGGCATGGGCCTGCGCCACTTCGGCCTCGCGCATGGCGTCAATCTTCGCTCCCTCGCCTTCACTGATGCGCCGCACGCTGTTCCCTGATATGTGCCAGCCGGTGATCACCTGATACGCCTGCGCAGCGCGGTCAAACGACGGCGCTTCCAGTCCCAACTGCAACACCGCCCGGGCTGCGCCTTCACTCCACCGGTCCGCTCTCAGGCGCAGCACGTGATCCAGGGGGAAAAGCCGTCTGGCCGCACCCGTTCGGACAGACGTAGTAGCTGCGCTCGATCCGGCTGTGTCCTTCCAAGCCGTTGACCTGCTTGCCGCGCCGGCCTTTCAACCGCATCGGCTTGCCACAGCTCGGACAGAGCGGCTGGGTGATGTCTGCGCGGTGCCGACGTTGATTGATCAGAATCTCCAATCCACGGCCCATCAGCGCTTGTCGCATGGCTTCGATCTCAGCGAACGTGGCGTCCGGATGCTGGTCATACCATGTCTTGAATGCTTCATAGGCCTGGGCGGCCAGGGCCAGGAACTGTTCGCGCCGCTGCGCGTGGCTGGATACGGTTGATGGTTTCATGTCCCCTATTTTGCTCCCGCTGCAGAAAAAGTCGCCCACAAATCTGCGCTACACCCGGAAGCACACAACCGATTGACAAGTAGAGAGATTTCTAGTACTATCGAGCAAACGCTTGCGCAAACGATCGCCTGAATGGTAACCATAAAGGATGTCGCCGAGTTGGCTCGGGTTTCCGCTACAACTGTCTCACACGTGATCAACCAAACACGCTACGTTGACCCGGCTACGCGGCAACGGGTGACGGAAGCAATCGCCGAACTCGGTTACCGGCCCAACACCCTTGCGCGCAGTCTGAGGCGTCGGGAGACACGAACGATCGGCCTGATCGTACCGGATAACTCTAATCCCTACTTTGCAGAACTCGCCCGGGCAGTGGAAGACGCCGGCTTCGCTGAAGGCTATAGCGTGATCCTCTGCAACTCCGACATGTCGGAGGCAAAGGAAGCTGCCTACATCGAGGTGTTGCTCTCTAAACGCGTGGACGGCATCATCCTAATCTCGGCCGCCAACCGGCGCGACAAGTTCAATGCTATTCTGCAGGCCGGCGTCCCTGTAGTCACAGTTGCACGCGAGTTGAGCGATCTACCTATTGACCAAATCGTGACCGACAACGAGCAAGGAGGGTATCTCGTCGGCCGTCACTTGATCGAGCTGGGTCACCGGAATATCGGATGCATTGCTGGGCCGCGCGATGAGACTCCAAGCGCAGACCGCATCGTAGGACTGCGCAGGGCACTGCAAGAGTCAGGTATCCATCTCCCCGCAGAGCTTGTCATTCGAGGCGACTTCACCTACGAAAGCGGCAGGCAGGTCATGACTGAGTTGCTGCTCCGCTGCCCGCATCTCACGGCCGTGTTTGCGGCTAACGACCGGATGGCAATCGGTGCGATGAATCACCTATGGCGCACAGGCCGACGTATTCCAGATGATGTTTCGATCGTTGGATTCGACGATATTCCAGTTGCGGCGATGACTTGTCCACCACTTACCACAGTCGCTCCACCGAAAGCAGACTTCGCACGCACTAGCGTCTCGCTCCTGATCGAGCGCATCACGACAGGTCGCACCACGCCACTCCGTGTCGTTCTGCCCACGCGGCTGATGATACGCGAAAGCTGCCGAGCAATCGTCTAGCAAGTCAGGTAAGTAAGAGGTTCAAACCTTTTGAGTCGTGGCGCGTTTGCCACGAAAGTTTAAACAAGCTAGGAGGCAAGAAGTGAAAGATCAACCTACTGTGACCCGAGTCTCAAGGCGTAAGTTTCTCAAGGCCGCCACCCTAGCCGCAGGAAGCCTGGGCATTGGCGCAGGTCTAAGCGCCTGCGCCACGCCACCCACACGCGCCCCCCAACAACCGGCACAGCCTGCAGAGCCATCTCCAACCCAAGCCCCGGCCACCGATGCGGGCCGTAAGACCCTCGTGCTGGCAATTCAGGGATTCGCGCATGACGCGATGAAACCTGTGTTAGCGAAATGGGAGGAACGAACCGGCCACAAGGTCACGCTCGAAAGCGGGCCGGTGAGCGGCAATGAGATGATCACTAAATACGCGCCCGCATTTCAATCCGGTGTCAGTCCGGTGGACGTGATGAGCGACGCAGACGATTCTGGCCCGACGTTCTACCGCGCTGGCTGGATGGAACCACTCGACGAAGTCATCCCTCAAGAAACATGGGACGACTTCCCCGAATCATTCAAGCAGCAGATCGAAGTGTGGCATAGCTTCAACGGCAAGCGCTATCGTGTCCCGCACGAGTTTGCCATTGGCTACACCTTCTACCGCAAGGATTGGTTCGATGAGAGAAAGATCGAACCACCCAAGACGTGGGAAGAGGTCGTGGCAATCGGCAAGGAGTTCACCAATCCACCGGTGTTTGGCACGATAGAGGCAATGATCAAGCCCGCGCTGGCGTTCGTTTACATGGCCTATCTGGCTGCACAGAGCGGAGGCAACCTCTTTGAGTTCGACGACGCTACAGCACAGGCCTTCCAATTTGCCTACGATCTCATCCACACCCACAAGATCATGCCAGAAACTGCGCTCTCGATGGACTACACGCAGCAGAATGAAGAATACATGAAGGATCACGTCGCCTTCATGCGCCAATGGCCATTCTTCTGGGACGTGGCGCGTGGAAACAAGAATTGGTATCAGGAAGGCAAAGCCGAGATTGCGCTGCCGCCCGCCGGCCCTGCCGGCGCCAAGTCATGGTGGGGTGGATGGGGCTTCTCCGTGCCCAAGTTCGCACCCAATAAGACCGAGGCACTGGACCTGATCGCCTTTATCACTAACAACGAGAACGCGCCGATCCTCGCCAAGGGACAGAGTTGGTTCGTCATGCCGCGCAAGTCCATCATGGCAGTGATGGGCAACGAAGGTCTAGCCGTTCATATGCAGCGATATGCTGAGGCCAACGTTCCTTCACCACGTCCTTTCCATCCCAAAGTTGCCGAAGCTCAATCAATCGTGGACGACGTAGCTTCGCTGTATCTGACAAAGCAAATATCGTTGGCCGAAGCCCTGCAACAGGGCAAGGAACGCATTGCCGCGTTGGGTTAGCTCCTCTTCTTTCCCAACATTGGGGCGTTGGGCCTGAGTTCAGGTCTCGACGCCCCACCCTGCATCTTGATGACACAATCGCCCACGACTTTCGCGCCCATGCCTGCGCGAGCTGCGCGGTTTCGCCTAACGCGACGCATGAGGCGCACTGCGATCCTTATCGGTCTACTCTTGTTACCCGCAGTTGCACTGCGGCTATTCACTGCGATCTATCCCTTCTTTAATACGGTCTGGCTGAGCTTCCACGACTGGAACCCTGCCTTTCCTCCTCAGCAGTTCGTTGGTTTAAAAAATTTCCAGGCGTTGACGCGGGATATCGCCGTCACCAGCAGCATCAGCTTTACTGTGCTGTTTGTCACGGTCTCGACATTACTGGAAATTGTGCTGGGGATGGCAATTGCACTCATGCTGAATCGCGCTTTCTTCGGGCGCGGCGCTGTACGAGCTGTCAACCTCATCCCTTGGGCCATCCCGATGGTGGTTGCTGCGATCGGCTTCCGGTGGATGTACGATACCCAGTACGGCGTCATCAACGACTTGCTCCACCGAACGATCGGGGTGAAAGTACCTTGGTTAGTAGACTTTTGGGGAGCGCGCGCAGCAGTCATCGCTACAAATGTCTGGAAATCCACACCGTTCGTTGGACTGGTACTTCTAGCCGCCTTACAAGGCGTGCCCCAAGACCTCTATGAAGCCGGCAGGGTAGATGGCACAAACCGCGTCTCTGCTTTCTTCTACATCACGCTGCCGTTGATCATGCCGCAGATCGTCACCATTGGCCTATTCATGGTAGTGTGGCAATTAGCCGCCTTCGACCTGGTCTTCGCGATGACGGGCGGCGGGCCAGGATTTGCAACTCAGGTGCTGGCCTATCGCATTTATCAAGTCGCGTTCACCGCACTCAACTTCGGCTATGCCTCAGCAATCAGCATGGTGCTATTCATCGTTGTTGGCATCGCCAGCATTATCGGCTTGTTACTGTTTCGCAAAGTGGAGGTGTCATTGTGAACATGCGTTTGGCACGTGCAGTCGACAGTGCACTGCTGGCGATTGCGGTTTTCATCTTTCTGTTTATCGTGCTCTTCCCATTCTACTGGATTGTGCTGTCATCGTTCACGCCGAAGTACGAGCTGTTTACCATTCCACCACGCTACTGGTTCAGCACTTTTACCCTCGAAAACTACCAAGCGCTCGCGAACAGCATTCCGCTGGTTCGCTACTTCGTTAATTCACTGTTATTTGCTGCAGGTTCAAGCCTAGTTTCCGTTGCGGCGGCCTTTCTCGCCAGCTATGCGCTGGCCCGCATCCAATTCCGCGGCGCGAACCTCATTTTTATCGCCTTCGTCATGTCAATTGCGCTACCCCAGATTGGCGGCCTTGTGCCTTTGTTCGAGTTGTTCAAGAGCACCAATTTGATTAATACCTATCACGGATTGGTTATTCTTATGTCTTCACTCGTCCTCCCGTTCACAATTTGGATTCTGGTTCCTTTTCTGCGCCAAATCCCTTACGAGATCGAAGAAGCGGCAATCATGGATGGCGCGCGTTTACCTCAGCTCTTCTGGTTCATCACATTGCCGATTATGCGCCCAGCACTTGTCACAATGTTCATCATCAACTTCATCATTGCCTGGAACGAGCTGATCTATCCGTTGGTGTTCGCTACCAGTGGATCAAACAAAACGCTCAGCGTTGGCTTGGTTGAGCTTGCGGTACAGCCCACAGCTGGCGGTGGACGCCCCTGGGATCTTCTGAGTGCTATGAGCGTGGTGATGATTGTGCCGATACTTGTCCTGGTCTTACTCTTCCAAAGGCTGATCGTGAGTGGACTGACGCGCGGCGCGATCAAGTAACTGATCTATCATCACTCGTTTATTGCGGTATCCCAATATGCGTATTCCGATTTATTACACTTTTGGCAATCACATGCATTGGGTAGACATGGAGTGGTTATGGGGCTACAATGTCCTCCCCAGCTCTATCCATGACATGTTGCGCTTGTGTCGCGAAGCCGGCGTCAAAGGCAATGTCAACTTCGACGCGATTGGCTATGAGAAGCTGGCCGCTGAGTCGCCTGAAGCACTCGCCGAGTTGCGCTGCGCTGTTCAGCAAGGGCAAATCGAAGTGGTGGGCGCATCATATGGCCAGCCTTACGGATTGTTCCATGGTGGAGAATCCAATATCCGTCAGCGCATCTTTGGGGTGCGCGCGGCGATGCGCCTATTAGGTGTGCGCCCGCGCACGTTCTGGGAAGAAGAATTCGATTTTTTCCCTCAACTTCCACAAATTCTGAGAGGCGTGGGCTATGAATACGCCGCTCTCTTCTTTCAGTGGACATGGCATACGCCGGTAATGCCAATCGAGCACGCGCCAGCAGTCTGGTGGGAAGGTCTGGATGGCAGCCGGCTGCTCACCGCCCCGCGGAATGCGCTCAATCTCCATCAATGGCCCGAGGACTTCGAAGGCTTGCTCGAAAGCCCACAACTACGCGAGATGAAGTGGCCGCTCATCCTGCAATGGCTGGAACTCATGCCTTCCCCCGACTGGATGTGCCGATCAGAAGTAATCCTGCCGCCGCTACGCGCGCTGTTGGCCGACCCTCGCTTCGATATGCGGCCGGTCACGCTCTCTGAATTTCTTGAGTTGGCAAGAGAAGTTGCCGCGCCTCGGCAATATGCACTCGACGATGTCTTCCATGGCATGAGCCTCGGAAAAAATGGCGACCGCATGCGTCGCTTCAGCCGCACAAGTGAGCACCAGCTACTCGCAGCAGAGTCTATTTCAGCCATGTCCGCTTTCTTCGGGCGTCCCTATCCTAGCTGGGACGTTTATCCGGTCTGGGAGCTGGAAGAAGCCTGGCGCGAGCTGCTTGCTGCACAGCATCACGACAATGACGAATGCGAAGGGCTGTGCGGATTCATCGGTGTGTATTCTTACGAGCGCAGCCTCAGTCTGAGCCGCCATGTAATCAATCGCACGATGCAATTGCTCGCCCGCCGTGTAGGGTGTCCGGTCGCCTACAACCCGCTTGGATGGCCGCGCAGCGCCGTCATCGTTGATCCGGAAACGGGTCAGAAATTTCACCTTCGCAACATTCCCCCATTCGGCTACTGCGCCATCACTGATCAAATGCGTGGCAATGGTCTGCTGTCTATCGAGCGGATCAAAGACAATGGAACGATTACCTTGAGGCGCGGTGCGCTCTCTGTCACTGTCAACTGCAACCTCGGCAAGATCACGCAAATCACTGGTGAGGCTTTCCCCGATGGCGTGCTGGATGCGACGCAGTCACTCATTGATTTGTTGATGGTACGAAACGGGATAACGGATTGCTTCGAGCGGGCCGATGTGGGCCTGACAGGCGACGCAATTCGCATCAACCGATTCGGTCGCGACGGGGCGCTTGTCACCGTTACGATTACTTTAGCGCCGGATCAAGATGGTGTAGATTTACACTACGCGGCGTGTGATCTTCCTAGGCCGGATGGCGGTATGAACGCCGCGCTGTGCACACTGGTCGGCGTTCGATTTCCCTACACGCTTATCCACGATCACCCTTACGGAGTGAGCGAGATCACCCCCCATGGTACATATCTCAAAAAGTATCCAACCGGGGACTGGATGACCTCGAAGCAGTGGTTCGAGGAAGTGCACAACCCGTTCACGGCGCTACAGTTCGTTGACTTGGTTGAGACCGACCCGGTCGGAGGTGAACGTGGACTACTAATGCTCCACGACGGAAGCCAGGCATTTCGGCGCGATGGCGATCGCCTACTCCACATCCTAACAATGTATGACCCATGGGACGAGGATTTCTTCTACGACCAGCTCGATGTGCGCATTCGTCTAATACCTCATGGTCGCATCAACCACGCAGAGCGCTGGAAGCTGGCACAGGCATTTACACGCCCGGTCCTTTGCTGCTTCCCGAAGGCAAACGGAGAACGTCCGAAGCAAACGTCCAGCACGCTGCCGCCGGCTTTCGGATGCGTGTGGTGTGACGCCGACAACGTCGCCGTCACTGCGTTTTACCGGGAGGCCCAACTTGGGGATATTCGATATCCGTTTGTGTTACGGCTCGTCGAGTTCAACGGTCAGGCTACGAGCGTGCGACTGCGTCTGCCGGGCCACATTGCCGATGCGCGTAAGACTAATCTGCTCGGCGAAACCATCAGCCGGCTGGTGCCGACACCTGCGGAGCCACCGCTAGAGGTTTTAAGTACGTGGAGCACCATTAGCTTTGAGATGCGCCCCTATGAGATTGCAACGCTGTACCTCGACCTCGAGCTTGGCCGCAAAGTCACGCGTGACCTCGATGCGTATCGCAACGTGTGGGCAACAGTCCACCGTGTCTAACCCCATGCCCTATGAGTCACTCACTTGGAATCGGCGTACTCGGCTTGCACGAAGGGCGCACGATGCTCGTGGCGCTCATCCACCCTGTGCCGCGCGATCCAGCGACCGATCCTAGGGATATCGGCCGGCTTCGTACATCCTACGTCCGCGCTGTGGCGGGGTGTGACCTGCGCGAGGAAAAGATTGCCGCGGCGCGTGCCGTCTGTCCCGATGTGTTCTACACCACCCGTTACGAGGAGATGCTCGCACGCAGTGATGTAGACATCGTTTGCATTTACACGCCGGATCACCTGCACGGCCAGCATATCGTGCAGGCGTTCGAGGCAGGCAAACACGTCATCTGCACGAAACCGCTGGTTAACTCCCTCGACGACGCCAGGCGCGTGCTAGAAGCAGGTCGGCGCACCGGTCGCAAGTTACTGGTAGGTCAAAGCACCCGTTTCTTTGAGTCCTTCCAGCGACAACGACGGGCCTTCGAGCGAGGCGAGATTGGCGCTTTAGAATTCGTAGACGCCCACTACATCCATCGTATGGATTGGTACTACGACAAGAGCCCGTGGGCAGCTACTACCACCGACTGGGCTTTCCTGTGCCTAAGCCATCCGGTGGACCTCGTGCGTTGGTATCTTGGTCACATCGTCGAAGTGCATGCGCTGGGATATCGCTCGTCTCTGGCCCACAAATACGGTGCCGGATTCGATATCTACACAGCCAACTTGCGCAGCAGCGATGGCCGCATTGGTCGAGCAATGGGGCATTACGGTCTGCGTGACCTTCCGTCTGCTCGCAATGCTATCGAGCTCATGCTGTATGGTTCAGAAGGCACCAGCTTGGCCCAGTATCACGACATGCGCTATATCCACACTTCATCGGATGGGGATGTTATCGAGGATCCTCTCTACGGCAAGCGCGCCTATTACTTCAACAACGAAGTACACGGCATGCATTACGGCGAATTCGCCAACTACGCCGAATATTTCGCCGAAGCGCTGCTGCAAGATCGCCCCTACTCCCCCGATCTTGAGGAAGGCATCGAGACGATTTGTGTGTTGGAAGCGATTCGACGTTCGGCACACTCCGGTCGGCCGGTACAGCTCGCGCCGTTAATGTCAGAAGTGGGCTTGCAACCCCCTGCAACTTAGAAGGGATCGCGCCCCGCAACAACTACAATTCAATCAAAACATGAGGCGCTAGTAAGCGACTGTCGCTTTTATATGGGCCGGTTTACTGCCGCCTCCACTGCCATCCGGATCGCGTTCTCGACGGCGATCGCTTTGGCCTCCAACACAACGCGCTCGGCCTCGGTGCGCTGGGCGATCACGCCGCACACACAACCCGCGGCGAAGCCGTACACGCCGCCCATCTTGAACAGCGTGCCGCTCTCCATCTCGTAGTTCAGCACATTCAGGCGACGATACTCCTCGGTGACGCCGCGTAAGGCGCGCAGCAGATGCGGATTGGCCGAGCCGGTGCGCTCCTGGCCCTCATAGAAGGTGTCCACGCTGGCCGTGATGCCCACGTGGTGCTCTACCCCCAGCTCACGCGAGAGCACGCGCACACCACCTGAAGCGATTGCACCCATCGCCAGCTCCCTTCGCCCGGCACACCTAACTTGCGCACGATGAAAACATCCATCGGCACTCTCAGCACGCTTGCAATCTCGTAGGCGACCGGTACACCACTCACGAGGTAAAGCCAGCACGACGACATCGTCGCGCCCGGCTCGGCAGCGCCTGGTGGGGATGCGCGGGGGTAAAGCGCGTGGCGGGACCTGAGCGGGCGATGGGGTTGTCGGTAGTGCAAAACGGCCTAGAACCGCCTCGTGCCAGTCAGGGAGGCGTTTGTTCAAACTTGCCTACATTGAAAGAGACAGTACGACCGTTTGTAAACGAATTGACAGGTGACACGATTCTCATAGAATATGCGAGCAATCGTTTGCGCAAATCATTGCTCACGAAATGGTAACCATAAAAGACGTTGCGGATCTCGCCCAAGTCTCCATAACCACCGTGTCACATGTGATTAACCAAACGCGTCGTGTTGACCCGACCACGTGGCAACGAGTCACCGAGGCGATCATCGAGCTTGGCTATCGGCCTAACGCGCTGGCCCGCAGTCTAAGGCGCGGCGAAACGCGCACGATCGGCTTGATCGTGCCAGACAATTCCAATCCCTACTTTGCAGAACTTGCTCGGGCAGTCGAAGATGCCGGCTTTGATAGGGGATACAGTGTGATCTTGTGCAATTCCGACATGTCGGAGGCAAAGGAGGCTGCTTACATTGAAGCACTGCTTTCCAAACGTGTAGACGGCATCATCCTGATCTCAGCTGCCAACCTACGGGAGAAGTTCAGCACTATTGTCCGGTCCGGCATCCCGGCGGTCACAGTCGCACGTGAGTTAAGCGACCTGCCGATTGACCAAGTGGCGACCGATAACGAGCAAGGTGGCTACCTAGCCGGTCGCTACTTGATCGAACTGGGACATCGGCAGATTGGGTGCATCGCCGGACCACGCGACGAAACACCGAGCGCAGATCGGGTCGTGGGGTTGCGCAGGGCCCTGCAGGAGGCCGGCGTCCCGCTTCCTTCGGAGCTCGTCATCCGAGGCGACTTCACCTACGAAAGCGGTAGGCAGGTCATGGCCGAGTTGTTGCGACGCTGCCCGGATCTCAGCGCCGTATTCGCGACAAACGATCGGATGGCGATCGGTGCGATGAATCATCTGTGGCGAGTGGGAAAGCGTGTTCCGGGTGACATTTCCATCGTTGGGTTTGACGACATACCCATCGCAGCGATGACGTGTCCACCATTGACCACGATCGCACCGCCCAAAGCGGACTTTGCGCATGTGAGCGTGTCACTCTTGATCGAACGCATCAACGCAGGGCGCACCGAACCACTCCGCGTCGTTCTACCCACCCGACTAGTCATTCGCGAGAGCTGTCGGGCAATTACTTAGCAATCACACTGGTTCAAGCAGTTTTAGTGGCGGTACTGCCGCAACAAACTTTTTGGCAAGCCAGGAGGTAAAAAGTGAAAGACAAACCCGTGACCCGAATTTCAAGGCGAAAATTTCTTAAGGCCGCTGGACTAGCAGCAGGTGGTTTAGGGATGGGCGTCGGACTGAGCGCATGTGCCGCGCCGCCTGCGCGTGCGCCTCAACAACCCGCAGAGCCATCGCCAACCCAAGCTCCGGCCACCGGCGCGGTGAGCAAAACGCTGGTTCTCGCAATTCAGGGATTCGCCCATGATGCAATGAAACCCGTCCTCGCTAAGTGGGAAGAAATGACTGGCCACAAGGTCACCCTCGAAAGCGGGCCGGTAAGCGGCAACGAGATGATCACCAAGTACGCGCCGGCATTCCAATCCGGCGTCAGCCCGGTGGACGTGATGAGCGATGCAGATGACTCCGGTCCATCATTCTATCGCGCCGGCTGGATGGAGCCGCTCGACGAGGTAATCCCTCAAGAAACGTGGGACGACTTTCCAGAGTCATTCAAGCAACAGATCGAAGTGTGGCACAGCTTCAACGGCAAGCGCTATCGTGTCCCCCACGAGTTCGCCATCGGATATACCTTCTACCGAAAGGACTGGTTCGACGAGAGGAAGATTGAACCACCCAAGACCTGGGACGAAGTGATAGCGATCGGCAAGGAATTCACCAATCCACCGGTCTTCGGCACGATGGAGGCGTTGATCAAGCCCGCGCTGGCATTCGTTTATATGGCCTATCTGACCGCCCAAAGTGGGGGCAATGTCTTTGAATTCGACGACGCGACAGCACAAGCCTTCCAATTCGCCTACGATCTCATCCACACCCACAAGATCATGCCGGAAACCACACTTTCGATGGACTACACGCAGCAAAATGAGGAATACATGAAGGATCACGTCGCCTTCATGCGCCAGTGGCCATTCTTCTGGGATGTAGCACGTGGAAATAAGAACTGGTATCAGGAGGGCAGAGCCGAGATTACCCTGCCGCCTGCCGGCCCTGCCGGCGCCAAGTCATGGTGGGGCGGATGGGGCTTCTCTGTGCCCAAGTTTGCGCCAAACAAGGCCGAGGCGCTTGACTTGATAGCCTTCATTACCAACAACGAGAACGCGCCGATCCTCGCTAAGGGACAAAGCTGGTTCGTCATGCCCCGCAAGTCCATCATGGCCGTAATGGGCAACGAAGGTCTGGCTGTCTACATGCAGCGATATGCCGAGGCCAACGTTCCTTCACCGCGTCCTTTCCATCCCAAGGTTGCCGAAGCTCAATCGGTTGTGGACGACGTGGCTTCGCTGTATCTCACCAAGCAAATATCGCTGGCCGAAGCCATGAAGCAGGGCAAGGAACGCATCGCGGCGTTGGGTTAGCATCTCCTTTCGCGATACTGGGGCGTCGAACCTGCACTTGTAGGTCTCGACGCCCCACCCCGCATCTCAATGACACAATCGCCCACGACTTTCGCGCCCATACCCGCGCGAACTGCGCGGTTTCGCCTGATGCAACGTACAAGGCGCATTGCAATCCTCATCTGCCTACTCCTGCTACCCTCGGTCGCGCTGCGCCTATTCACCGCGGTCTATCCCTTCTTCAACACGATCTGGCTGAGCTTCCACGACTGGAATCCCGCCTTTCCCCCTCAGCAGTTCGTCGGTCTAAAGAACTTCCAGGCTCTGACGCGGGACATCGCCGTCACCGGCAGCATCAGCTTTACCGTGCTATTTGTCACGATCTCGACACTACTGGAAATTGTGCTGGGAATGGCAATTGCGCTCATTCTGCACCGCGCGTTCTTCGGACGCGGTGTCGTGCGAGCGATCAACCTCATCCCTTGGGCTATCCCGATGGTTGTTGCTGCGATCGGCTTCCGGTGGATGTATGACACACAGTACGGCGTCATCAACGACTTGCTCTATCGAACAATTGAGGTGAAGGTGCCCTGGTTAGTGGATTTTTGGGGAGCGCGTGCGGCAGTCATCGCTACGAATGTCTGGAAATCCACACCGTTCGTTGGGCTGGTACTTTTAGCCGCCCTACAAGGCGTGCCTCAAGACCTATATGAAGCCGGCAGGGTGGATGGCACGAACCGCGTCTCCGCTTTCTTCTACATCACGCTGCCATTGATCATGCCGCAGATCGTCACCATCGGCCTGTTCATGGTAGTTTGGCAGCTGGCTGCATTCGACCTGGTCTTCGCTATGACGGGTGGCGGGCCGGGATTCGCAACTCAGGTGCTGGCCTATCGCATTTACCAAGTCGCGTTCACCGCGCTCAACTTTGGCTATGCCTCAGCGATCAGCATGGTGCTATTCATCGTTGTTGGTATCGCCAGCATTATCGGCTTGTTACTGTTTCGCAAGGTGGAGGTGTCATTGTGAACATGCGTCTGGCACGTGCAGTCGACGGTGCACTGCTGGCGATTGCGGTTTTCATCTTCCTGTTTATCGTGCTCTTCCCGTTCTACTGGATCGTGCTGTCATCGTTCACGCCGAAGTACGAGCTGTTCACTATCCCACCGCGCTACTGGTTCAGCACCTTTACCCTCGAGAACTACCAAGTACTCGCTAACAGCATTCCACTTACTCGCTACTTCGTTAATTCACTGTTATTCGCTGCAGGCTCAAGCCTGGTCTCAGTTGCGGCAGCCTTTCTCGCCAGCTATGCGCTGGCCCGCATCCAATTTCGCGGCGCAAACCTCATCTTTATCGTCTTCGTCATGTCAATTGCGCTACCCCAGATCGGTGGCCTCGTGCCTTTGTTCGAGCTGTTCAAGAACACCGGTTTGATCAATACCTATCACGGATTGGTTATCCTAATGTCTTCGCTTGTCCTACCGTTTACGATTTGGATTTTGGTTCCTTTTCTACGCCAGATCCCTTATGAGATCGAAGAAGCGGCAATCATGGACGGCGCGCGTTTGCCCCACCTCTTCTGGTTCATCACGTTGCCGATCATGCGCCCGGCGCTTGTCACGATGTTCATCATCAACTTCATCATCGCCTGGAATGAGCTGATCTACCCGCTGGTGTTTGCCACCAGTGGGTCGAACAAAACGCTCAGCGTCGGCCTGGTCGAACTTGCGGTACAACCTACAGCCGGAGGCGGACGGCCGTGGGATCTCCTGAGCGCCATGAGTATAGTGATGATCGTGCCGATACTAATCGTGGTCCTACTCTTCCAAAAGCTGATTGTGAGTGGACTGACGCGCGGCGCGATCAAGTAACCGCTCCATTGCCTTTCGCTCGCCGTAGCCTGCTAAGATGCACATTCCACTTTACTACACCTTTGGCAACCACATGCACTGGGTAGACATGGAGTGGCTATGGGGCTACGATGTGCTCCCCAGCTCCATACACGACATGTTGCGCCTGTGTCGCGAAGCCGGCGTTAAGGGTAACATCAACTTCGACGCGATCGGCTATGAGAAGCTGGCTTCTGAGGCGCCGGAAACATTGGCCGAGTTGCGCTGCGCCGTTCAGCAAGGGCAAATCGAAGTTGTAGGCGCATCGTATGGCCAGCCTTACGGTTTGTTCCATGGTGGAGAATCGAATATCCGTCAGCGCATCTTTGGGGTGCGCACGGTAATGCGCCTGCTCGGCGTGCGCCCGCGCACATTCTGGGAAGAAGAGTTCGATTTCTTCCCTCAACTTCCACAAATTCTGAAAGGCGTAGGCTACGAATACGCCTCGCTCTTCTTTCAGTGGACGTGGCATACACCGGTTATGCCAACCGAGCGCATGTCGGCGGTCTGGTGGGAAGGCTTGGACGGCAGCCAGCTACTTACTGCCCCGCGCAACGCGCTCAATCTTCATCAGTGGCCCGAGGACTTCGAGGGCTTGCTCGAAAGCCCGCAGTTGCGCGAGATGAAGCTACCGCTCATCCTGCAGTGGCTGGAACTCATGCCTTCCCCCGACTGGATGTGCCGATCAGAAGTGATCTTGCCGCCATTGCGTGCGCTGCTGGCCGACCCTCGCTTCGATATACGGCCGGTCACGCTCTCTGAATTTCTCGAGTCGGCACGGGAAGTTGCCACGCCCAGACGATATGCACTCGACGATGTCTTTCACGGCGTGAGCCTCGGAAAGAATGGCGATCGCATGCGTCGCTTCAGCCGCGCAAGCGAGCACCAGTTACTTGCCGCAGAGTCAATCTCAGCCATGGTTGGCTTCTTCGGGCGTCCCTACCCGAGCTGGGACGTTTATCCGGTCTGGGAGTTGGAAGAGGCCTGGCGCGAGCTGCTTGCTGCGCAGCATCATGACAATGACGAATGCGAAGGGCTGTGCGGATTCATCGGTGTGTATTCTTACGAGCGCAGCCTCAGTCTGAGCCGCCATGTAATCAATCGCACGATGCAATTGCTCGCCCGCCGTGTAGGGTGTCTG
>NZ_JAAFGM010000009.1:0-107500 GCF_012931985.1 Candidatus Roseilinea sp. NK_OTU-006
CATGTGCCGGACAAGGAGAACGCCCAAAAAAACGCCAACGCAAGCCGGGCCGACGCAAGTCGCGCCGCTGGGTGGTCGAAGTGACTCATTCATGGCTCAATCGCTTTCGTCGGTTGCTGATTCGCTGGGAGAAGAAGGCGAGCAATTATCTGTCCCTGCTGTTTTTCGCCTGCGCCATCATCTGTTGGCGCAAATGCGAGGTTTAGAGATAGGCTCTTAATCAATTAAACAATCACACGGGGAGCTTGGTGCAACCAGGCTGAGAGGAGAGCTGTTAGCTCTCGACCCGTTGAACCTGATCCAGATAATGCTGGCGCAGGAATGTGGTGAGCGGTTACATCTAAAACACCCTCTGCACAGCAGAGGGTGTTTTTGTTTGGAGGTTACGCTAGCTATGACCGAACAACTTGTTATCCAAGATTCAGCCAGACTGCTACAAGACTTGAATCGCGAACTGCAGCCCCTTCTGCAGCGCATCGTGACACACCGTTACGTGCAAGCCCTAGAGGAAGGGCGTGTGCCTCGAGAAGCATTGAAGACTCTGGCCACTCAGCAGTACCACATCGTGTCCCACGGTTTGCAAAACATCGCGCTGTTGCTAGCTCGCTATGGCCATCAACCCAGTCGCAAGAAGCTCAACGAGTTCCTACAAGCTGAGTTCGCCGTCTGCGAAGCAGTGCTCACCTTTGCCGAGGCGCTCGGCTTGAGCGAGGTGGATCTACAGGCCGGGCCGATGCTGCTCGAGGCCATGATGTTCAGCTACTACGAGACGTTCATGTGCCTGTACGGCAGCGATGCAGACCTGATCACTGCGTTTTACTTCGACGCAAAGGTATGGATCGCGAATGCCATGCGTGTCAGCCGCGCGTTGCAAATGCACTACGGCCTCAGCCGCGAGGCCGTGCGCTTCTTCGAAATGTACGCCAACTATCAGCCCAAAGACGAAGAGGTGTTGCCCTACATTCAGAGCGCGCTGGAGCGAGGGGCGGCATTGGGGGATTGCCCGGGATGTAAGCCGGACACACTAAACTTGCAGGCGGCCCTCGACCGGGGCGTGACGGCTCAGCAGATCCGCGAGTCCACGCGGCTGCTGCTTGAGAGCGAGTGGCATTTCTGGGAGGCGATGGCCAAAGTCGCTGAGGTGTGAGCGCGGGTCAGGCATCAGCGGAGCGCGATGAGCCGATCTTGATCATCAAATTCAGCCACCAGTTGCTGCGGCGCGCCGGCGCCGAGCAGGGAGCGGGGCGCCGCCTTCGTCGTTGCGATGATGTGCCGGCCTTCCTCGCGCACATCCAGCCGATAGAACTGTAAGTAGCTGAGCAACGCCGCGCGCGGGTGGTGCACCGGGTATCGAGATAGGAAGGCAGGGAAGATGCGCACGATGCGCGGGATCGGCCGGGCGACCGAGCGCTTATAGCGCGGGTCTTTGATCAGCAAGTAGAGCGCGCCGCGCGGGTAGGGCGCACGGAAGAAACAACCGGCGCGCTGCACACCGCAAGCGACCATCGCGATGTGCTGCGGGTTCACCTCCGGCGTAATCGGTAACTCGGGCGTGGTGAGTTCGGGCACGTCGTCGGCTGCGCCGAATGCCCTTAACTCGTTCGCCGACTTCAGCAGCGCGGCCGGAATGTTGCTCGGGTTGGCCCAACCCCATAGCCACGTTCGGCTATCTTCCGACTCGGTGCCTAGCACTTGTACGTTCAACTGGAGGTCTTCTGCATGAGGCCGGCGGAAGGCGAGCACGCCGCTATTCAGGTCGAACGCCCAGCCGCACTTGCCCAGCATGGCATCGAGGTAGATTTGCTTATCGAACGATGCCGAGCCGTGTTTGGTGAATAGGTCTTCGAATGTTTGTGAGGCCATCGCTTGTGGCATGTCAGTCCCAGCCCGACGGACTGCGGCGTATGGTGGCCAATCTGCGCTACATGTATCCCACAGGCTGCGCAAAACGTCAACTCATCTCAAGCCGGCATCCACTCCCGTAATTTGGCATAACTCGTGATAGGTTGTGCATAAGCACCGATCTGGCTGTTTGACTTTGTTTGATCAGACGTTTATAATGTCAGATGTGTACGAATCAAACATACACGCGAATGCCCGGCAGCAGGTGATTCTGCAACTCCTGGAAAGGCAGAGTGTGGTGCGCGTTGCTGAGCTATGCGAACGCTTTGGCGTCTCCGACATGACCGTGCGGCGCGACCTGCAAGAGTTGGAACAGGCCGGGTTGATCCGCCGCACATATGGCGGGGCGGTGAGCGCGCGCGGGCGCAGCTTCGAGCCGCCCTTCCCTGCGCGCGTGGCCACAAACCAAGCGCAGAAGCAACGCATTGGCCAGATGGCTGCGTCCTTAGTGCAAGACGGCGACAGCGTGGCGCTGGATGTCGGCACGACCACGTTGGAGGTGGCGCGCGCACTACGCGATAAGCACAATCTGACCGTGGTGACGCACAGCCTGCCCATCGCGCAGGTGCTGGCCAATCATCCGCTCATTCGCGTCATTGTGGTCGGCGGGGTGTTGCGCTCGGGTGAGCTTTCGTTGATCGGCCATCTCGCCGAGCGGGCCTATCGCGAGTTCTACGTGGATAAGCTCTTCCTTGGCGTGGGCGGGCTGAGCCTCAAGGCAGGGCTGACCGAGTTCAACCTGGAAGACGCGCTCGTCAAGCAGGCGATGTTGCAATCGGCCAAAGAGCGCATTGTGGTTGCCGACGCCAGCAAGCTGGAGCGCGTTGCGTTCGCTTTCATCGGCCCGCTCACCGGCATCAACACCCTGGTGACCGATGCCGATGCCGATGCCCAGGTTGTGCGACAGATCGAGGAAGCCGGAGTTCGCGTGATGCTTGCATAACGCTTAATCCGAAAGGGGTCATTGAACATGAGTCACGTGCTGAAAGCGCTCTTTGAAAATCCCAAGCCCGTCATCGCGATGGTGCATTTCCCGCCGTTGCCCGGGACGCCGCTTTATGATGAGTCGCAGGGGGTGATAGGCATCCTAGAAAGCGTGCGCCGCGACGTGCGCGTGCTCCTGGACGGCGGCGTGGACGGCCTGTTGTTTTGTAATGAAGGCGACCGCCCGTACGCCTTGCAGGCGGATTTTGAGGCTGTCGCCGTCATGGCGCGCGTGATCACCGAGACTGCCCCGCGCGACCGCCCCTTCGGCGTGGACTTCCTCTGGGATGCGCGGGCGCCGATTGCGCTTGCGCTGGCCACCGGCGCGGCGTTCGTGCGCGAAGTATTCACCGGCGTCTACGAGAGCGACATGGGCTTGTGGAATACCAACCCGGCTGCGGTGCTGCGTTACCGTCGCCACATCGGCGCCGGCCACGTGAAGGTCTTCTACAACATCACGCCGGAGTTCGCCTCGCCCTTGGGGCGTCGCTCGGTAGGGCAGGTGGCTCGCAGCGCGGTTGTCTCCTCGCTGGCCGATGCGTTGCTCGTCTCCGGGCCGATGGCCGGCGCTGAACCGGACCTTGAGCACTTGCGCGAGGCCAAGGAGGCCACCGGCGGGCGCGTGCCGGTGCTTCTCAACACGGGCGCACGGGTGGAGAACATTCAACAGTTCCTGTCCGTTGCGGATGGGGTGATCGTGGGATCGGGCTTGAAGGTGGACGGCTACACCTGGAATCCGGTGGACCCGGATCGGGTGCGGGCCTTCATGGACGCCGTGCGCGAAGCGCGCAAACACGCGTAATCATGGCGCGACAACTGTTGCTCGGCATTGACATCGGCACCACCGCCACCAAAGCCATCCTCTGTGAGCCGGAGGGGCGCATCGTGGCGGAGGCCGAGGCTGCAGCCGCCCTGTGTGCGCCGCGCCCAGGGTGGGCCGAAGAAGACGCCGAGGCGTGGTGGCGCAACCTGCCCATCGTCATTCATGCTTGTCTCCAGCAGTCGGCAGCGCAGGCGTCGGACATCGCGGCAGTAGGAGTGAGCGGCATGGTGCCCACGCTCATCCTCACGGACGACGCCGGGCGCCCCCTGCGCCCTTCGATCCAACAAAATGACGCGCGCGCTCATCGTGAAATTGAGGACTTCAAGGCAGCGTGCGACGAGGGGGAGGTGTTGCGCCGCACCGGCAGCGCCATCACGCAGCAAAGCATTGGTCCGAAACTGCTCTGGCTGCGCCGGCATGAACCCGAGGTGATGCGCCGTGTGCGCCGTGTGATGGGTTCCTATGACTTCATCGTGTATCGCCTGACCGGCGTTGCCTCGCTCGAGCGCAACTGGGCCTTGGAGAGTGGCCTGTTCGACCTGCAGCGCGAGGATTGGGATGAGGCGATTTTGACCTTAGCCGGCGCAGAGCGGGCGTGGCTGGGTGAAGTGCGCTGGCCAGCCGACGTCGTGGGCGCGGTCACGCGCGAAGCGGCGGCGTTCACCGGCCTGAAGGCGGGCACGCCCGTCGTCGCGGGCAGCGCCGATCATATTGCTTCGGCGTTCTCGGCAGGCATACGGGCGCCGGGCGACCTGCTGGTGAAATTGGGCGGCGCGGGGGACATCCTTTACTGCCTCGACCGGCTGGAGATTGACCCGCGCTTGTTCCTGGACTACCACCTCATCCCCGGCAAATTCCTCATCAACGGCTGCATGGCTGCCAGCGGCAGCATCATCAAATGGTTTCGCCAGGAGTTCGCGCCGCAGATGTCGTATGCAGATTTGGACGCCGAGGCGTCGCAAGTCCCTGCCGGCGCAGAGGGGCTGGTGATGTTGCCGTATTTCCTCGGCGAGAAGACCCCCATCCATGATCCCCTTGCCCGCGGCCTGTTCTTGGGCCTCACCTTGTCGCATCGCCGCGCACACCTGTACCGCGCCATCCTCGAGGGCATCGCCATGGGGTTTTATCACCACGTGCAGGTATTGGCGGAGCGTGGGCTGAGCATATCGCGCGTGCGCGTGACGAATGGCGGGGCGCGGTCGGCGCTCTGGAAGCAGATCGTGGCCGACGTGTTGAACCATCCCTTGGAGCAGATCGCGCATCATCCCGGCTCGTCGCTGGGCGCGGCCTTTGTCGCGGGTAAAGGGATAGGGAGCTTCGCCGGATGGGATGAGATCGAGCGTTTCATCACCATCACCTCGGTCATTCATCCGGCCGCGGAGCGTCATCGGCGCTACCGCGATCACTTTGAGGTTTATCGCCAGGCGTACGAACGGTTGCGCCCCTTGTTCGTCCGCCTGTCGCTTGCCGACGAAGACGCGCCGGCGCAGACGTGAACGCAGATCAACTGGAGTAAGGACGATGAAACTCACCGACAAAACCATTGTAGTGACCGGCGCCGCAACCGGCATCGGGCGCGCCATCGCGACGCGCTTGGCCGCCGAAGGCGCCTGGGTCGCGGTCACCGACCGGGATGAAGCCGGCGCCCATCAGGCGGCTGAGTCCATCCGACAGCACGGCGGCCAGGCTGAGGCCGTGGCATTGGACGTCACGAATCCCCCCGCCATCGCTCAGGCGATCGCCTTTGTCCTCGCGCGACGCGCGCGGCTCGACGTGTGGGTGAACAACGCCGGCGTGAGCACCATGAACCGATTCGTGGAGCTTACCGAGCACGACTGGGACTTCAACATGAACGTCAACGCCAAAGGGACCTTCTTGTGCGCACAGCACGCCGCGCGACAAATGCTGACGCAGCCGCCCGACGCAGCCGGCTTGCGTGGTCGCATCATCAACATCGCCAGCATGGCCGGCAAGCGCGGCAACGCGCCTTTCCTCGCCCACTACGTCGCTTCCAAGTTCGCCGTCGTCGGCCTCACCCAAGCCATGGCCGGCGAGTTGGCGCCTCAAGGCATCTTGGTGAACGCCGTCTGCCCCGGCTACGTGCAAACTTCCATGCAAGCGCGCGAACTGGAGTGGGAAGCCCATCTGCGCGGTGCCACGCCGGAAGCCGTGCGCCAGCTTTACATTGCCGACACGCCGTTGGGCCGCTTGGAAACGCCGGAGGATGTCGCGCGCGTGGTGTGTTTCCTGGCGTCGGATGATGCCAACTTCATCACCGGTGAGGCCATCAACGTGAACGGAGGTGCATGGATGGATTGACTCAACACTCTTTCACGACCTGATCGTTCGCCCAAAACTCTTGTTTCGTTTGACCACCAATAACGAGTGAGGTGTTCAACTGATGAAAGGCCATCGCTTCTCTTTCCTTCTCGGTGCGGCGGCATTGTTGGCTGCTTGCGCAGCGCCTTCAGCCCCCGCCGCCACGACCGTTCCCACGCGCCCATCTGAGGCTGCTGCAGCGCCGGTCACGCTCAGCATCATCATGGAGCAGGTGCCCGATTACGACATCGTCGCATCGCTGACCCGCCAGTTCGAGGCAGAGCACCCCAACATCAAGATCACGTTCGATGCCATGCCCTATGACGCCATGCGGGATAAGATTCTGACCTCCGCCTTGGCGCCTTCGGCAAGCTACGATGTGATCATCGTGGACAATCCGTGGATGGATGAGTTTGCCCGCGCGGGCTTCTTGCTCCCGCTCGATGATTACATCGCGCGGGCGCCGGACTACGATTTCAACGATTTTGTCGGGCCGCTGCGCGACATCGGCGTGGTGGACGGCAAGGTCTACGGCGTGCCGTACTACAACTACGCACTTGGCCTGATCGTCCGCCAAGACCTGTTCGATAACCCCGACTATCAGGCGAAGTTCCAACAGGCGTTCGGCAAACCGCTTCAAGTCCCTACTACCCTAGAGGACTACGTCGCGGTCGGCAAGTTCTTCAAGTCGCAAGGCATCTTCGGGGCGGCCATGCAACCCCAACGCGGCTACAAAATCTTCGAGGAGTGGAAGAACTGGCTATACGCAGCCGGCGGCAATCTCCTCGATGCTGCGGGCAACGTCATCATAGACAATGCCGCCGCACAACAGGCCTTGGAGATGTACATTGACATGTACAAGAACGCCGCTCCGCCCAACTCGGTGAACTGGGGCTTCGATGAAGCCCTGCGCTCCATGTCCAGCGGCGAGTCGGCCACGATGCTCTCGTATAACTGGATGTTGCCCACGCTGAACAAGTCTGACGGCCCGGCCGGCGAGTTGGCCGGCAAGTTTGCCTTGCACGAAGTCCCCGGCGGCAAGGCGGTGTTGGGGGCGTGGCATTGGGCGATCCCGAAGAACACGGCCAGCGCGGATGCTGCCTGGACCTACATCGCCTGGATCACCTCGAAGGCGATAGACAAACAGCGGGTGATCGCCGGCGGCGCGCCGACGCGCGTCAGCGTAATGCAGGATCGCGAGGTGTGGGAGAAGGGCTTCGGACAGCAATACTACGAGACCGTGCTGAAAATCCTGGAGGATGCCGAACCCCTCGCCCGCGGCGCGCGCGCCGAGGAGATCATCAACGAGGTCGGCACAGAGCTGAACAGCGCTGTGGCTGGCGAGAAGGACGTGGCGGCGGCCCTTGCCGCTGCTGCGCAAAAGACGCGCGCCATCCTCGCGCGCCCTTAAGGCTTTCCGATGGCGTCGGCGCGCTGTAGGCAAACCACCCTAGCGCCTTGCGCGCCGACGCCACGCCGCGCGCACCGACGCTGAAAGACTCGCCTATGCTTAAGCCGCCCCTCACGTTCAAGCATCGCCTAGTGCTGCCGCTGCTGCTGTCTTTGGTGCTCATCCTGGGGTATCCGCTGGCCTTCTCGTTGTGGATCTCCCTCCATGACTACCGGCTGACCGCAATCGAACAAGCCCGCTGGGTCGGCTGGGCGCAATACTTCACCATCCTCACCCAGAACGCCTCCTTCTGGAACGCGCTGGCCAACACCTTGCGCTTTGTCGGCATGGCAGTCAGCTTGGAGTTGGTGTTTGGGCTGTTGCTCGCCTTGCTCCTGCATCGCAAGGCCACGCCGTTTCGTCATTTCTTTCGCGCTGTGTTGCTGGTGCCGATGTTCGTCACCCCCATCGCCGTGGGGTTGATGTTTCGATTTTTGTTGAACTCACAGCTCGGCGTTGTGCCCAGCGTGCTGCGCGCGCTGGGCATCACGATAGACTGGTTCAGCGCACAACAGGCGCTGATCACCTTGGCCCTCATAGACGTGTGGCAGTGGACGCCGTTCATGTTGTTGCTGTTGCTGGCCGGCCTAGAGTCACTCCCCGAAGAACCCTTTGAGGCTGCGCGGGTGGATGGCGCTTCGTCTCTTCAAATCTTCTGGCATCTCACCCTGCCCATGTTGCGGCCCACCATCCTGGCTGCGGTCGTCATCCGCATGTTGGATGCGTTCAAGGTGTATGAATATGTCTATGCAATCACCCGTGGCGGCCCAGGGGAGAGCACCGAGACCATCCAGTATCACATTTACCGCGTGGGCTTTCTATACTTTCGACTTGGCGAGGCCTCGGCGATGTCCTACATCCTGATCGCCGTGATCCTGATGCTTGTCGTCCTGCTGTTTTACGCCCTGCGGCGCGAATCACTGAGCCAGCGATGAAACGCCTTCAGCGTGAAGCTCCCATTCTGCTCATCTTGTCGTTTGCCCTGGGCGTGATGCTCTTTCCCTACCTTTGGACGCTGCTCGCCTCGTTCAAGACAGAGGCAGCCATCAACCGACCGCTTGCCCTGGGCTTCACCCCCACTTTTGCCCATTGGCGCGCGGTGTTGATGGAATCGAGCGTCCCGCTCCAAGCGCGCAACAGCTTGCTGGTCGGCGCGCTGACCGTTGGGGTGGCGCTCCTCATCGGCGCGCCGGCCGCCTACGCGTTTGCGCGGTTTAATGTCGGTGGCCCCGGTCTGCGCTTCACCATGCTCGCCGCCCAGATGCTCCCGCCGGCGACGCTCATCGTCCCCCTATTCCTGATCATGTATTCGCTTCAGTTGTTGGATAGCCTGCTGGCCATTGTCGCGGCGCACCTCACCTTCATCCTGCCTTTGACGACCTGGTTCCTGATCGGCTTCTTCGACGACGTGCCGCGCGACCTGGAGGAACAGGCGATGGTGGATGGATGCACGCCATGGCAGGCGTTCTACAAAGTGGTGTTGCCAACCATCCGCCCCGGCATGACCGCTGCGGCGTTGTTCGGCTTTGTGCTCTCGTGGAACGATCTGTTCTATGCGTTGTTGCTCAGCGGCAAGAACAGCGCCACCCTGCCGGTGGGCATTGCCGGTTTTTGGACTTTCCGCGGCATCGAGATGGGGCGCATGTCCGCGGCGATCATCCTCGCGGTGATTCCGATGGTTGTTGCCTCTTTCTTCGTGCAGAAGTACCTGGTTCGAGGTCTCGGCGGCGGCGCCATCAAGGGATGATGCTGGCCGCCGCCGGCGCTTTTACAATCGCAGCCATCGGCCCAAAGGCATCGCCTTTGCTCTCCGCTCCTCACCTCGGCAAGCGCTACGGCGTGCGCCCGATGCTGCGCGATGTTTCGCTGAAGGTCGCGCCCGGTGAATTCGTCGCCATCCTCGGCGCCGGCAAAACCACGAGGTCGCCCGGCACAATTGTGCCCTTGTCACAGGACCACACATGAGCTGAGCCGCGGCCTGGAGGACGCGACGCGCGCCCGATTTTGACAGGCGCTCAGATTGCCCACACCCTTTCTGGAAGGCCTCAGCGCTGAGCGCGTAGCGGCGTTCATGACATCATGATCGGATGCCCCGTCGGGCGCCCTTCATTCATGGGCATCGTCATCCGAACGGGTCATCGCCATCGTACGCAAGGGTATCCTGCTGGAGCGCAGACCATACAAAAATATGCGTCACAGCATGAATCAAGGTCAACCTCTATCGGACGTCCGTTCAAAGAAGCTCGCCGGGGCTTCGTTCATGGCCGTCTTCACCGAGTCACGCGGCGGGTTGCTTCTAGTGATGCTTGCTGCCGCGCTCTGGGGCACGGTCGGCGTCACAACGAAATCGCTCTACGTCTTATCCGTAACTAATCCACTGTCGGTCGGTTTTTTCCGTTTGGCGCTGTCGGCTCCGGCGTTGCTGGCGGCGTGCTGGCTGGCAATTGGCGCGCGCACATTCGCCATCGCCCGGCGCGATGTTGGCGCCGTGGTCATGATCGGCGCGATGATGGCGCTGTATCAGGCGTGCTACTTTGCCGCCATCCCGCGCGTGGGCGTGGCGATAGCGACGCTGATCACGCTATGCACTGCACCGGTGATCGTCGCGGCGCTATCGGCGTTGTTCATGCGCGAGCGGCTCACGCGCACCATCAGCGCGGCGATGATTTGCGCGTTAGCCGGCACGACGTTGCTGGTCGGCATTGCGCCTGGCGCAGGTCCGTTGCCGGCAGACGCGCCGGCCGGTGTGCTGCTCGCGCTCGGCTCGGCCACGGCATATGCCGTGCTGACGCTGTGCAGTCGGCAGTTAGCTAATCGCTACCATCCGTTGCAGCCGATCGCGATCGGCTTCACGCTGGGCGCGCTGGCGCTGGGCGCGTTCGCCATGGCATCGCCGGGCGGGCTGGTGGCAAGCTACCCCACCGCCGGCTGGCTGCGCCTGCTCTATCTCGGCCTGGTGCCGACGGCGTTTGGCTATTTCGCCTTCCTGGCCGGAATGCGCACCACGCCGGCGACCGTCGCTACTATCGCTACGCTGGTCGAGCCACTCACCTCAACTTTTCTGGCATGGCTGCTCTTCGATGAGCAACTCGGGCCAACCGGCTGGCTGGGCGCGCTGCTGTTGCTTGCAGCGATGATCGTGCTGTATCGCAAAGGCCGGTGATGAACGGCGTTGCCAACCCGTGGGATTTGACAATGCATAGTGGGCCATGACGCACGAGCGGGTTGTCACCCGCATCAGGCTCGGCGACGAACGTTGCACACCAGCCGCGGCGCCTGCCCGCTCGCCCAGGCTCGCGCGCGTTGGCCCCACCGAACGGTGTGACTACAGCTAGAATCAGTGGGTATGTTGGCCTCGAACGCTCACGCCATGACCTCGGCGCGCGGCCGGACGGCCCGACGATGGGGCTGGCTGCTGGCCGGCCTGGGGGCGGCCCTAGCGGGCCTGGCGCTGCTGCGGGCGCCCGTGGTCGGCCAGGCGTCGTTGCCGCCGACGGCGATCATCGTGGACGAGACCGATGCCGACTTTCAGAGGTTCGGCCCGCCGCAGTGGTGGTATGCTGTGACCGGCACGACGTTTAACTTCTATGGCGGGGCGATGTATTACACCTACAGCGAGCCTGCCACGCGCGTGAACTATGCGCGTTGGATGCTGCCGATCACGGCGACCCGGCCAATGACCTACGAGGTGTTCGCCTTCATCCCGCGCTACCACAGCAGCACGGCCAACGCGCGCTATGAGATCGTCGCCGGCAGCGTGACGACCACAGTCGCCATTAGCCAAAACCGCTACTACGCCGAATGGGTCAGCCTGGGGATGCACTACTTCGCCGCGTCTGGGCCGAACTACGTGCAGTTGACGGACGTGACGGGTGAGCCGGCAGGCGCGCGGAAGGTGGCCTTCGACGCAGTTGCCTTCGTGCCGCAGGCGAGCGCAACACCGCCGATCAGCGCCACAGCAAACGCCTATCTCCCGCTGGTCCTCAGCCACCCCGCGCCGGGGGTAAGGGCGACGACTTCCCGCTACATCTCCACGCTAGACCCGGCGCTGCACTACGCGATGGGCTGCGCTGCCGGCAACGCTGGCGAGCAGGGGATGGTCATCCTCGCCTTTGGGCAGCCCTGGCGCAGCGATAGCGGCCAGTATGGGGTGATCTACTATCGGCGGCCGGGCTATCCGTTCGCTTCGACCGCCGCAGTGGCCGAAGCGAGCCAGGCGTTCCTGCGCGGTTACTGGGAATGCGCGCCGGCGTTTGCCCGATTAAGTCTGGCCATCGGCACCAACAACTACCGCGGCGCCACCCTACAGGCCGACACCAGCTTCGCCCACGGCCAGGCGTGGGGACAGATGATCCAACAAGTGCACGCTTGGCTTCAAGAGCACGCTCCCGCCGGCGTCGCCGAGCGCCTCGCCGTGTTCGGCGGCAACGATATCGAGATGAGCTGGAACACGCCGGCGCTGACCAAAGCCTGGGTGAATGGCTACGCCTCGGCCACCGCGCGCCCGTTCGTCAACTTCGGCACCTGCGACGGCTGCCCCACCAGCGGCAATCCCGCCCAATCGCCCAACAACGGCTGGACGGTGGACGATGTGTGGCAGGTGAACCGGCCGCCATATGCCATTCCCTTCCCCGAAATCTATCTGCGCAGCGGCATCAACGCCGACCAGTGGTATCGCATGAGCTTATACGCCGCGTTGAATAAAGGGGCCAAGCTCGATTTTGGCGGCCTGCTCACCCAATGGCAAGCCTGCCAGGATCGCCGCTCGTGCGGCGGGCTGACCGACAACACCCCGCAGCAGGGATGGCAGCAACTTCAGGACGCGCTGAACGCCGATCCTCGCACGGCCATGCCGCTGCCGCCGCCGAGCGACATCACTTGGCAAAACGCGGTCAGCGCCAACGCGCCGGCCGCTAGCCCGCTGGCGTCGGCCGGCGAAGGGCGCATCGTGGCGGATGTGTTGCCGCCACTCAGCGCGATGACCTTCCTCGCCGAGAACGCCTGGGAAGCGCCGGGGATCATCGTGTTCGCCGGACGGGCGCGCGATCCGGCTGCGGGCGGCAGCGGCGAAGACACGGGCGGCGTCGCCGTGTTTCGACTCACCGAGGCGGGCGAATACGTCTTTCCGCCGCGCGTGTTGGCCGCGCCGATGCCGACGGGCGCGCTGCGGATCACCCATGCCGAAGAGGGTCGGCTGACTCTCAGCGATGGCGCAAACATCCTGCGCTTTGACGTCGTCGCCGCCGACTGGGTCGAGTGATCCCCATGGCCCGGCCCCCTCATCCCAAGAAGTCCCTCCTCCCGACCAAGGTCTGCCCGATCTGCGGCCGGCCGTTCGTTTGGCGCAAAAAGTGGGCGCGCGACTGGGAAAGCGTAGTCTATTGCAGCGAACGCTGCCAGCGCGAAGCACGCCGTCAGCGCCGCCGGACGACGGATTAGCGCAGCGCCGCGCTGTTGAGCAGCCGCCCCTTCCATTGCGTGCGGCCGGTGTAGCGCCAGCGGATCGAGTTGAGCAGCACGCCGAGGCCGACGACGATCTGAAGCGGATAAAGCAGCGCAACCCACAGCGGCTGGCCGATGCGCCGGTTGACCAGCGCGAGGTTCGCTGCCGTCAGCACGACGGTCGCCGCCGCTCCCCCGTTCGCTTCGCCGGTCAGCGCGCCGCCGATCAGGGCAGCCAACGGCAGCAGGAAAAGCGCGACGCTTGCGGCGACGAAGACGGCGCTCATCGCCAACGAGCCGCCCAAGATCGAAAAGGCGTTCTTCGAGAAGCCCGCAACCATTTCGCGGAAGCCGCGGTACATCCGGCAGCTCACCCAGTCGCCGTCGCCCAGCGCGATGCGCTGCCCGCGCTGCTTGAACAGCTTGCCCAGCGCGACGTCGTCCAGGATTTGGTCGCGGATGGCACCGTGGCCGCCGCTCGCGACGTAGGCGTCGCGACGCGCCAGCAGGTATTGGCCGATGGCTGCGGCGTTGAAGGGGCGCGGTTGGCGTTCCAGGTAGATGCGCCAAAGCGAGACGAAGTTGTAGATGAGCGCGAAGCCGGCCGGCGTGAACAGCCGCTCGCCCCAGCTTTTCATCACTTGTCGCGGGATGACCGAGAACAGCGCGACGTTCAGGCCCAGCGCGCGCGCGACGCCGGCGCGAATCGAATCGGCGCGATGCACGGTGTCGGCATCCACGAACAGCAGCCACTCGCCGCGCGCCTGTTCAGCCAGGCATTGGCAGGCGCGGCTTTTGCCATTCACGCCCGGCGGCAACGGCTGGCGATGGTGGATGACGCGCAGCCGCGCATCCTGCTCGGCCAGCCGGTCGAGGATCCTGCCGGTTGCATCAGTTGAGTCGTCGTCCAGGGCGATCACTTCGTAGTTCGGGTAGTCTTGCGCCAGCAGCGAGCGGATGCACGCCTCGATGTTGTGCGCCTCGTTGCGCGCCGGCACCAGCACCGAGACCATTGGCGCATCTGCGCCGAGCGGCTTCGCCCGCCGCGCCGCCCATCCGGAGAAGGCCAGGTTGACGAGCAAATGAACGCTGCCGACGAGCAGGCCGCCGGCGACAAGGAGCCACCATGCGTCTATGAGTGTCATTGTGAATGTCTGTTGATCAACGAAGTCTGTTTATCCCCTCGATGTTGACAGAGGACGCTGAGCTGAGGATGAAAGCGACCGGTGACCCGGCTAAAATCCCCCATCCATGGCGGATGCGTTCATCCTCCCCCCGCACAGCGTCGAAGCTGAAGAGGCCGTCCTGGGGTCGTTGCTGATTGACCCCGAGGCCGTCGCGCGCGTTGCCAGCTTCCTCGCGCCGGATCACTTCTACGTGGTGAAGCATCAGTGGATCTACGAAGCGATGCTGCGCCTGCACGACCGGCGCGAGCCGATCGACCTGCTCACGGTGTCGTCGGAGCTGGCGCACAACAACCGGCTCGACGAGGTCGGCGGCGAGCCATACATCGCCCAGCTCACCAATGCTGTGCCCACGGCGCTGAATGTGGAGGCTTACGCCCGCGCGGTCGAAGCGTCGGCCGTGCGCCGGCGCATGATCAACGCCGCCAGTGAGATCGCGCGCATCGCCTACGACCAATCGTTGCCCATCCAACAGGTCATCGAGAAGAGCGAAGCGATCCTGTTCGGCGTCACCGAAGGCCACGGCGAGGGGCACATGGTGCCTATCCGCAAAGCCGTGAGCGACTTCTTCGAGCGCCTGGAGTACCTGCACGAGCACCGCGACGAACCGTTGGGCATCCCGACCGGCTACCACGACCTGGACCGCATGACCGGCGGCTTGCAGAAAGGCGACCTCATCATCGTCGCGGCGCGGCCCGGCGTGGGCAAGACGTCGTTGATGCTCAACATCGGCTATCATGCAGCGCTCAAACACCGTCAGCGCGTCGCCATCTTCAGCCTGGAGATGAGCAACGAGCAACTGGTGCAGCGCTTCATCGCCGCCGAGACCGGCATAGATTCGCAGCGCCTGCGCATCGCCGACCTGAAGGATGACGAATGGGGCGCCCTCACGCGCATCTCGATGCAGATGGCCGATCAGATGATCTTCTTGGATGACACGCCGTCGCTCAGCCCGCTCGAGCTGCGGGTGAAGGCGCGGCGCATCTACCAGGAATACGGCCTTGACCTGATCATCGTGGATTACTTGCAGCTCATGTCGGGCGAGACCGGCGCGCGCAGCGACAACCGCGTGCAAGAGATTTCCTACATCTCGCGCTCGTTGAAGGCCATCGCGCGCGAGTTGAAAGTGCCGCTGATCGCCGGCAGCCAGCTCTCCCGCCTGGTCGAACAGCGCAGCGACAAACACCCGATGCTGAGCGACCTGCGTGAGAGCGGCAGCATCGAGCAGGACGCCGACATCGTTCTATTCATTTATCGCGATGAGTTATACAACCCGGATACCGAGTTCAAGAACATCGCCGAGATTCACGTGGCGAAAAACCGCAACGGCCCGACCGGCAAGGCGATGCTGTTCTTCGACAAGCGGCTCACCTCGTTCAAGAACCTGGCGAAGGAGCGGATTGAACTGTGAGCGTTGAGATTAGAGATTAGAGATTAGAGATTAGAGATTAGAGATTTTTGACTTCTGACGTCTGATTCCTGGCCATGCTGGACGACTTCATCGCGAATACGCTGGCGCAGGTGGACGACCTGGCCGAGCTGAAGGTCAGCCTGGTTGCGCTGAGCCTGCTGGAAGCCAAACTCGCGGCCACGCCGTTCGTCACCGAGGGCGAGCTGCTGAACCATCCGGCCATCCGCCATGGGCTGAGCTTCCCGACGATCACCTTGCGCCCGGCGCTGCAACGCGCCGTGGCGCGCGGGACGCTGCTGTGCGCGAGCGTCGGCGAAGGGGAACTGTGCTATTACTTCGTCAATGATGAAGCCGGTCGCCGCGCCGTTGAGGCAATCCAGGCGGCCCAAGCACAGCCAGCGCGCAGCACGTCGCGGAGCGCCGAACTGCTCGCCCGCCTCGCCTTTGAGATCGAGCGCCTGGAGGTGATCGAGGCATACGCGATGACACCGGAAGATCTATCCGCGCTCGAAGAGCGCCTAGCGCGCGGCTACACCGAAGCGGAAATCATCGCCGCCTTGCGTGTGGCGCTGCGCGCGCCGCGGCCGAGACATACGCCACCGCGCACGCTGCGCGCATGCCTGGCCGTCCTGGATGCGCAGCCGCCGGCGGCGCCGTCGGAGTATTACCAGGTGATCGTGGCCAAGGCCGCGCCGCCGCCCGAGGAGATTGTGAATTTGCGCGAGCGCTTGGGGCGCGAGCCGACCGGCCGCGAGTATGATCTGGTGCGCACGGCCACCGGCATGTTCGGCCTACGCGCCGTGCTCGACGGGCTGAAGCGCGTGACGCGCGACGGCTACGTGGTGGATGTAAACGCACTGATCCCGCTGCTGGCCGAACGCGAAGAGGCCATCCTGGCGCTGCAACGCGCCGATGCGCGCACCGAGGCTCACCTGCGCGAGCTGGTTGCGCTGTACGAGTCGGCCTTCGGCTTGCCCCCTACGGCGACCGTGGCCGAAGAGATGCGGCTGCTCTGGGAGGAGGTGAGCGACCTGTCGCTGTGGCGCAGCGTCTTCGCCTACGCCGCCGGCCAGAACAAGCGCAATTGGTTTTACGTGAAAAAGCTGCTGCAACAGCCATCGCCGGATGTGTTCACCCCGCTGCCCGTCAACGAGACCGCGCAGTTTGCCTTCGCGGAATATAAGAAGCGCGTCAACCGGACGCTCGATGGTCACATCGCTGCCGACATCAACGCGCTGGCGACGCAGATCACCGACGTGGCGCGTTGGGTGGCAGCCTTCGACAAGGCGGCCGAAGCGAACGCGCTGCGCTGGGACTATATTCGCAAAGTGCTGACCGCTTCGCCGCAGGAGAAGCGGGGAGGGACGAATAGAAGAAATGGCAGACCAGGAGAAACCACGCAACGGAAGGGACGCACCTACAGCCGGCCGCAAGTCGAATACACCGAAGCCGACCGTGAAGCGGCTCGCGAACGCGCTCGACAGCGCATTGCCGGCCGCCGCCAGCAACAGGAGGACCGCCCTTGACGCGCACGCTGCGCCGGAACCGCGCCGGAGCGACCCCGACGCGCCGGTGGACGCGCAAGGCGACGTGGACTGCGCATACTGCGGCAACAAGCGCTTTGTGCTGGATGCCCGCGGCGAGCTGAAACCCTGCCCCCAATGCGATACCGCGCAGCGCTGGAAGCTGGCCGCCTTGGCGCCCTTTTCGTCGCGCAGCGCCCTGTCGTCCAGGCAGACCTTCCTCAACTTCAAGACGCGCTTCAACGGCGTTGAGGACGAAACGCTGGTGGATTGCCTGGAAAGCGCCGAGGCGTTCGCCAACAATCCGTTCGGGCGCTGGTTGGTGATCTGGGGCGAACGCGGCAGCGGCAAATCGCACTTGTGCGCCGCCGTGGACAATCACCTGACTCAGGCCGGCATCCCGTCGCTGTTCATCACCATGCCTGACTTGCTCGCCTCGCTGCGCGAAGCGATTGACCTACAATCGAATACCGAACAGGAGAGCTTCACCGGCCGGATGAATATCTTCAAAACGGCGACCGTGCTGATCATTGACGACCTGGGCGCGGAGCCGTCCTCGCCGTGGTCGGACAGCGTGCTGTTCGAGATCCTCGACTACCGCTATCGCAACCGGCTGGCCACGATGATCGCAACCAACGTCAACCCGGACGACTTCGACTATCGCATCGCGTCGCGCATGCAGGACACCGAACTCAGCCTGGTGATCGAAAACGCGGCGCCGGATTACCGCCGCCGTCCGCTGAGCGAAAAGCGATGAGCGCGCAAAGATGACGGAACAGCACAACGCCCCCCACCCTGCCAGCCGCCTGTGGGGCGGGCGCTTCATCGGCCAGACCGACGCCCTGATGAGGCGCTTCAACGATTCGATTGGGTTCGACCTCCGGCTGTGGGACGCCGATATTCGCGGCAGCATAGCCTATGCGGGCGCGCTGGCCCGCGCCGGGGTGATCACCGCAGACGAGGCGGCCGCGTTGACGCGCGGCTTGCGCGCGGTGCATGCGGAGTTCGCCGAGGGGCGCTTCGAGGTCAAGCCGGACGATGAGGATATCCACACAGCGGTCGAGCGCCGGCTGAAGGAGATCGTCGGCGAGGTGGCCGGCAAGTTGCACACGGGCCGCAGCCGCAATGATCAAGTGGCGACCGACCTGCGCCTGTTCTGCCTGGATGCGATACGCGCCACGCAGCGCGCCCTGCTTGACGCGCAATCCGCGCTGCTGGCGCAGGCGCAATCGCACATCGGCGCGTTGATGCCGGGTTACACCCATCTGCAACGGGCACAGCCGATCACCTTTGCGCACTGGTGCTTGAGTTACTTCTGGCCATTCGCCCGCGATGTGGAACGGCTGGACGATTGCGCGCAGCGCACGGCTGTGCTGCCGCTGGGCTCCGGCGCATTGGCCGGCAGCCCATTCCCGATCGATCGCGCCGCCCTCGCAGCGGAACTCGGCTTTTCGCTGCGCGGCGTCGCCAGGATCACCCAGAACAGCCTGGACGCGGTAAGCGACCGCGACTTTGTGGCCGAGTTGCTGTTTTGCTGCGCCTTGATCGGCGTCCACCTCAGCCGCCTCGCCGAAGACCTGATCGTCTATTCCACCGCCGAGTTCGGCTTCGTGACCTTCGACGATGCCTACGCCACCGGCTCCAGCCTGATGCCGCAGAAGAAGAACCCCGACGCGATGGAGCTGGCGCGCGGCAAGGCCGGCCGGCTGATCGGGAACCTGACGGCCATCCTGACGATGCTCAAAGGGCTGCCGATGAGCTACAACAAAGACCTGCAGGAGGACAAGGAGCCGCTGTTCGATTCCCTCGACACGCTGGCGTTGGCGCTGCCGGTGGCCGCCGGCGCGATCCGCTCGCTGAAGGTCAACGCCGCGCGCATGCGCGCGGCGCTGGATCCGGCCATGCTGGCGACCGACGTCGCCGAGTATCTGGTGCGCAGAGGCGTGCCTTTCCGCGAGGCGCATCATCTCGCCGGACGCGCGGTGGCGCTGGCCGAATCAAAGGGCATCGCCCTGAGCCAACTGGCGATGAGCGACTGGCAGGCCATTTCGCCGCGCTTCGACGACGACATCGCGCAGGTGTTCAACTTCGCGCGGTCGGTGGCATCGCGCGATGTGGCGGGCGGCGCGGCCCCGCGCGCCACGCAGGAGCAGATTCGACAAGCGGAAGAATGGCTAGACGCAAGGCGCAAACTCTAAGTCGCGCATCCCCCATCCCATCGCTCAAGGAGCATCTGGTCAACGGGGGGCGGGTGGAGCGCGCGGGGGATGTGCTTCGCCTGACCATTCCGCCGACCACGCGCGCGGCTTATACCGACGCGCAGCTCGACGACTATGAGCACGCCCTGCCGCGCCGGTTCGCCAACCGTCCGCCGCAACGGCTGCGCCTGCACGCGCGATTCTCCCACCCGGCCGGCGCGCTGAAGGGCACGGCTGGCTTTGGCTTTTGGAACCATCCCTTTACCCGCGATGGCGCCGTGCTCGAGCCGCCGTGCAACGTCTGGTTCTTCTACAGTTCGCCGGAGTCGGATATCCAGATCGCCCCTGGCGCCCCCGGCCACGGCTTCAAGGCGGCGTCGCTGCGCACCCCGCTGCCGTCCGTGGAACGGCAAGGCGCATCGGGCGGCCTGGCGCGGGCGATGATGGCGGCCGGGAACCTGGCGCTCCGATTACCCGGCGTCTCGGCGTTGGCGATGGCTGCGGCGCGCTTGGTCGTTCGGGCGCGCGAAGCACTGCTGGACCTGGACATGACTGAGTGGCATTGCTACGAGCTGGACTGGCTGCCCGATGTTGCGGTCTTTCGCGTGGATGGGGCAGAGGTGTTGCGCGCGCCGTCGCCGCGCGGCCCGCTGGGCTTCGTCGCCTGGGTGGACAATTACCGCGCCGTCGCCGCACGCGATGGGCAGTACGCGTTCGCCTACGTGGATGTGCCGGAAGCGCAGTGGCTGGAGCTGGAAGTTGAGAATTGAGATTTGAGAATTAAGATTTGAGATTAAAGTTCAAAGCGCATAGCTCACCACTCACCGCTCACAGCTCTTCCTCAAACATACTGCTGATGGATTCGCCGTTGTGCGTGCGGCGGATGGCCTCGGCCAGCAGCGGCGCGATCGAAATCACGTGCATGTTCGGCAGGCGCTTCTCCGGCGGGATCGGCACCGTGTTGGTGGCGACGATCTCGTCCACATCCGCCTGCGCGCGCAGGCGCTCGATGGCCTTGCCGGTGAACAACCCGTGCGTACAGGCGACGGACAAGCGACGCGCGTTTCGCCGGCGCAGGCATTCGAGCGTCTCGATGATCGTGCCGGCGTTGGCGATCTCGTCATCGAGCACGATGGCATCTTTGCCGTCCACATCGCCCACGATGTCCTCGATCACCACATGATCATCCGAGAGGCGCTGCTTGCTGCCCGCTGCCACCGGCAGCCGCAACATGCGCGCGAATTTCGCGGCCGACTTGGCGTTGCCCAGGTCGGGCGAGACCACCACCGTGTTGTCCAAATCGCCGCGTCCTTTGTAGTAACGCGCCAGCGTGGTCAACGCATTGAGGTGGTCCACCGGTATGCTGAAGAAGCCGTGCACCTGCGGCGAATGCAGCGTCATGGCGATCACGCGATCGGCGCCGGCGGTCTTCAGCAGGTCGGCTACCAACCGCCCGGCGATGGAGATGCGCGGCGCATCCTTCTTATCCGATCGCGCATAGGCGTAATGGGGAATGACGGCGGTCAGCCGCGCCGCGGCCGAGCCCTTGGCGGCATCCAGCATCTGGAGCAGTTCCATCAGGTTCTCCTGCACGGGTGGGCAGATCGGCTGGATGAAGAAAACGTCCGCCTCTCGGCAACTGGTCAAAAGCTGAACCTGAATGCAGTCGTTGCTAAAGCGCCGGATGTCCACAGGGGAGAGCGGCAGGCCGAGGTGCTGGCAGATTTCCTCCGCCAGCTCGCGATGCGCGCTGCCGCTGAAGACGGTGATGCCTCGCATGTTGCCTTCCCTTCGTGTGCGACGAACATTATATGTGTGTGAAGGTCGGCAAGTTCAGTCGGATTCCCGTGAGGGTTCGGTTTGCATCGCCGCGACGGCGGCGCTGCCGGCCTCCGTCAGCCAATAGGTGGCGGAGGGGAACTTCTTGTTGCTGCTGATCAGGCCCCGCTCGACCAGCGCTGCGACGTCATCGGGGTTCACCGGTTCGCTGTGGTCGTCGGGGTAGTGCAGTGCGTAGGTCTTATGCCCCTCGATGTCGCGGTGGTCTTTCAGCCGCAGGCCGCGCGCCATCGCGAGCATGATGCGCTGCTGCGATTCGGTCAGTTGCATCGCCGTCTCGGAAGTTGCAACCGTGCTGACCGCGCCGCATTCGGCGCGCCGGCCGTCAGCCGAGCTCGTCCACGTAGGCTTGAAGCTGGCGCTGGTTGATCTTGATGTATTTGTCGGGGATGATCTGCGCCATCTCCTCTTCGGTCAGACGAAACGCCAGGATCTGGAGCGCGTCCTCCGGTGATTGACCGTAGGCCAGCTTCTTCTTGCCGTTCTTCATGTCGAACAGATACATGTAGTGCGGGTTGGAGAAGCTGCTCATAGCGGATGGGGGATCTGCGGGGATCCGGAGGCGTCGGCAGCGCGAGTGCGCCATGCTGCCGACGCCCAACGCTAAGCTTTTGCCAGTGCGTCCCAGTAATTCGTGCGCTGTTGCCGGATGGTGGCCAGCCCACGGTTGATCTCGTCGTCGTACTTGCCGCTTAGCAAGTCGCGATAGAACTGGTAGTCAATCCCTTTCACCTTCTCGTCGTCGGGGTAACGATGATAGTTCTCCTTCGACATCAGGCTCTTGCCTTCGGCGATGATCTGGTGGCCGAGCGCCGAGCCGGGATAGGGCGCGTAGAACGAGATGGAAGGCATCATCCGCTTGGTGTATTTGATCATGCGCATGGTCTTGAAGGCGTCTTCGCGCGTTTCGCCGGGGATGCCGAGCATGATGTTGCTCCAGAACACCGGCGGCTTCAGGCCCTTGGCTTCCATGTCATCGCCGATGCGGGTGAGCAGGTCAATGGCAAAGTAGTTGTCTTCCTCGGTGCACTCTTTGTTGAGGATCTTCAGCACGCGGTCGCTGCCGCTCTCGAAGCCGATGGACACTGTGCTCCAGTTCGTCTTGCGCACGAGCGCCTCGAACAGGTCCGGCCATTGGCGGACGGTGTCGGCGCGCGCGGCGGCCCAGTACGGCCACGTCTTGTTAGCGTACCTGGGGTACTTGTCCAGCCATTCCTCCAGCCAGGAGGGGTTCTGGAAGAACATCGAGTCGTGGATGACGACCGAACCGATTGGGCCGTAGGTCTCGTCCAGGTAGTTTAGCTCTTCGATCACCATGTCCACCGGCCGGCGGCCCATGTTGGGGATATAGCTGTTCTCGTTACAGAAGGCGCACTGCCAGGGGCACACCCGGCTGGTGAGGATGGTCGCCACGGGCGGCGGCCCCCAGCCGCACTCCGGTTCCAGCGGCCAGTTGAACTTGGCCGCCAGCTTTTTGCTGGCCGGCTCGGGCCACAGCGTGCGGTCAATCATCGGCCACTCGGCCATGCTCTTGGCGCCCACGCCCAGGATCACGCGCGGGAAGGCGTCAGGATGGGTCACCAGGTTGACGATGACATTCTCGCCTGGCCCCTGACAGATCTTGTCGAATTCGGGCACGGCCAGCATCTCGTCCAACGCGACGGTCGCGTGCATGCCGCCAGTGAGCACGATCCCTTTGGGATTGAGCTTCTTGAAGATCTGCGCCGAACGATAGGCGATCGGGAAGGTGTAGCTGCGCACGTTCATGATGAGCATGTCGTAACCCTTCATGCGCTTCTCCACTTCCTCCCAGCTCGTGCATTGGCGCGTGCTGAACATATCGGTCATCACGCCGTTCTGATGGAGGATCGTGCGCAGCAGGCCCATGCCATGGTCCTGCCATTGTTCATGTGGGCCGGCGGGGTTCACCAAGTCGCCCAGGTCGCCCAGGTCCAGCCACAGGCGTTTAGGTTCTTTGTCCTCCGGCTTTACTTTTGGATTGAAAAGGTTCCTGAACATCGCTCTACGAACTTCACTCGTATATTCGCACCCAATCCCCGCCTGGGGAATTGACGCAGTGCAACGCCGATGTGTGCCCGCGGGGAAAAGCGCCGAGTTCCAGACGTTGCATGGCTGCGCGGCGAAGCGCTGCCACGCCAGCGTCCGGAACTCGTCTTCGGCATTGGTTATGAGTGGCAACCGCAGCCCGAACCGCAGCTTTCGCCCTCAGCGGTCGAGGCGCTGTCTTTTGTGCGGAACGAGTGGCCACAGCCGCATGAAGAAACAGCGTTCGGGTTGTCAATCTTGAAGCCGCCGCCCATCAAGCTATCCACGAAGTCAATCGAGGCGCCCCTCAGGTACATCAGGCTGGTTGGGTCAATGAAGAGTTGGACGCCGTTCTGATTGACGACGGTATCAAATTCGCGGGGCTGAGCCTCGAAGGCCATGCCATACTGCAGTCCAGAGCAGCCCCCGCCGGCGACGAATACGCGTAGGCCATAGTTGGGGATGTTGCGCTGGTGCAAGAGTTCACGCAGCTTAGCTTCGGCAGCCGGGCTGAGCGTCATCGCCGGCGGCTCCGCCGTCTCAAGCTGGGCCTTTGTTTCGACCAAACGAGCAGTTGCCATCTCGTGTGTTACCCTCCTTCTCATTTCAGATACCGACCAGGATCGGACGCTTATCCGCTTTGGGGCGCGCATCCATGGTGCGGAGCAGCGCGCCCTAAGGCGGGATTGTAGCATGGGCGACGTGGCGAATGGGATTGGGATATGAACATTGCGCCCGATACACTCATCGGGAAATAAGCCGGATAGGTATAATCGCGCCGGGTTTTGCAAGATGGCTGACCCGCTCTATTGGGATGACGCCTACCCGATCGCCCTGTCGCTGCGCGCTGCGCACCCGAATGTGGCCGACCCGACGACGCTGGACTTGGGCTTGCTGCACGAATGGGTTATCCAACTCGATGGATTCAGCGACGACTGCGAGGCGCGGCCGGTCGAATGGTTGGAACGCATTCAAATAGAGTGGGCGGAACTGTTGTAACCAATTGCTTGGTCGTCGTATTGCCGCGTCGCCGTGCGGCCGGGCTGTTGTGCGACCGACGAGACGAGATGGAGAGCGTGGATATGGCTGAACCGACAAATGCGAACGTGTCCGAAGAGTTTCAGAACGACCCGCGGGTGCCAGACGAGTTGAGGAACAACGTCTTCATCACCTCGCTGGACAAGCTGTACAACTGGGGACGCAAGCGCAGCATGTGGCCGATGTTGTTTGGCCTGGCTTGCTGCGCCATCGAGATGATCGCCACGGCTGCCAGCCGGCACGATCTCGCGCGTTTTGGCTGGGAGCTGATGCGCGCCAGCCCGCGCCAAGCCGACTTGATGATCGTCTCCGGCACGGTGACCAAGAAGATGATCCCACAGATCGTGCGCCTATACAACCAGATGCCGGAGCCGCGCTACGTGATCGCGATGGGCGCGTGCGCTACGGCCGGCGGCCCTTTCAAAGAAGGCTACAACGTGGTCAGCGGCGTAGATAAGTTCATCCCGGTGGATGTCTACATCACCGGCTGCCCGCCGCGACCCGAAGCCTTGCTGCACAGCTTCATCAAGCTACAGGAGAAAATCGAGAAGCAGTCGCTTCGCAACGTGCCCTGGTATCGCCAAGGCGAAGAAGACGTGGTGCCCGTCCCGGCGCTCGGCCCGGACTTGGTGGATATGCGCCGCGCGCAAGAGATTAAGGAGAAAGCTGCACAAGCCGCTCCCGCGCTGGAACAGCCGACTGCTTGATTCAGGAGACCCATGGCTGAGGAGACGACCAACCCCACCCCCGCGGAACCTGCGACGGCTGCGAAGGCTGCGCCCGCGGCTAAGCCCACATCTCCCGCAGCGGCCAAACCGGCAGCCGCTAAGCCCGCCGGCCATGCCGCGCCCAAAGGCCCGCCGCTCGCTACGCTGACGCCGGAATTGGCTCAACTCCAGCAACACTTCGGCGAGAGCATCATTACGCCTGCCCCCTACGTGGGCGTGTTGGTGAACGACCTGAGCAAGCTGCGCGATGTGATGACTTACGTGCGCGATCAGTTGGGCTTCGACATGCTCGCCAACGTGACCGCCGTGGACTACATCAAGGAAGGCTACCTTCAGGTGGTCTATCATCCCCAGCGGTCAAAGGGCGGCCAGCCAATCACCATCAAGGTGCGCGTGCCGCGCGGGAGCGACCCGGTCGCGCCCACAGAAGTCGCCGTGCCCTCGCTCACGCCGATCTACGCCGGCGCGGAATTCCAGGAGCGCGAAATCTACGACATGTACGGCGTGCGCTTCGAAGGCCATCCCGACCTGCGCCGCATCCTGACCTGGGAGGGCTTCTACGGATGGCCGCTGCGCAAGGACTGGCACGAGCCGTACTACGAGGGGGACACCAAACCGTTCGATTCACGCTGGCCAGGCGGCCACCACGAATTGGCCGAAGAGCGCGTGCCCTGGGGCGACAATGTCAACTATCCGCCTGGCTTCGATCCCTTGAACTTCAACAGCGATCCCGACGCCGGTCTATACGACTCGATGCTGAGCGGCGTGCCCAATGCCCCGATTGGGCCGAACGGCCACGCGCAGCAAGCGCCGCAGCCCCAGGGCGTTGGCGCAGCGGTGTCGGTATACGACCGCAACTACAACACCCTGGCTGACGAAGAAGAGCTGCAGACGGATCAGATCATCGTCAACATGGGCCCGCAGCACCCGTCCACGCACGGCGTGTTGCGCATGGTGGTCAAGCTCGATGGCGAGACGGTCACCGATCTGAAACTCGCGCTGGGTTACCTGCATCGCAATCACGAGAAGATCGGCGAGCGCAACACCTGGTTGCACAACATCCCCTATACAGACCGGCTGGATTACATCTGCGGCCTCGCCAACGAGCTGGGCTATGTGATCACGGTCGAGAAGATGATGGGCATCAAGCCGACCGAGCGCGCCGAGTACCTGCGCGTGATCATGGCCGAGCTAACGCGCATCGAGTCGCACTTCTGGGCGATCGGCTTCTTGCTCAACGACCTGGGCGCGTTCTACACGCCGGCGCTCTACTTCATCACCGAGCGCGACCTGATCCTCGACCTGTTCGAGTCGGTGACCGGCAGCCGGCTGATGTGCAACTACATGCGCTTCGGCGGCGTCAGCCGCGATTTTACCGAGGATCAACTCGCGCACGCCCGCGAACTGGCCTTCGACCGTATCCCGCGCAAGATAGACGAGCTGGAACAGTTGCTCACTGAAAACGAGATCATCAAAGCGCGCACAATCGGCGTGGGCTACCTGCCGGCCGAGCGGAGCATCAACTATAGCTTGACCGGGCCGTGCCTGCGCGCTGCCGGCGTGCCCTACGACATCCGCCGCGCGGACCCCTACAGCATCTATGACCGCTTCGACTTTGAGATTCCGGTGTTCTACGGCGCCGATGTGTATGACCGCTACCGCGTGCGCGTGGCCGAGATGCGCCAGTCGCTGCGCATCGTGCAGCAGGCGCTCAACCAAATTGACCAAACCAAGCCTGGCGACATTCAGGCCGGTAAGAAAGCCTACAACCATCGCGTGCCGGCCGGCGAGGCTTACGGCCGCGTGGAGACGCCGAAGGGAGAGCTGGGCTTCTACCTGGTGAGCGACGGGGGGCAGAACCCCTATCGCTACCACGTGCGCTCAAGCTCGTTCATCAACCTAAACGCGTTGAAGGAGATGACCGTCGGCCATAAGGTCGCCGATGCCGTCGTGATCCTTGGCTCGTTGGATATCGTTTTGGGAGAAGTCGACCGGTAAATGCTGCGTGCCGCGTCGAGGTTCTTAGTCGCCCACCGCGACGAAGAACCCAAACGCAACACCGAGGTGAGCAATGGGTTTGATGGGAACTGGCATCCTGAAGGGTCTCGGTGTGACCCTCAGGCATTTCATTGATACCTACGCCGAAGACCTAAAGTACATCCTGAACAAGAGCGGCGTACAACAGCCGCGTCCGCTGCGCCGGCAAAGCCCCAAGAACAGAGGGCTGGTCACGGTCGAATATCCGCGCGAGCGCCTGCCGCTGCCGGAGAACTTCCGGTATGTGCCCTTTCTGGTCTACGACACCGAGAAGCAAGACGATAAGTGCACCTCGTGCGGCATCTGCGCCAAGGTGTGCCCGCCGCAGTGCATTTGGATCGTGCGAACGGAAGACCCAATCACCAAGCGCCCCGTGCCGCAGCCCAAAGAGTTCTACATTGACACCACCATCTGCATGAACTGCGGCTACTGTGCGGAGTTCTGCCCGTTCGACGCGATCAAGATGGATCATGACTACGAGCTGAGCTACTATCCCACGCAGGAGCCACACGCCCGTCTCGTGCATGATAAGTCGCGCCTGACCAAACCGGATACCTACCACGCTTCGATCCACCCGACCGATTGGCATCGGGAGTTGGCGGATCGCGCCGCCGAAGAGGCGAAGAAGAAGGCAGCCGCCGAAGCCAAAGCCAAGGCCGAAGCCGCCAAACCCGCGGGCGGCGCTGCGGCGGCAGCCAAGCCGGCCCCCGCGCCTGGCGCAGCCCAGCCCTCTGCTCCCGGGCCGGAGAAGCCGGCGCAGGCCGATGCCGACAAAGGCAGCCGCGAATAAGGCGCGCCGGTCTGGTAAAGTGCGGACTATTGAATCCACATGGGTGATCTCTTCGACTTCCTGTTCGTCAATCCAATGACGAACGCGCTCATGCTGCTGTATGGGTTGCTCTTCAACCAGTATGTGCTGGCCATCGTCGCGTTGACGTTGATCATCCGCCTGGTCACCCTGCCGCTCACCCTCAAGCAGCAGATCTCAGCCTTCAAAATGCAGGCGCTGCAGCCGCAGATCAAGGCGTTGCAGGAGAAGTACAAAAGCGACCCGCAACGGCTACAGATTGAAATGCGCAAGTTGGGCTTCAACCCGCTCAGTGGATGCCTGCCGCTGCTCATCCAGTTCCCCATCCTGATCGCACTTTATCAAGCCATCATCCGCACGCTGACGGTGACGCCGCTCAGCACTTTGGAGTTGGGCAAACATCTCTACGGCTTCTTGCCTGGCCTCTCCACGTTAGTGCCGATAGAGTCGCGTTTCTTGCTATGGGATTTGGGTCAGCCCGACCCGCTCTTCGTCATTCCGATTCTGGTTGTGGTGAGCACCTACTTCGCCAACAAGGTGATGACGCCGCCCACGACTGACCCGACGATGCGGCAAACCAACCAGATGATGCAGTTGATGATGCCGCTGATGTTCGGCTTCTTCATGCTCAGCACCCCGGTGGGTTTGGGGGTGTATTGGATCGTCTCGAACCTGATCGGCATTGTGCAATACTATGTCACTAAGCCGACCCTCGACCGCGCCCGCGCGCTGCATGCCGCACCGGCTGTCGGCGTCGCCGTCAACGCAGCGTCAGCCGCCAAGGCAGGGGCCGCCGAAAAGCCGCTCTTTGAGCCGCCCAAGTCCAAAGTGAAGGCCAAATCTACCGGTCGCGTGAATCGCTCCGCTTCGGCCTTGAAGGGCAGCGCCAAGGGTGACAACAACAAAGTCAACAAGGCGACGACCACGTCGCGGCAACCCTAATCTTGCTACATCAAGCCCGCCGAAAGATGCCCGCAATTGAAGTTTCAGCCCCCGACGTCGAGAGCGCAATCGCGCAAGGTTTGCAGCAGCTCAACCTCATCCGCGCCGAGGTCAAGATCGAAGTGCTTGACGAAGGCAACCGTGGCGTGCTGGGGATCGGCGCGAAGCCGGCCCGCGTGCGTTTGACGCCGTTTGCAGAGCTCGAAATGCAGCAAACGGCGACGCCGGCAGCCGCCCCCCCGCCTGTCGCTGATGCGGTGCCCCCTGCCGTTGCGGCGGAAGGGTCGCCTCCCGCTGCGCCGCAGACGATCGAGTCGTCGGCCGTTGCACTGCCTCTGCCTGAGGAAGCCGTTGCGCCAAAAATCGAGGGCGAGGAACTTGCGCTCACGTTGGTGCGCGACATCTTGCGGCGCATGGGGATGAAGCGCTATGACGTGAAAGCGCACAGCGTCGTCCCGACCAACGGCGACGAAGAACCTTCGATTTGGATAGATGTCACGCTGGGCAACCGCCACGACGAGGAGATGATGCTCAGCCATCAGCGCGAAGGCTTGAACGCCCTGCAGACCGTCGTGCAGACGATGTGGTCTCACCAGACCCGAAGCAGTCTGCGTGTGAACGTGGACGTCAACGGCTACCGCCGGCGACGTGAGCGGCAATTGATCAACATGGCCAGGCGCCTGGCCGACAAGGTCGTGGCCAGCGGCAAGCCCATCACGCTCGAGCCGATGCCGGCCAACGAGCGGCGCATCGTGCACATGGCACTGCGCGACCGCCCCGGCGTATTGACCGAGAGCTTCGGCGAAGGGACTTCGCGCAAGGTGCAGATCAAACCGAAGCGGTGAGGCGCAGCGCGCAAGCACTGCGTCGGCCATTCGCGGGTTTGTTCCTCATGCCGCCCGACTATCTCGCCATCGGACACGTCACCGAAGATGTCTGGCGCGATGGCAGCATCACCCCCGGCGGCACAGCCTGGTTTGCCTCACTGGCCGCCCGGCGCATTGTGGATCGCGTGAGCGTGCTGACCGCAGCAGCAGAGCACTACGACGCCGAAAAGTTCCTGCCGGGCATCCACGTACATCGCGTCCCATCGCCGACCACGACGCAGTTCGAGAACATCTACACCCCGCACGGGCGAATCCAATATGTGCGCCCCAGCCCGGTGCGGCTGGAGCCGGCTCACCTCACCGATGCGCTGCGGCGCGCAAAAATCATGCATCTCGCGCCGGTGTGCGACGAAGTCAGTCCGGCATTCACAGCCGAGGCGCCCGCCGATGTGTTCGTCGGCGTGACGCCGCAGGGCTGGTTGCGCCGCTGGGACGAGACCGGCCGCGTCTACACGAAACCCTGGGACGCTGCGCCGCACGTCCTGGCGCGCGCCGACGCCGCGGTGATCAGCATTGACGACGTGGCCGGCGATTGGCGGCTGGCGCTCACCTGGGCCGCCCAAGCCCGGCTCTTCGTCGTTACCCTGAGCGCAGAGGGATGCCTGGTGTTCCTCGAAGGCCGACCGCACCACATTCCGGCCCCCCAAGTTGAGGAAGTGGACCCCACGGGCGCAGGGGACATCTTCGCAGCGACGCTGTTCATCTCGTTGCAACGCGGGCAAGACCCGCTTGAAGCGGCCGCGTTCGCCAACTGCGTCGCCGCTCAATCCGTCACGCGCAAGCGACTGGCCGGCCTGCCCACTCCCGAAGACCTCGAGCTTTGCAGTACAATCACCCAGCGTAAAGCGTAGTGCGGTCGGCTCAGGACGACCCAACGCGCACCGCGTTTCATCATGACTCGCATTTACGCGATCGCCAACCAGAAAGGCGGCGTGGGCAAGACCACGACAGCGGTTAACCTCAGCGCTTATCTCGCGCTGGCCGGCCGGCGCATCTTGCTGGTGGATCTGGACCCACAATGCAACGCCGGCAGCAGCCTGGGCCTGGATAAGAACAAGGTGACCGCCTCTTCTTACGAGGTGTTGCTGGGCAACGTCACGCCAGCAAAGGCCACGCTGAAGAATGCGCGGCTGAACCTATCGGTCATACCGGCCTCGCCGGCGCTGGCGGCGGCGGAGATTGAGCTGGTGGGGGAACTGGCGCGCGAATATCGGCTGCGGCAGGCGCTCGCTGCCGAGGCCAGCAAGTACGACTACGTGTTGATTGACTGCCCGCCCTCGCTCGGCTTGCTCACCGTGAATGCGCTCACCGCAGCGGATGGTGTGCTGATCCCGGTGCAGTGCGAATACCTCGCCCTGGAAGGGTTATCGCAACTGATGCGCACCGTGCAACTGGTGCGCCAGCGGCTGAACCCTCAACTCGAAATTCGCGGGTTGATCATGACGATGTACGATGCGCGCACGGCGCTTTCGCAGCAGGTAGTGGCCGAGGTGGAGAAGTTCTTCGCCGGCAAGGTGTTTCGCGCGCGCATTCCGCGCAATGTGCGCCTGAGCGAAGCGCCCAGCCACGGCCAGCCCATCATGACCTATGCGCCGTCGTCGCCCGGTGGTCAGGCCTATAAGGGCCTGGCCGAAGAGTTGATGGCGCAGGACGAAGCGGCGACGGCGAATGTGCCGCCGCCCCACGCGGCCGATGCGCCGGCGTCGCAATCGTCGCCGGACGGCGCAGCCGCGCTCCAGACAGCCAACACCCCCTAAATGCTCGATCGCTCATGGCACCTAAAACCGGACTGGGACGCGGGCTCGATGCGCTGATCCCCGGCGCGAGTGAGGCTGAAGCCGGACGCAGCGGGGTTATCGAAATCGCTGTCACCGAAATTCGCGCTAATCCACGCCAGCCGCGCATGGTGCGCGGACAAGAGGCGCTACAGCTTGAGGAGTTGGCCGCCAGCATCCGCGAGCATGGGGTGATCCAGCCGCTCATCGTCACGCGCACGCAAGGTCCCGGCGCGCCCTATACGCTGATTGCCGGCGAGCGGCGCTGGCGCGCGGCGCAGCTCGCCGGGCTCACCCATGTCCCGGTCGTCCTCAAAGATGCCACGCCTCAGGAGATGCTGGAAATTGCGCTGATCGAGAATATCCAGCGCAACGACCTCAGCCCGCTCGAAGAGGCAGCCGCCTTCCAGCAGCTCATCAACGAATTCGGCCTGACGCCCGATATGGTGGCCGAGCGCGTCGGCAAGAGCCGCGTCGCCATTTACAACACCCTGCGCTTGCTCAAGCTGCCCGGCCAGGCTCAGGCCGCGTTGATGCAGGGCGACATCACCGAAGGCCACGCGCGCGCCTTGCTGGGGCTCAGCTCGGCGGTGGATCAACTGATCGCGCTCGACGAGATCAAGAAGCACGGCCTGAACGTCCGTCAAACCGAGGAGCTGATCCGCCGGATGAACAGCCCGAAGACCACATCGAAGAAAGCGGCGCGCGACCGGGAATGGCAAGGGGCGAAAGAATATGAATCTCGCCTGCGCGACGTGTTGGGCACAAAGGTGTCGTTGGTGCGTGGGCGCAAGGGGGGGCGGATCGTCATCGAGTTCTACTCAGACGAAGAGCTCGAGGCGATCTTCGAAAAGATTGTGGGGAGTAGCGACTAGCGCGGGGAGATGGGCGCTCCCGCCTTCCAGACTTCATGGGGAACGATCTACTGCGGTGATAACGTCGCCGTCCTCCGGCGACACATCCCCGATCGTTCGGTCAACCTGATCTACGCCGACCCGCCGTTCAACTCCGGCCATGCCTATTACGCCACCGGCAGGCGGTGCGAAGGGCCGCGCTTCCGCGATCGCTGGCGCTGGGACGACGCGGCCTATCGGCGCGCGCTGGCCGAGTCGCCGGCGTCGCTGGGCAGGGCGTTAGAGGCGCTGCGCCTCATCCTGGGCGAAAGCAGCACGCTCGCCTATTGCGCTGCGCTTGCGCCGTGCCTGGGCGAGCTGCGCCGCGTTTTGAAGGCGAGCGGCAGCCTGTATCTGCACTGCGACGCGCGCATGAGCCACTGCCTGCGCCTGATGCTCGATGCGCTGTTCGGTCGCGAGCGTTGCCGCAACGAGATCGTGTGGGCCTATCGCACCGGCGGCGCCGGCAAGCGCCACTTCGCCCGCAAACACGATGCCATCCTGTTCTACACCGCGTCGGACGATTACACCTTTCACCCGCAGCGCGAGCGCGTGCGCTACCGCAAGCGCTTCTTCGGCGTGCAGCGCGACGCGCACGGCTACTACGCCGATGTGTTGCTGCGCGACGTGTGGGAGATCCCGGCGGTGATCAACGTGTCGGCGGAGCGCACTGGCTACCCGACGCAGAAGCCCCTGGCGTTGTTGGAGCGCATCGTAGCCGCGTCGTCGAACGCCGGCGATGTGGTGCTCGACCCGTACTGCGGCAGCGGCACCACGTTGGTTGCTGCGCAAAAGCTCGGCCGACGATGGATCGGCATTGATGCCAGCGAAGAGGCGGTGAAGGTAGCGCGCGCGAGGCTAAGCCAGACGGAAGCCCAGCGGGAATGATCCGACTGCGGCAAACGCCGGTTACCCGTCTGCCGCGTCGGCCAGCCGCTCGAATCGCTCGACGTTCAGCACGAACACGGTGGCGCCACCCACCTCGACTTCGAGGGGTTGGGGGTTATAGGCACCCATCGCCTCGCCGGGAACATGGACATAGGCCATGCGCCGCTGGGCCGTTTTGTGCAAGATGCGCAGCGCGTCGTTGACGCGCGCGTCTTCCACGCCGACCAGCAGGGTCACGTTCTCGCGGCGCAGCCATCCGCCCTGCGTCGCCATGCGCGTGGCGCGATAGCCAGCGTCGTTCAGCGCCTGCATCACCTTGTTGGCGTCGTCGGCCTGAACGACCGCCATGATCATCTTCATTGCCGGCCTCCGATCTGCGCTTCAACCTTATCACTCACTCGGCTCATGGATTGATGGGCATGATACACGAACGACCGGCATCGTCACCGCAGCCGTCAGGCTCCTACAACAGCCGCGCTTGTCAGCAGCACTCAGGTCGGCACGCGGCGTCGAACGCCAGCACGGCTGCGATCACAGCGATGGCGAGAGTGAGGGCGTTCACGCTGTTGCTGACGAACAGGCTAACCGGCACCCCGACGCTGCGGCCAGCTATCGCGTAGATGAGCGCCGGATCGGGCGGGCCGGGTTATAGTTTGGCTTGGTTGAGCTGCTTGATGGCCGGCCCAAGTCCGAGCGTCGAGCAGAGATGAAGGTGACGATGAGACGAGTAGTTTCTTCAACATCGCGCGTCCTTCGCCTGACCCTCGTTGCATTCGCACTTGCGGCGTGCAGCCAACAGTCCCGCGAGCTGGAGACGCAACTGGTGCCGACGCGCACGCTCGCCCCGCGTCCCAGGGTGACGGCCACGTCACTCGGCGAGCTGCCGCGACTGACGCCGACCGTGACGCCGGAACCGCTCACCGGCCTGACGCTGGAGAACGCCGACCGACTCGCGCGCGTCTTCCAGTTGGACGAGCCGCCGCCGCGGCATATCTACTCGGCGGCGAACGATCGACTGGTTGTCTTCACCTCGCGCAGCTTTGAGGTCATCGTCGCAGATACGCTCGATGTGCAAACCCGCACGCCGGTGCAGCTCAACGACGAGGCTGCACCGATCTTCTGGTACGCCGCCTCGCCGAACGGCAAAGTGGGGGCCATCATGCAACCCGATGGCACAGTGGATATCTACGACCTCGACACCTCGCAAATCGTGAAGACCCTCACCGTGCCGCGACCTTCAGCGGAGATCGCTTCCGACATCGCCCTGAACGAAGACGGCAGCGAGCTGGCTGTAGTCTCCCGAGGCGAACTGCGGCGCATTCGCTTGGACGATGCCCAGGTGGTAAGCGGAGGCCAGACTCTGCCACCGTTGACGCAGGCGATCCGCTTCGCCGAGGATGCGTCGCGCGTAGCCGCAGTGCAACCGACCGGCGACATCGTCATCGTCAGCGCCGTCGGCAGCGCGCCGCCGATAACGCTGACCGGCGTATTCACCAACACCGCCGTCGAGCATCTGAGCTTCAGCCCGAACGGCGCGAAGTTCGGCGCTTCGGGCGGCGAGTCGCTCGCCGTTTGGGACTTATCGGGCGACCAGCCGGTGCTGCAAAAAACCTTCACCGATCTGGGCGGCGCTGTTGAGCCCATCTTCGACCGCACCGGCCGCTTCATGGCCGTTTTGATCAGCCCTAGCGTGCTGCTCTATGACCTGCAGGACGACGAGCCGAGGGCGCAGTTCCGCTTGGCCGGCAACCTGCCGGTGTGGTCGGTGAACTTTGATCCGACAGGCGAGCGCCTGTTTGTGGCCGGGTCGGGTGAGCTGGCCAGCTTCGACATCGCTACGCGCCGCGCGCTGCAATCGGCCAGCCGCCCGCCCATTACGCGCAGCGTCTTCTCCGCCGACGGCAAGGCCTTGTTCACGTGGAGCACGGCCTACCCGTCTGGCGATGTCGCCATCTTTGATGCGCAGACATGGGCCGTGCGCGACCGACTGCTGCACCACATGCCCGTTATTCAGGTGGAGCCGGATCGGGCAAACGCCTACGTGGCCACGGTCACGCTCGACTTCGGCATATTTGTGTGGCGTGTGCGCGATGGCCGACGATTGGCGAGCATCGCTGCGCCGGTTACCGACACGGCGCGCGCGCTGCTGTGCTTTGCCCCCGACGATCGCAGCCTGATCTATCTGGACGGCCGGCGCATCGTCGCGTACGACATCGCCGCCGACCGAGCGACAGGCGACTTCGAGCTGCCGTTTGCGCCGCGCTCCATCAGCGGGTGCAATAACGAGGCGGCGGTCCTCGCCGCGGCAGGCGAGCAGGACATCCGCGTGTTCGACCTGGAGGGCCGTGTCGTCGCGACGATGGACGCCCTGAGCGGCGTGGAGGAAGCCGGCGCGCTCTATCTGAGCGAGGATGGGCGCAGGCTGGCCGTGCTCTCCCCGACACAGTTGACCATCTGGGATGTGCAAGCGCAGGAAGCCCTCCAGACTGCGCAGTTGCGGCGCGCCCCCCTGGCCGGCTTGTTCAGCCCACGCGGCGACCGGTTCATCATCAACTTTGGGGACGATGTCGATGTGCTGGATGTCGCCTCCGGCAAGGTCGTATCGCTGGATTTGCCGAAAGGCAGCAGCGCAACCGCGCTCTTCCCGCGCGACTCACGGCTGGTCATCACAGCCCTGATGATCCCCACTTCGGAAACGGCCGAGCAGCCGCTGGATCGGCGCGTCTTCGCCTCGGGCGAGCTGCGCCTGTGGGACGCGCAGACCGGCGAGCTGCTGCGGCGCATCCAGACGCAAGACCTGCCCTACGTCGGCGCAATCAGCGCCGACGGCGCCTTCTTTGCAACTCACGCGCGGACGAACGCCATGACGATATGGGGACGATCGCCGGCGCGCTGAGTACAATTCACTCTCCATGAAATACCACGTCGCCACCTTCGGCTGCCAGATGAACGAGGCCGACTCGCAACGGCTGGCGTCCGAGTTGGAGAAGCTCGGCCTGCGCGCCACCGACGACCGCTTCGCCGCGGACGTCTTGGTGCTGAACACATGCGTGGTGCGCCAAGGCGCAGAGGACAAGGCGCTGAGCTACCTGCACATGATCAAGCCGATCAAGCAGCGCAACCCGAATGTGGTGGTCGGCGTGATGGGCTGCCTGGTAGGCGTGCGCGGCAATACGCCGCTGAAGCAGGCCTTTCCCTGGGTGGATGTGTTCATGGCGCCCAGTGAGCCGGGGCCGATGGTGGACTTCCTGTTGCAGCGCGAGGGCAAACGCCTGGCCGAGGCCGAGACGCAGGCGCGCTTCGCATTGCAAGATGGCGACTTTCCGGCAGCGCAGCCTGACCTGGCGCTGCGGCTGCCGGCCCATGAAGTCGGCAAGCGCGTGACGGCCAACGTGCCCGTCGTGTATGGCTGCTCGCACGCCTGCACCTTTTGCATCATCCCGTTCCGGCGCGGCCCGGAGCGCAGCCGTCCGGTCGCCGAGATCGTGCGCGAAGTCGAATCGCTCGTCGCGCAAGGGGTGAAGGAGGTGACGCTCCTCGGCCAAATCGTGGATCGCTACGGCTACGACCTGCTCGGCGACGACTACGCCATCAAGCGCTACAACCCCGGCGCAGCCTCGGGCATCCCCTCCCAAAACATTCCGCTGCGCACGCCGCTGGTGGATCTGCTGCGCGCGGTCAACGACATCGAGGGTCTGGAGCGCGTGCGCTTCCTCACCTCGCATCCGAACTGGATGACCGACGAGCTGCTCGACGCAGTAAACGAGTTGCCGAAGGTGATGTCGCACATCGAGGTGCCGGTGCAGGCCGGCGACGACGACGTGCTGAAGCGCATGCGACGCGGCTACACTCGCGACGACTACCGCCGGCTGATCGAACGCATTCGCGCAAAGGTGCCGGATGCCGCCATTGCCACCGATATCATCGTCGGCTTCTGCGGCGAGACCGAGGCTCAGTTCATGCGCACCTACGAATTGCTCGAGGAGCTACGGCTCGACGTCGTGCACCTAGCGAAATACTCACCGCGCCCGCACACCGTCGCGGCGCGCGAGTTCGCCGACGATGTGCCGGAGGAGGAGAAGGAACGCCGCTTCCGCTTCCTCGAAGCACAGCACGAGCGCATCAGCGGCGAGATCAACCAGCGTTACCTCGGCCAGACGGTGGAGGTGCTGGTGGAAGACCAGCACAAGGGCAAGTGGCGCGGGCGCACACCGCAGAACAAACTGGTGTTCTTCGAGGACGCGAGCAACGACTGGCGCGGCAAGCTGGCCAACGTGACGATCACTTGGGCCGGGCCGTGGAGCATGCAGGGAACGGTGCGCACGAATGAGGATGCGCTATACAATCCTGCGCATGCAACCCAGACAGCTCACGCTGCTTGACGGTTATCCCTTTGACCTACGCGGCTATTTCATTCCTGAATGAGTGGACGCGCTCAGTCGCGTCTTCGACCCCTTCCCGACGCTCAAGCGCGGTGAATGGTGGGGCGATGCCCCGCGCCGCCGAATCTCCTATCCTCCAGTCTCTAAATCTCTAATTGCTAATCTCACACACGATGGCTACACGACACGGCAAAGACCTGGTCGCACAGATGGACGCGCTGCGCGTGCCGCCAGGCGCGCTGGCGATTTGGGCGCTGGGCCAGATGGGCTTCGCGCTCAAGGGCAGCGGCGACACCGTGATCTACGTTGACCCCTACCTGACCGGCAAGTCGAAGGAGGAGGCCGCGCCGGGCGAGATCTTCTACCGCGAATTTCCCCCGCCGGTCGCGCCGGGCGAAGTGACCAACGCACGTGCCGTGCTGTGCTCGCATGAGCATCTCGACCACACCGACGCCGGCACGATCGGCCCGATCGCCCAAGCCTCGCCGCAAGCGACCTTCGTCATCACCGGCTGGGCACACCCCATCGCCGACCGAGCGGGCATCGCGCCGGAGCGACGCATCACGCCCGCCGTTGGACAACCCTTCGTCATCGGCGACGTGCGCATCACGGCGCTCCCCTCGGCGCACTACCAGGTAGAAGAAGACTCGACGAAGGGGCATCGCTGGCTCGGCTTCGTCATCGAGTGGAACGGCGTGACGCTATACCACAGCGGCGACACGGTGATCTACCCCGGCTATCTGGAGACGCTCAAGGCGCAGCCGCGCGCCGACGTCGCCATCGTGCCGGTGAACGGGCGCGACGCCTATCGCGACTCGCTTGGCATCGTCGGTAACCTGCTGCCGCTGGAGGCGGCCTGGCTGGCGCGCGAGCTGGGCTGGGACGTGCTGATCGCCGGCCACAATGACCTGTTCATCGGCAACTGCATCGGCGCGGGCGAGTTGCCCGACGCTATTCGCCGCTTCAACCCGCGCCAGAAGATGCACGTCCTGCAGCCCGGCGAGCTGTATCTGTATGTGAAGTGAGCGGGTAGCCAAAGGCAATGCCTTCGTCTACCCGCTGGCCGGGTCTGGCCTTCAAGGCTTCACAGCCGGTAGACGCGCTTGGCATTTTCGGCCCACAGCTTGCGTTTGGCCGCCTCGCTGAGACCGGATGTCAGCTCATCCACGGTCTGCACCCACCGCGCGTAGCTCGACGCCAGCAGCACCACCGGCCAATCGCCGCCGAACATCACGCGGTCCTCGCCGAAGGCGTCGAAGACCGCCTCGAAATACGGCCGCAGGTCATCGGTCGTCCAGCGCGCGTGGTCGGCCTCGGTGACCATCCCGCTGATCTTGCAGACGACATTGGGCAGCGCTGCCAGCGCCCGGATGTGCGCCTGCCAAGGATCGCGCAGGCCGGCCTTGATGTCCGGCTTGGCGATGTGATCGAGGATGAAGCGGACGTTGGGACAGCGTTCCACTAGGCCGATGGCCGCCGGCAGTTGGCGATGCACGATGCAAATGTCGAACGAGAAGCCGTAATCGGCCAACGCCTGAACGCCGCGCACGAAGTCGGGGCGCAGCGCGAAAGCGTCATCGCGTTCGGCCTGCAACAGCCGGCGCACGCCCTTGACGCGCGGGCCGAGCGCCTTCAGCGCGTCAAGGTAGCTGCGGACGCAGTCGCCATCTTCCACCGGCGCGCTGGCCACGATCCCGCGCAGCCGCGGCTCGCGTTCGGCCAGCGCGCTCACCCATTGCGCCTCGAGCAATCGGTAGCTCGGCGCGACGTCCACTTCGAGGTAGACCATTGCTTCGATCTCGATGCCCTGGGTATGCTCGGCGTATTCCTCCAACCCGTAGGTTCGGGCGAGCAAGTCCATCCCCGCCAGCCAATCCATACGGAAGCGGCGCGGGTTCCACAGATGCACGTGAGTGTCAACGATTGGGAAGTTCGGCATGTGGGGAAGATAGCGCCGATTGACCGACGGCGCAAAATCAACCCAAGCTGTTATGATGCTCGGCATGCCCGACCTTTTCGACTATGCCCAGGCCGAGTTCGACAAGGTGGAAGCGCCGCTGGCGGCGCGCATGCGGCCGCGCGCGCTGGATGAGTTCGTCGGTCAGGAGGAGATCGTCGGGCCGGGCAAGCTGCTGCGCCGCGCAATCGAGGCCGACCGGTTGTTCAGCTCGATCATCTTGTGGGGACCGCCCGGCACTGGCAAGACCACGCTCGCGCGCATCATCGCCAACCGCACGCGCTCGCACTTCGAGACGCTGAACGCGGTGATGGCCGGCGTGGCCGACATCCGCCGCGTGGTGCAGGACGCTAAGGAGCGTCGCAAGCTACACCGCCAGCGCACCATCCTGCTGGTGGACGAGATCCATCGCTTCAACAAGAGCCAACAGGACGCGCTGCTGCCCCACGTGGAGGACGGCACGATCGTGCTGATCGGCGCGACGACCGAGAACCCCTACTTCGAGGTGAACAGCGCACTGATCTCGCGCTCGCGCCTGTTCATGCTTCGCCCGCTGACCGAGGCGCAAATCATCACTATTCTGCGCACGGCGCTGAGTGACCCCGAGCGCGGCTACGGCAATCGCCGCACGCCGGACGGCCGGCCTCAGGTATGCGTGGACGAGGATGCACTGCGCCATCTCGCTCGCGTGGCCGGCGGCGACGCGCGTAATGCGCTGAACGCGCTGGAGTTGGCGGTCGAGTCCACGCCGCCCGACGCTGCAGGCGTGATTCACATTGACCTGGCCGTGGCGCAGGAGAGCATCCAACGGCGCGCCGTGCTCTACGACAAGGAAGGCGACGCGCACTACGACACCATCAGCGCGTTCATCAAGAGCGTGCGCGGCAGCGACCCAGACGCCGCACTGTACTGGCTGGCCAAGATGCTCTACGCGGGCGAAGACCCGCGCTTCGTCATGCGCCGGCTGCTGATCCTGGCCAGCGAGGACGTCGGCCTGGCGGACCCGATGGGTTTGGTCGTGGCGGCTGCGGCAGCGCAGTCGCTGGACTACGTGGGCATGCCGGAGGGCATGTATCCGCTGGTTGAGGCGACGTTGTACCTGGCCACCGCGCCGAAGAGCAACACCGCCACGCATTACTTCCGCGCCCGCGCGCAGATTGAGGCCGAAGGCGCCGGCGAGGTGCCCGATCACCTGAAGGACGCCAACCGCGACGCGCGCGGTCTGGGGCACGGCCGGGGCTATCTCTACCCGCATGAGTTCGAAGGGCACTGGACGCCGCAGAACTACCTGCCGCGCGAGATCGCCGGACTGACGTTCTACACACCGAGCGATCAGGGCTACGAGCGCATCGTCGCCGAGCGGCTGGCGCGCTGGCGCGAAGCGCAGCGCCGGGCATTGGGCATCGAAGGGCGTGAGGCGCCGATGCTCAGCCATGAGGAGATCGAACGCATGAAGCGTGAGCGATGACCCCGTTGCGCAGCGCTGAGCGATAATTCCGCCCGATGAGCACCCAAGCAGCCAACATCCTGGATGAAACCGTCGTCACGCCGGAGAACACGGTCAAGTCGCTGCGCGATTTTGCCGGTGACGTGTTGCTGATCGTGAACGTGGCCAGCCAGTGCGGTTACACGCCCCAATACGCCGGCCTGCAAGCGTTATACGAGAAATACCGCGATCGCGGCTTCACCGTGCTGGCCTTCCCGTGCAACCAGTTCGGCGGCCAGGAGCCGGGAACGATGGAGGAAATCCTAACCTTCTGCAGCACGCGCTACAACGTGAGCTTCCCCGTCTTCAACAAGATCGAGGTGAACGGTCCGAATCGTGCACCATTGTATGAGAAGCTCACGCAGGCCATCCCGCCGGAGAACATCGCCTGGAACTTCGAGAAGTTCCTCGTGGGGCGGGACGGCCGGGTGCTGGCGCGCTTCAAGCCGCGCACCGGCCCCGACGCCGAGGAGCTGGTGCAGGCCATCGAAGCGGCGCTGGCCACGCCGAGGCCGTAGCGACTGCGGGTGTAGGGTAACGCCGACCGCCGGCGCGCCTCTCGGCTGCCTTCGTGGTGCCGGGGTGTGGTGGCCGAGAACACCCGACGCTTCCCCCCAGCCGGCAGCCCCCTTCATCGCCGTTGCTGACGTTCAGATTAAGACAGCCGGCGCTGCGCGCGACATCCCAGCGGAATGTCGTGCGCCGGCCGGACTGCACAGTGGACATGCCGGCGCGGGATTTAAGGTTGGGAATTTGTCCTCCTGCGAACTAAGTGGCAAACCGCCAACGCGATGCGCGACCGAAGACACCGTCGCCGATAATCGGCCCGGCGACGGGCGGGCTTTAATCGTTGTCCTTGAAGATGTCGCCCAACGCATCCTCCCACACGTCGGCCAGCTTCGTGAAGGGCATCTCGACAAAGTCGGCCTCCAGCTTAGCCAGCCATTCTTTGATCGGCGCATGGGGAAGTTGGCGCGCCAGCTTCTCGATTGCCTCGCGCATCTGCGCGGTGGCCTCCGCGCTCTTCTCCGCCAGCTCGGTCAGATCTATGCCCAGCTTGAACATGGAGTTCAGCCGGATCATCGCGTCGTGCCAGGCTTGGTAATCGTTCTCAACGGTGAACGGCGGCGTTGGCTCGCGATACGTGAACTGGGAGAAGTCGTAGGCGGGCACGAGGGCATACATGGCGAAGTATTCCTGACCCACGCGCTCCGCGTGGTCCTCCAGGTACGAGCCGATGCTCACGCCGCCTTCGTAGTTCGAGAAGCTGACGGCATACTCGGCCAGCTCTTCTTTCATGCGCGGCAAGGCATAGGTGACGGAGAAGGTGCGATGCTTGTTGAATGGCACCAGAGCATATACGCCGCCAACGGCAGCGATGCGCCGGACGTTAAATGCGCTGGCTAGGTCGAAGAACGCCTCGGCGTAGCGCTCAACGTTCATGTGCGGCTCATCGCCCAGGAAGATCACCAGGCCGCGCCGTCCGCCCTCCCATCCGCTTTCCCAGTAGAAGGCTTCGTTGCGGTGGAAGATGACCTCCTTGCGATAGCCTTCTTCGAACTTGAAGTGGGGCCGGAAAAGGAACTGCGAGACGGGCGTCTGGAAGAGATAAAAGCCGTCGGGCTTGATCCTGCCGATTTTCCGCGCGCCGAGCTTCGTGATGAGATATTGTGGCAGGCCCGACGACACATTGCCGGCATCGGCCCACTGTCGCCAGCCGGCGATCATATATACTTCGTCGGCTTGCGGCTTTTCAAACAGTTCGAGTTGGTCTGCCATAGACCTAAACTCTACACTTAAAGGTTAGAACTATCTTGGCGCATTCCCCTTTCTCTAAGGTCGAACATAATTATGAACGCTGGGATAGAGGACAGCGATGACCGTCAACCTGCACAACCGATCCTTCCTCAAAGAGCTGGATTTCACCCCCGAAGAGCTGCATTATCTGCTCGACCTCTCGCGCGAGCTGAAGGCAGCCAAGCGCGCCGGTCGCGAACAACAGCGCCTGGTCGGCAAGAACATCGCCTTGATTTTCGAGAAGGACTCCACGCGCACGCGCTGCGCGTTCGAGGTGGCCGCCTACGACCAGGGCGCCCACACAACCTACCTTGGGCCAACCGGCTCGCAGATCGGCCATAAGGAATCCATTAAGGACACGGCGCGCGTGCTGGGCCGCATGTACGATGCGATTGCGTATCGCGGCTTTGGCCAAGAAGTCATCGAGACGCTGGCAACCTACGCCGGCGTGCCGGTCTACAACGGCTTGACCAACGCGTGCCACCCCACCCAACTGCTGGCCGACATGCTCACGATGATGGAGCATTGCGATAAGCCGCTGGGCGAGGTGGCGTATTGCTACTTGGGCGACGCACGTTACAACATGGGCAACTCGCTGATGGCCGGCGGTTGCCTGATGGGCATGGACGTGCGCATCTGCGCACCGCAGTCGCTCTGGCCGGACGCGCGGCTGGTCGAGCGCTGCCGCGCCATCGCTGCGCAGACCGGCGCGCGCCTTACGCTGACCGAAGATGTGGCCGAGGGCGTGCGCGGTGTTGACTTTGTGCACACCGACGTGTGGGTCTCGATGGGCGAGCCGGACGCCGCCTGGGCCGAGCGCATCGCGCTGCTCAAGCCCTATCAGGTCAACGCCGCCGTCATGCAGATGACCGGCAACCCCGACGCCAAGTTCATGCACTGCCTGCCGGCCTTCCACAACGCCGAGACGAAGATCGGCCGCCAGGTAGCCGAGAAATTCGGCTTTGGCCACGACGGCATGGAGGTGACCGAGGAGGTGTTCGAGTCCGAGCGTTCCATCGTCTTCGACCAGGCCGAGAATCGCATGCACACGATCAAGGCGGTGATGGTCGCGACGCTGGCAGATCGGTGACGCTCACGGCAGGCCGATCTCCCAGATCGCGCCTTGGCCGCCGTAGTCGAGCACGTAGAGCGTGTTGCCGATCAGCGCGCTGTCTATCGGGTTTTGAAAACCGGTGACGATCTGCGTCGCGCTCATGCGATAGGCGTCGCCGGTCTTGGTCAGCCGGATCAGGAGCAGGTCCTGGCCGCGGTCGGTCTGCGGGCCGCCGGCTGCCCCCCAGCTCAGCAAAAAGCCGGCGCCTTTGAAATCGCCGCTCAGCCGGTTCTCGACGTCGAATGTCAGCCCCAGCGGCGAGCGGTGCATGGTCAAGCCGGCCAGCGGCCTGCCGAGGTCGCTCGCGTCGCGCACCTCGCCGTCGGCATCCTGGAACTGGTCGGCGTCCGGCCCGAAGTTGAGGATTGGGTCGGTGAACGGCGCCGGCGGCTTGGGGAAGGTCGGGTCGTTCTGATACAGCTTCGTCTGCACGGCGACGAAGTCCCAGCTCAGCCGCTTGTCTTCGGTTGGGTCGTAGTCGGCGAACTGCTGTGGATTGTCCTCGGCGCCGAATCGCCAGGGAAAGCCGTAATGCCGGCCTTGGCGCAGCCAGTTCAGCTCGTCGGGGTAATTTGCGTCCGGCCCGTTGTCCACGGCGATCAGGTCGCCGGCCGCGTTGAAGGCCAGGTCGAAGGCGTTGCGCAGGCCGTCGGCGAACAGATACCCGCCCGCTTTCAGCTTGGCTTGGTCGTTCGGCAGCACCAGGTCTTGCGCGTTTGTCGGCACGCGGAAGACCGCTGCGGTCAGCGGAACCTCGCGCAGGCCGGGGAAGGCGCCCTCGGCCGTCTGCACCTCGCCGTGGTCGGTGCGCGAGCCGCTGTTGAAATACACAGATTTGCCGTCCGGGCTGACCACGATCCCGTTGCACAGATGGTCGTACTGGGTGTTGCTCTTCTCGTACCACTCGGTTCGGACGAGCGTGGACCATGTGCGCCCGCTGCCGCTGATGACCCCTTTGCGGACAATGCATCGGTTGCGTGGGCCTTCGCCTTCGTTGCCGACCACGTAGAGCGTGCGGTCCGGCCCGAACGCCAGCCCCAATGCGTATGGTGCGCCGCCGATCTCGCTGCGGCTGTAGGCCAGCGCGCCGCGCGTCTCGCGATCGGGCTGAGGCGAGAGATAGAACACATCGCCCTGCGGGCTGAGGTAGTACAGGTCGTTCGAGCCGGGATCTCTGACCAGCCGGATCATGCCTGGGCCGACTTCGGCGACTTTGCGGATGCGGATGTCGTCGCGCAAGGGCTTGGGGGAATCGGCTGGCAGCGGCGTCGGTCGAATCGTTGGGGTGGGCACATCGGATTGCGACGGCGCCGGCGCGCCGCATGCCGTAAGCATCGCCGCCATGCTCAACGCGGCGATGAGACGAATCGAGGATGCCATGCTGTGCATCTTACGACAAACTGAGCAAGCCACGTGATCGCGGGTATAGTCCGCGCACATGATCGTCATAGACGCATCGCCTGCCGTGCATCACAAAGCCGGATTGGGCCGCTATGCCGAAGAGTTGATCGCGGCGCTGGCGCTGCCGCCGGGCATCAAGCAGCCGAGCGACGAATACGTTGCCTTCTATCACGACGCGCGCAACGCCGCGCCAAGCAAGTTGATCCAGTCCCTCACTTGCATCGCCACGCCACAGCGGCCATACCCGTGGCGACTGCGCGCATTGATTGCGCAAATGTTCAACCTCTCACAGGACAACCTGTTTGCGCGGACGATCGCCAACACGCGCGAGCGATTGCCGCCGCCGGCGCTCTTCCATGCCACCGAACACCTGCTGCCGCGCTTCAAGCGCATCAAGACCGTCTTCACGCTGCACGACCTGATCTTCAAGTTCTTCCCCCATTACCACCTGCCGCGCAACCGGATATTTCTCACCCTGGCCATGCCGCTGTTCCTCAAGCGGGCCGACGCGATCATCTGCGTCAGCGAGCACACCCGGCGCGACGCGATGCAGGTCTACGGCGCGCCGGAGGAGAAGATGCACGTGATCTACGAGGGGGTGCATCCGCGCTTCCGGCGCGTGACAGATGCGAAGACATTGCAAGCGGTCAGGGAGCGGTATCGCCTGGGGGACAAGTTCATCCTGGCCGTCGGCACGGTCGAGCCGCGCAAGAACCTGGTCACGCTGTTCGAGGCCTTCAAGGCGCTGCGCGAGCAGGACGACGGCCTGGCCGAGGAGGTGATCGTGGTGGGCAAGCAGGGCTGGCTGCACGAGTCCACCTACCGCGCCGTGCACTCGCTGGGGCTGACCGGCCGGGTGCGCTTCTTGACCACCGTCGAGGACGATGACTTAGTTGCGATCTACTCGCTGGCGCGGGTGATGGCCTTCCCTTCGGTTTACGAAGGCTTCGGCTTCCCGCCGTTGGAGGCGATGGCCTGCGGCGCGCCCGTCGTCTCGTCGAACGCCGCTTCGCTGCCGGAGATTTGCGGCGATGCTGCGGTGCTCATCCCACCGCTGGATGTCGCCGAGTGGGCACGCGCGCTGCAGCACATCTTGACCGACGAAGCGTTGCGCCGCGATTTGCAAGCGCGCGGGCCGAAGCAAGCCGCGAAGTTCACCTGGGCCGTGACGGCGCAGGCGACGCAGGCTGTGTATCAATCGCTGCTGAGGCCAACGGCATGACGCGCATCGAGGCCAGCCACGCGCGCCTTAGCCCCCTGGGGCGCGACAACACAAGCGCCTGATCGCCTCCCCACGGCGCCGACTGCGCAATTGGGATGAACACGCGGTTTGACATGGCGATGATGGAGTCGGTCAGGTCGCTGAACTGCCCTGGCGGCTGTCGGCGCAGCCAGGCGCTTTGCAGTAGAATCGCGCGCAAGCAACTCTAGCAGGTAGGAGAATAAACGTGCCCCCTTCAAGCCGAACTTGTCGTTCTCTCCATCGGCTGCGTAGCGCACTCATTGCGTTGGTGCTCGCGACCCCCCTTACAACGCCGAGCGCGTCCGCCAAGTCGGCAGCGCCGGACGCGACTTCCGCTGCGCTTCAACGCGGCGTGATCGCGCAGACTATCGGCCAGCCTGAACGCTCGAGGCCGCCGGCGCAACGCACGGCAGCATCGGTCGAGGCAGACGCACAAAGCCTCACGCTGCCGGATGCCGGAGCGCCGGCCGAGCGCGGCCCTATCTCGGCCAGCGGACAGCCGGCGCGCCCCAGCACCGGCGAATTTGTCGTGCAACTCGCCGCCCCGCCCCTGGCGGTGTATGCGGTTACCCCGCTTGGCCCGCGTGGGCTCAAGCCGAATGCGGACGAGCGCGCCAACTACGCGCGCCAGTTGCGCAGCGCCCAGCTCGCCTTCATGCGCGAGGCATCTAAGCTCGGCGCCGTTGAGCTGGCGCGCCTCAGCCGTGCGCTCAACGCCGTGGTGGTCAAGATTGACCCAGCCCAGGCGCGCGAGCTGGCGAAGCTGCCGGGTGTGAAATCCGTGCGGCCGGTGCGCAACTACGAACTCGACCTCAGTGAGACCGTGCCGTATATCGGCGCCGGCTTTGTGCACAACACGCTTAACGTCACCGGCACCGGTGTGACCATCGCCGTGCTCGACAGCGGCATTGACTACACCCATGCCAATCTGGGCGGCCCCGGCACAGCAGCAGCTTACACAAACGCCTGGGGCACGAGCATCACTGACACGCGCAACACTACAGTCACGGCTCAAACCGGCTTCCCGACCGAGAAGGTGATCGGCGGCTACGACTTCGTCGGCGAACTATGGCCGACCTACGCCACGGCGCTGGCGCCAGACCCCAACCCTATTGACTATGGGGGGCACGGCACACACGTGGCCGACATCATCGCCGGCCAAAACATCAGCGACACCCATCGCGGCGTAGCGCCCGGCGCCAAGCTGTATGCCGTCAAGGTGTGCAGCGCTGTGGCCTCGTCTTGCAACGGCATCGCCCTGTTGCAGGGCATGGACTTCGCGCTGGACCCCGATGGCAATCCCAGCACCGACGATGCGGTTGACATCATCAACATGTCCCTGGGCGCATCCTATGGCCAGAAGGAGGATGACCTGAGCGAGGCGGCCGCCAACGCCACGCGCGCCGGGGTAGTTGTGGTTGCCTCCGCCGGCAACAGCGCTGACCGCCCTTACATCGTCGGCTCGCCGTCCTCTACGCCAGAGGTGATCGCGGTGGCCCAGACGCAGGTGCCCAGCGCGCGGACCTTCCCGCTGGTGATCAACTCGCCGATCACCATCGCCGGCTCATACTCAAACACGGCGACGGTGAGCTGGGCGCCCATTGTCAACGGCTTCACCGGCGATGTGGCCTACGTCGGTCGCGGCTGCCCGGCGGGCAGTTGGGGGCCGGCCGATCCCTATCTGGACAATCCGGCCGGCAAGGTCGCGTTGATTGATCGCGGCCTGTGCGCCGTCAGCCTGAAGGTGGATCGCGCAGTGATCTCCGGCGCCATCGGCGTGTTGATAGCGAACAGTGTCTCCGGCGACCCGCCCACCTTCTCGTTTGGCGGCGGCAGCAACATGACCGAGACGCTCATCATCCGCAAGAACGAGGGCGATTTGATGAAAAGCCAGTTGCCCACCACGACCGTCAACGTGACCGTCTCGCCGTTGATCAGCATTCCGCTCGTCGGCAGCATGGTGGCCTCGTCCTCGCGCGGGCCAAACTATAGTTTCAGCGGGATCAAGCCTGACATCGGCGCGCCGGGCGCTTCGGTCTCGGCGGTCGCCGGCAGCGGTACCGGCACGGAGGCGTTCGGCGGCACATCGGGTGCCGCGCCGATGGTGGCCGGCGCTGCCGCGCTGTTGCTTTCGGCCGAGCCTGGCTTGACGCCTGCAGAAGTGAAAGCGCGGCTGATGAACAACGCCGAGCGCGAGGTTTACATTAATCCTGTCTCTCAGCCCGGCTTGCTGGCCGAGATCACGCGCATCGGCGGCGGCGAAGTGCGCGCCGATCGCGCCCTAAGCAGCACCACGGCGCTCTGGGCCGCCAATCCGCAAATCCTCAGCAGCGAGCGCTACACCGACGGCGTCAGCCTATCGCTGGGCTATCACCGCTTACTGACCGGCACATACACCTTCAGCCGCACCGTGCTCGTGCGGAATTACAGCAGCGTTGACCGCGAGTATGTCATCACGCCTACATTCCGCTACCTGAGCGACACACTGAGCGGCGCCATCACTCCTTCCGTCCAGCCAACTATCAGTGTGTCGGCCAATAGCAGCGCCACCTTCGATATCACCTGGACGGTGAACGCCGGAGCGCTGCCGATCTGGAACTTCCCACCTAGCGGCCTGGGCGACGGTGCGCTGCTGCGCAACGTTGAATTTGACGGCTACGTGCTGGTCGGCGATGTGACCGACACCGTGAGCCTGCCCTGGCATATTCTGCCGCACCGCGCTGCCGGCGTCGTGACGCCGACCATCACCTCGGCCATAGTGACAACGACAGCGGATATCGTTGCGACGCTGGCAAATCCCCAAGGCGCGCGCAGCGGCCGCGTCAATCCCTTCATCCTCACCGACATCAACCCCAAGGACTATCCGGATAGCGCATTGCCCGGCCGCGGCGACAACCAAGCAGTCATAGACCTGCGTTATATCGGCGTGCGCGCCGTAAGCATCGGCAGTGGGCAATTTGGCGTGCAGTTCGCCATCAACACGTGGCAGCCGCGCGCGCACCCCAACTACCCCGCCGAGTTCGATATCTACATTGACGCCGACCTCGACGGCGAGGATGATTACGTGATCTTCAACGCGGAGCAGAACGGCTTCGGGGCAACCGGCCTGAACCTCACCTACGTTGGCCCGTTGCCGAGCGGCCCATTCCAAGGCTTCTTCTACACCGACGCCGACTTCAACTCCGGCAACGTGATCATGACCATCCCGGCCAGCGCGATCGGGCTAAATGCCGCCAACCCGAGCGCGTGGACGCCTTTCGACTTCTACGTGCTCGCCTTCGACAACTACTTCACCGGCGACCTGACTGACTTTTCCACGAGCGTTATGCGGGTGAACCCGGCCTTCCCGCGCGCGACATCAACCGGTCTTGCCCCCAATCCGGTGCCAATAGGCAGCAGCAGCACGCTGACCATCACGCCACTCCCCTTCAATGATCTCGATTCGCCGTCGCAGCTCGGCATTCTGTTGCTGTACCGCGACGCGCAATGGGGGCGCGAGGCCGACGTCATCACGCTTGGACTACCCAGCATCATAATTACGAAGACGGTCGGCACGACGCCGGGCGTGTGCGCCACCACGTCGGCAATCACCGTCACCTATGGCACGACGGTGTATTACTGCTACACCGTGCAAAACACCGGCAACATCACCTTGACCGATCACTATCTGACAGACGACGTGCTGGGCACAATCCTGGCCTCGTTCACCTACACGCTCACACCCGGCGCAAGCATCAACACCGTCGCGGCGGGCCTCACCATCAGCCAAGTGGCCACCCAAACAGTAGTGAATACTGCCGAATGGACTGCCTACGCAGACGCAGACCCGGGCACGGATTACCCCGCCTTTAGTGCCAGCCTGGCGCGGGTGAACGTCTCCTCGCCGTCCATTCTGATCACGAAGACGGTCGGCACGACGCCGGGCGTGTGCGCCACCACGTCGGCAATCACCGTCACCTATGGCACCCCGGTGTACTACTGCTACAGCATCCAAAACACCGGCGACCTCACGTTCACCCATCACACACTGACCGACACGGTGCTCGGGGTGATCTTGAACAGTTTCACCTACACGCTCACACCCGGCGCAAGCATCAACACCGTCGCGGCGGGCCTCACCATCAGCCAAGTGGCCACCCAGACCGTCACCAACCTGGCTTTCTGGACGGCCTCCAGCGTTTTCACCGCAACTGCTAATGCACCGGCGACGGTGAACGTACTGCCCACGCCGGTGCAGCTTACGCTGAGCGTGTCGCCGACGACACTGCCGGCCGACGGCAGCGCCAGCGCCCAAGTCGTCGCACGGGTGTTCGACCAATACGGCGCGCCGTTCAGCGGCCTCGGCGTGACGCTGCTGGCCAGCGCCGGCACGCTGGGCAGCAACAGCGGCACGACCGACGCCAGCGGCGGCGTGACCACCACACTCACGGCACCGCTCACCGCAGGCAACGGCACGGTATTTGCGCTGGCCGGCCCGCTGTCCACGTCTCGGCTCGTGACGTTTACGCAAAATGTCACCACCACCGGCCTGAACCTCAGCGCGTTCGTCCACTCCTCTAACGTGGTGAGCGCCAACGGCCTGATCACCTACACGTTCACTGTCTCGAACGCCGGGCCAGGCAACGCCACGGGGATTTTGCTCGTGCTGCCGATTCCGGCTAACAGCGCATATGTGGGTGGCAGCGCCATCGGCGGCACGCCGCTCGCCACGCCCTTCTCCGCTTTGTCGCCAAGCAGCGCGCCCAGATTTGGGCCCGTCGCGGTTGACGCTGCCGAGGCCAACACCATCGTCTGGAACGGCAACTTGACGGCCGGCACATCGCACACCGTGCAATACACGGTCAAGCCCACCATCATCAGCGGCGTGATCACTGCGACGGCGTCGCTCTTCCTAGGCGACGAGGCGGTGAACCCCGGCGGCTATGCGCTTACAACAGAAGTCGTGCCGGTGGGCCTCGTCTATCTGCCTATCGTACGACGCTGATCAGGCGCGAGCTACATCCACTGTGTTCGTCTTCCCCGGCGAGGCGCTTCATCGGAGAAGCGCCTCGCTTTGTTTTCGGCATCGCCTGCAAGGTCGCGACGGAGAACGGCAACAAGCGGGGGAGTGCGTCGTTGGGAGAATGGCGTGGAGTCGCTTGCCAAGCTCATAAAACACCACGCTGCAGGACGCAGTGAGGCCGCCCGTTAAGCCGATCCGTCCGTGGCCGCTGCGCAACTAGCACAGCTTGCGATATTCTGTGCCATATCCATCCCAGAAGCCCGGAGCGCGGAAGATCTCGGCAAGGGTGGTCTTGCCTTCCTCTACGCTGGCGGCTAATGTTGCCATCTTGAAGGTCGAGCCAGGCGGGTATTGGCCCTGTGTGACGCAATTGAGCAAGGTGCCGCTTTGAATGATCTGCTCGGCAAGTTGGGTGGATGAGAAGAGGGGGCGCTGGCCATAGCGAGCACAGCCGCGTCGTCGGCGCGCAGCACCACGACGGCCCCGCGCCGATTGCCCGATAGGTCTTGCACGACGCGTCGGAGGGTCGGGGTAATGGTGAGGGTGATATGTTGGCCCGTGGCCACCGGTCGCTCGGCAATAACGTCACGCGATGCACGCGTGCCTACATTGGCAACGCCACGTGACGCAGTGCGGGATGGCGTGGTCGGGCAGATGGTCAAAGATCTGCGCTAGGGGGATGCCATGGGTGATACATCGCGCAGCAGCGATGGCTAGACCGTGTGAGACGATGATCACGTTTTCGTCCGGGTGGGCGTTTGCGATGTCGGTCAGCGCCTGACTCATGCGGGTGGCCAGCTCAAGCACAGTTTCTCCACATGGTGGTCGGGCGTGGGCCGGGTTTCGCCTGCGCTCGTCCAACATCTCTGGGTAGAGCCGTGCCACATCTTCGCCGAGCATCCCTTCCCAGGCGCCGAGGTTGACTTCGCGCAGGCGGGGGTCGCATCGCACGCCTAACCCCAACCGGGCGGCGAGGATGGCCGCCGTTTGATGGGCGCGGGCGAGGTCGCTGCTGTAAATGGCCCGGAAGGGGGTATGTGCGGCTTGCTGGGCAAGTGTTGTAGCCAAGGCGTGTGCCTGAGCGAGGCCGGTTGTGTTGAGTGGCGGCGCATGGGGCGTCTGGCCTTGCCAGCGTCCTTGCAGGTTCCAATCGGTTTGGCCGTGGCGGATGAGCCAGAGGTGTGCTGCGGTCATGGGGCTTCGGCGCGATAGCCCGTGTTGGAGGGGGAAGGTGTCTGGCCATCGCGGCGGGCTCGATATTCGGGAATCTCGATCATCGGTGGGCGTTCCAGTTCGGCGATCTCTTCGATGTCAAGATAATATCCTCCTGGCCCATAGCGGATCAGCTTCATCGTTTTGTTGACGTCCGCGATGAAGGACCGCTCGTAGTGTCGTTCCAGCTTGCGCATGACTGTTTGGATGATGGCGAATGACATCTTGCTGAGCGCTTCAAGCGTCTGGTTGTGGTGGATGCGCTCGAGCAGGTCCACCTGGGCGATGGCGGACAGTCCGAACAACTCGTAAATCTCAATCAGCAGGCTGGTTTCTACGCCGTAGCCGGAGGTGAACGTGCATCGTTCAAGAGCGCTGCGTCGGCCGCCATATTCGCCTGACAGGGGCTGGATCACCCCGGAGAGCTCGGGATAGAACAGATTGAGGAGCGGGCGGGCAGTCAGCTCAGTCACGCGTCCGCCGCCGCTGGCCTGGAGCTTGTCGCCCACGCGGAGCGGCCGACGGTAAAAGCCTTTGACGAATTGGATGTCGCGGTTGAGGAGCATCGGCCCGATGATGCCATACACAAAGCGTGGGTGGATGTTGGCGATGTCTGTGTCAATCCAGATGAGCAGGTCGCCGCGCGTGACGAACAGGCTCTTCCACAGCGCCTCCCCCTTGCCGGGGCGTGCGCCGTATGCCGGCAGCAGTTCCTGATGCACATAGACGGGGATGCCGGCTTGGTGAGCGATCTGACGCGTGCGATCGGTGGAGTTGGAGTCAATCAGCACGATCTCATCCAGCAGCGGCGTGCGATCCACCAATGCCTGTTTGATGGTGTGGATGATGTGTCCGACCGTAGCTTCTTCGTTTAAGGCGGGCAGGGCGAGGCTGATGGTGACGCCCTGAGCCTGCTTCAGCTCCATCAGTTGGTCGAGGTCGGCAAATTCGTCGGCCTGGAAGGTGTTTTGGGCGAACCATTTATCCACCAGCAACGAGATAGCCCCGGCGCCCACCCGCTCATCGGCAAACGACGCCGGCGTGGGACGGCGCGCCTTAACGACCAAAACCGCGGCTTGGGCGTGCGCTAACACCTGTTCGGCCACCGGGCCTAACCCTGGGCCGGCATGCGCAGCACGTGCGGACGCCCCGAGGATAATCAGGTCCGCCTGGGTTTGCTGGGCATGGTCCACGATGGTCTTGATGGTGTCGTCGGTGAGCGCTGCGTGAAGCTTGACTTCCGGCATGTGCTGAAGCACGCGTTCGAGGGCGCGGAAGGGGGCGTTGGCTTCGCTGCTCCCCCGCAGTTGGATGTGTAGCGCGTTCAGTTCGTTAGGGGAGAGATTGAGGCCAATGCGCAGGGCCAGCTCGGCGGAAGGACCGCCGCGCACCGGCACCAACACATGCGCATGTGACCTCAGCGGCCCGCGCACCAGGCCGATGTCGCAGGGTGAGTGGTTGAGCACTGCATCGGCCGACACTCCGAGCCGGACCAGTTGCGTGGGGTAATCCAGCAGCATCAGGTCAGGCCCTTCAGACTGAATGACGCGCTGAAGCTCCGGCCAGGGATCGCGGCTCACGATCACCTGAGACCGGGCGCGCACTTGTTTGCCGCGGCCAAGTTGGCGCAGGCGTTTGCGCAATGCCTGGGCTTTACCGGCACCGGCGCTCAGGGCTTCTGTGTCGGGCAGATGGACGATGCCCACCAGCACCACTTCTGGGGCGAGTGCCTGGGCGAGGGCAAAGGCGGCGCTGTCGTCGCAGCCGTGAATCACCGGCACGAGGATGCGGCGGAGCGAGGCAAAGAGCGATTTTCTGTTCATTCGTCAGCGCAGACAGCTTCTATCAGCGGGGCAATGTGCTCGGCGCACACATGCGCCCATGTAAACTGACGGCGTGTGCGGCTGGCATGTTGGAAGGCAGCATCGTTGCGCAGTCGTTCGGTGATTGCGTCGGCAAGTAGACCGGGGGCGGCGTCGGGCGAGAAGTAGTAAGCGTAGTCGCCCCCCAGGTCGCGCAGTGGAGCGAGATCACTGCAGAAGATCGGCAAACGACTGATCGCTGCTTCCAACATGGGTAGCCCGAATCCCTCTTCGCGACTGGGCAAGAACAGCGCATCGGCCAGCCGGTAGAGGTCGGTGATGAGCTCGTCCGGTAAAAAGTGATCGTACATTTCGGCCAGGAAATAAGCATTGTCCTCAAGTGCCAGCGCAGCGCGGCGTTGTTTGAGCAGGGCAAAGTAGTCGGCGTTCTTGGCGTTGTGCGGGCCGAGTGGGCCGGTGATGATGAGGATGGGACGGCGGAAGGAGCGCCTCAGCTCGGCCAACACCTCTAGCGCCAATTCGATGTTCTTACGCGGCGTCACCCGCACCGGTAGCAGGAGGATGAGATCGGCTTGGGTGAGTCGTATGCGCTCCGCAAGGACGCGCGTGCGCGCTTCCAGTTTGTGGAAGCGCGCGAGGTCGAGGCCGTTCGGGATCACGCTGACCGTCGCTGCGGCAATTCCCGTTAAGCTGGCCAGCTCCTTGCGCCGCAGCTCTGAGATCGCCACGTGTCGGACGTTGCGCCAGGCAGTCCGCAGCAGGTTCCAGGGATAGCCATCGTGTAGTTCTGCACGATAGCGCGGCGTGGCCCAGGCGAGGTCGTGATGCCATAGGATCAGGCGTGGGCGGGCCAGGGCATCATCAGACGCGAAAAGGTCGTGCAGCGCAGCGGTGAGGGCGAGGTTTTTGTGGAGCGAACCAACGTTATGGGCGATGACTACGTCCAGATCAGCCAAGACGCGCGCCAGCGCCTCCTTGATGGTGAGGCGCAGCCTCTCAAACGCCTCGGTCACCTGGCCGCAGTCCAATTGTGCTTTCACGTGAAGCACCTGAGGGTGGCGCGAATCGGCCAGCGGGAAGGGGACGAAGCACACCTGGGGATCGGTTTGTGCGCCGCGCGCGGCGATGATGCGCACCGCATGCCCGAGGGCGCCCAGGCAGCGCGCTTGGTGCGCGATCACGCTTTCCACGCCGCCTACCACGGGTGGCGCGGTGTAATGCAACAGGGCAATGCGTCGGGAAACAGGCATATGGAGCGCGAAAGCCGTTTGGCAATGTTAGCATGGTTACATGCGCCGAAGGGAAGCGCTCTGCGCGTGCGTCAATGCGCGGTAGCGCCATGTGACTCGCTGCTCAGGACTGATAGCCGAAGCAGTCGGCCAACAGCGCCGCCAAGCGCAGGCGTAGCACTGAGAATGAGAAGTAGCGCTGTCCTAGCCGGTAGTTGTGCTCGGCCCAGGATTCGACCAGCGCGTCATCGAACAGCACCTGGCGCACCTGATGCAGCGTGGCTTCGGAGATGAAGCCGTCGAATTCGATCACCTTGAACCCTTTCGGCTTGATGTCCACTTCGTAGATGGAGTAGTTGTTCACGACGACGGGGCGGCGGTAGTACAGTGCTTCCAGGAAGGCGTTTCCGAATCCCTCAAAGGTGGATGGGTAGGTGACCAAGTCGGCCTGAGGGTACAGGTCGGCCAAGGCGTAGATTTTGCGGCCGTCGGGGGTGGTGCCGCGATGTTCGGCGATGATGTCGGCCTCGAAGCAAACGGATACGCCTAGCAGATTGGCATACTCTCGCACGCGTCGCTCGTATTCCGTGCCTTCGTCGCCGGCGGCATGCGAGATCACCAGCTTGGCCGGCAGACCCAGCCGTCGCGTCAGCTCGATGGCATGTTCGATGCCTTTGCGCTGGATTACGCGGGTGGGTTGTAAGAAAAAGTATTCAGCGTCGCACAGGCCCAGATCGGCTCGCAGCGTGCTGGTGTAGCCGTCCGTGGGGGCCGGTGGATGGTCAAAGTCCATCACGTTGGGGACAATGCGAGCGGTCACGCCCACGCGCCGGGCCAGCTCGCCGGCTTGGATCGAGTTGATCACCACATGACGGATGGAGGGGAGGCGAGGCGGAAAGGCAGCTGCGATATAGTCCTGCACGCAGTTCACCATGAAGCGCTGGCGTTCCCAGGCAAAGTCGTGATGGTGGGCAATGGTGGGGAAGCCGGTCTCAGCGATCAGCTCGGTGATCGCCAGGCCCAGCGGCACATTCAGCGGGATGGTGAGAGCATTCTCGACGATGAGCAACTCCAGCGCGAAGTCCCGCACAAAGTGGTAAAGCCGTTGCTTGAAATACTCCTTCAATTCCTGAATGCGCCGCGACAGGGCGGGCGGGCGCGTATAAATGGAGAAGTGGTCCTGGAACAACGGACCGATCTCTTCCCTGGATTGGCTTGCCCAATCGCTTTGAAACGCGACGTGGTTGATCTCGTCAATGATGGGGTGGCGGTAAAACGCCTCAGGCACGATGTGGCTACGCGCGGCGGGCCGATCGCATTGGCCGGCAAAGTAGTAACACGTGTGGCCCATCGCTTCCAGCACGTGGGCCCACTTGCTCGTTTCCAGCGAGACGCCGTCGGTGCCGGCGAAACGTGTGGAGATGAAGCCAATGCGATATGCGCGGGCGGAAGACATGGCTGCTTTGTGCGTGGGATAGGCAAGGCGCTTCAAGGGACAGACAACCAGCGCGCCTCATACGGTTCAAGCTCAAGGGATGGGCCGTGCACGTTTAGCCGTGCGCCGCTCAAGAGATCGCGCACGGCGTTGTTGGTGCCCAGCAGCGCCCGCCACGGAAGTTGAACGAGTTGATCTTCCGCCGACACATTGACCAGACATAGCGCCCGGGCCCGGTCGTCGGGTGCGATGCGCAACAGGGCGAATACGGATGGCACGCATGAGACGATGCGTTGTTCCCCGCAGGGGTGAAAGGCCGGGTGGCCGGCGCGCGCGCGCAACAGATGGGTCAGGCGGGTGAAGAGGCGCGTGCGGCGTGATGTCGGCTCGGCCAGGGCGTGTTCCAATTCAGCACGATCGAGCTTTTGTCGGTTGATGGCGCGGCGATGGCCGAGCTGCCGTACTCCTTCCGGCCAGCCGCGTGACCCAAACAAGCTGTGGAAGTAAAGCGCCGGCATCCCTTGCATGGCCATCAGGATAGCATGGGCAGCAATAAAGCGGTCCATCGTCTCTGCCTCGCTGCGCGCCCCGAAGCTGAGCGCATCAAAGTAATTCACATTCATCTCGTAGGGGCGGTGGGCGCCGTCGGGGGTGTGACTTTCGCTGATCAACCCGCCCACGTCCAGGGTGCGCGTCACCAAGGCATGGATCTCACGGCCGCTGAGGATGCCGCGCACCGGGTTCAGCCCAATGCCGTCGTGGGAGGCCAGGAAGTTGAGGAAGGTGACGTGTTTGGACGGCAAGGACAACGCGCTTGCCCACTGCGTCAGCGCGCGGGCATCTCCGGTTTGTAAGGTGTGCAGCACTAACGGTGGCAGAGCAAAGTTGTAGACGAGCTGCGCCTCATTGAAGCCGTCGCCGAAATAGGTGATGTTGTCGTGGTGCGGCACGTTGGTCTCGGTGACAAGCCGGACATGTGGTGCCACAGCATCCAGCGCAGCGCGGAAAATTTGTATCACGCGGTGGGTGTTCGGCAGGTAGATGCAAGGTGTGCCGATCTCCTTCCACAGATAGGCGACAGCATCGAGGCGGATGAAATCTGCACCGCGCGCGGCGTAGAACAACAGCACGTCCACCATTTCGGCCAACACATGCGGGTTGGCGTAGTTTAGGTCTATTTGGTCAGCGCTGAACGTAGTCCACACAGTGCGCCGCCCGTGCAGGGCATCAAAGGGGGTTAATAGCGGCAAGGCGCGTGGACGCACCACGCTCGACAAGTCGGGGCGATCCGTGACGGTGATGAAGTAGTCCTGGTATTGGGCCTCACCACGCAGGTAGCCCTGAAACCAAGCGCTCTGCGCTGAGACGTGGTTGATGACGGCATCAAACATCAAGCGGAACGACTCGCCCAGGCGCGCGATGTCCGCCCAGCTCCCCAGCGCGGGATTGACCGCGCGATAGTCCACCACGGCGAATCCGTCATCCGAGGTGTAGGGATAAAACGGCAGGAGATGAATGGTGCTGATCGCGCCAGTGAGGTGACGCGCGCAAAAGTCGGCCAGCGTCTGAAGCGGAGGCTGGCCCGGCGCGCGCACTTGATCCCCATAGGTGATCAGCATGGCGTCGCGCTGTGTGAGTTCAGCAGAATGTTTTGGCGTCAGCGGGGGATGCGCAGCGATGACCTGCTGGAGGCGCGCGTATGCTGCTGCACCAAGCACATCGCCGTAGATGGCGCGGCACAGGGCGCTGATCTTACTCAGCGCGGTTGTCCGGTCGGGTGGGGCCATCGGAATTGCGTCCTGGCGCGCACGCGCATACGATGCATCCACTGTAGGCGTGCTTGGTGTGGCGTGCGACGGTTCACTACAGGTGGGCTGGGCGTGCGCTATAGCGGCGGCAGATTGTGGCGGCCAATAGATGATCCAAGTGCGGCCCATCAGCTGGGCGCGCGTGAATTCGCCCAGCGCTCGGTTGTCGGCGAGGAGCGATCCGGGCCGACGCGACATTGGGCGACGGTCGTGACCTCAAGGTTCATGCGCTCACGCCCCTCAGGCAGGTCAGGCTCGACCAGCAGCCGGCCGTTAATGGTTACCTGCGCTCCGCGGAAGTCGAGCACATCGCCGGGTAGGCCGATCATGCGATGAAAGGTGATGCGCCTCGGGTTAGTTGCGCTGGGCGCAGCAACAAAGAAGCGGTGATAGAGCCATACCCCTCTGCCGGCTGCAATCAATAACAACTCGAGGAGGTCGCGCCACAGCGCTTGGTTGCGCCGGACCTGGGCCGGCAGAAAGAGGATGGAACTGGGCTTTTCCCATCGCAATCATGGATTATCCTCGCGGTGCGCTGGTGGGCTGGGGTGAACCTGGCCGAGGCGCATCCGTGCGATGAACGTCGCAGCACAGGGTGAACGTCGTGCCGCGATCGGGCCGGCTTTCCACGTTGATTCGGACGCGGTTGACCTGCGCCAGTTCATGCACCAGCGCCAAGCCCAACCCGCTGCCGGCGCGCCGGTGGCGATCGCGTGCGCCGCGTTGAAAGCGCTCGAACAGGCGTGCCTGCACGTCGGGCGGCAAGCTGGGGCCGTTGTCCCACACCTGCACGCACACCTGGCCGTCTTTGGCCTCGGCCCGCACGCCAATGCGTCGGCCGGCCGGCGTGTATTTACAGGCGTTGTCCAATAAGTTCCACACCATCACGCGCATCTGCTCGGCGTTGGCCAGCACCGGCGGAAGGTGCGGGGGCACGTCTACCTCGACCGTGACGTTGGCCGTGTGCGCCAGGGGTTGCACCTGTTCGGCCAAATCATAGAGCATGGGCGCAAGGTCTAGCGGCGCCAGCGGCGGATGATTGCCCTCGTCCAATGCAGAGAGCATCAACAATTGATCAATCGTGCGGTGCAGTTGATCAAGCGAGCGCAACACTGCATCCAGAAATTGCGGCGTCTCGTCCGGCGTTAAGCGCTGCGCTTGCATCATCTCCAGCCGCAGGCGCATTGCGGCGAGCGGCGAGCGCAATTCGTGGGCGGCGTTGGCGACGAACTGCTTTTGCCGGTTGATCATCCGTTCCAGTCGCTCGGACATGCTGTTGAAGACCTCGACGAGCTTGGCGACTTCCTGCGGCCCGCTGATGGCAGCCTGTTGGTGCAATTCGCCGTGCGCCATGGACTGCGCTGCTCGAGTCAAGTCGGTCAGTGGCTGCGCCATGCGCCGGGCAGTGATGACGGCGATCCCGCCGGCGATCAACGTGATAAGCAGCCACACACCGCCCAACATGCTCCAAGACGCATAGATCCGCTCGCGCACGGGTTGCATGGGCGCCGAAAGTTGGATGTAAGCAATCGACTCTTTGTTAGCGTCCAGCACCGGCGCTGCTGTGAATACGCGTTCGGCGTTGCTGATAGAGTCCCAGCGAATGTCATGTTCCTCGCGGCGGTTGCGAGCGGCTACGAGTTCGATGTGCTGATCCTCTTTGCCGATCGGCACTTTCGGATCGGTGCTCGCCAGCACGAATAGCTCATCGTCCAGCACGGTGATCCGCGTCTCTGGGTTCTCGCGGTGCAGAACCAACTCCTCGCGCAGCATTTCAGACGAAAGATAGCCGTTCAGCGTCGCCTCGATTTGATCATGGAGCACGATGGCCAGCAGGTGGTTCTGTATCTCCAGGTCATGCTCGGTGCTTTCGATAATTTCAACCTGACTGCGATACGCCGACCAGATCACCAACCCGCCCAGTCCAAAGAACACGATGAGCCAATGGGTGAGGATGAGTTGGGCGCGCAGCGTCAAACGTCGCTTGCTGGGTTTAGCGATCGCTTGGGCGCTTGAAGCGGTAGCCGTAGCCATAGACGGTCTCCAGATAGCACGGGTTGGCTGGATCAGCCTCGAACTTTTCGCGCAACCAGCGGATATAGACATCGAGCACGCGCGGATTGCCCACCCACGTCTCACCCCACACCCGGTCCAGTAGTTCTTGGCGCGAGAGCGCCTGGCCGGCATGTTGCATGAGCGCCAGCAACAGGTCGAATTCGCGCTGACTGAGTTTGACCGGTTGTCCGCGCAGTGATGCTTGGCGGGCCTGGATGTCTAGGGTGATGTCGCCGATGGAGAGCACCGACGGCGTCTCGGTTGGTTGCCTGCCGATGCGCCGAAGCTGTACCTGGATGCGCGCCACCAGCTCGCGGAAGCTGAACGGTTTAACGATGTAATCGTCGGCGCCGATCTCCAGGCCCATCACGCGTTCCATCTCTTGCCCGCGCGCCGTCAACATGATGATGGGTAGGGCGGGGTCGCGCGCGCGCAGCCTGCGGCAGATTTCATAGCCGTCCATGTCGGGCAGCATGATGTCCAGCAACACCAGGTCGGGGCGCTGTTGGCCGATTTGCTCCAACCCCTCTGCTCCATTACTGGCGTGCATGACTTGAAAGCCTTCTTTCGCTAGGCCAAACATAAGCGGCTCGGCAATCGTGGGGTCGTCCTCGATGATCTGCAACAGCGGCGAGCGCAGTTGCGTGTATCTTTCGGATGCACCATGTTCGGGTGTCATGGTCAGAATCCTACATCTGGCCGCGATGCAACAGCGTCAGGCCTGTGCCGCACTCGATCGGAGGCTGCGATGTTCATCGAGTGTCTCATGCAAGCAGAGTGGGTAGCCTGATCGGGCTACCCACTCTGCTGGGTGATCTCGCTGGGAATATTGCTTATCGCTTGCCGTCAATCTTTGTGGCGTTCACCGAACCGTCGGCTTGCTGGTAGCCCTTCACTTCGACGATGGAGCCGACGCTGATGGGGCCGTACTTCTGCTTGATCATGGTGCCGGGGCCGACGTTGACGGTGCGGCCATCTACCACCCATGCGCCGTATAGGCCGGCAGGCAAATTCTGCACTACGCCGTAGAACTTCACATAGTAGCCAGGCCCGCCGCCGTTGCCGCGCTTGCCGTCAATCTTTGTGGCGTTCACTGAGCCGTCTGGCTGTAACCAGCCTTTCACTCCTACGTAGGACCCTACCCCTATGGGGCCGTACTTCTGCTTGATCGCGGCGCCGGGGCCGACGTTGACGGTGCGGCCATCCACTACCCATGCGCCGTATAGGCCGGCCGGCAGGCTCTGCACGGTGCCGTAGAACTTGAAGTTGCCGTCATTGGGCTTGGCGAAAGCCGGTTGCAAGGCGATCAGTGCTAGCGCGAAAGCCGCGATACCGGCGACACATGCTTTGATAAAGCGATTCATCTGTTATCCTCCATCAGTGTAATGTTGGTTAAGCCAAATGAAGATAACGGAAGGTGGGGAGGAAGTGGTGAGGCCGGCGTAAACAGGTTTTAAAAAGTTGGTTAAAGCTCTAGAGGCAGAGGGCAGCCGGAACCGTGCGTTTGGGTTACCATAACATCGCACGTCATCGCGAGGAATGCGCTATAGGAAAGCCGAGCGGCATTCTGCTTCATCCAAGGGGAATTCTGCAGAGCAGACGCCGGCTGGAGGATTACGCGCTGTTCATAGCGCGTAAAGATGCGCACGGCGGCGAGTCCTGGACTGCGTGGCAGGATGATGTGGCCTGACCATTGGCAATGCGGATGCGGCCGTTTGCGGCGCGGCCTGCTGACCTACGGGCTGCGCATGGCGCGGCACAATGCCAATGCCCTGGCCGTGGGGCGATTCCTCGAAGTGCACCCCGCGGTGAGCAAGGTGTATCACTCCGGCCTCAGGTGGCGTCCGCAGGGCGCTGGCGAAGCGGCAAATGCCCGGCGGCTTCGGCGGGATGATCGCCTGCGGGGTAAAGGGCGGCTACGATGCGGCCTATCGCGTCATCGGGCGGACGAAGCTCTGTATCCTCGCCATTAGCCTGGGCGGTGTAGAGACGCAGCAGACCGACGAGCGCATGCTCAAGCCGGCATCGCACCCGGGCTGATCCGGCTGCCGGTCGGCTGCGAGGGCGCCGATGACATCATCGCCGATCTGGCGCAAGCGCTTGCATAGCGGTGCGACCTTCGGTAGTCGCTCACGTCAGTGTTCCGATTCGCCCAGGTAGGCAGCTCTCACCCGCGGATCGTCGAGCAGGCACCTACCCTCGCCGGTGAGCGTGATCCGGCCGGTTTCCAACACGTAGCCGCGGTGGGCGATGCCCAGCGCCAGGCGCGCGTTCTGCTCCACCAGCAGGATGGTCGTCCCCTGCTGGTTGATCTCCTGGATGATGTTGAAGATTTGCTCGACGAGCACCGGCGCCAAGCCCATTGAAGGTTCATCCAATAACAACACGCGCGGCCGGCCCATGAGCGCTCGGCCGATGGCGAGCATCTGTTGCTCGCCGCCGGAGAGCGTGCCGCCGCGCTGGTTGATGCGTTCGCGCAAGCGCGGGAAGAGTGTGAACACGCGCTCCATATCCTGTCGGACGCCGTCGGCGTCGCGACGCTGATAGGCGCCCATCTCCAGGTTCTCGCGCACCGTCAGCCGGGGAAAGATGCGCCGCCCTTCGGGGGATTGCAACACGCCGCGGGCGACGATCTCGTGCGCCGGCAGGTGGTCAATCCGCTGCCCCTCCAGCAAGATTTCGCCGTGGCGCGGCGTCAGCAGTCCGGAGATCGTCCGCAGCGTGGTGCTCTTTCCGGCGCCGTTCGACCCGATCAACGTGACGATCTCGCCTTTCTCGACCGATAGCGAGATGCCTTTGAGGGCGTGGATATTGCCGTAGTAGGTGTGGACGTCTTTCAGCTCGAGTAGTGTCATGCTGCGCTCGATGAACTCCTGTGTCCTTTAATCGCCGGCCGTCGCGCCGCGTCCCAGATAAGCCTCCACGACGCGTGCGTTGGCGCGAATCTCCTCCGGCTTGCCCTCGGCGATCTTCTCGCCGTAGTCTAGCACCGAGATGCGCTCGGAGATGGTCATGACCACGCGCATATCGTGCTCGATCAGGATCACCGTCAGCCCCAATTCGTCGCGCAGGCGCTGGATCAGCCGCGTCGCTTCGAGCGTCTCTTGGGGATTCATGCCGGCGGTCGGCTCGTCCAACAAGATCAGCTTCGGCTCGGTGGCTAGCGCGCGCGCGATCTCCAACCGGCGCTGGTCGCCGTAGGGCAGGTTCTTGGCCAGCTCGTCATACCGGCCTTCCAGGCCGACGAATTTCAGCAGCTCGCGAGCGCGGGCGCGGGCGCGCGGCTCCTCGGCGCGCACGCTTGGGCTTTGGAAGATGATCTGCCACATCTTGGCGCTTAAGCGCGCGTGCATCCCCACCAGCACATTTTCGATGGCGGTCATGTTGTTGAACAGCCGGATGTTCTGGAAGGTGCGGGCGATGCCCTGCCGGGTGATCTGGTCGGGGCGCTGGCCGGCAATGGATGCGCCGTCGAAGATGATGCTACCGTGATCGGGCTTGTAGATGCCTGTCAGTACGTTGAAGAACGTGGTCTTGCCGGCGCCGTTGGGGCCGATCACGCTGACGATGCTGCCGCGTTCGACGGTGAGCGACACATTGTTCACCGCGGTCAGACCGCCAAAGGACTTGGTGACGTTTTGTGCTTCGAGTAGCGCCATGATTGTCCTCTATGCCGGTTTGGCTTCGCCGGTTTCGACTTCGACCAATGCCTCCTGCTCCTCAGTCGCGTGTGCTTCTTCACGCCGGCGCTGGTCGGGCAAGATGCCCTCCGGCCGGAAGATCATCATGATGATCAGCAGCAATCCGAACAGCGCGCGCTGATATTGCGCCGGATCGAACCAGTCCGGGATGACGACCCCCTGCCGCTTGAGCGCGCTCAGCTCGGTGGCGATGCGTGGCAGGATCTGCAAGTCGAGCAGCGTAACGAGCACGCCGCCGAGGATCACGCCGGGAATGCTGCCCATGCCGCCGAGGATCACCATGGCCAAGATACCGATGGAGCGAATCAGGTCGAAGGTCGGCGGATTGATGAACTGTTGTTTGGCTGCGAACAACACGCCCATCACGCCGGCGAACGACGCGCCCACGGCGAAAGCCATCAGCTTCATCCGCACCAGCGGGATGCCCATGGCGACGGCCGCCGTCTCATCCTCGCGGATCGCCTCCCAGGCGCGGCCGATGCGCGAGTTCTTCAGCCGGAAGACGGTCAGCACGGTCAGGCCCACCACCAGCAGCGCCAGCGCATAGATGAAGAGTTGGTAGAGTTGGGGATCGTTTAGCCCCGGGAAGAGCGCGCGCAAGAAGTCGGGCAACGGGGGCCGGGCGATGGACTTGATGCCCTGCGAGCCGTTGGTGATGTTGATCGGCCGATCCAGGTTCACCGCCAGCACGCGGATCACCTCGCCCAGGCCGAGCGTGACGATGGCCAGGTAGTCGCCGCGCAAGCGCAGCACCGGCAGGCCGAGCAAGACGCCGAAGAACGCGCCCAAGAATAGCCCCAGCGCCATGAACAGATAGAACAACTGTGACGAGACCGGGGAGGCGCCCGGCGAGATCAGTCCGATCTGATCCGTGCTGAAAATGCCCCAGAGATACGCGCCGACGGCGAAGAAGGCCACATAGCCGAGGTCGAGCAAGCCGGCGAAGCCCACCACCACGTTCAGCCCGAGCGCCAACGCGACGAAGATGCCGGCCTGGATGGCCAACTCGATGTAGTAGGCGTTCATCGTGCCGAAGTAGGGCACGACGCCAATCAGCATGATCGCGCCGAGCGCCAGCTTATAGCCGTTCGATACCTTGGCGCGGTAAAGCAACAAGAAGCTCAACAGGAACAAGATGAACAACACATCTGTGCCGAGGCTGGTGCGCGTGTTCATCAGCATCAGGGCGCTGGTCACGACGATGTAGGCCGTGAGTGCGACGTAAGCCAGTAGCCCGCGATTCAGCGCAGCGAACGGAGAGTTCGGCAGGGAAGTCGTGCCCATGGGTTACACCTTTTGCGCGACGGCTTCGCCCAGCAGGCCGGATGGGCGGAAGATCAAAATCAGGATCAAGATGGCGAACGCCACGATGTCGGCGTAACTGGCGCCGGAGAATGCGCCGCCGGTGAGCAGCGACAGATAAGAGGCCACGAACGCCTCCAGGAAACCCAAGACGATCCCGCCGACCATCGCGCCCGGAATGTTGCCGATGCCGCCCAGCACCGCCGCGGTAAACGCTTTCAGGCCGGGGAGAAAGCCGATGTAGGGGTTGACCGTGCCCACGCGGATGCCGAAGAGCACGCCGGCCGCGCCACCCAGCGCGCCGCCGATCAGGAAGGTGAGCGCGATGATCTGGTTGACGTTGATCCCCATCAGGCTGGCCGTCGGGCGGTCTTGCGCCACAGCGCGGATGGCCGTGCCCAGCTTGGTGGCGTTTACCAGATAGTTCAACCCGATCAACATCAGCGTGGCGGCAACGATGAAGATCAGCGCGCGCACGTCGAGGATGAGCGGGATGGTGCGCCCATCGGCCGCGGGGATCTGCGCCAGTTGCAACGGTGGGCCGAAGTTCGGCGTCGGGAAGCGTGCGTTGAAGCCCAGGCCGGTCACGTTCGCGATCAGGCGCATGCCATCTTGCAGCAACAACGAAACGCCGATGGCTGAGATCAGCGGCACCAGGCGAGGCGCGTTGCGCAGTGGACGATAGGCGATGCGTTCGATCGTGACGGCCAGCGTGCCGCTGATCACCATGCCCACGATCACCGCGATCAGGACGAACAACAAAGGCGGGAGGGCATTCAGTATTCCCGATGCGGCGAATACTGTGCCTAGCGCGGCGCCGGAGAACGCGCCGACCATGAAGATTTCGCCGTGCGCGAAGTTGATGAATTCCAGCACGCCGTACACCATGGTGTAGCCAAGCGCGATCGTGGCAAACAGGAAACCGCGCACCAATCCGTCAACGATCACCTGCGGCAGGATGGTGAGCGTCGCCTGGACGAGGTCTACGTTGGTGCGCGTGCCGCGCAACAGAAAGGCGACCAGCACCGTAATCACACTGAGCACGATGGCGCTGCCGACGACGAAGATGAACACTTGTCCCAGCGGTCCGAACACGCCGGCCAGGGTCATGCGCAGCGTGCGGCGGCTGGCAGGGGCGGGAAGAGCATCTGCTGCAATCGCCATAGGGAGGTAGACTGATCAGCTTTGGTTTCAGCTCTTTCGATCTTCGACCGCGCAGGCGCGTCTGCGCTGCTTGGCCGCACAGTCTAATACAAAACGGGCGGGGGTGGGTAGAAACTCCCCCGCCCGTTTCATGCGGCAGCGGTGATCGGATGGGCTTTACGGCGCCGGGATGTCCAACTTCTTGACCACGGCGTTTGCATTCCACACCTCGCCGGGTTCGCCGTCTTTATCGCTCACCTGCAATACGAAGTAGGTGGAGGTGACGGGATCGCCCTTGGCGTTGAAGGTGTAGGCACCGGTGATGCCCTTGTATTCGCCCGCATCGCGAATGGCCTGGACGACCTGCTCGCGGGAGGGCTTGCCGCCGGCTTTCTCGGCCGCCTGCGCGATCGCGCGGATGCAGATGCCCATCGCGTCATAGGCTTGCGCGGAGAACGGCGGCGCATCCTCGTTGAACTTGGCCTTGTAGTCTTCGGCGAACTTGGCGGCATCGGGGAACTGGCTGACGGGTGCGGCCACCGACGTGTAGTACATGCCCTTCACCGCGTCGCCGGCCAGCTTCAGCAGCTCGGGCGAGTCCAAGCCGTCGGGACCGAGGAACTTGGCCGTGATGCCGCGGTCGCGTGCCTGGCGGAACAACGGGCCGGCTTGGTCATAGATGCCGCCGAAGTAGATCAGATCCGGGTTGGCGGCCTGAATCGGCGTCAGGATGGACTCGAAGTTCGACTTCTCCTCCGTGCCCTCGAAGCCCAAGACCTGGATGCCGTTCTTCTCGGCTTGCTGGCGGAAGAACTCGGCGACGCCCTGGCCGTAGTCGGTCTTGTCGTGGATGATGTAGACGCTCTTGATTTGCATCTCGGTGCGAGCGAACTCCTCACCCACGGCGCCCTGAACGTCATCGCGACCCACCACACGGAAGGCGTTTTGATATCCGCTCTCCGTGATCTTCGGGTTGGTGTTGGCCGGCGAGACCATCGCGAGGCTGTTGTCCTTGTAGGTCGGCAGCGAAGCCAGCGCGACACCGGAGTTCAGGTGACCGACGATGCAGAGAATATCGGGGTCGGAGGCGATGTTCTTAGCGTTCGCAGCGCCGACTTCCGGCTTGGCCTGGTCGTCGAACGGCGCCAGCTCGACTTCAAAGCCCATGTCGGTCAGCATCTTGCCCATATCCTGCAGGCCGAGATCGGCGCCGTTGCGGATGCCGGTGCCGAGCGCAGCCTGTGGGCCGGAGAGTGGGCTTTGCGTAGCGATCTTGATCTTGCCGCTCATGGCCGGCGCGGCGGGGGCCATCGTCGCCGTGGGTTCAGCCGGCGCGGCTGTAGGCGCGGCCGTGGGTTCTGGCGCGGCTGTAGGAGCGGCCGGCGCAGCCGTGGGAGCGGCCGGTGCGGCCGGTGCGCATGCAGCGAGCGCACCGATCAAGAACGTGGTAAGCAACCATTTACCGGATTGATATCTCATGGCTCTTTCTCACTCCTTTGAAAGATTTGGTTGACTCTAACTAATCCAGAACACAAGGGCGAACGAGGTTGACATGGTTACGCGTGAGTAGCCTTATGAGCGCCCAATGTGGGCTGGCCGAGCAACGCGGACAATAATCTACTCAAGGTGGTATCCTTTGTCAAGTGCGAGAGGTTTTTGCAAATCGGTTCATCTGTCGGCGCCATAATGCGACGCGCCGCAAAATCTCTTGGTCAGCGCCTTTTGTGCGCGCCATGTAACCTAAGCCTACGATCGGTTTTAGGGAGCAAGGACGTGCTCCCTATTGTGCTTTCCATCCTGCGGCTATGCGCGAGAGACGAGCGGCAGAAAAGTCAAATCAGTCGGTTCAGGAACTATTCGAGGAGAGCAGCCTACCCAAATTCTTTTTTTTGCACAGGCGGCGTCAGCTCGGTGGGCAAAGGGGTGACGGCGGCTGCTATCGGCCGCATGCTGAAGGCACGATGTCGCCCTACCAGCACGTTGCAGTCTTTTATGACCGAGGACGATGTAGAAACCGAGTTCGACCTGGGCCACTTACGAGCGCTTCATCAGACGAGAACCTGACCCCTGCGCGCAATATTGACCACGTTTAGACCATGGGGTGTCTGAACGACGCCGAATAGGCGCCGGTGACGTGATGTTCGAGCTGCCGTTCGATGTCGGCCAACAGCGCACTGGCGCCGAAACGAAAGAGGCTCGGCCGCAGCCATTCATCGCCCAACTCCTCCTTAATGAGGATCATCCAGTCAAGCGCTTGCTTGGCGGTGCGAATGCCGCCGGCCGGCTTGAACCCCACGGGGTAGTCTGTGCGCGCGGCGTAGTCGCGAATCGCTCGGCACATCACCAGGCCAATCGGCAGCGTTGCGTTGACCGCTGCCTTCCCGGTCGAGGTCTTGATAAAGTCGGCACCGGCCATCATGCACACCAGGCTGGCCTGATACACCTGACGCAGCGTGGCCAGTTCGCCGGCCTCCAGGATCGTCTTCATGGGGGCATGGCCGCATGCCGCTCGGAAGGCGCGGACTTCGTCGTAGAGCGCGGCCCAGTTTCCGGTGAGCACGTGCCGCCTGGAGATCACGATGTCTATCTCTTGAGCGCCCATCTCGATGGCGTATTCGATTTCTTTCACGCGCAGGTCGAGCGGAGTCATGCCGGCGGGGAAGCCAGTGGAGACGGCCGCAACGGGGATGTTGGAGCCGGCGAGCGCTTTCACGGCGACGGGCACCATCTCGTGATAGACGCACACAGCGGCCACGCAGATCGGCAACTCGCGCGCGCCGAGCGCCACGAGCAGGTCGCTGCGCACGGGCCGGCGCGCCTTAGCGCACAGGCGCTGCACGTTGCCGGGCGTGTCATCCCCCTGAAGCGTCGTCAAGTCCATGAGTGTAATGGCGCGGAGCAGCCAGGCGGCCTGCCAGGCTTGCTTGACCGAACGTCGCGCCGGCAATGTTGCGCTCCGGCGCTCTACAGCGCTGCGGTTCACGCGCGCAGCTTCCACCCAGCTTAAGTCGAGCGGGATGCCAGGGTTACGGCCATCGTGTGTTTTCATGCGTCTGTAGGCTGCTCGAGCCTGCCTATAAGCCGGATTCTGTCTAGGCCCCAAGGCCCGAGGCGATCATCCCTCTAGGACGCGCATTACTGCGCGCCTCCAGCCGCCTACCTGCGCATCAGCGGGCCGCCTCATCTGCGCGTCTTGGCGTTGCTCCCGGTGGGGTTTGCCAGGCCGTCGCATCGCTGCGACGCCGGTGCGCTCTTACCGCACCATTTCACCCTTACCCTTGCGGGCGGTATGTTTTCTGTTGCACTTTCCGTCGGGTCACCCCGCCTGGCCGTTAGCCAGCACCGTGCCCTGTGGAGTCCGGACTTTCCTCATCCCGCCTTGCGGGACGCGACCGCCCAGCAGGCTCGAACTCTATCAATTATCGCAGCAAATTGTGAGGGGAACAGCCGGTGCCGATGTTACAATCGGCACGGTTTTTAGGAGAGCGATGCTATGACTGTGAACACGAATGGTAGTAATGGCACGCGCGACCTATATGATGTGACGATCATCGGCGCCGGCCCATCGGGCTTGTTCGGCGCCTTCTATGCCGGTCTGCGCGAGATGAAGGTGAAAGTGATTGACGCCCTCGATGACCTCGGCGGGCAGTTGACGGCGCTATACCCCGAAAAGTTCATCTACGACACCCCGGGCTATCCCAAAATCCTGGCGATGGATTTGGTCAAGCACCTGGCTGAGCAGGCGAAAATGTTCAAGCCGACTATCGTGCTGGGCGAGCGGGTAGAGCAATTAGAGCGGCAGCCGGACGGCACGTTCAAGCTCGTGACGCACAAAGGCGAGCATTACACCCGCGTCGTGGTGATTTGCGGGGGTGTGGGCGCCTTTCAGCCCAAGAAGCTGCCCAATCCGGAACTGGTCCCTTACGAAGGGCATGGCCTGTATTACACCGTGAAGGAGAAGGCCGCCTTCCGCGGCAAGCGCATCTTGATCGTGGGCGGCGGGGATTCAGCGGTGGACTGGGCGCTCAACCTCAAAGACTACGCCAAGCATGTTACGCTGATTCACCGGCGCGATCAGTTCCGCGCCCATGGCGCATCGGTGACTGAGTTGTTGAATTCCTCGGTGGAGGTCAAACTGTTCTACGAACTCAAGACGGTCGGCGGCAACGGCAAGGTGGAGTATGCGGTCATCTTCGACAACCGCACTAAGGAGGAAATGACGCTGCCGGTGGATGCTGTGATCCTCACGCTGGGGTATAGCGTTGACCTCGGCCCGATCAAAAACTGGGGATTGGAGATGGAAGGCACGCGCTACATCCGTGTCAATACCAAACAGGAGACCAACATCCCTGGCGTCTATGCCGCCGGCGACATCGCCGCGTTGCCCGGCGAAGAGCCGCTCAACCTCATCGTCGAGGGCTTTGCCCAGGCGACGCGCGCGGTGAACTTTGCCTACCAGTATCTGCATCCCGGCGCCAAAGCCTTCCCGGGCCACAGCTCAGAGAAGAAGCTTTAGGCGAACGCTGGTCACAACGCGACAGCGCAGCCCGCTATGGCTGCGCTGTCGCTCTTTGACGCTTCGGGACTTACGGGAGCGCCAGGCGGATGTGCAGTTCCTTCAGTTGCTGCTCATATACCGGCGACGGCGCGCCGGCCATCACATCCATGGCCTGCTGGTTCTTGGGGAACGCCATCACCTCACGGATGTTCGGCTCGCTGCAATACAGCATGGTCAGCCGATCAACGCCGGGCGCGATGCCGCCGTGCGGCGGGGCGCCGTATTCAAACGCCTCGAGGATGTGCCCGAATTTGCGCCGCGCCTCTTCCATCTCCAGGCCGATGAGCCGCATCACGGTCTCCTGCACCTCGCGGCGGTGGATTCGGATGCTGCCGCCGCCAACCTCATAGCCGTTGCACACCAAGTCATATTGTTTGCTGCGCACCTGGCCTGGATCGGATTCCAGCAAGGCGAGATGTTCATCTTGGGGCGCGGTAAACATGTGGTGCGATGGGTCCCAGCGCTGCTCCGCTTCGTTCCACTCGAACAGCGGGTAGTCCACCACCCACAAATAAGCCATCACGCTCTCGTCGGCCAGTTTGAGCCGCATGCCCAGCTCGTGGCGCAGCTCGCCCAGCGCTTCGTTGACTGCTTTGCGGCTGTCGTCGGCGACCAACAGGATCAGGTCGCCGGGCTTCGAGCCGGCTCGTGCGATGATGGCGTCTTTCTCGGCCTGGCTGAGCTTAGCGCCGGCGCCGCTGTTGCGGATGCCATCCGGGTCGTGCCACAGCACGACAAGGCCCTTGGCGCCGTTATTCTTGGCGAACTCGGTCAACTCGTCGGTCTGCTTGCGCGTGTAGCTGGCGCAGCCGGGCGCGCAGAGACCCTTGACGTGCGCCGCACGAAATGGCAGAAACTCCGAACCGCGCGTGATGTCGGTCGCGTCGAACAGCTCCATGCCAAAGCGTAGGTCGGGCTTGTCGCGCCCAAAGCGTTCCATGACCGCTTCGTAGGACAGACGCAGGAAGGGCTTAAACAGCAGCCGCTTGCCGTGTAGGTGCGCATAGCGCTCGGTGAATTCGGTCAGCAGCCCTTCGACCAGGTTGAGCACGTCCTCGCGATCCACGAAGCTCATCTCCAGGTCAAGCTGGGTAAATTCGGGTTGCCGGTCGGCGCGTTGGTCCTCGTCGCGGAAGCAGCGGGCGATCTGGAAGTAGCGCTCGACGCCAGCGACCATGAGCAACTGCTTCAATTGCTGTGGGCTTTGCGGCAGCGCATAGAAGCAGCCGGGATGCACGCGGCTGGGCACCAGGTAGTCGCGCGCGCCTTCCGGCGTGGTCTTGAACAGGATCGGCGTCTCGACTTCGATGAAACCGCGTGCGTCCAGATAGTCCCGGATGAACTTGACGAACGTATGGCGGATCGTCAGGTTGCGCGCCATGCGTTCGCGCCGCAGATCCAGATAGCGATATTTGAGGCGCAGGTTCTCGTCCACGTCGCGGCCCTCGTCGTCAATGACGAACGGCGGCGTCTTGGCCGGGTTAAGCAGCACCAACTGCGAGACCATCACCTCAACCTCGCCGGTTGACATTTTGGGGTTCGCCATGCCCGCTGGCCGCAGGGTGACCTGGCCCTCAACCTGAATCACATATTCGTTGCGCAGCGACTCGGCCAGCTTGAAGATTTCCGGGCTGCTCACGTGCACGGGATTGATGACGATCTGCGTCAGACCGAAGCGGTCGCGCAGGTCAATGAAGATCACCCCGCCGTGATCGCGCCGGCGATGCACCCATCCGGCGAGCGTGACATGTTGCCCCACATGCTCTTTGCGTAATTCACCACAGGTCTTCGTCTTTAACATGATTGCCAACCTCGGATGAAGGTTACAGATGTTGCTGGCGTCGCACGCCACGAACTGACAAAAAAGGCCGCCCATATCAGGCGACCCTCAGTCTCAAGCTCCGTTCTGCGCGCAACGACTCAGGCGACGCCTGCTTGGGAGAAGGCATCGTTATCATCGTCGTTATGGGTGCGCAGCGTCCTTCGCATACTGTCGCAACTATACCTCAGAATTCCACCATCGCCTTGATCACGCCGTTCTCCGGTCTCAACCAGCTCTCAAATATCCCGATCATGGCCTCGGCTGGCGCGCGATGCGTCACCCAATGCCGTGTGTCCACCCGGCCCTCGCGGATGAGCCTGAGGATGCGCTGAAAGTCGCGTGCGGTGCTGTTGCGCGTGGCCAGCAGCGTGATCTCGCGGCGATGGAAGAAGGGGTCGCTGAAGGTGATGTCGGCGTTGACCAGCCCGGCGAAGATCAGCCGGCCGCCATGTGCGACGTAGCGAAAGGCGCCGACCATACTCTCCAGATTGCCCGTTGCGTCAAAGACGACCGTGGGCAGATCGCCATGGGTGATCGCTTCGATCTTCGATAGTGGCTCGTCATCGGCGCGCAGCGCATGGGTGACCATGAAATGCGCGCTCACGAAGTCCAGCCGCAGCGGATTCACGTCTATCACGATCATCCTGGACGTGATGAGTTGGGCAAACTGGATGATCGTCAGGCCGATTGGCCCGGCGCCGATGATCAGCGTCCATTCGTCGGGTTGCACGTGGCCGCGCGCCACGGCATGCGCCCCGATGCCCAGGGTTTCGACCAGGGCAAGTTGTTCGTAGCTCAAGTCGTTCGCCGGATGCAGCTTGTGCGCCGGCACGATGATCTGGTCGCGCATGCCGCCGTCGGTATGCACCCCCAATACTTGCAAGCTGGCGCAGCAGTTCGTCTTGCCGGCGCGGCAGGCGATGCAGCGCCCGCAGTTCAGATAAGGTTCAACAGCGCAGCGGTCGCCGGCTCGCACGTTCGTTACGCCGTCGCCCACGGCGATCACTTCGACGCCGAGTTCGTGGCCGAGGATGCGTGGGTAGGCAAGGTAGGGCATCCGACCGCGGTAAGCATGCACATCGGTGCCACAGATGCCGACGCGATGCACGCGCACCAGGGCTTCACCGGGGCCAGGCGCACCAGGCGAGGGCGCTGCCCCAAGGGCGAATTGCCCCGGCGCTTCGAGCGTGATGACTTTCATGGATTCTGACGGGCTGCCTCTTGATTGAATTGTAGAGGGGCATAGAATTCGACCCCGTGACATCGCCGGAGTTCTACGCCAACGCGCGCGCCTACGACATCGCTTTCAGCGATCGGGACTTTGTGGATGAGTGCAACTTCCTCGAATGGTGTCTGCGGACGCATGGCTGCGTCGCCGAGGGTGTTGCTCCCGCTTTCCTCGAACTGGCCTGCGGCCCGGCGCGTCATGCGCGCGAATTTGCCAGGCGCGGTTGGCGCGCGGTGGCGCTTGATCTTTCACCCGATATGCTCGATTACGCGCGCGAGGGCGCGAAGCGCGATGGCGTCGTTCTGGAGACCGTGGCCGCCGACATGGCCGATTTCACGCTCGATCCGCCGGTGGCGTTAGCCGCGAACCTCATGGAAAGTCTATCGCATCTAGTGACGAACGCGCAGGTCGTCTCGCATCTCAAATCGGTATCGCGCAGTCTGCTGCGCGGCGGCGTCTTCGTGATTGAGATGGCGCATCCATCCACGATCTGGCGCGATAGCCTGCCCAACACGTGGCTGTCTCGCTCCACCGATGTGCCCTACTTCGCCGATGAGCCTTACACCGAAGTAGACGTGCTGTTCGGCGCGGCCGATGATCCGTATGACTGGATCACCCAACAATGGCTGGTGACCGCTCGGCTGACGATACGCGAGGCCGGCCGGCCAGAACGCGTCGTCGAACACCGGCAGCCCCATCGCTGGTATCAGACGCAGGAACTACAGGCGCTGATTGATCTCGCGGAGGCGTTCTCGGCCGTGCATTGGTATGGCGATATGCTGATCCCGCCGCCGCCGCTGGATAACGATTCCGGGCGCATGATCGTTGTGCTGACCAAGTAGCGCACAGCAGCGCACGCGTCGGCCCCGACCGCCTCGCCCTTATACAATCAGCCTCATGGCGCTCACTACACCGCAAGGTTTGTACTTCGAGGACTTCGTCGTTGGCGACAAAGCCACATCGCCCAGCCGCACCATCACCGAGGCCGACATCGTCATGTTCGCCGGCTTGAGCGGCGACTACAATGAAATTCACACCAGCGAAACCTTCTCCCAGGGCCATCTGTTCGGCCGGCGCATCGCGCACGGCTTGCTTGGCCTGAGCATCGCCAGCGGATTGGCCTTCCAAATGGGTTTCCTGCTCGGCACAGTGGAAGTCTTTCGCGGCATCGAGTGGGAGTTCACTGCGCCCATCTTCATCGGCGATACGATCCACCTGGAAGCCGAAGTCGCCGAAGTCAAAGCCTTCCCACGACTGGGCAACGGCAAGGTGACTTTTAAGGTCAGTGTGAAAAAGCAAGATGGCAGCGTGGTGCAGCGCGGCACATGGACACTGCTTGTGAAGGGTAAACCAAAAGCAGCGTAAAATTCTGCAACATGGCATTCACGGTCAGCGACTTTCACGATCTTGTCGAGCTGCTTGAGCAACACCCTCAATGGCGGCAGGAACTGCGACGCCTCGTGCTGACCGATGAGTTATTAGACCTGCCGCGGATCGTTAGGGAGCTGGGCGATCGCATCGCCGAGCTGGTGGAGGCGCAGAAGCGCACGGACAAGACGATCGCCGAGCTGGTGGAGGCGCAGAAGCGTGCAGAGGCCCGTCTTGACCGTGTGGATCAACAAATCGCCGAGCTGGTGGAGGCGCAGAAGCGTGCAGAGGCGCGTCTTGACCGTGTGGATCAACAAATCGCCGAGCTGGTGGAGGCGCAGAAGCGTGCAGAGGCGCGTCTTGACCGTGTGGATCAACAAATCGCCGAGCTGGTGGAGGCGCAGAAGCGCACGGACAAGACGATCGCCGAGCTGGTGGAGGCGCAGAAGCGCACGGAAGGGGTAGTCGCTGAGCTGGTCATATCCCAGCGGCAGATGAGCGAAGACCTAGGCACACTGCAAGGCTTCGCCATCGAGCAATCGTTCCGCACTCGCCCGCTGGCCTGGTATGGCAAAATCTTGCACCGTCCACATGTTCTAACCGACGAAGAGTTGGTTGACTTGGTCGAGCCGGCGCTCGAAGATGGCTTACTCACCGACGAACAGTTCCGCGATCTGTCGCTCGCCGATGCAGTTGTCACCGGTCGTTTGAAGACCGATGGCCAGCCGGTCTATCTGATCGTCGAGGTGTCCTGGGGCGTTGGCGAATCGGATTTGAAGCGCGCCATGAGACGTGCGGCGTATCTGGCGAAGACCGGCGTGAGAGCTCATCCTGCCCTGGGCGGTCGGTGGATTACCCCACAGGTCAAACGCGAAGCCGAATCGGTCCAGGACATCCACCTGATCGAGTGGAAGGGTGAGCTCGCCGAGCTGTTCGGATGAACACACTGGCTCGGCGTAATCGGCCGGGGCTTAGGACTTTGCTGCAAATCGCAACTGCCTGCTTGGCCGGTTGCGTCGTCGCGCTGTTGCCGCAGCGCCACCTCCTCCTCCTTGCCGCGGCCATTGCCGCCATATTGGCCGTGGCAGCCATCTTCGCCGAACCAACCCTCGGTCTCGCCCTGGCGTTGGTCTTCGGGCCGTTTCAACCGCTGGAGCGCGTGACGTTGCAGTTGCCGCTCGACAGCGGTCAGCTCGTGCTGATTCTGACGCTCATCGCCTACAGCTTTCGCTGGCTTGTCACGCGCCGCTTCCCGGTCATCCGGCCTCAACCGGCGATTGCTGTTGCGTTCGCTGCTTTTCTCGCGGTCTGCCTGCTCTCATTCTTCCCGGCGCGCGATTTCCGCGACTGGGCCACAGAGTGCATCAAATGGCTGCAGATCGCCGCCGTAGCACTGCTCGTGGCCGGCGAGCAAGATCCGCGCAAACGCTGGATCGTCCTCGGCGCGATTCTCATCGCTGCGGCCGGTCAAGCCGCTTTTGGGTTGATTCAGGCTGATGTGCGCGGGTTCGGTCCGCCGGAGTTTCGCCTTCGTGGCACGGATGCCTATCGCGCTTACGGCACATTCGAGCAGCCGAATCCATTTGGCGGGTTCATGGGGCTGACATGGCCGGTCGCAGCCACGCTGGCGTTGTGGGCGACGGCTCAGGTTTGGTCGAGGTGGCGCGCTGATGTCCTGAGATGTTCTATGCACGCCGGCCGCGCGCGTCGGCTCATCCTGCTCCTGACAGTTTCGGCATTCGTTGCCGCGCTGTGCGTCCGCGCCCTCATCGCCAGCGGCTCACGTGGGGCGCTGGTCGGCGCAGCAGCAGCCGGTGCGGCATTGTTCCTGGCATGGGTGCAACGACCATGGCGCTGGGCGAGCGAGGCGTTCGCGTTGGCCCTAGCGGCGTTCGCCTTCGATGTAATCCACCTTCCGACATCGCTCGAAGCGACACTGCAGTACTTCAGCGACCCAAGCAGCGCGTTTGGCCTCGATGTGCGTAATGCGCATGTCACGCCAATCACCTTCTCGACGGTCGAGCGGTTAGCGCATTGGCAAGCTGCGCTGCGCATGATCGAGGCCAGCCCGTGGCTGGGTGTGGGCTTCGGCAACTACGCGGCAGCGTATCCGGCGTTCCGCTTGCTGCCTTGGGAGAATGCGCTCGGTCATGCGCACAATTACTACCTCAACATCTTCGCCGAGACAGGCGCTGTGGGCTTGCTCGCTTACCTGGCGCTCTGGACGACGATCATCGCTGTTACTTGGCAGGCGGCACGGCGAGGGAGCCTCTCCGCATTCTCATCCGCGCTCTGCGCCGGCATCCTCGGCGCCTGGACGCACCTGGCCGTGCATCACTTATTCGATAAGTTGTATGTCGCCAACACGCACCTGTTGATCGGCGCGTATCTCGGTTTTGTCTTTGCCGCCGTCGCCGAGACCGGCACGACGTGACCGCGCGCATCGGCGGATCGCTCTGCAACTGGCATACAATTGCATTTGCCGTTGAACTACGCATGTGCGAGGTGAACCATGAGTAAGCGTGTGATGATCGGGAGCGCTGCAGACGTGCCGGCACATGGCGCCAAGACTTTCGACGTAGAAGGGAAGAGCATCGTTGTGGCGCGCGTCGGGAGTGGATACTGTGCCGTCATCAACAAGTGCCCGCACTTGGGCTTGCCAATAGCCGGCGGCAAGGTGGAGAACGGCGTCATCACCTGCCCGTTCCACAACTCGCGCTTTGACCTGTGCACAGGCAAGAACCTGGACTGGGTGCAAGGCGTGGCCGGCGTAAAGCTGCCGGCGTGGTCGCGCAAGATCATTGCGCTGGGCAAAGAGCCAACGCCGATTCAGAGTTTTCCAGTGACCGAAGAGGGCGGCAAGCTATTCGTTGATTTATAAAACCCGTGGGTGGGCGACGGCGCTGTCTTTGCCCGCCCACTCGCGCTTTGTCTTGCGGGTCTGCACACAGACGCTGGGCCTGGCGCCGCATTTACCATTGCCGACATGAACGCCGCATCGTTCGACGCTTACCTCCGCGAGCACCGCGAACGCCTGCTCGAGGATTACAAGGACTTCCTGCGCCAACCCAGCGTCGCTGCCACCGGCCAGGGCATCCCGGAAATGGCTGCCCTGGTCGCGCGACGTTTGGCTGCGCTTGGCGCCGAAGTCAAGGTCGTGCCGACGGAAGGCGACGCGCCGCCGGTCGTGTGGGCCGAACTCGGCGAAGGCGACAAGGAGTTGCTGATCTACAACCACTACGACGTGCAGCCTGCCGAGCCGTTGGAGCTGTGGGAGTCGCCGCCCTTTGAGCCGACCATCCGAGACGGCAAGATCTTCGCCCGCGGCGCATCGGATGACAAGGGCGAACTGGTGACCCGCATTCACGCCCTAGAAGCCTGGTTGGCGACGCAGGGCAGGTTGCCCTTCAAGATCAAGTGGCTGATCGAGGGCGAAGAGGAAGTCGGCAGCCCGCACCTACACGCCTGGGTGGAGCGATACCGGAGCTGGCTCCACAAGCCGGATGGCCGGCCGATGGACGGCTGCCTGTGGGAGTTCGGCGGCTTTGACGAGCGGGGGCGCTTTACGCTCACGATGGGAGTGAAGGGCATCTGCTACGTCGAGTTGCACGTCCAGGGCGTGAGCCATGACTTGCACTCGTCGAATGCGGCGATCGCTCCGAACGCCGCCTGGCGGTTGGTGTGGGCCTTGAACACGATCAAGGACGCAAGCGAACGCATCCTGATCGAGGGCTACTACGACCATGTGCGCGCGCTCACGCCGGCGGAGGAAGCCCTCCTGCGCCAAATGCCCTTCGACGAGGACGAGATCAAAGCCAAGTGGGGCATCGCCGAATTCATCACCGGCGTCACCGGCTTCGACGCGGTCAAACGCCTGTTCTTCCAGCCCACCGCCACAATCTGCGGCTTGACCAGCGGCTGGCAAGGGCAGGGCATTAAGACCGTGCTGCCGGCCGTCGCCAGCGCAAAGGTGGACTTTCGGCTGGTGCCCAACCTCACGCCGGAGATCGTGCTTGATCTCCTGCGCAGGCACCTGGACAAACATGGCTTCAGCGACATCGAGATCAAGTTCCTGGGCGGCTATCGTGCAGAACTGTCGGACGTGAACGCGCCGATCGTGCACGCGGCGACCCGCGCTTGCGAACGCATCTATAACCAGACGCCGGTCAAGGTGTTACTCAGCCCGGGCAGCGGCCCGATGTATTCCCTTTCATCGTTCATCGGCGGCGTGCCGACGGTATGCGCCGGCATCAGCCACCCCGATAGCCGCGTACACTCGCCCAACGAGAACGCCATCCTACAGCACTACTATGACGGCATGCGCTATATCGGCGCGCTGATTGACGAGTTCGCGCAGGAATGACGCGACGACGCCGTTATCATCGGTCGCGTCTGTGAAGCGATTTCACTCCTCTTTCGATGCGCGCACCCGAGGGATCAGCATCGCCGTCGTGGTGATCGTAGCCGTCGTGATCGCGCTGACCGGCGTGGCTGCGCAAGCCGGCCGGTCGCTCTTTTTCGCGACGGTCAGCGTTGGGCTGTCGGCCTTCTTCGCGTTCCTGTTTGCCTTGTCGCCGAACGGCGTCGAAGTTGGCGAGGACGTGGTTTACATTTGCCGCCGCTGGGGCAGCGTGCCGCGTCACTTGGCTGCACTCACCAACGTCCGACGCATCGCGATTCATGAATTGCAGTCCTCGATCCGGCTGGTGTCGGTTGGCGGCGTGTTCGGCTGGTATGGCACATTTCAGTCCCCCACGCTCGGCGAGTTCAAGATGTTTGCTACGCGGCTCGACCGGCTGGTGCTGATGGACTTCCACGGCGAGCGGATCGTGGTGAGCGTGGACGAGCCGGACGCTTTGCTGGCTTTGCTTCAGGTGCAGATTTGAGGCAGGGCGCTGGATCACAATCTTGGCATGGCTGAAGCGCAGGTCTTGGCAACGACTGCACCCTCGGAGTCAGCGCTCCCGGCTGTTCGGCCGGTGGACGACATGTATCACGTGCCGCGCGACGGGCGGAAGTACGAACTTGTCGAAGGAGAACTGATCGTGTCACCGGCTGGCATGAAAAACGAAGAAGTCGCTGCCGAGTTGATCGTGTTGCTTGGCATCTATCTGCGTTCGAATCGGCTCGGCAGGTTGTTCACGTCGAGCGTCGGCTATCAGCTCACAGAGAACATTCGCTTGTCCCCTGATGTGTCCTTCGTTCGCATGGAGCGTTTGCCGGATGGGCGATCGCCAGAGACCTTCGGCCGGTTTGCCCCTGACCTTGCCGTCGAGATCATCTCGCCCAGCGACAGCATGACGACCATCGAGGACAAGGTCGAACTGTATCTCAAGCATGGCGCGCAATTGGTTTGGGTGATCAGCCCGAAGTCGCGCCGCGCCACGATCTACCGCGCCGACGGTTCGGTGAGCGTCGTGCGGGCCGGCGGCGTGCTGAGCGGCGAGGCAGTGCTGCCGGGATTCGCCTGCGCCCTGTCCGACATCCTACAGAGTTAGGCCGCTTCCCACTCACTTTTCATCTCTTTGCTATTGGCACGCTCTCAGCGCCTGCTCGCTTTCGCTACAATCCGCAGCGATGTCCATCCTCAGCGGCATGAACGTGAGCAAGTCGTTCGGCGCGTTCGACGTGTTCAGCGGCTTGAGCTTTAGCGTCGCGCGCGGCGACAAGATTGCGCTGGTCGGCCCGAACGGTTGCGGCAAAACCACGCTGCTGCGCATCATTGCCGGCGAGGATGAATCCGATGCCGGCGGTCAGGTGCATGTCGCGCGCGGCGTCACACGCGGCTACCTCGCGCAGTCGGCCGAGGAGTCCGACCCGCGCACCGTGTGGCAATTAGCGCAATCCGCCTTTGCCGAGTTGAGCGCCCTGCACACGCGCCTAGCTCAGATCGAGCGCGCGCTGGCCCAAGCGGATGGGACGGGCGCGCAGTCGGAGCGATTGCTGGAGACCTACGGCTTGTTGCAGCAAGCGTTCGAGCTGAAGGGGGGCTATGCAGTCGAGTCGAAGATCAAACGCGTGCTGCTGGGCCTTGGCTTTGTCGAAGCGGACTGGCACCAGCCAATCGCAGCGTTGAGCGGCGGGCAGCGTGTGCGCGCTCATCTGGCGCGCCTGCTCCTACAGGCGCCCGACGTGCTGCTGCTCGATGAGCCGACCAACCACCTCGATCAGCAGGGCGTGGAGTGGCTCGAGGGCTATTTGCAAGAATGGGCAGGCACGTTGATCGTCGTCTCCCACGACCGCTACTTTCTCGACGAAGTATGCGACCGGGTGTGGGAGATGGGCAAGCGCGCCGACGGGCAGGCTTATCTGGAGTTCTATCGCGGCGGCTACACCGAATATGTGCAGCAGCGCGCCGAACGGCGCGAACGCGCCCTCGCCGAATATGAAGCCCAGCGCGCGTTCATCGAGCGGCAAGAGGAATACATCCGGCGCACCATCGCCGGCCAAAACACGGCGCAAGCCAAGGGCCGCCTGCGCCGGCTGAATCGCCTCGAACGGCTGGAGAAACCCGCACACCAGCGCGCGCTTGCGTTGCGCTTGCAGAGCAGCGGACGCAGCGGCGACCGCGTGCTGGAGACGCGCGCATTGACCGTGGGCTATCGCACCTCATCTTGCGCGCTGTTCACTGCGCCCGACTTGCTGTTGATGCGCGGCGAGCGAGCTGCCTTGATCGGCCCAAATGGCGCCGGCAAGACCTCTTTTCTCAAGACGATCACCGGCGAGCTGACGCCGTTAGCCGGCGCTGTGCAGCTCGGCGCCGGTGTGCGCATCGGCTATTTCGCGCAGTCCGGCGAGGGGCTGAATCCTGACCACACCGTGCTGCAGGAGCTGATGTCGGCGCGCCCCGACTTGAAACTGAGCGAGGCGCGCGACATCCTCGGGCGGTTTCTGTTCAGCGGCGATGATCACTACAAGCCGATTGCCGCGCTTAGCGGCGGCGAACGCGGGCGCGTGGCGCTGGCCAAGCTCGCCTTGCAGGGCGCGAACCTCCTGCTGCTCGATGAGCCGACCAATCACCTCGACATTCCATCGCAAGAGGCGCTCACCGAGGCCCTGCAACACTTCGACGGCACGTTGCTCTTCGTCTCGCATGACCGTTACCTCATCACCGCCTTGGCGACGCAGTTGTGGATTCTCGAGCGAAGCGCCGATGGCAAGGTGCGCATGAGCGTTTTCAACGGGCCTTATGATGAATGGCGCGAGGCGCGCGACGCGCAAGCTTCGACTCCGCCGCCTAAAGAGAAGACGAATGGTGTGGGACATGCCCCGCGCGCAGCGACACCTCCGGCGATGTCGAAGAATGCTCAACAGCAACGCCAGGCGAAGCTCGCGTCTATCGAGCAGCGCATCCAGGCGCTCGAAGCGCGCCTCGACGCGCTCGCCGGCGCGATGCAGCAAGCCGGCAGCGACTTCGCGCGCGCCCAAGCGCTGGGCGAGGCCTACCGCCAAGCCGAACGCGAGCTGGCGGAAGCCTGGGCGGAATTCGAGGCGCTGGCCTGAGTATGCGGCCTTCGGCTAAGCCCGAGCGCTGCGCCAGCGGAACAAACTACTGTGCGGACGGCGACGCGTCCAGGGAGACGGAAGCACGCCGCTGCTTCACCTGCGATTGTGCTTTACATTCTCCAGTGCGCCCGCGATGGCTTCCAGCACACCACGGCTTCAGTGTGGGCTGCCGAGAAGCCGTGGTGCGCCGAGACGTGCACACGCGCGCCGCGCCGAATACATTCCGCGCACGAAGGTTAAAAACGCTTCGTGGTCCTGTTGCGGCGGCCTACCGGATAGTTCACCACCGGCCGATCAGGGCCGAGGCCGAAATACAGCCCGAAACGCGGCCCGATGTATTGCAAGCGCACCTTCACGCCGCTGCGCGCGATCAGTTCCTGAAAGGCGCCGTAGGAGTACCTGCCCAGCGCATCGAGGCGCTCATAGAACCCCGGCCGGCCGTACTCGTCCAGCGCAGCGCCGGCCGCCAGCACGGCGGTCAGATGCGCCAGGTAGGTGCCGCTCATCTCGGCGCGCCCGGCCGGCTTCAAGTGCATCATCACTTCCCGCCGCCCCACCAGCGCACTGATCGGCTTGCCCCGGCCGAACGCTTTGCCCAGCACGGCCAGGTCTGGCGTCGCGCCCAGATATTGTTGTGCGCCACCCGGCGCCCTGCGGAAGGACGTCGCCACCTCGAGCGTTGCTTCACCGCTCCGGCGGTTGCCGAAGCGCACGGGCTATCGCACGACTTGGGCGTCTTGACGGGCGCGCAGTTGTCGGCGCGCCAAAGCCGCGCGCCGGTACGAACCTGAGACGGTGTGTCCTTGACGCGGGGCGATCAGTGGCGAGTGACAAGGCCGGCGGCTCAGCGAGGGTCGCCGGCGTTGTTCGCAGTAGTTGCACAAGTGGCGCTGTGATCGCACAATCCGTCGCACGATGAGCCAACAAGCGCATCCTTTCAACGGCCTGGGCATGCACCTGGGCAATCTGTCGCGACTCTCAAACGCTCAGACACGCTCCATCAGCGCCGAGAACTTCACCGGTGAGAAGGGCAAGGGCGGTATGGCGATCGCAGGCACAGGCGCGAACGCTGCGCGCGAGCTTGGCCAGGGCTGGAAGGTCTCACCCTCGGTCTCGATCGCGCCGCGCACGACGTTCACGCTGGCCCAGATCGAAGGCAGCGGCGCAATCCAGCACATCTGGATGACGATGTTCCCTGATAAGTGGCGTCGCGCCGTGCTGCGCATGTATTGGGACGGCGAGGCAACGCCTTCGGTCGAGACGCCGGTGGGTGATTTCTTTTGCTGTGGCTGGGGTGTGCGTTGCAACGTCGCCTCGTTGGCCGTGTGCGTCAACCCCGCCGGTGGCTTCAATGCCTACTGGGAGATGCCCTTCCGCAAGTCCGCGCGCATCACTTTGGAGAACCTGGCCGACGACCCGTTGGTCTGTTACTACCAGATCACCTACGCGCTGACTCACGTTCCCGAAGACGCAGCCTACTTCCACGCTCAATGGCGGCGCAGCAATCCGCTGCCCTATAAGTCAGTGCATACGCTGCTGGACAATGTGCAAGGCAAAGGGCACTACGTCGGCACCTATCTGGCCTGGGGCGTGAACAACAACGGCTGGTGGGGCGAGGGCGAGATCAAGTTTTATCTGGACGGCGACGAATGGCCCACCATCTGTGGCACCGGCACGGAGGATTACTTCGGCGGGGCGTGGAACTTCGAGCACCCCAAAGGGGAGTATGGCGTGTTCTGCACGCCCTACAGCGGCCTGCCGCAAGTCATCAAACCCGATGGGCTGTATCAGAGCCAGCAGCGTTTCGGCATGTATCGCTGGCACATCGCCGATCCAATTCGCTTCGAGCGCGACCTGCGCGTGACGATCCAAGCGCTGGGCTGGCGCAGTGACGGACGGTATCTGCCGCTGCAAGACGACATCGCGTCAACGGCGTTTTGGTATCAGACCGAACCCCATGCGCCCTTCCCGGCGTTGCCGGCTCGCGACGGGTTAGAGGTGATTTAGGGGCGAGGTCGCTTTGAAGCTGCCTCGCCCCTGAGGCGCTCACTCGATCTCGTAGGTCACCTGGACTTGGATGACGACATCCTGCGCGCCGGGTGAAATGGGTGCGCCCTTGCCCAACCCCTCGGCGGATTGAGCGGCGGCGAATACCGGCACCGGGCCGCCGCTCAATATGGCCTCCGAGATGGTCAGCACCTGCCTCACCTTTGCACCGGCCTCTCCGGCCAGGACGGCGGCTTTCGCCTTGGCGTCGGCCATCGCCTCTTTGCGCGCCTTTTCTTCTATGCCTCTGGGATCCTCGATCGTGAAGACCAGCCCATGAATCGTGTTTGCGCCGGCGTTGGTAGCAACATCGAGCAATGCGCCCGCGTTGTCCAGGTTGCGCACCGTCAGCCGCATCGCGTTGATCACGCGATAGCCGGTGATCGCTCCGGGGCCGTTGGGATCATACGATTGCTGCGGGAAGACGCTGAACTCGGCCGTTTGGATATCCTTCTTGGCCACGCCCGCTTTCTCCAGCGCAGCCATGATCGCCGCTGCCTTGCGGTTGGCTTCGGTTAGCGCGGCGCTCAGCCGAGGGTTGATGATGTCTACGCCCAGCGTCACATAGGCGATGTTCGGCGTGGCCGTTGCCCGACCGACGCCCACCACGGTCACGGTGCGTCGAAAAGGTTGAGTGTTTTGCTGAAGCGTTGCGTTTGTGTAGGCGGGCCATCCGGCCAGGACGGCCAGGCTCAACATGCCGGCAGCCAAAGGGGTCAACAACTGTCTTATCATCGTGATTCCTCCTGTGCTGTGTATATCGTCATTGCCGGTTGAGACGTTGCAGGCAAGCCGTTGGTTCCCGTCGCGTCGTTCAATGGGCTGCTTGCGCCCGACGTTTGACCCAGCCGGCGATGCGGTCGCAGATTGTCGCCACGACTTCATCGGGCACGCCGTTGACGGCGGTGGACTTCAGTCGAAAATCGCAGGGTTCATTGACATAGTCGCACACCTGCCACAGGTTGTGTTGATCGAGCGCAATTTCAGTTGAGAACAGGTTTAGCTCACACAATCCGGCGATTTGCTGGGCGAGGCCGCGCAGGATGCTCAGTTGATAGCGACTTTCGTCCTCCGGCGAGACCGGCTCCTGAACATGGGTGCGGTCATCGGCCCAGCACAGGAAGGTGCTGCCGCAGGCGTAGAACACGCGAAACCAAGCCCGGCGCTTTCCGAGCAACTTCGGTTCGACCCAGGCTTGCAAGATCGTCTGTTCGCCAGGCCACTCAAGGCGCTGCGCGAGCACATCCTCCCAGCGCGTCACCGGCGCTAACACGCCGCTGCCGCCGCTGTGCACGCTCTTCACCGAAAACCGGCCGCCGAGCGGCGAGAGGTTCACGCGCGGCAGGTTGGGCTGTTCTTCGTATGACGGCAGGAGGATCAGGTGCGGCGCATAGATGCCATGCGCAATCAGCGTCATGTGCATCGTCAGCTTGTTCCAGGCGCGCCGCACACGGGCATAGTCGTTGACCATCCATGGGACGTTGCGTTGCATCGCCTCAATGTGTCGCTCATATTCCCCGCCCCAGTCCCACACGCGGTCCAGGCCGACGCGCGCGCGGATCTCACCCGAATCCAACCATGCAGGCAGTTGCGCCAGCTCGTCTATGCCGCAGACGCACGTGCTGACATTGCGCATTGCGCACGCGCGGGCCAGCATGGCGACGAAATCGGCGTCATATTCCCAGCCCCATAGAATCAGCAGATCAGAAACGCAGCGCGGGTTGGGTGTGCCGGCCATCACGGACGGGGGATACGAATCAGGTCGCGGGTGAACGAGGTCAGGCTCTGGCTGCCATCTTCGGTGATGAGCACGTCGTCTTCGATGCGTATCCCCCCTTTGCCGGGGATGTAGATGCCCGGCTCGACCGTGAAGGTCATGCCCGGTTGCAGTGCGGTCGTGTCGCCCGTGACGATGTAGGGCGGCTCGTGCCCTTCCAGGCCCAAGCCGTGGCCGGTGCGATGGGTGAAATATGCGCCGTAGCCGGCTACTTCGATCACGCTGCGCGCGGCGCGGTCCACCCTCTCGCCTGTCGCCCCTGGCCGGGCTGCGGCGCGCCCGGCCGCGTTGGCGGCTTTCACCACCTCGTAGGCATCGCGCATCTGCGCGTCCGGTTCGCCGATGGCAAGCGTGCGCGTGATGTCGCTGCCGTAGTGGTCTACCTTCAGCCCAAAATCAATGACCACCATATCGCCCCGGCGCAAGGGCCGGTCGCCGGACACGCCGTGTGGGTTGGCCCCGTTCGGCCCAGATTGCACGAGCGGCTCGAACAGCATCTCTTGCGCGCCGGCGGCCAGCAAGTGGCGCAGCATCAGATTGGCCACCTGGCGCTCGGTCATGCCTTCGCGAATCTCCTCTAACGCTTGCGTCAAAGCCGCCTCGGCAAGCTCAACCGCGCGACGCATCGCGTTGACTTCATCGGCGTCCTTCACCATGCGCAGCGGTGCAATCAGGTCGGCGGCCGACGCCGGCCGGATGCCGGGCGCAGCCTCGCTGAGGAGCGTCCACTCCAACATGCGCATCTGCAACGGCTCGATGGCGATGGTCTTGCCGCGCAGGTCGCGCGCTTGCGCTGCTTGGCGGAAGGCATCTTGGTAGGGTGTGCCGTCCTTGTAGCTGTATATCTGCCAATCCAGCGCGACAGGCCCACCGGTCGCCTTGCCAACCTCGAAGAACGGCGCGATGAGAACGGGCGGCGTGTCGTCGGCGGGGAACAACGCTACGATCGGCCGCTCGCTCAAGTGCATGTTCAGGCCGGTGAAGTAAACCAAGTTAGGGCCAGGCACGAGTGCGACATAATCTACATCAGCCAACTGCTGCGCCTGCTTCAGTCTACTCAGTCGTTGGGTGGTCATGGTGTGGGCTATTTTAGCGACCCCACAAAATCCACACGCCGTTCGATTAGCCCGAAAACGCAGGCGCCGCATAACTTGGCCTGGCGTATAGTGTTAATCCAACAAGGAGGAACTCGCATTATGGGTAAATGGGGCAGCTTTTTGAACGGCTTGATCATCGGCGCGATTGGCGGTGGGATCATGGCTTTGTTACTTGCGCCCCAATCCGGTGAGGACTTGCGCGACGACATCAAGCGTGAGGTGGATGAAATTCTGGAAGAAGGGCGTCGCGCTGCTGAGCAAAGTCAGCGCGAGCTGGAGGAGCGACTCAACCGGCTGCGCGGCCTGTGAGCGAGCGGATCATGACCGACATCGTCATCAACGGCTACGCGATAGACGACAAGTTGCTGCAAAAGAAAGCGATCCGGCGTTGCCAGGTCGCCCGGTGTAAAGCCGGCTGTTGCGCCGATGGGGTGTGGGTGGACTACGCGCATGCCCAGCGCATCATCGCCCAGGCCGAGCGGATCCAACCGTTCATGCCGGTGGCGCGACGCGATCCAAGCGCCTGGTTTGCCGAACTGCACGACGATGATCCCGCCTTTCCATCGGGGCAGTACACCGGCACAACTACAGTAGAAGATCCAACTCACCCCAGCGGCACCACGTGCGTGTTTTTGCGTCCCGAAGATCGCTACTGCGCGATTCAAGCTGCCTGCGTCGCCCAGGGTCGCCCCTCGTGGGAGCTGAAGCCCTACTACTGCTGCCTCTTTCCGCTGGTGGACGAGTATGCGGATGCAGATGGCCGCCCCTTGCCGGTGAGGCGCCTGACGCTGGACGATGAGAACGATCTCTTCAACCGCGGCGGGGGGTGCTACGAAGAGTGCGCATGTGAGCCGGAGTACGTCTTTCAAATTTATGCCGAGGAAGTCGCGCTGGCGCTTGGGCTGGAGGGCTATCGTGAGCTGTGCGCCGCTGTCGGCGTGATCCCCAGGCTGTGACCGTCAAACAACCAGCGCGCTCGTCCGAATCCGGCTGATGCCCCCGCCGCCTTCGATGCTGCGTCCGCCGCCGAAAGCACGGAAATATGGCTCGCCCAGCAACTCTGCGCGGTAGGCCGCAAACAGCATTGCCGGGATACATGCCAGCAGTGGCGAGAAGACTTCCGGGCATGGCGCATAGGGCAGATGAAAGCCGTCGGCTGAAATCGCTGCGCCTTGTGGAGAGACCTCGATCACCTGCCGTCCGATGGTCTGCATCGCCGTCTTCACCTCGGCGGCGCGGCTGGCGTCGCGCTCGTTTGCCGAGATGAGAAACGTCGGCGTGTCCACCGCCTTGGCGAAATACTGCAAATGCGCCCACTCCTCCACGTCCTGGCCAATGGCCGAGTCGCCGCTCGCTTCCAGCACCTTCGCCGCGCAGAACTGCGCCGTGCCGAAGTTCGGCCCGCTGCCGCAGAACACGAACTCTCCTGCGTCGAGGGTGCGCGCGGCCAACGCGCGCGCCGGCACGTCGCTCATCTCGATCGTGTGTTGCGCCCGGCGGCCCATGTCCGATAGGTGGGCGCGCCAGACGCGCACGTCACGCTCGCGGGCTTCCGCTATGCGCAGCGCGCAGGAGTACAGCATAATCATTGATGCGAAGTACGAGCGCGCACCGGGAACTTGTACGCCGGCCGCGTTGGGCACGTCGGGCGCGCGAGTGGTCAGCACGGCGCCGGCGGCCTGGGCGATGGGCGTCTGTTCGCTGTTGGTCACGGCAAAAGTGCGCAGGCCGCGCGCTTGAGCGCGCAGTACGCCCTCGATGGTGCGCGAGACGCCGCCGGAGACTGAGACGCCGATCACCGCGCTGGCGCTTGCGCGCGGCGCGAACCCTGGCGCATCGAATTGGATCACGCCGTAGCGTGAGAATGTCATGGCATTCTGTGCTTCGGTGGCCACGCCGGCGATGGACTCGAATGCGAACTCGGTGGCCAGCGCAGCAAAGTGGCTATCGCCACAGCCGATGACGTAAAGCCGCTCCAAGGCGTGACAGAAATTGTCGTCGAGGGCGCGCGCAGCTTCGTTGAGGAAGGCTTCCGATATCTCTGTGATGAGTTGAGGCAAGGTCAGGATTTGTTCTCGGAAATAGTTCATACCGGCGCGATTGTAAAGGGTGGCCCGAATCTCGCGCCTGATGGCAGGCGCTGGGGTAGAATCTCACTCCGTCGGGCGGGGCGCGCGGCCGGCGACCGGCCGCACATCCGCGCTCGGCGTTGGCGAGTTGTAATCCGAGGATGATTCGTCCGTTCGACATCCGTGATGTAAGCGTCGTTCAGCGGCTGACCGCGCTGGCTCGGCCGCTGGCCTGCGAACTGGTAGCGGTTGAAGGGGTAAATCCGCTGCGCGATGCGATTCGCTCGTATTTGGGGGGCGGGCGCGATCACGCCGTGGTGCTGGTCGAACGCGACGCCGACCATGATATTGAAGCCTTTGGCGTAATGTATGTGTTGCCGGGTGCGAACGGCAACAGCGCCGAAGATAGCGCGGCGAGCGGTCGGCGCGCTGCGCTTGTGCTGATGGCACCTCACGCACAATCGGATGAATTGATGGAGGCGTGGATGTATCTCGCGCAGGAATTTGCCGTCGAAGCGGCTCAGCGCGGGGCGCATCATATCGTTGCCGAAGCCCCTGAAATGGGCAGCGAGGCTGAAGCGTTGCAAGCCGCCGGCTTCGTCCCGCTCATCCAACAGGATGTCCTCAAGCTAGCCAACCAGCCGGACCTCGCGTCGTTGCCAGAAGTCTACGGGCTGCGCGAGCAGACCAAAGACGACGAGCCGCTGATCAAAGCGTTGCACTTGCGCGCTGCGCCCAAGATGACGTACCAGGCCGAAGTGTCGTTCGATCTGCTGCGCTCGATGCATCGCATGGATCGCGGCTTTGTGTTAATGCGCGGCAACGAGCTGGTCGCGCACGTTTCGGTGCGTCAGGGCAAGCGTGGCTATGGCATGCAAGCGCTCTTCCGGCCCGACGCCGAGCAGGACGCATTGCCCACCCTCCGCTTGGCGCTGGCGCATCTGATGAGGCGCGCTTGGCGTCCGGTTTATCTCACCGTGCGGCATTACCAGAGCTGGATGCTCCCGATCCTGGACGAGCTTGGCTTCGTGCACATGACCTCGACGATGTTGATGGTGCGTCACACGGCGGCGCGCGTCCATCAGCCGGTGTGGTCGCCGGTGGCAGCCGAAAGCGCTGCGATCAAGAACACGCACTCGGCCTCCATCCATCTTGAATCTCGCGCTTCGTCCTGCGATGGCGAAGGCGCGCATGGCGAAGACACGCTCCCGAGCGCGCATGACTATGCAAGAACTGCGAATCACTGACGACCTAGACACACTCTTGAATGTGCTGCCTCCCACTATCGCGGAGGCGATCCGACGAATCGGACGCTTCAACGACCTCATCGAAGTGGTGATGGATTTGGGGCGGTTGCCCGAGTCGCGCTACGTGAGTGCCGAAGCGAACGGCGACGCCGGCAGCTCCACCGCGCGGGAGGAGACGCGGGTGCTGCGCGAGACAGAGGTCACCCAGGAAGACCTGAACTACGTGCTCGAGCGCATTGGCGAATTCGATGACGACAACCGCGCCGGCATTGCCCGCACCCTCCATCGCATCTCGGGCATCCGCAATCGGCGTGGCGCGGTGGTGGGCCTGACGTGCCGGGTGGGTCGCGCCGTGTATGGCACGCTCAAGATCATCGAGGACATCATCGAAAGCGGCAAGAGCATTTTGCTGTTGGGCAAGCCCGGCGTCGGCAAGACGACGATGCTGCGCGAAGCGGCGCGGGTGTTGGCCGAAACCAAGCGCGTGGTGATCGTAGACACGTCGAACGAGATCGGCGGCGATGGCGACATCCCCCATCCGGCGGTCGGCCGCGCGCGCCGCATGCAAGTCTCCACGCCCAGCATGCAACACGAGGTGATGATTGAGGCCGTCGAAAACCACAACCCGCAGGTCATCGTGATAGATGAGATCGGCCGCCAACAAGAGGCCGAAGCGGCGCGCACGATCGCCGAGCGCGGCGTGCAACTGATCGGCACGGCTCACGGTCAGACCATTGAGAACCTGATGGTCAATCCCACGTTGAACGATCTGATCGGCGGCATCGAGAGCGTCACACTTTCAGATGAGGAGGCGCGCCGGCGCGGCACGCAGAAGACCGTCCTGGAGCGCCGCGCGCCGCCCACGTTCGACGTGTTGATCGAGATTCGTGACCGACATCGTCTGTTGGTGCACCACGACGTGAGCGAGGCGGTCGATGCGTTATTGCGTAACCGCATGCCGGTGGCCGAACTGCGGTACTGGGACGAGGAAGGCCGTATGCGCAGCGAGCGCGTCCGCTTGTCGCAGGAGGACGGGCGCGTGCGCGAAACGGAGATGTCCGACCGCCGCGATCGGCGCCCCCGCCGCAACGGCTATGGCGCGTACGACGCCGGTGAGGATCTGCCTGTGCTGCGCACCGACAGAACCGGCGAGTCGGTCATTGTTCGGCCCGGCGAGCCGGAGGAGCGCGAGGACCAAACCGCGCCGACAGAAAAGCTCGAAACCCAGCCCAGCGAAGCCAAGGCGATGCGCCTATACGCTTTTGGCGTGTCGAAGCATCGCCTGAAGCAGGCGGCCCGACAGCTAGGCGTCCCGGCGGTGTTCGTGGACAGCCTAGACGATGCCGATGTGCTCATCACCGCCAAGTCGTATTATCGCCAGCGTCCGCGCACGATCGTCGAGGCCGAGCAGGATAATGTGCCCATCTACGTGTTGCGTTCGAACTCGGTGTCGCAGATGGAAAGCTGTCTGGCCGACCTGTTCGGCCTGACCGACGGCGAGCGCATCCCGTATGAAAGCGCGATCGAGGAGGCTGAAGAGGCGATCCGGCGCGTGTTGGCCGGAGAGCGCGTTGTGGACCTCTCTCCGCAAAATGCGTTCGTACGCCGGCAGCAGCATCAGCTCGCGCGCGCTTCTAACCTCGTCTCGCACTCTTATGGCAAAGAACCCATGCGCCGCGTGCGCATCTTTAGGGAATAAGCAATCTGCGTCACGCGCCGCGCAATCTTCTCTCTCTATTCGCTCTATCCATGTTCATCTCGTTTGAAGGCCTGGACGGCAGTGGCAAGACGACGCAGGTCCAACGTCTGGCAGTGTGGTTGCGCACGCATCATCGGCATGTGCTCACGCTGCGCGAGCCCGGCGGCACCAAAATCGGCGACGCCATTCGCGCCATCCTGCACGACCGGAGCAACTCGAACATGGATTCCCGGGCCGAATTGCTGTTGTATTGCGCATCGCGCGCCCAGCTCGTCGCCGAACAGGTTCGCCCCTATCTGCGCAGCGGCGGCATCGTGCTGAGCGACCGCTTCGCCGACAGCACACTGGCCTATCAGGGCTATGGCCGTGGCCTCGATCTGGACTTTCTGCGCAGCCTGCTCGATTTCGTGACGCAGGGCATTAAACCAGACCTGACGCTGTACTTCGACGTGGATCCGGAACGCGCGCTTGAGCGCAGGATGGCCAGCGGCGCCGAGGTCAATCGGATGGATGTTGAGACCATCGAATTCCATCACCGGGTGCGCGAGGGTTATCACCGATTGATCGCCCAGGAGCCGGAGCGTTGGCGGGTGATTGATGCGTCGGCGACGACCGACCGGGTGGCCGCCCAAGTCCAGGATATTGTTAAGACGCGGCTCAACATTGCGGATTAGGATGCGAGTATGCTTCGCCCGAACGTCCGACGCGGGATTGCCTGGTCCGCGAGCGTAGCGCTCATCGCGCTCGGCGCTGCGATCTTTGCCGGCGTAGCGGACATGCCCGCAGCGGCATCCCGCCGCGTCCTGCCGGCGCAAGGCAGCCAGGTTTCGCAGGAGTTCGCCGGGCTGTCGTCTGCGGCTGCGATCTATCCGGTTCCGGAGCGCATCTGGATTGACAAGTTGAAAGTCAACGCACGGATTCAGCCGGTCGGCCCTGGCAAGCGCGTCGGCGTGGGCGTCGTCGAGTGGACAGCGCCAAACAATCAGAACGTAGGCTGGCATGACTACTCCGGGCGCTTGGGAGAAGGCAAGAACATCGTCCTCAACGGCCACAACAACATCTATGGCTCAGTCTTTCGCAAGCTCTACACGTTGCAACCCGGCGATGAGATTCGCCTCGGCGCAGGCGACCGGCAAGTGATCTATCGCGTTCGAGAAGTTAAGATCTTACGCGAGCGCGACCAGCCCCTCGCGGTGCGCATTGCCAATGCGCAGTACATCCAGCCCATGAACGACGACCGGCTGACGCTGGTCTCGTGCTGGCCGGAGTGGAGCAACACACACCGCGTGATTGTGATCGCTCACCCGGTAGCCGAGGACTGAGTTGCACCAGCAAAGATGCACCGAGTGACGCGCGAGGTTGCGCTGTGGTGCGCCATCGCTTTCTTGGCAGGTGTGCCGCGTCTAGCGCGACTGGACTTCCTGCTGACGAACCCCGAAGCGGCGACAGCCCTGGTCTCGCTCACAGTGCTGCGGGGTGAGCCGGCCCTCTTTCCGAATCCGTTGTTCGGCTGGCTACAGGCGTTGCTCTTCACCGTCTTCGGGGCGAGCGAAGTATCGGCGCGGCTGGTTGCAGCGCTGAGCGGTGTTGTGTTGTGTCTGTTGCCCGTCGCGTTGCGCCTTCAACTTGGACGAACGCGCGCGTTGATTTTTGCGGCGCTGCTTGCCTTTTCGCCGACGCTGTGGTTCGTCTCGCGCGAGATGGGCGGCGCCATCCTGGCATGGATGTTGGCCTTCGCCGCGCATTGCGCCTGGCGCGCTCGCCGTCCGGCTTTGGCCGCAGCAGCGTTTGGCGCATTGCTGGCGACCGGCCAGGACGCGATTCCGCCGCTCATCGTGACCGTCCTCGCCTCATCGGCTGCGCTGCCGCTCGACGCCGTCCGCCCGTCGGCTCGCACGGTGGCGATTGTGCTGCTGGCGTTCGTGTTGTCGGCCACAGCGCTGCTCATGCGTCCGACCGGCCTGGGCGATGCCTTCAACGGCTATGCGTTGTGGGCGCAGACGCGAGGGGGGGATGCGTCCATCTCCGTTGGGCGGTTGATGCTCGGCCTGGTCATCAGCGAGCCGGTGATATGGCTCGGCGCGGCCTTTGCGCTTGCGGCGTTTGCCCGCATGCGCGCGCAGCTTCGCGCCGAATCGGCTTGGTGGATCTGGATTGCGGCGGGTTTGGGGGTGCTCATCGTCAGCGCCGGCCGCAGCGCTGCACTGCTTGCGCCGTTGACGATCGGCATGGCGGGTCTGGCCTCGGCAGCTTATGATGCGCTGTTGGCCTCTGCGCAGCGTTGGGGGAGTTGGCGGCGTGAAGGTGTTGTCGTGGCCATCGCCTTCGTGCTGCTGATCTACGCCAGCTTGGGGGTGTGGCAGTATGCCGGACAGGCGCGCAGCGCGTGGCTGGCCTCTGCAGTCGTCGCCGCCCTGTTGATCGCGGCGCTCGTCGCGGCGGGCAGCTTGACCATGGACTACGGCGCTCCCCTGCGCGGCGTGGCGCTGGCCGGCGTCGCTGCGCTATCGTTATACACGTTCGGCGTCGGCATCCAGATGAATCATGCGCGTCCACACAACCCCGCCGAACCATATCGCGTCCAGGCCGCGGATTTGGACTTGATGACGCTCCAGGAGGACATTCGCCTGATCAGCGTCCGCGCAACGGGCGAGCCGAACGCGCTTGACGTGCATCTGGCCGAAGATGCACCGGCGGCGTTGCAGTGGGTGTTGCGCGATCGGCGCAGATTCGATGCGCTGGAGGATGCGGGCGCGCCCGATGTCGTATTGACGCCGGCAGCCGAGAAGCCGCGCGTGGCCGGCAACTTTATTGGGACGGCATACGCGGTGACGGCGCAAGCGCCGTTGAACGAGGTGCGTTGCGTTGGGTTGCCGTGGGGGGGAGGCGATTGTTGGTCGCTGGCGCGCTGGCTGGCCTTTCGCGACGCCGAGACGACGCATGCCAACCTCTGGGTGTTATGGCTGCGCGATGATGTGGCAAGGCGGGCGAGCGGGATGAGATGAGGGAGGATGTGGGGATGATCGGTGAACAGCGCTTGACCGAATTTGAAGCGATGGCGCAGCCGGCTGCGCTGCGCGATGCCTGGCTTGATCGGCCGTTGTTGGCCGCTGTGACGTGGGAAAGGGCGCTCTATGTCGTGTCCTTCCTCATTGCCCTTGTCTCACGATTCTATGACATGGGCGCGCGCGTGATGAGCCATGACGAGTCGCTGCATACCTATTTCTCGTATTTGCTGGCGACCGGCAAGGGGTTCCAACATACGCCGCTCATGCATGGGCCATTTCTGTTTCACGTCACCGCGCTGAGCTACTTTTTGTTCGGCGCGGACGATTTCACTTCGCGCATTCCTACGGCGGCGTTCGGCGTCGTCTTGGTCGTCTTGCCCTATTTCTTTCGACGTTGGCTGGGGCGCGTCGGCGCGCTGGCGACGTCGTTCATGTTGCTCATCTCGCCCTCGATTTTGTATCACGCGCGCTACATTCGCCAGGAAGCGTTCATCCTGGTGTGGATGACGCTGACGGTGCTGTGTATATGGCGCTACTTAGAGGATCGGCGACCGGGATGGCTGATCGGGTTGGCGGCGGCGCTGGCCTTCCATGCGACGGATAAGGCCACGTCTTTCCTGGCCGTGGCGTTGCTGATGGTGTTTCTCTCGGCGTTGGCGCTGTGGCAGTTGTATCGCGGGCGGCGCATGTTCCCACCAGGCCGACGTTGGCAGGATGCCGCCATGCTGCTGGGCTTTGGCGCGGTCACGGCCATCTTCATGGTCGGCCTGAGCATCCTCTTCGAGCTTGGGAGCAGCGCTCTGACGCGCGCGTTAGGCGTGGTCGCGCCGCAGCCGAACGCGCCCGGCGGGGAGACGAACACGTTGATCTATGGCACCATCATGGTATTGCTGGCGGCGCTGGTGTGCATCGGGCTGGCCTACTTGTATCGCATGACGTTCGGCCAGTGGTTGCGCGTCGCCTCGCGCCATGCGCCGGCTTTCGACGTCATCATCGTGTTGGTGACCACAACCATGTTCATGGGTTCGCCGGCCATGCTGTTAATCAAGAATCGCATCTGGCAGGCCTTCCGCGGCGAGGAGTTGGTGCCGATCAGCACGCTGGGCAACATGAGCAACCTGCAGATGAACCCGCAGGTGATCACCACCATGTTCGCCATGTCGCTGGCGCTGATCGCCATCGCCATCGCCATCGGCATGGCCTGGCACGGGCAACTGTGGCCGGCCATCGTCATCGTCTTTCTCGCCATCACGGTGACGCTGTTCACCACGGTGTTCACCAACCTGGCCGGCATCGGCACAGGCTTCGTCGGCCAACTGGGCTACTGGATGGCGCAGCAGGATGTCCAGCGCGGCAATCAGCCCTGGTATTACTACTTCTTGCTCGTGCCGATGTATGAGTATGCCGTGCTGGCCGGCGCGCTCGGCGCCATGGCGGCCCTCGCCGCGCGGACGCTGTCGGCGCTGCGCGCGCGTGTGCGCTTCTTCGCTACCCTGCGCCGGTATCGCTTCCCGCTCTTCCTGGCATGGTGGACGGTTGCGACGTGGATCATCTACACCATCGCCGGCGAGAAAATGCCTTGGCTGACGGTGCACTTCGCGCTGCCGATGGCTTTCCTGACCGGCTGGTTCATCCAGCAGGTGGTCGTCAGACTGAGTAGCGAGCTTCGGGCGCAACCGGCGCCGACTTACGGCCGCGCTGCTCAGGGCTTCGCGGTGGCCGGTTTGGCGGCCCTGGCCGTGCTGCTGTTCGTGCGCTTGCTCTCACTAATCGGCGGCCTGGACTTGGCCGGGAAGCCAGCCGCCGATGTGCTGCAGTGGGCGCTGAGTTTCATGATCGGCGCGAGCGCCCTGGCGATTGCCGGCTATCTGCTCGGTCGTGTGGCGAACAGCGCGGCGCTGCCGGCTGTGGCGCTGGCCGGCTTTGCGCTGCTGAGCGTGCTGACCATACGCACCGCCGTGATGGTGACTTACATCAATTACGACTACACGCGGGAGTTCCTGTTCTATGCCCACGGCGCGCCGGGCGTGAAGATCGCGCTGAACCAGATTGACGACCTGCAAAAGCGCGTGGGGGGACGCGCGCCGTTGAAGGTGGGCTACACGCAAGAGACGAGCTGGCCGATGTCGTGGTACATGCAACGCCGGCCAGGCGCGCAGTTCCTCGGCAGTCAATTGCCCTCCAACTACGAAGACTTTGACGTCATCATCGCCAGCGAGCAGGACGCGCAGTTTGCGCAATTTGTGGACGCGCTTTCGGGAGGCTATGTCCGCTTTGATTACATGCTGGTGTGGTGGCCAATGCAGGATTACTACGACCTGAATTGGGAGCGCATCCGCTATTCACTTTTCAACCCCCAGGCGCGCGCGGCGCTCTGGGAGATCGCCTTCAACCGCAACTTTGAGCCATACGCGAAGCTGTTCAACAAGACGTCGCTCACGCCGGAGGCGTGGTCGCCCGGCCATCGCTTCTCGCTGTTCATCCGCAACGACATCGCCGACCGGCTGTGGGATTACCGCGTGGGGGCCGTGGCCGGCGGGCAAAGCCAGCGCGCGCTCGGCCCCAGCCTGCAGAATCCGGCCGGCATCGCCTTCGCCCCGGACGGCACACGCTTCATCGTGGATCGCAAGGCCAACCGCGTGTTCCATCAAGATGCTGCCGGACGGCTCATCCGCAGCTTTGGCGGCCCGGGCAACCAGCCTGGCAAGTTCAACGACGCCTGGGGCATCGCCGTAGATGACGCGCAGAACATCTACGTGGCCGACACATTCAACCATCGCATTCAAAAGTTCGACGCTGCCGGCAACTTCCTGATGGCTTGGGGGCGGCCCGGCGCCACGGACCAACCTGGCTTCGGCACAGATACGCAGTTCTTTGGCCCGCGCGACATCGCCTTCGACCGCGATGGTCGCTTGTTGGTCACCGACACCGGCAACAAGCGGGTGCAGGTGTTCGATCGCGACGGCAACTTCATCACGCAGTTCGGCGGCCCGGGCAGTGGCGAGGGACAGTTCAACGAGCCGGTCGGCATCGCCGTGGACGGGAGCGGCAACATCTATGTGGCCGACACGTGGAACCGCCGCATCCAAGTGTTCGACCCGAACTATCGCTTCCTGCGCGCCTGGCGCGTGGCCGCCTGGGATGAATCGCAGATGGATGAGGCCGAATTGCAGGCTGTTGATCACAAGCCTTATCTGGCGATCAGCGGCGACACGCTCTTCGTCAGCAGCCCGCGCACGGCGCAAGTGCTGGCCTATACGCTGACCGGCGCGCCGGTTCAGCTTCCGGGCGTCACCTTCAACGTTGACGACTTGCCTACCGGCATCAAAGTGCACAACAACACTTTGTTCGTGACCAACCTGCGCGACGGCTCGTTGATCGAATTCCCCCTCGGCGCTGGATTGCAGTGAGCGTTTGGGGCGAAGGACGCCTAGTCGTGAAACTGATCGGGCTGGAGCGGGTTGGGCCGGCCGAGTAGGGCAAAGGCGCGGTCTTGCGCCTGCCACATCCGTCGCCGGCGCGCCGGTGTGTGATGGTCGTAGCCGAGCAGGTGCAGCACGCCGTGGATCACCAGCAACGCCAATTCGTCCTCGACGGGATGGCCGTAGCGCTTGGCCTGCGCTGCGCAGCGTTCCATCGAGATGGCGATGTCGCCCAGATAGGCCGGCGCATGATCCGCGTCGCTTGGTTGGCCGTCCCGATAGCCCTCGCCACCAAACGAGAGCACGTCGGTGGGCGCGTCGGTGACGCGGTATTGCCGGTTGAGGGCGCGCAGCTCGGCATCATCGGTGAGGCGAATGGTCAGTGCGACAGGTGTCGGGAGATGGCGACCCTGAGCCAGCGCGGCATGGGCGGCGCGTCGCACAAGCGCGGTTTGACCGCGCGCGCGATATGCGGCGCGTGTGTAAAGGTAGATGTCGGCATCGTGCGCCGGTTTGGACCTCGTCGAACGAACGTCCACGCGCGGCGTCATGGTGTGGCCAGTTCCTGGTTGGGATGAGGGGGGAGCGACTGAGCGGTGGTGGTCCGTGACATCCGCTCCGGATACTTCACGCGAGGGTGGTACATGCCGCGTAACGTCTCCAGGAAAGATTGCCGCGCCACTTCCATCTCGCGCAGCGTCAGTCCGCTGTCGTCGAGCTGGTGATCGGCGAGGCGGTCGGCGAACAGCCGGCGCAGCACTTCGTCCATCTCCTCTACCGATGTGCAGCGGTTAGCGCGCACTGCGGCTTCGCTGCCGTCGGCCAGCATCAGCAACGCCGTTTCTTTGCTCTGCGGACGCGGCCCAGGGTAACGGAAGAGTTGGGCATCCACTTTGCGGCCGTGCTCCTCGCAGGCGCGCGCGTATTGGTAATCCGTCTTCGTTGTGCCGTGATGTTCGGCGATGAACGCCCGCACGCGCGACGGCAACCGATGCTTCGCGGCCAGCTTCAGCCCGTCCGTGACATGGTTCCGCAGGATGGTCGAGCTGGTCAACGGATCGAGTTGCTCGTGTGGGTTGACACCCTCAAGCTGGTTCTCGATGAAGAATTGCGGGTTGGCCAGCTTGCCAACGTCGTGAAAGTACGCCCCGACCCGTGTGAGGAGCGAATCGGCGCCGATACGTTCGGCGGCGTTTTCCGCCAGATGAGTGACTATCAACGTATGGTGGTAGGTGCCCGGCGCTTGTGTCACCATCTGCTGCAACAGCGGATGTGAAAGGCGGGACAGCTCGATGAGTTGCACCACCGTGGTCACGTCGAAGAGGGCGCCGCTGACGTAGAGGATGGCCAATGCCAGCCCGGCCGATAATGCGCCGCCGCCCAGGCTGGCGATCAGGTAAACCGCGAGCAGCGGCGCGTCGTTGGGTTGGGCGGCGGGCAGGTTGAAAGCGAGCACGACCAACGACTGCGCGATGCCGGCCAGCGCGCCGGCGCGCAGGAAACTGCTCAATCGCTCGGCGCGGCCGAGCGTCAGGCACGCCGCAATGCCGCCGGCCGCAATGCATGCGGCAAACTCCAGTTGCTTCTCCATCCCCTGGCCGACCAGCACGCCCATCAGTAAGGCGCTGATGACGCCGATCAACAGGCCCGACCAGCTCGTGATCGCAATGGAGACGGCTGCCAAAGGCGCTAAGTAGGGCAGCACGCCGTGTCCGGGCAGCACCCAGCGCGCCAGCATCAACACTGTCGCGAACAGCGCAGCGCTCAGCGCCGTCTGCCGGATCGGGCGCTTCAAGGCGTTCTCGCGGGCGCGCAACATGCCCATGCCCAGTGCCGTCACCGCCAGCGCGCTCCAGACGCACGCGCTGACGACGCGCATCCACGACAGCGTCGGGCGACGCAGGTTGAACTTTTCCAGCGCCTCGATCTCGCTTGGGCCAATCACCTGGCCGCTGCGAATGATGATCTGATTGGCTTCGTATTTGCGCTCGACCGGTTTCACGTTCTCGCGCGCTGCACGGCGCGCGGCTTCGGTGGCGGCCGAGTCGTAGTTGGTGTTCGGCACGATCAGGGCGCTCGCCAGTTGATTGACAATGTCGGCTTCTTCCGCGCGCAGGCTGAAGCTGATGAGCTGAGGCAGGAGCGCTCGGATTTCATCCAGATTGCCCGGATGGATCGGGCGACGCAGCACGACGTCCAACACGGCCAGGATTTGCGCCGAGATGCGGCTCCATTGGCTATCCTCGAGCGCCAGAATGCTGCGCGCGGTGGATTCGCGGATGACCAACTCATCCAGGCCGGTCAACTTGCGGATGCGCTCCTCAGGGCTCAGGTTCTGATCGTTGCGGATTTGCTGGATGTAATCGAGCGCTTCGTAGGCCCGCGACATCTGCCGGCGCGAGGTTTGCACGTCGGGCGGGGTGAAGATCGGCGCAACGCTGGCTTCGGCCAGATCGCGCTGTCGGTTGGTCTCGACATCGCTCACGTAAACCATCCGGTAGGGCGCGCGGATGTCAAAGGTGACGACTTCGCCGAGGTTGTAGATCACGCCGGCGCCGATCACATAGCGGGATAGCTGCGCCGCAGTGACGCCGACGAACGTCGCAACGGCGATTGCGCCCAGGAGGGCGATCTTTCGCCGATGCGTTTGTTGAAGCTGCTGACGAACGCCGGAAGTCGCGTCTGGGTTCATGAGCATCCTGCGGCCGCGTCCGATGGCACACCTCGGTCGCGTCCGAATCACGCGCGATGCGCTCCCAAATCGGCGTGCATTGCAAGGGGCGTCGCGCGTCGGTGGTTCACCCCAACAGTTCGCGCACGACTTCGTTTACCAGTTTGCCGTCGGCGATGTCTTTGACTTTGGGCTGCAGTGCTTTCATGACCTGGCCGTGTTGCTTGGGCGAAGTGGCATGGAGTTCTTGGATGACCTGTTTGGCCAGTGCAACGATTTCTTCCCGGGACAGTTGTTTGGGAAGGAATTCTTTGAGCACATCCAATTCGGCGCGTTGTTGAGCAACCAGATCTGCGCGGCCGGCGCTTTGCGCCTCGAGTAGCGATTCTTCGTGTTGCTTGATCTCGCGCCGCACGAGCATCAGGATGTCGCTATCGCTCAGCACGCCGCCGCGGCCGTCCGTGCGCGCTTCGACCTCAGCGTTCTTGATTTGGGCGACGAGCAGGCGCAGCACGTTTTTGCGAGCTTCATCGCCGCTGCGCAACGCTGCTTTCAGCTCATCCTGAATTCGCTGTTTGAGCACCGCTTCCATACGTCACGTCTTTCGCTCGCGCCTCGGGCGAGAACCGCATGTCCGTTCGATGCCGCGCTCGCTTCTCGATCCGCACTGCAATTGTACAGGAGGCCGCGGCGCGCAATTTAAAACGATAAGGCGGGCATCACGCCCGCCCGTGTCATCGCTGGCTAGGTTTGAAATAGCCTATTCCGGCTGTGCAAACTTCATGCTCTGCCGTCGGCTCTTGCGCAACTTTGCTGCGCGCTTGCGCTTGTTGATCACGCTCGGCTTCTCGAAATAGCGGCGGTTGCGCACCTCGACCAGGATGCGGTTGAATTGCACGATCTTGTTGAAGCGCCGGAGTGCCGACTCGAACGTCTCATCGTCTTCGACCACTACGCGAGCCACTTAATCACCTTCTTTTATCGCTCGAATTGATTTGCTTCCGGTTTATAAAACCGGCCGGAATTATACGGGTTTGCGATGAGCTGTCAACGAATGAAGCTGTCAACGTTCGTGCGCCTGAGCGTACCGTCTCTTTCAATGTAGGCGAGTTTGAACAAACGCCTCCCTGAGGGGCGCGAGGCGGTATCCAGGCCGGTTGCACGAACGACAACCCCATCGCCCGCTCCGGTCCTGCCACGCGCGTTCCCCCGCGCATCCTCACCAGGCGCTGCCGAATCCGCGTTCTTCACCTGTCTTGCGGTTGTGTCCCTAAATCTAGAAACAGTATCGCTGACGCAGCGGGCCTGCTCTGGCTTGACGATTAACTCCTCGCACCTCGTCCTCGCGGTCGCTCCGCTGATCCGGCCACGGCCCCCGCTGTGTGTCTGGCCAGAAATGTGCGCTGCGCCGGCGTGACACGCGCGCGCGGGATAACAGGGGAAGTTGAGGGTTTTCCCTCTTGCGCCGGTCACAGGCAAGGCATACCCTTTGCAACAAAGGCCGCGCCGGTCATGCCGTTGGGGGGAGCCTTGCTGCTGGCGGTCACGCAGTCGCCGGCTGGTCGCTGGCTGGTAGCTAGCAGCAAGGCCGGCGCCGGCGCGGCGGCAGGCAAGCAGCCGGCGCAACGTATCTGGATCAGGTCGCCATGCAGTCGGGCTTTCACAAGATGCGCTGCGGGCTGGCGCTGAGCCTGGCGTGTGCGGTGCTGTCAGGGTGTACCCCAGAGGATGAAGCGCTGCTGGGCACGGCCATGGCCAGCGCAGTTGAAACTGCGGTAGAGGACACCAAACACCAAGCAGCCACCGAAGTGGCGCACCTGAGTGAAACGGCCGTCGCCGGCGGCGAAAATCTGGTTGCTACACTGGCTGCGGGCGGCAGCCAGGCAGCCGGCACAGCCATCGCCCAGGTCCAGACAAGTATGCCGCGCCTGGGCAATCACAGCCCAGCGCTTCCCGGCGCGAGGTGCACAGCGCTGGCCGATGGCGTTCAGAGCTGCGACGCTGACGAATACGTTGCCATCGTCGCCGACCTGTCCAGGCCGTGGGTAGGCCTACACGCCATCACGGCGAACAACTGGACTGACCCTGAGCGTTTCAGTGCGCAGACTGTGCAAGACATGATCCCGGCATGGCAGGAGACGCTTGGCTGTTCAATTGTGGCCGGCATCAATGGCGGCTACTTCGGGCCGGGGCATCACAATTCCGAAGGATGGACTGTGGTCAACGGCCAGGCCCGGCGCGACATGCGCGCCAAAGTGCAGATTGACCCAAGCTATACCCCACAACATTGGCCTGCGTTCGTCATTGACGATCGGGGCATTGCGCGGATCGGGCGCTACTTGTGGCGCGACACATACGCCTGGGCAGCGGTGACCGCCGGCCCCATTTTTATCGAGGCCGGCCAGGTGCTGCCGATGAACGTGTGCAAGCAACAAATGTTGCCGGAGCGGTATTGCACGGAGACCTACAACCAGTCGGTCGCAGCAGTCAGCCGCGATGGGCGCACGGTGTATCTGCTGGTCGCGCCCAAGCAGAATCTGCAAACCGTCGCCCAATGGCTGGGGCCGGCCGGCGCCGGCGTGTGGACAGCCATCAAGCTGGACGGCGGATCGAGCACGCAACTGGTCTATCGCACCGGCGATGCGTGGAGGCGCGTCATCCCACCCGGCAGCGGCCGCGCGGTGAGCGACGCGATTGTCATCTGCGCGCATTGAACAAGAGGGGGCGCCATGCAACGCCTGAACACAGGACGAGCCGTCTGCGGCGGCGTGTTGATCGCCAGCCTGGCATTTGCTTCGCTCCGGCCAGTTGCCCTGGCCCAAGAGCAGCCGCCCACAAAGACCGACGTGGGGGCCCCCGCGTCGGCGTTCATCGAATCCGGTGCGCAGCCCGCGGCGACAGATGAGGCTTTTCGCCAGGCTGCCGAGGCTGCCCTGCGCGCGGCATTGGAACAAGCCGGGCCAGATCATCCGGTCACAGGCCGCATCCCGGTCAACCTGCCCAGGCCACAAGTCGAAGCGCACGTTGACCCGACGCTGCCGCCGGATGACTGGCCGGCCTACCGCAACGCGCAAGCCGGCTACGTCCTCTTTCATCCTCCAGACGTGACGCCCGCAGAGCGCGCCGATCCAGCGCAAGCAGCGCAGAGTAAGATCGTCAGCGCCTTGGGGCTGGGCGAGCACATCCAGATCGTGACGCGCATCCCACCGCTTGACGACGAGACGTTCACCCGCTGGACCAAAGGCTGGACGCCAGTTACCCTGAGCGACGGACAGACGGCATGGCGGTATGAAACTGCCTTCACCCCGCCGGATGATCAAGGGCAAGTGCGCAGCGTGGAATATTTCGTCCACACCCCCCAGGCCGACTACCGCTTGCAGTTTAGCGCCGACATGGCCGACACCGGCGCGTTGGATCGCTTCGAGCAGATCGCGCGCGCCTTCACCCTGCTCGACGCGCCGGCTTACACAGCCCCTGCGTTCACGCCCCAAGCCATAGCCGCCAGCCCGGCTACCGCGTTCGACTTTCCTGTCGAACCGCGCGACGGCAGCGCCAATCGGGCGCCGAGCCATGCCGGCTATAACGTCCGAAATCCCTACCTCCACGACTGCGACAACGATGGCGTGGACTACAACGACAACAACGACCGGTGCTGGTCTAGGTGGTATGGCAAGACGCTTTCACAGTTGCAACACACCGGCGAAGACTGGTTTCGCCCGGCCGGCAGCCCGGTGTATGCCGTCGCCAACGGCAGGGTGGTCTGGTCGGGCAACGCCTACTACCCCGGCTACGTCGTCATCATCGAACACGAATTGCCGGCCGGCGTGAGCACGCCGTGGGGCAACCGCTTCATCTATTCGATGTACGGACATCTGGCTGCTCATGGACTCATTCAGGTCAATGCAGACGTGCAAAAGGGCCAACCAATCGGCGTGCTGTACGACTGGGAAGACGACCACCTGCACTGGGAGATGCGCCGCTACTGGGACATGCGCCAGGCGCCGGGCAACGTGAACGGTTATCGTTTTAAAAACGACAGTATCCCCGGACCCGCCTACGCCGACACCGGCGCTCATCCCGACTGGTTCGGCTACACTCATCCCTCGGCTTGGGTGGATGCACATCGGCAGAGCAGCCCGCCGCCATCGTGCCCACAAAGCGGTGGCGTCATCTTGTACTACCACGCCAACTACGACTGCGGCGGGCGCGGCGAGAACGAGGGCTATGTGCTGCGCAGCAGCACAGGCATGCACACCATGCCCGCCGGCATGAATGATCAGGCATCATCCATCCGCATCCCTAACGGATGGTCGGTGCGCGTGTTCGAGCACAGCGGGGGTGGCGGGGGACGTAGGTGCTACAACGCGCCCGGCGACAACGATTTCTCCAACGACAGCTTTGACAACGGGATAGGCGTCAACGATCGCGTCTCGTCGTTCGAGATTTTCAGCACGCCCAATTGCGCCGCCAACGCGCCGGACACCAGCCCACCCAGCGGCAATTACACCAGCCCGGGCAACGGGGCGACGGTGGGGCGCACGGTGCGGCTGGCAGCCTGGGCCAGCGACAGTGGCAGCGGCGTCCGAGAAGTGCGCTTTACCGCCAAATGGAGCGGCCAGTGGCGGTTGATCTATGGCGATACCAGCGCGCCTTACGAATATGACTGGGACCTGTGCGCCGCCGGTGTGCCCGATGGCGACATTGAACTCGGCCTGGATATCTGGGATCACGCCGGCAACGAATTCCACTTGCACACCGTGCAGCCCAATCCACAC
>NZ_JAAFGM010000046.1 GCF_012931985.1 Candidatus Roseilinea sp. NK_OTU-006
GACCTACACCGTGGATCACACCGCCGATACGTTTGTGCTTGACGCTCAGGGACGCTGGCGCTTCGCCTACGGGATGAAGACGCCGACCGAAACGGTTGTGCGAGAGGTGCGCAAAGTGATTCGCGGGACATGAGGCCGACATCAGTCCGCATCGGTGCGGCACACCTGATCCACCATCTCGCGTGCCAGACCGATGTAGCGGGTTGGATCGAGCAAACGGTCTAGGTCGTCAGCAGAGAGATGCGCGCGCACAAGTGGATCCCCGGCTAACACCTCACGAAACGAGCGTTGGGTTTCAACGGCACGCATCGCACAGGCATAAACGACGTCATGCGCCGTCTGACGTCCCACCGCCTGTCCGAGCGCGAACATGACAGCCTCGGACATCATCAACCCTTGCATCGCGTCCAAGTTAGCACGCATGCGCTCCGGATATACGTGCAGGCCATCCAGCACGCGCAGGGTAAGCGCAAGCGCGCCATCGGCCATGACGCAGAGCTCTGGTAGATAAGCCCATTCCATGTGATTGACGGCCCAGTCACGCTCATGCTCTGGAATGAGGCCGTCGAGCGCTGTGCGGGCGCGGTCGAAGCACAAGCGCGCCAATGCAACAACTGCCTCACACAGCATCGGGTTGCGCTTGTGCGGCATGGTGCTGCTGCCCACCTTGCCTTCTGCCCACGGCTCTTCCAGCTCCATCACCTCGCTCTTTTGCAGAGCGATCACTTCGCGGGCGATCTTGCCGCAGCTTGCGGCCATCATCGCGATGATGCCGGCGAATTCGGCGAAGCGGTCGTGAGCGACATGCCAAGTGATCGTCGGCACGCCGAGCTTGAGATGGGCCATCATGCGCCGTCGAATCTCGAAGCCGTGCTCGCCGACGCCGGCCAGCGTACCCACTGCGCCACCGAATTGGCCGACGAGCACGCGCGGCTTGCACTCGCGCATGCGCGCAGCATGCCGACGAAACTCATCGAGCCAGATCGCCACCTTGAAACCGAAGGTGATCGGCAACGCATGCTGGCCGTGTGTGCGGCCGGGCATGATCGTCTCGCGATGGCGCTGCGCAAGCTCGGCCAACGTCGCTTCCAAGCGGCTCAGGCGCTGCTCGAAGATCGCGATCGCATCCTTGATCTGCAGCACGAGGGCGGTGTCCATGATGTCTTGCGTGGTCGCGCCCCAGTGAATATATTCGCCGGCATCGCCATCGCAGATGGACTTTAGCGCGCGGATGAGCGGCACGATAGGGTGTAGCGTGTGGTCAATCTCACGCTTCATCCACGCCGTGTCAATCAGCGCTGCCTTGGCCTTGCGCGCAATTTCCTCCGCAGCCCATCGTGGGATCACGCCGATCTCCGCTTCGGCCTGCGCTAAGGCGGCCTCTACATCGAGCCAACGTTGCAGTAGCGACTCATCGTTGAAGATCGCGCGCATCTCGTCCGTGCCATACAGGTCTTTCAGGAAGATGGAGTCGGTGATGTGGGATGGCATGCGGCGCAGAGCTAGCAATTAGAGATTAGAGATTGGGGATTAGAGATTGGAGGTTGAATCCTACTTCACCGCGCCAAAGGTCAGGCCACGCACCAGGTTGCGCTGTACGACGAACACGAAGGCGATGGCGGGGATCATCATGACCGTTGCCATCGCGGCCATGCCACGCCAGTCAATGGTGAACTGGCCGGTGAAGTCGAACAGGCCGACCGGCGCCGTTTTGGAGTTGACGGTGCGCGTGAGCACACTGGCGATCTGAAATTCGTTCCATGCGGCCAGGAAGGCGAAGATGGCGCTGGCGGCCAGGCCCGGCAACGCCAGCGGCAGATTAATGAGGGTGAACGTCTGCCATTCGCTGCAACCGTCGAGTTGCGCCGCTTCGCTCAGTTCGGCGGGAATCTCGCGGAAGAAGCCATCCATCAACCACACCGTGAACGGCACGTTGACCGCGACATAGACGATGATGAGGCCGAGCTGGGTATCAATCAGCTTGAGCGGCCCGGCCTGGCTGATGCGCGCGAACAACAGGAATAGCGGCAAACTGAGGGCGATGCCCGGCACAGCGCGCGAGAGCATGATGCCCAGGAAGACTATATTCTTCCCCCTGAATCGGTAGCGCGCGAACACATAGCCGGCCATGGTGCCGAGGGCGACCGCGATCACCGTGCTCACCAAGGCGACCACGGTTGAATTCAAAAAGTAGCGGTCGAACGGAATTACCCCTGTCATCTCGGTGGCCTGGCCGAAGAGCGGCTTGAAGCCATCCAGCGTCAACTCGCGCGGAATCCACACCGGCGGCTTAGCGTTGACCTCCACCGGGTTGCGCACCGACGTGAACACCAGCCACAAGGCCGGCACGAGCATGATAACCAAGATGAGCCAGACCAAGACATCGAGCAGCGCGCTCGACCAACGGCGGCGAGATGAATGGCGCATCAGAGAATCCTCGACTTCAACAATTGGCGGAACAAGTATAGGGTGAACACAACGGTGACGATGATCGTCACAAACGACATCGCCGCGCCCGAGCCGAACCGGGCTTCTTGGATCGCCACCCGGGGCACATACGTCCACAGTAGTTCGGTGCGATGCGCCGGCCCGCCGCCGGTCATGATCGAGACAATGTCGAACCCGCGGGCGACATCCAGCGAGAGTATCGTAAGCGCGATGGTGATGAACGGCCCAAGCAATGGGTAGGTGATCGCGCGGAACTTCTGCCAACTGTTCGCGCCGTCCACGTCAGCCGCCTCATATAACTCGGGCGAGATAGAAAGCGTGCCGGCCAACAGGATGATGGCGACCACCGGCGTATTCATCCACACGGTCGCCACGCCGATAGAAAACATCGCCAGCCAACGGTCCACCAGCCAGGGGATCGAGCCGTTGAGCAGCCCCAGCGACGTGAGGATATTATTCACCAGTCCCACCTGATCGTTGAAGAACCAGCGGAACTGGAAGCCCACCATCACCGGCGCAAACATCATCGGCACCATCAACAGGGTTCGCAACAACGGCTGGCCACGGATCGTGCGCGCCACGGCCTGAGAAAGAAATAACCCCATCAGAAAGGCTGCGTTGACAGTGACGAACATGAACAAGAGCGTGTTGATGAAGGCCTGGCCAAAGATGGGGTCTTGTAGCAAGCGCCGGTAGTTCGCGAAATCGTTCCAAGCCGGGATCGGCCGGAGCAGCGTGTATGAGGTGAATGAAAGATAGAACGAATAGACCAGCGGGAAGGCGACGACGAAGGCGATGATCACCAGCGACGGCACCAACATGGCGACGATGAACCCGGATGCGCCGGAACGTCGCGCCGACGTGAAACGCCTCTCCAAGGCCGATGCCTGTGTGAGTTGCGCCATAGCTCGGATGGCCCTCAGCTCCGAGGTCGGCAAAGCGCCTCGGAGCTGAGGATTATCCCTGAGATCAACCGTCGTCTACCTGTTGTAGTAACCGGCTTCAGCCAGCATCTTCTCGACCTCAGCGGCTGCCTCGTCCAGGCCCTGCTTAGCGTCAAGGTCGCCGAGCATGATCGCCTGCAGCTTGGGGGTCAGGATGTTGGTCAACGGAATCCATTCTGCGATTAGCGGAGGTGCAAAGAAGTCGTTGGCGATCGCAGTCTGGGCGATCTCTAGTCGCTTCTTGTCCAGCGGGTTGTCGCTCTTGGCGGCGTCGGCGATGAGGCGCGCCCACACGCTATCGCGCACCGGCAGGAAGCCGAGCTTCGCCTCCTCATACATGATCTTCTCCGAGGTCAGGAACTTGATCAGCGCCGCCGCGGCTTCCTTGTTCTTGCTGCTGGCCGGGATGCTGAAGGCGTGCGCGCCGGCCCAGCCGCTGCGAATGCCACCTTCACCCACCGGTTGGCGAATCAGATCGAACTTGCCGGCCACCTTGCAGTTCTTCGGATCCTGGAAGTAGGAATACCAGCCGAACCATTCGTTGTGCACGGCGATGTTGCCTTGGCAGAAGTTGTTGGCCACGCCATCCCACAACAGGCTGGTCATGTCCGCCGGCACCAGCTTGCGCGCATAGAGTTCGCGGAAGAATTGGGCCGTCTTCACGCCGGCTTCGCTGTTGAAGGCCGGCTTGAAGTTTTCATCGAGCATCTTGCCACCGTTGGCCACCAGAATTTCGTAGAAGCGGCCGCTGAGCGCCTCTTCCTTACCGGCGAAATTCGTGCCGAACAGTCCGGGCTCCTTACCTGTGAAGAACTCGGCGTGATCGAAGAATTGCTTCCAAGTCTCGGGCGGCGCGAGGTCGTAGCCATACTTGGCCTTAAACTCGGCCTTGTATTGCTCGTTGCCGTATAGGTCGGTGCGGTAGTGGACGACGCTAATATCGGCGTGGCGAGGGATTAACCAAAGGTGACCATCGCGCGTAGCGCTCTTCAGAATGGCCTGCGAGAAATCTTTCAGCTCCTCCTGAGTGAAGTAGTTCTCCAGCGGCTCCAGGAAGGGGATGTATTGTGAGAAGAACGAAGTGTGATCCCAGACCACATCGTAATCGCCGGTGCCGGCAGCGAAGTCGGTCTTGAGTTTCTTGTCAATCTCGAAGCCATCGCCCTTGTACACGATCTCCACCTTCGCGCCGGTGGCGGCCTCCCAGTCTTTGATGGACTCGTACATCTTCTCGTATTGGCCACCGCCGATGAACGCGGCACGCAGTGTGACGCCGTCGAATCGGCGATCTACGCCGGCCACCTTGGGCTCATCGCCGGACGGCTGGGCGGGCGCTGCCGGCGCGGCCTGGGTAGGCTCGGCGGCCGGCGGCTGAGGCGCTTGAGGTGCGGGCGACGGCGGTGCTGCGCATGCCGCAAGGACTGCACCGACGGCGAAGAGCGAGGCGAATAACTTGTGTTTGGACATATCTGGAAACCTCCTGGTCTTTACGAGATGCGAAATGATCCTGCGCGCAAGGGTGAATCCTCGCGCGCCGCAATCCAACCCAAACAGCACCGGTCAATCGGTATGGAACACCTCTTCCATCGTGTGCCAGTGCTCACCCGGCTTGCGGCCCTCGACCGGCACTTGCATCGGCATGCAGATGGCCCACCATTCCTGTGTCATGGGGTCGGCAGCCATCTTCGCCATGTCGGCCTCAAAGTCATCGCCTACATACTCAAAATAGGCGAACAACAGGTTGTCGTATAGATAGATCGAGTAGTTGCGGATGTTGCACTCTTTGATCTTGTTGAGCACTGCCGGCCATACCGCCGCGTGCAACTGTTTGTAAACCTCAATCCGATCCGGCTTGATGCCGATCACCTGTCCAAAGCGTTTCATGGGACTCCTTTACGAATTGGTGTCGGTTTCGTCTAGCTGGTGTTGGTGGTGTTGCCGGTGTCGTTGGTGTCGAGCGACACTGGTGACACGACCGACGCTACGACACTAGCGACACTACTCGACGCGATAGACCTTTTGCGCCGTGCCGCCCAGCACCGCGTCAATTTCGGCTTGGCTGCGCCCTTTGAGCGCCTCGTTTGTCTCACGCCACACCTTCGCGTAGTCGCCGGCCAGGATAGCGACCGGCCAATCGCTGCCGAACATGCAGCGATCCACGCCGAACAACTCGATCGCAGCGTCAATGTGGGGCTTCAAGTCGGCGGCCGACCAGTTCTGCCAATCTGCGGCGGTGTTCAGACCGGAGATCTTCGCGTAGACGTTGGGGTACTGCGCACAACGCGCCATCGCCGCGCGCCACTCGTCCATCTTCTTCTCTTTAATCGGTGGCTTGGCGAGGTGGTCAATGATGATCTTCAGCTTGGGAGCGTGCTCGGCCAGGGTAGGCACATGGCCGATGTGCTTAGGGAAGATGGCGACCACGTCAAACGTCATGTCGCGCTCCTCCAGCAGCTTCAAGCCTTGCAACACATCCGGGCGCACCAGCCAATCCGGATCTGGCTCTTCGTGATTGAGATGGCGCACGCCACGCCATTTTGGATGCTTGCCATACCGGTCGAGTAGCTTAGCCGCCTCGTGATGATCGTAGAGTGGCACCCAGCCCACTACCGCGCCGATCCACTCGTAGCATTCGGCTTGGGTGAGCATCGAGACGGTGTCCTCGTTGTTGTTGGCGCTCTGCACGAGCACCGTGCGGTCAATGCCGGCGGCCTTCAGTTGCGGCTCCAGGTCCTGCGGGGCGAAGTTGGCGTAAATCGGCCCATAGGCCGGCACCAGCCATGTGTATTCAACCTTGGCCAGATTCCAGAAGTGTTGGTGTGTGTCTATCCTCATCGCGGTCTCCTCATCAAGAACTCAGAGTTCGAAACTCAGCAGACAGCGGGCGCGCGCCTCACGCCGGCTTGACCAAACCGGTTCTGGGATAGTGATAGGCGCGCGTCTGGCTTTCGTCTTTGTAGACGTACCAAACGCACGGCGCCTGATGATCCAGCGTGTGATCGAGCGGACGCAACGGATGGCCGCGCCGCCGCCCGGGCAGCCATTCCATCGCAATGGCACAGTGGCTGCAATACCAATGCACGCCGACTTTGCCCCAGGTCCAGTCGTTCGGCTCGCGGTTGACGCCGTCGGTGCGATAGGCGGGGCGGCCGGTCTCCGGATCACCGCGCCGCAACACGCCGCCTGTGCCGCATGGGTCAAACGCGATGACGAAGCGATCTTCCTCTTCGCGCACGATCACGTCGCCTTTGCGCGAGGCGCCGCTCAGATGGCCGCGCATGCCCTCTACCGTCAGCGCCACTTTCTCCCACGGCGTCATCTGATCCCACGTCGCGTAGCGGTCGCCCCAGATGCTCTGGTGCGTCTCCAGAATCGAGTCCAGCACGTGCTGCTCGGTGGTCTTGGACAAGTAATTCAGCATCTCATTGATCCAGGCCACGAGCACGTCATGCGGGATTTTGAACTCCAGCCACAGGCGTTCCAGCGCAGCCGAAGCGCGCGATGCGTCGCCGTCACGAATGGCTGCTTGCAACCGCCGCAGAGGCGCAACGCCGAACTCGAAGTCGCGCCAAGCTTTGCAGATGGCAGCAGAAAGCGCCTGAGCTGTGGGCTGGGCCGCGTGAGCGTCGCGCACGATCATGAACCGAATGATGTCCTGCGCCCAGGTCATTAGAATGTCATGCATGATACACAGCTCTTTCAAGTAATAATCGGATAGAGCCAACGCCTCCTCGGTGCGTCCGGTGGTGAACGCATCCTCCAGCATGGCGTAGGTCGAACGGCCGATCGTGTCAACGTCATCCATACGGATGACACGGCCGAGCTTGTCGTTGTATTCGAGCTTCAACATCGCTTTTAATCGTGAAGGGCAGCGCTCTGCGGAGCTTTGTAATTCAGCCCATCAACTCCTTTCGCACAATCGCTGCGCCTTTGACCATTGCTTTCATCTTTTCGACGGCCAGCCAGCGCGCCGTCTGGCTGAAGCCACAATCGGACGAGACCCAAAGCTTCTCCGGCTTGACGTAGCGCAGGAGCAGCCGGATGCGCTCGGCAACCAGCTCAGGTGTCTCCAGCGAGCGACCCTTCACGTCAATCACACCGGCGCACAGGATCTTGTCACCGCCGTATTTGGCCCAAAGGTCGGCCTCCCACATGCAGCGGTTGGCGAACTCCATGTGCACCACGTCCACGTTCATCTGCTCGAGGTAAGGGGCGATGTGTTTGTAGGTGCGGTCAGAGGTGGCCGGGCGTCCGCGGAAGTTGCCGAAGCACAAGTGCACGCCGATGGTGGCGTTCACGCCTTCCACACAGGCGTTGTACATCTTCACAAACTCCGGCATGCCACCGGGCATCGTCCAGAACGCCGGCTCGTCGAACTGGATGTGGCGCGCGCCGGCGGCCACGGCGTCTTTCAACTCCTTATTGATGAACGGCACCAATGCCCAGGCCACCTCGCCCTTGTCCTTGTACACCTTGCCGGGGTCAATGCGAAAGGCTTGCGTGAGTGGGCTTTGCAGCGCCGTGATGAACGGCTTGTGGGTGCGCGTCTTGATGTAGCGCACTTCGTCCACCAGGCCGTAGCCGTTCGGCACGGTGAGCGGTTCGACGGCGCGAAAGGCGTCCAACTGGTCCGGGCCGGGGTATCCGAGCCGCCGCTCGAAAGGAATTTTCTCCAGACCGGCGATGCGCTCGTGGAAGTTCCATGTGAAATCGGCCCGAAAGAACTCGCCGTCGGAGATGATGTCCACACCCGCCTCGGTCGCATCTTGGATGGCGATATTCACGGCGTCCATCAACGTCTCGCGGATGTCCTCTGGCCCAACTTTGCCCTCCGCTATCGCGTCGCGGAAGACCCAGATCCAGCTTGGCACGCCGGCGCTGCCGACGAGCTGCGTAGGAAGCAGGGGAAGATCAGTGTAGGTAAGCATGGCGTTGTTGTCTTGCGTCCTGCGTCTTGCGTCCTGCGTCCGACGTAAGACGTAAGAAGCAACTCTCAGTCGGCTAATCCATCTCTAACCCTCCATCCACGTTGAGCGCCTGGCCGGTGATGTAGTCCGCATCGGGCGAGCACAGAAAAGCTACGGCCGCAGCAATATCCTCCGGCTGGGCGGCGCGCTTGAGCGGCACGGTCTCGATGGAGCGACGAATCCACTCGCCAGGCTCCAGCCCCCGCATAAGCTGGTTGGCCTGGTCTATCTCTTGCCACATCGCGGTGAGCACGATGCCGGGGCAGACAGCGTTGACGTTGATGTTGTAGCGCGCCAGCGCCAGCGCCGCCGAGCGGGTGATACTGATGACAGCGGCTTTAGTCGCAGCATAGTGAGTCGAGTTGGGCCGGCCGCTGCGCCCGGCGACCGACGAGAAGTTAACGATCTTGCCGAAGCTGTGCGGCGCGCGATCGCTGTTGCGGATCTCCTCAGGAATCTGCGCGATCATCTGACGCGCCACGGCTTGCAGGCAGAAGAAAAGCCCGCGCTGGTTGACACTGACGATGCGATCCCAGTCCTCCTCCGTCAGATCGAGCATCGGCTTGGTCTGCACGCGGCCGGCGTTGTTGACCAGGATATCTATGCGGCCAAAAGCGCGCACCACAGCATCTACCATCGGTGGGATCTGGGATACGTCGGATAGATCAACCGGATACGGCATAGCGGAAACGCCGAGCGCCTGTACCTCTTGCGCGGTCTGCTGGGCGGTGCCGGGGTCGTATTCCGCAATCACAACATGCGCACCTTCGCGCGCCAGCCGTAAGGCCACCCCTTTGCCGATACCGCGACCGGCGCCGGTAACGATAGCGATCTTGTCTCTCAGCCGCTGTTCCATGGTGTCATCGCACACGGAGAACGAGAGAAGCGGAGATTGCATTCGTTCTCCGCTTCTCTGCGTTCAAATCTCTGCCGGTCTGATCGAACGATTCTCCGCCGCCGAGCGATAGGCCGCCTCGACAATGCGCAACGTGTTCAGGTTGTCGGTAGCATCGGTGGCCGGCGTGCCATCGGCCTGGATCGCCTCCATGAGCGACGCCATCGGGCCGATGAACGCATCGGGGATCCACATGCCCTCTAAGGGGACCACATGCCAATCTTCTGGCTTGTCGGCGTGGAGATGAACTTCAAACGTGTCGGGGCGGCCGTGGGGATAGTTGTACATCAAGCCGATGGTGCCCTTGATGATGCCCTCGGTGCCGAGGAAACGAAAGATCGCGTAGCCGTCGGGGCTTTCGTCATGGTGATTGACAGCGACCATGGCCTGCAGCCCATCGGCGTAGTCCAGAATCGTGATGGTTTTGGTCTCTGCTTTGGCACCCTGCTTGGGATACTTGGCGTGGCGGCTGGTCACCCACGCCGGGTCACCGAACAGGGAGCGCATGGCGTCGAGGTAGTGAATGCTGTGATATAGCACCTCGAGCCGGGGCGATTCGGCCAGCCAGGGCCACATGTGCCAGGGAGTGTTGGTGCTCACCTGAATCTGGGCGTCGGTCGGCTGACCAATCACGCCTTTGGCAATCAGGTCGCGCGCGGCGGCGATGCCGGCATCCCAGCGCATCTGCTGATTGACTGCGACTTTGCGATTGGCGCGCCGGCCAGCCTCGGCGATGGCCACAGCATCCTCGAAGGTGTCCGAAAGCGGCTTCTGGCACAGCAGGTGTTTGCCGGCGGCCAGTGCACGCTCTGCGATCGCGCGCTGGTGCCATGGCTGCACAGCGATGTCCACAATCTCGACGGATGGATCGGCTAGCAGATCGTCAAGTTGTTGATACACCCTCGGGATGCCGTGCGCCTCAGCCGTCTTGCGCGCTGCTTCAGGGTTCACGTCGTAACAAGCGACGACTTTCAAACCATTGTTCTTGTAGGCGACGAGATGCGCGTAGTTGACGATGCCGCCGCAGCCAACAATACCGATACCGTAGTCCGTCTTAGGCGGGAGTTTAGGTTTGTAGTCGGGGTTGATCGTTCGCGTCATGGCGTCTCCATCCATGTTGCAATCAGCCAGCGAAGCTTTTCTTTTCGGCAAGCCGGGCGCGCAGCACCGGCACGAGGCCCCTCACTGTCTGCCTGACGTTGTTCCTGACCGCACGCGCGGCAGCCTCGGCGTCGCTGGAGATGCACAAGCTATAGATGCGCTTGTGCTCCCGCAATGCGCGCGGCGCACGATCGGGCAGATAGGTATAAAGATGCCGGTAGCGGCTGGAGCGATCCCACAGGCCACGAATCAGCTCAACCAGAAGACGGTTGTCGCCGGCTTCGTAGATGATGAAGTGGAAGTCGCGGTTGAGGTCGAGCAACTGCGCGTAATCGCCGGATGCGGTCGCCTGTTCCATCTGTTTGAGGCGTTGGCGTAACCGGGTTTTATCCTCCGCCGAAAGCCTCGGTACGGCCAGCCGCGTCGCTGATTCCTCCAGTAGCTCGCGCACAAAATAGATCTCTTTGACCTCGGCGAGCGACAACTCGGCAACGTAAGCGCCTTTGTGCGGATACAAGCGCACGAACCCTTGCGCTTCGAGCTGGCGCAGGCTCTCGCGCACCGGAATCAGGCTAGCGCCGAACTCTTCGACCAGCATCTGCTGATCGAGCTTGGCGCCTGGCAAATACGCGCCGCTCAGGATGCGCTCGCGAATGCTGCGCGTGACGTAGTCGGTCACAGTTACCGGGACACTCACTCTCACGTTCATCGTAATAGTTTAATAATCTATGAAGATCAGGCCAGATAATAGTAAAGCATGCGCAAATGTCAAATCAGGGGTGACAAGCGCTACGACATCACACACAATAGCGACCTATGAAAGTCCTCTTCATCGGTGGCACCGGCGTCATCAGCTCTGCATGCACCCAGCTCTGCATCGAACGCGGGCATGAGCTGTTCATCCTCACCCGCGGCCAATCGCACAAATACGATGCGCCGGCCAGCGCATTTCCGCTGCGCGGCGACATTCGCAAAGACCCGGACGGCGTGAGCAAGATGCTCGCGGATCATCAGTTCGATTCCGTAGTGGATTGGGGGGCATTCACACCAGAGCATATCGAGCAGGACATCGCCCTGTTCACCGGCCAGACGCGACAGTTCATATTCATCAGCTCGGCCAGCACCTATCAGAAACCTCCGGCGCACTATCGCATCACGGAGGACACACCGCTAGTCAACCCACACTGGCAGTATTCACGCGACAAGATTGCCTGTGAGGAGCGCCTGATGCGTGAGTTCCGCGAGCGCGGCTTCCCGGTTACCATCGTGCGCCCTTCCCTCACCTACGGGCCGTCGAACATCCCGCTGGTGCTCGGCAGTTGGCAGCACCCCTGGACGATGATGGATCGCATGCTGCGCGGCCTGCCGGTCATCGTGCCGGGCAACGGCACGTCGTTGTGGACCGTGACATGGAAAGGCGATTTCGCCAAAGGGGTGGTCGGGTTGCTGGGACGCGAGCAACTGGCCGGCCACGCCTTCCACATCACCAGTGACGAGACGCTGACCTGGGATCAGATCTATCGCGAAGCGGCACACGCGGTCGGCGTCGAGCCGAAGATCGTGCACATCGCCTCGGACTGGATCGTGGCATGCCGGCCGGAGTTCGAGGACACGCTGCTGGGCGATAAATCGCACAGCGTGGTGTTTGATAACAGCAAGATCAAACGCTTCGTTTCGGATTTCGTCTGCAGCGTGCCGTGGGCCGAGGGCGTGCGGCGCAGCATCGCCTGGTTCATGGCCGACCCGGCGCGGCGCACAGTGGACGAGGCCCACAATCGCATGCTGTACGAGCTTGTTCAGGCCTATCTCGGCAGCTAACCATGCCACCCTAGGCTAAGCAGGTGCTCCATGCGAGCGCGGAGCTGATGAGGCCAAGTCATATGACCCGGGGGTGACTTTCGGCACCACACCCGCACGACCATCTCGTTATGCTCCCTGCAGACGAAAAGCTGAAAGAGGAGCAGCGAGATGGACACGATTGTAGAAGCCAGAGACTTGGCCAAGCACTACGGTGACGTCATCACTGTTAAGGGCGTTTCATTCGAGATCAAGCGTGGTGAGATCTTCAGCTTGCTCGGACCGAACGGCGCAGGCAAGACCACGACGATCTCGATGCTCTCTACGCTTTACACGCCCACGCGCGGCGATGCGATCATCGCCGGCCACTCCGTGGCGCGCGAACCGATGGCCGTGCGCCGGATCATCGGCGTCGTGCCCCAGGAGCTGGCGCTCTACGAAGACCTCGCCGCCCGCGAGAACCTCGCCTCTGGGGGCAAATGTACGGCTTATCCGGGCGCACTTTAGGCCAGCGGATAGACGAAGCGCTGGCGCAAGTCGGGCTGGTCGAACGCGCCAAGGATCGCGTCAAGACCTACTCCAGCGGTATGAAGCGCCGCCTCAATATCGGAATCGGCCTGATCCACAAGCCGCAGCTCCTGGGCAGCGTCACCCGGCTGAGCGACCTGCGTGGCAAGATGGTGATGCTGTTCTTCGGCTACACCCATTGCCCGGACGTTTGCCCGCTTGCGCTAAGCGAGATGCGCAAGGTGAAGGC
>NZ_JAAFGM010000047.1 GCF_012931985.1 Candidatus Roseilinea sp. NK_OTU-006
GGCAGAGCTGCGCAAGCGCAGCAGCAACCGCTTGGCCTGCGGCGCAGGCGGGTCAAGCGCCGGCCATGTTGCCGCTGATGAGGCTGACCTGGGCCTGGGCCGCCGCGGTATGCGACACAGGGCAGCCGTAAGGGGCTGCCCTGTGTTGTATATCGCAGCACAAACAGCCCGAGCAACGCTGCGAAACCTCACGAATATAAACGTGCTCTTAACCGTCAGTTAACCAAAGCCTTGTATCTTCTGAATTACTGAATACACTTATTTGACTAGCGACAAAAGGAGTGTGTGACGTGAGGAATGCAAATGCAACTTTGTTGAGTGGCCTGTCCGCCATCGCACTCTTGATGGCGTCGTGCGCTACGGCAATGCCGGCACCGCCCGCCGCACAGCAACCCCAGGCGACTGCCGCGCCGCCCGCTGCCCCTGCGGCGACGGAGGCGCCGGCACCTGCGGCTCCTGCTGGTGACCGCGCCTCGTTAGTAGTGGCCTACAACAGCCCGGAGAAATGGGCGAACTGGGGCGGCGTGCTCAAGGCCTTCAGCGCCAAGACCGGCCTGCAAGCGCCCTCCGACCCGAAGAATTCCGGCCAGACCCTGGCGGCACTGAAGGCCGAGGCGGCTGCGCCCCAGGCCGACACGGCTTACTTCGGCATCGTGTTCGGCATTCAGGCCGGCGACGCCGATCTACTGGCACCTTACAAGCCGGCTGGCTTCGATGAGATCCCAGCAGGTTTGAAAGACCCAGAGGGCCGCTGGATGACTATCCACCAGGGCACAGTGGCTTTTCTGGTCAACACGAAGGTGCTGGGCGACACACCGGTACCGCAGTGTTGGGCCGATCTGCTGAAGCCGGAGTACAAGGACAAGGTCGGCTTCCTCGACCCAATGCAAGCTGCAATCGGTTACTCGGTCGCCACAGCTGCCAATCTGGCACTCGGCGGCACGCTCGATAACTGGGATCCGGGCATTCAGTATCTGGCACAGTTGAAGGCCAACGGACTGCAACTGCCGGCGCAGACCGCCACCGCGCTGGTTCAGCAGGGCGAGATCCCGATCCTGATTGACGCCGACTTCAACGGTTATCAGCTCAAGAACAACAACGACGCTCCGGTCGAGGTTGTCATCCCATGCGAAGGCTCGATCGCGATCCCGTACGTGATTGGCCTGGTGAAAGGTGCGCCAAACCCTGAGGGCGGCAAGAAGCTGCTCGACTTCGTCCTATCGGACGAGGGACAGGCGCTATTCGCCCAGAGTTACCTCCGCCCGATCCGGCAGATCGCCATGGACCCGAAGCTTGCCGAGGGGATGCTGCCGGCAAGCGCTTACGAGAAGGTGATCGTGCCCGACTACGCTAAGATGCGTGCCGTGCAGGAGCAATTCAACGAGCGCTGGAAGGCCGAAGTTGTCCAGTGACACTGTGGCGAAACAATCGCGTCAATCAGCATCGCGAGCGATGACAATGTCATCGCTCGCGATGCCTGTGCTCATCTTGTTAAGCCTGGCGCTCATCGCGCCGCTGGTCATCCTGCTACGCCAGAGCCTCACAGGAGAAGGGGGTCAGCTCACCCTGGCGAACTATGCTGCACTGGTCACGTCGCCGGCCTACCGCCGCGCGCTGCTGAACAGCGTGCTGATTGCCGTGTCCTCTACCGCGCTGGCGCTGGCGCTTTGCCTGCCGGTGGCGATCTACATTGAGCGCTCGGTCAGCCGCTACCGGAACGCCCTAGCCGTCGCGCTGACCATTCCGCTCAGCCTGCCAGGCATCGTCATTGGGTTCTTCGTCATCTTGCTCTTTGGGCTGACCGGCATCGTCCCGCAGATCTTCTTGCTGATTACCGGTGAGCGCCAGTTCAACTTCGCTTATACGTTCTGGGGCATGTTGTTGGGCTACCTGTACTTTCAGATCCCACGCGCAGTGCTGGTGTTGCGCGGCGCGGTATCGGCGCTGTCTCAAGACGTGATTGACGTGAGCCGCACCCTCGGCGCGACACCCTGGCGCGTTTATCTGGATGTGATATTGCCGGCGCTGTCTCCCGCGCTGCTCAACGCGGCAAGCGTGAGTCTGGCAACCGCGTTCGGCGCTTTCGGGACGGCCGCCACGCTCAGCCGCGGCTTTCGCGTGCTACCACTGGAGATCGCGTCTTTGTTCACCGAGAGCTTTCAAGTCGAACGCGCGGCAGGCTTGAGCATCGCGCTGACTTGTCTCACCGTCGCCGTGCTTTTCGGCCTGGGACGCGCCGGTGAGCGCGCGCAGCGGTGATGTGCTGCACACAGCGAGGGGTAAATGACAACACTACCAGATTCAGCTTACGGGTCGCAGGCTAACGTGAGCGCACGGAGGGAACAGCGCCGGCAGGCCCCCAATCCGATCATGGCGATTGGTCGCGGTTTTACATGGTTCGCCGTGCTCTTGTGCCTTGCGCCGATGCCATTGTTGTTGGTGGTGGCAACGACGGCCAATTGGCCGCTAGGCTTCTGGGCCGGCGGTTTCACCCTGGGCTGGCTGCGCGAAGGTTGGGCGACCGTGCATCCGTATGCGCTGTTCAGCCTGCGCCTGGCGCTCACCGTGTTAGCGATTGACCTGGCGGTGGGCTTGCCGGCTGCCTGGCTGATCGCCCGGCACGCCTTTCCCGGCCGACAAGCGCTGTTAGCGCTGATCAACGTGCCGCTCGCCGTCCCCGGGATTGCTATTGCGCTGGCGTTGATCCTGGCTTACCCGTTGGCACGCGCCAGCGGACTGTTGCTCATCGCCGGGCAAGTGGTGTATACGCTGCCGTTTCTCGTAGCAACGCTGGCGCCGGCGCTGGCGCAACCTGCCTTGATCGAGCGCGAGGCAGTGGCGCGCACGCTTGGTGCATCCGCCATGCAGCGGCTGCTGTACATTACACTGCCGGCGATTCGCAGCGCATTGCTGGCCGCGCTGATTCTGGTGTTTACGCTTTCTATGGGCGAGTTCAACGTATCGTTCTTCTTGTTCACGCCGCTGAACAAGACGCTGCCCATCGAGCTGTATTCGGCCTACATCACCAATCGGGTCGAGGTCGCTGCAGCGATCACGCTGATTTTTCTGGCCTTCGTCGTGCCGGCCGCCATCGCCATCGAGCGGCTAGGCGGCAGCAAGATAGGACAAGCATGACGGTCGCGGCATCCCTGGCGTTCGAGCACATCTCTTTTGCGTATGACGCCACTCACCCGGTGGTGCACGACATCTGTCTATCCGTCCAGCCAGGTGAAATCGTGGTGTTAGTCGGGCCGAGCGGCTGCGGGAAGAGCACGCTGCTCCGGTTGACAGCCGGCTTGTTGTTTCCCACTGCCGGTCGCTTGCTGATGGACGGCGCGGACACCAGCGCACTCCCACCCGACCGCCGACAGGTCGGCTGGGTACCGCAGAGCTACGCCTTGTTCGATCACCTGAACGTGCGAGACAACATCGCGTTCGGCTTACGGATGCACCGTGCGCCCAAGCAGGAGATCGCCCGGCGCGTGCGCGACATGCTCGAACTTTGTCGTATCGCGGAACTGGCCGAGCGCCGCGTCAGCCAACTTTCGGGCGGCCAGCGCCAGCGCGTGGCGATCGCCCGCGCGCTAGCGGTGTCGCCGCGGGTATTACTGCTCGACGAGCCGCTCGCCGCGTTGGACCCACAATTGCGCACAGCCATCCGCGCGGACTTGCAGGCGTTGCTGCGCACGAGCGGCGTGACGACGCTTTTCGTCACGCACGATCAAGCCGAAGCGATGGCCGTGGCCGACCGCGTCGCCGTCCTGCGCGCCGGTCGCGTCGAACAATTCGACACACCGCAAACGCTGTGGCGCTCGCCGGCTAACGCGTTCGTCGCCGAGTTCTTCGGCGGCGCTACTGTTTTGCCCGCTCAACGCGTGAGTGAACGCTGCGTTCGGCTGGCGCCGGGGGTAGACGCACACACGACATCGGCCGTCGCGTCTGCGATGTGCAGCATCGCGGTCCGGCCAGGTGACTTGGAGATTATCGTGCAGGACGGGCTGACCGAGAGCACCGGTCAATTCGTCGTCAGTGCAAGTGAGTTTACCGGTGATGGCTTTAAGGTCACAGGGGAGTTACGTGGCGCCGGCATAGTGACGCTCGTTCATGACCAGCCGGTCGTTCTCGGTCAGACGTATCCTGTGCGCGTGAAGACTGGTCGGTTGCTCAGCATTGTCGGCCAGGACGCGCACGTGCTGCAAAGCGACACATCGAATCACACTCGGGGAAGGAGATCATCTTGAACAAAGCTGCCACGGAGTTCATCGTGCTGGGTTGCCGGGCCGGATCGCCGGGCGAAGGGGCGGCCGCATCCGGCTATCTCATTCGGAGCAACGGGAAGACCATCTTATTGGACTGTGGGCCTGGAATTGTGTTGGAGTTGACGCAGCGCGGCCTGGCCGATCCTTTGGACGCCGTCATCATCACCCACGCACATGCCGATCACTGCGCCGATCTGGTGGCGCTGGCCTACCACCGCCTGTTTCCGGTTGCGCGGGCGCCCTTGCCACTTTGGAGTACGTCATCGGTTGGGCACATGCTGAAGGCACTCGACGAAGTATTCGGCATCCCCACCCTGCCGGCGCTGGCCAATCCGCTGAGTCATGCCTTCGACTTTCGGCCGATCACGCCGGGAGGGACTTTTTGCGCGGCTGATCTGACGGTCGAAGCGATGGCAACCGCACATCCTACGCCTACCTTCGCAGTGCGATTCCCTGAGCTTGGGCTGGTCTACACCGCCGATGGCGCGCTCACCGATGCCCTGGTGACCTTTGCACAGTCGGCAGCGCTGCTGGTAGCCGAGTGCACTTATCTCACCGCCGACAGTTACGATTTGAATGGACACGGGCACATGTCGGCTGCACAGGTCGGGCAACTCGCCTCGCGCGCCGGTGCACGTCGGCTGCTGTTGACGCACTTTGCCACCTGTGCTGAGGCGCAGCGCAGCGCGCAGATTGTCGCGGAGCACTTCGCGGGTGAAGTTGAGACGGCGCAGCCAGGTATGTGCATGAACCTGTGAAGTTGACGGATGTACGCTCCGCTTGCCCGAAAGACACGATCTGCGGCACAATAAGCCTCGATGAGCGACGCCGTTGCATCGAAGCCGAGGCCAGGCCGGCGATGGGCCAGTTCAGCTAAGCTTTTGACGACAGGCAAGGTCAAAACGCTGCGCCTCAAGTCCGCCCAAAAACCGCAACAACGCGTCTACAGCCAACTGCGTGAGATGATCCTGACGAGCAAGTTGCAGCCAGGAGAGTGGCTGCGGCAAGAGCAACTCGCGGCGTTGTTCGGCGTGAGTCGCACGCCGGTGCGCGAAGCGCTGCGCATGCTCAGCCAGGAACAACTCGTCGAATTCGTGCCGAATTATGGCGTGCGCGTTGTGCCACTCAGTTGGGAAGAATTCGAGGAACTTTACGCGCTGCGCATTGGGCTGGAAGGGCTGGCGGCGCGCCTAACCGCTGAACGGGCGACGGAAGAAGACATCGCTGCCCTGCGCAAGTCGCTAAAGGAAATCGCCGTGCTGGCCGAGCAAGGCAACCTGCGTGAGTATCTGCACGAGGAGTGGAAGTTCCGCCTGAAGTGTTACGCTATCCTCAAGCGCCCGCGCCTAATGCAGAAGATCAAACATTTGCGCGAACATGCCGAGCGATATCTGCGCCTGGCGTACACCGTCGAGGGCAAGATACACGAGTCGTTAGACTTCCATCGCCGGCTACTGGAGGCGATCGCCGATCACGACGGTGCAGCCGCCGAGCGAATTAACCAAGATGCGTTACGCTGGACGTTGCAGAACGCTGGGCCGGTGGTGCGCAAGCTCGAGGGTGGGCCGGCCACGTAGGCTCGTTGCATAAGGCTCAGTTTTAGCAAGGTAGGACACGCTTTCACAGCTTAATAGGCGCCAGCGAGCCTATGTTTCCCGCCCCTTTGGCCAGCATGTCCTCCCACATCACTGCGTCCAAGTCATCCGAATGGCGCTGACGGGTCTAGTGGCCAACAGGCTGTCCATCGCTCATGACGCATGACAATCGCTCCGTCTGTCCTCATTCCGGCGCGTGACGGCTGGAAGCTAAGCTTTTCCACACGCCGCCTGGCATACAGCATCCAGCACATTCCCTGATAGGGTGCAGTGCACCTGACCGTGCGCCTGCACCCACACCACCCCACCAACGCCGGGTCACCGACCGTCGTGATGCAAGCCTGGTATTTCGGACGTTCCTAGCCACAGCCGCTGGTCTTGGGAACTACGTTGACGGTGATCCTGAGCATAATGGGGCGTTCTTGATTTAGGGCACGGGGCTCAATCAGGCCCGCATCGTATGCCCGGCCCACAATCCTCAACTCATGCTTGCCAAATGTTGGCCTGAGCGCAGCGCCAGAAGCTGATAGAAACTGACCATCCCACATGAGTTGCACCGGCACAGAATTTTTCAGCAACCAGCCGGATGCAGGGATCAGGCGGCCAGAAACTGAGACGGTCTCACCTTGACAGATGGCAATTTCATTGCGTCCGTCTATAGTGGGCATTGTGACTCCTCGGATAGCAAATTGGGCACGATCGGCTCCGACTGAGACCAATCGCGGCTTCACGTTGCTATGTTGGTTATGCTGCATAACCACATCGAGCTGACCTCCGCCTTGCACCAGGGCGCTCACGGTTTTTTGGCCGACGAGATATGACTTGTAGTAAAGGATATTGGTGTAGTGTGGCGTCTCGTAAGCTGGCTTCATGTATGGGACAACCTCAGTCTGCTCAACGATGAGCATGTCTGGGTTAGTTGGCGATGGTTCGAAAGGCAAGATCAACCAGCTGTCACCCGATGTGGTGTTAGGCGTGATGGGAAGTGGTTTGCCGTCCAGGGACAGCGTCGCAATAACAGGGTAGGCCTCATAGTTGCGGATCACTATTGCCCGTGCTTCTTCACGAGGAAGCGAGATCCTATGAAGGGGAGCCCAAGACGACTTGTCCCCATTACGAATCAACAGGTCATCTAGGATGTCCGTGAGGAAGAAGTCCAGCTTGCGATCTATCGCTGTCTGGTTAGTGCCCTGGTTTTGTGAACCCGGTATCAGCGTATAAGCTACTACTCTCAGGCCGCGGCGGCGGATGTACTCAGGAAGGGGCTTGGATTCGACAAGGGTGTTGGCCACGGCCAAATCAATTGCCACGCCATCATATCCCTTCGCCAACCAATTGTCGATTGCACTCACCCAATTGATGAGAGAAAGGCGCGACACAACGCGCAACTTATAGATACGATCGTCTACTACTCCGTCTAGTGCGCTATCTTCGAACGAAGTCACCCAGACATTCTGACGGCGGCTGGCGCAACGTTCCACCACACCACTTTGTAGCAGAATGGCTTGAACGGCTTCGCCTAGCCGCTTATTTCGCTGGGCCTTATTTTCTGTAGGGTGCTCGCTATTCTTCATCTCGACGAACCAGCCACAATAGTCTCTGTAGCGAGCATCCGTAACGACATTCTGCAGGAGCAGGTAGCGTTCCCCCTTAAACTTAGGCAACCAACTGGCGCCTTCAGAAGCCAGCGCCATCTGGGTGCCGATGTCACAATTCCCCGTAAGGAAAGGCGTGACATCAACCTCCATGTTCTTGTTATGGCATGCTGCAGTTGGTCCATACACCTGTGTGGGCACATCCGGTGTGAAACCCTGATGCGGCTTATAGAGAGAACCATGGGCGATGATTACCTTCCCATCACTGGCAAGCTGCGTATCTACCTCGATATATCTCGCCCCTTTCTCCATGGCACGCTTGATCGCCTCGTTCGTGTTGTCAGGCGAACTCACGCGGTCGCCCCGGTGTGCGATAGCCTCGGTCTTCGTCCATGCCAGGGGTTGAGAGGTCAGCGTTAGATCCCGGATGGCGCTACGTATCGCGTTCGGATCAATATTGTCGAATGTGTCATCCGTGTAGACGATGCGTCGCGACGTGAAATATCGGATGGGTTTCGGGCGCACACACAAAACGTCATAGACGCTAAAAAGGTAGCGTCTTTGGACGATGAAAGGCCGATAAGTCACGGATCCAGGTTCAATAGTGAGGATGGTGTCCATTTGGAGTGTCCACTTAACCGCACCCGTGGTCACGCAACTATTGGCCGCGTTTCTGAGAGCAGATACATTTGCCGATAAGTTCAATGGGTTCATCTTTAGCTGCCTGCATATTTGGCTTGAACCTGCTCCTGCAATTGCCTTTCGCCAAAACTTTTCGATCCAGGCTGAGGTAGCAGGAGGTTGGCTAAAGCCATAAGGTCGCAGCATCAGCTCGCAGTTCCAGCGATTCAGAGCTCCCATCAATTCGAGCTCACTGGCGAGCAGGTTCAGACACTGTACCGGCCCAGCATAGACCCACATCTCACGGTCACGCTTTTGGGTAGGCGTGTCCTCCAACGTGTGGATGCGATATAGCAGGTGCTGTACTAGTTGCCGACAATCAGCAGCGGTCGACGCGGGCTGCATCACCTGGCTACCAGTATCTAGATCTAGGACGGTCCCGTTCAGAAGCTCGAGCGAGACAACGTTCGATTCACGACTTATGCCTTGTGACGTAATGGCGGCAACTGAGAAAGTCGCGACACCGGCGTCAGCGACGAATAAGCTATCACTGACCCACTGGTTATCCGTCAATTGCATTGTTTCCGACCGGTTACCAACGCTATATTTCAAGTTATAGAAAATCGCATCAGGCACAGCAGTCCATGCAAGATGAACATGGCCGTCCAACGTCATTGTCAGACTCAGTGTTGGGCCGTCGAACTCGCCCAACGACGCGGACGGATCACTCGACGGTTGCAAGGTCAGAGGCAGATACATCCGATAGCCGAACTCTGCACAGCAAGTCGTGCTTTTGTCGGAGTCTCCTTCCGAAGTGACATCGGGAGAGGTTGCGTCTGCTTCGGGTGCCGGTTCAGGCATCGAATCACTCAGTATCGTGTCTGAGTTGGAAATCGGCTCCAAAGCAGGAGGGACATTGGACTCATTCGCGGGCATACCCTCCAGTGTGGGGATAGCACTGCTGATTAGTCGCAGGTCATCTACAAAGAATGTTGGCTGAATTGCACCAGTGCCCTCTTGGATCGCGATGGCAGAAATACTCTCTGGATTACCAAGCTGGCTGAAGGGCACAATGACTTCCCTCCAAGCGCCACCCGGCACAGTCAACTCAATGGCAGAGGTGTCCTGACCCGTTGAGCCGTGCTTGGCAAATACCCGAATATGCGTGACCGGCGCTGTGCCATACATCCAGAAGGCGATCGCCGTGTATCCCGCCGTAGCCATCGGGCTGTTCGTGCCGAACAACGCGCCAGCCCAGGGCTGGTCGTAGGTGATGGCGATAGACGCAGCACTGCCGTCGAGTGCCGGCGCTGCGTTCGCAAAGTCGATCGTGGTGTTCCATGACCAGTTTTGCCAGGGATCTGCTAGATGATTGCCGTAGATGAGAAAGTCACCCAGCGACTGAGCGTGAGCTGCATGATGAACATGCCCAGGAACTAAATGGAGGGAGATGGTAACAACGATGATCGCCATAACACGCTGTAGCGCTGGCGTACCGTCGTAAGCACGTGACGAGGTGCAGTTAGGCTTATTTCTCTGCATGATATTATGCAACTCCTAAACTTAGACGTTTGTTCGAAACAGATTGGCGCGCATAGCCCGGGGCGATGCGCGCCACAATTACTGTATACACTTACTTGGAGAGAATAACAGAGCCTTTTTAAGGCTTCGTTATCCAAGGGTGGTCAGCGTGTTGTTATTGGGGAACACGAACCGATACAGCACTTGAGCCGACCAGGGGAAAGTCTATTGGGACAACGATTCGGGGATGTAACGCGAGGGCAAACCACTAGCGATTCGGCAACCAGGCATGCAGGTGGTTCACAACATGGAGCGCGTCCTCCGGTTTGCCAGGCACGACGCAATCCAGCGCGATCCGGCGGACATAGCCGGGCAGCGAACTGCCGTTCGAAGCTCTCTTCAACGTCTGCTCCAGGAAGTACACAAACTCATCCCAGGCCTGGCCAGGCGCGCCGCCTCGACGAATCGCTTCGACAAAAGCGTGAGGCTGACTGTCGTACACGGTGATCTGATGCAGCACACCGGCGGCCTTCAACCCATCCTGAAAAGCGTTCACGATGCCGATGGGAATAGATGCATCGGCGCCGCCAAAGATGCCGAGCACCGGCCCACCCAGCCCTTTCAACCGCTCCGGATCGGTCACCGGCGTGCCATAGAACACGACCGTCGCCGCTACGCTGGGATTGGTCACGGCGTAGCGAATGGACGTGCCCCCACCAAAGCAGAAGCCCATCAGCGCGATGCGATCGGCCTGCACATCGGGCTGCGACGCCGCCCAGCGATAAACGGCGTCCAAATCGCCATCTACCTGTGCCGGAGGGTTGGAGATCACGTTGAAGATGGCGCGCGGAATCCAGCTCGTCGTGATGCCGCGAAAAAGGTCGGGCGCGACAACGATGTAGCCCTCCTGCGCCAACGCATCGGCCTTGCCGAGGATCTCTGGCTTTAATCCCCAGAACTCGTGAATCATGATCACGGTTGGATGAGGACCCGGTGCGCTCGGTCGGGCGACATAGGCGCGGATTTCGGGGCCGTTCGGGTTAGGGATGCGCATATTGGTCAGCTCATCCAGGCGACCGTGGCTGAGCAGCGTGTCCACAAGGACCGAACCCACGAGCAGCGCCATAAGGGCAAGTAGCACACCGCCTAGGCCAAGCAAGATCCGTTTAAGCTAATGCATGCGCGAGAAGTTCAGAAGATCGTCTTGCCGAACAGCGAGGCCGTTAGTTCGACAGCCAGCTTGGCCGTGCGGTTGCGCTCGTCCAGGATCGGGTTGATCTCCACGATGTCGAGCGAGGTGACCCTGCTGCTATCGTGTAGGATCTCCATCAGTAAGTGTGCTTCGCGGTAGGACAGACCACCCGGCACAGGCGTGCCCACGCCGGGCGCCTCGGCGGGATCGAGCGCATCCATATCGAGACTGACGTGGATGCGCCGGTAAGCTTGCAGATGTGCCAGTGCGGTGTGGGTGACAGCAGCGATGCCGCGCTCATCCACATCGCGCATGGTGAGCACCTGCACACCCTGCTCGCGCAAGGCGAGCTTTTCCAGCGGGTCCAGGTCGCGCGCGCCGAGGATGACGGCTTGTTCCGGTTTGATCTTCGCACCCGGCCGGCCGATATTCGTTAGTTCCGGCGCGCCCAGGCCCATTAGCACAGCAAGCGACATGCCATGCACATTACCGCTGGGCGTGATTTCCGGCGTGTTGAAGTCGCCGTGCGCATCCACCCACAGCACGCCGATGTGGTCTTCCTGCGCGGTGATAGCCGACACGGTGCCGATGCTGAGCGAATGGTCGCCGCCGAGGAAGAGCGCGATCTCGCCGCGCGCGTTGATATCATGGGCGGCGTTATAGATGTCGTGGCATACGCCGGCAATGCTGCGCAGATGGCGCGCCCTCTCCGAATCAAGTGGCACGGTCTCCGGTAACGGCACGGCGATATTGCCGCTGTCGGTGATGGTGTGGCCGAGCGCGCGCAGTTGCTGGTGCAAGCCGGCATAGCGAATGACGCTCGGACCCATGTCCACACCGCGCCGTCGCTGGCCCAGGTCCATCGGCACGCCGATGATATGGATGTGATGCGCCATGCGACCTCGTGACAAGACACTATACACCGTGCCGGTGATTTACACTTGTGCCAGGCACACATGCATATCTCGTAACTGGACTACGCGTTGCCGTTGGAACTGATCGCGCAACATCCGGTCGAGCCGCGCGATGCGTCGCGCTTGTTGGTGTGCGACCGCGCGACGCAGACGCACCGGCACCGGCATTTCTACGACTTGCCGGAATTCCTTCGCCCCGGTGACCTGCTTGTTGCCAACGACATGAGCGTGATTAACGCACGATTGCAAGGTCGCAAGCCGACCGGCGGCCGGGTCCAGGTGTTGCTGCTGCGCAAGCTGGACGACCTGACGTGGGAGGCGCTGGTCGGCGGGCGCGCCGGGGCCGTTCGGCAAGAGCGCGCCGGCAGCCTATGCGACGGGCGTGCCGACGAACACAACGCTGAGCTGGAGAGCGCGGCGGCAAACGCGCAGCGCTACACGGTGTGCGTGGGCACGCTGCCGGGCTTATGCGACGTGATGAACCACGTGCAGGTGCTCAGCCCGACGACGAGCGTGGGGTTGACCGGGACGCAGGCCGGGCGGACGTACTGGTGGCAGGTATGGGCCTACAACGACGGGCAGTTCCTGCTGGCGAACGCCGGGCAGTGGTGGCCATTCACCACGGCCAACAACGCCGGCTTTGGGCCGAGCGGCGGGCCGGCGGAGTTCACCAAGGTGGCGCCCGTGGACACGGCGCAGGTGAGGTCGCTGGTGACGTTGCAGTGGAACGACACAAATGCCAGCGAATACCGCGTGTGCGTGGGCACGGGATGGGGCCTGTGCGACGTGGTGAACAACGTGCGGCTGAACCCCTC
>NZ_JAAFGM010000010.1 GCF_012931985.1 Candidatus Roseilinea sp. NK_OTU-006
CATGTGCCGGACAAGGAGAACGCCCAAAAAAACGCCAGCGCAAGCCGGGCCGACGCAAGTCGCGCCGCTGGGTGGTCGAAGTGACTCATTCATGGCTCAATCGCTTTCGTCGGTTGCTGATTCGCTGGGAGAAGAAGGCGAGCAATTATCTGTCCCTGCTGTTTTTCGCCTGCGCCATCATCTGTTGGCGCAAATGCGAGGTTTAGAGATAGGCTCTTAGTCGTTAGACTGTTTGACACCCGCGACTTTGACGCGCAGCGGTTGCCGAACGCTTCGCCGCTCTACGATCCCTACGCTCCCGGCAACAAGAACGTGCTCATCATCACGCCGGAGAAGCGCGCCTTTGCCTATCGCGGCACTACGCTCGCCGCGGTCGCGCTGCGCCTGTTGGGCATCCTGCCCGGCTGCGTCACCGTCTGGCTCGCGTTCGGCATCGCACATCTGGCAACGGGCGATCGGCGCGTGGCGGCCGTCGCTATGGCGCTGACGGCGTTCAACCCAATGTTCCTGACCGTGACCACCGCCGTGAGCAACGACGGGTTGTTGATTACGCTGACCACGGCCGCGCTCTACGTGCTGATGCAGGCATTGGCGCAAGGCGTTACCTTGCAGCGCGCGTTCGTCTTCGGTGTGCTGGCCGGCCTGGCTAGCCTGGCCAAACTAAGCGGCGCGCTGCTGTTGCCGCTGGCCAGCGCGATGCTCGTCGCGCCCAGGCCCGAACACGGCGCAGCGACATCGCGCCCCCACTGGTCGAAGCTGATCGCTGCCGTTGCGATGCTGTGGCTACTCATCGCCGGGTGGTGGTACATCCGCAACGTCCTGCTCTACGGCGAGCCGACCGGCACGGCAATGATGGCCGCTATCGCCCACCCGCGCCGCATCTCGTTCCTCGAGGCGCTGGCGGAATTCGAGGGGCTGCGCCTGTCCTATCTGGCCGTGTTCGGCCACTTCAACGTGCCCGCGGATGGCCTGGCGTATCAGGCCTTTGATATCTTCTTGCTGGCGTGCCTCGCCGGCTTGATCCTGCACCTCGCCCGGCGACGGCGCAGCATGAGCGCGGCATACTGGCTGAGGGTCGGTGCGCTGGCTGCATATCCTATGCTCACCTACGCGGCGCTGGTGCGTTGGACGATGATGACGCCGGCGTCGCAGGGCCGGCTGCTCTTCCCTGCCATCGCTGCGCTATCCACGCTGATGGCGCTTGGCCTCGTCGAGTTGGCGCAGACGACGTTCATCATCCGCCGGCACCACGTCGCTCCCTTCGCTGCCCTGCCGGCCGCGTCGTGCATCGGGCTGTTCATCTTGGCGGCGATCTCGCCCTTTCGCTACGTCATTCCCGCCTACATGCCGCCGCTGGTGGACGATCTCCCAGAGGGTATGACGCCCGCCCGGCAGCGTTTCGACGCATTCGCGGAAGTGGTCGGATATGGGGTGCAGCCCCAAGCCGTTTACCCGGGAGACAAAGTACGTGTGAGCGTGGTCATGCGCGCGCGACAACCTACGGCGTTCGACTACTTGTTGGTAGTCAGCCTGCTGGGCCGCGACAACCGACCCCTGGCGCGGTTCGATACGTTCACCGGCGGCGGGCTGCTGCCCAGCAGCCAATGGCGCGCTGACCAAATGTGGCGCGACGACGTGGACCTCATCGTGCCGGAGGATGCTGAAGCGCCGGCCACGCTGCGCGTTCAGTTCGCGCTATACGACCGCGGCAGTGGCGACATCATCCCTAGCTACGACGACCAAGGCAACCCCGGCGCGCCGGTGTTCGACGGCGCCACCCTGCTGCCGGTCGCGTCATCCGACAAGGCCGACAACAGCGCCTGGATCGCTGCCTTAGGTGACATCGGTTTGCTTCAGGCAGCTCGTTTCGCGCCATCGGCGACCGCCGGCCAACCACTGACGGTCACGCTCACCTGGCGAACACTGCGCCCCACGCGGGATGCTTACACGACCTTCGTGCACTTGGTGGATGAACGCGGCACGCTGCGCGCGCAAGGCGACGCACCGCCGCTGGACGGCCAGTTCCCTACCACGCGCTGGCGCGCCGGCGTCACGTTCGATGACTCATACCCCGTGCTGCTGCCGGCCGAACTGCCGCCAGGGCGGTATCGCCTGTTCGTCGGCCTGTATCACGCCGCCGACCTGACGCGCTTGCCCGCATTCGACCGCGGCGGCAAGCGATTACCGGATGACTCCATCTACCTGGGCGAAGTGCGCGTCGTTCCGCCAACCTGACCGATGTCATCCAACTCAGTGTGGTAGCGTTATCTCGGCATGCCGCGCACTCAACTGACGCGCCTGCAGCGGCTCATCGTGCTCGCGCACGTTGCGCTCGCATTGGTCTATGGGGCCATGAACCCGCCCTGGGAGGCGCACGACGAGACCGGCCACTTCGCCTACGTCAATCACCTTGTCGCAACGCGCAGCCTGCCGGACGCCGCCTCGGCAGACAAGGTGCTGTTCGATCAGTCGCACCAGCCGCCGCTGTATTACCTGGTCACATCGGCGCTGACCTTTTGGGCCGACCGCGGCGACGACGTGCAGCCGGAGTTCAACCACTTCGCGCTCGACGGCACGAACCGGCGCGGCTTCCGCATCATGCTGCGGCAGCCGGAGGAAGCCTTCCCCTGGCATGGCGCGATCCTGGCCTTGCACGCGGCGCGCGTGGTCTCGGCGTTGCTCACCGGCCTGACGGTCTGCCTGATCGCCTTGAGCGCCAACCTGATTTTCGGCGCCGGCTCAACAGCGGCGCTGCTCAGCACGGCGATCGCCGCTTTCAACCCTCAGGTGATCTTTATGGGCGCAATGGTCAACAACGACGCGATGGCCGCTGCGATGGGAGCTTGGGTGGCGCATGACACCTTACGCATCGCGCAAGACGCATCGCGCCCTGCGCTCCCCGCAACGTCAAGCCGCAGCTACGCAACGCAACCAACCGAACGTCATCCGCACGATGCGACGTTCGACATACATGCCCTACGCCTTGGCTTTGCCCTCGGCCTGGCGTTCCTTGCCAAGAACAGCGCCCTGGCGTTGATCGGATTCGCGGCGCTGGCGCTGACGTTTATCGCCAGGCGCTCGGCCTGGCCGGCGCGCGACCTGCTCCGGCGAGGCGCGTTGGTCCTCGGCGCATGCGCCCTGATAGCATTGCCCTACCTCGGCTATAACCTGGTGCGCTACGGCCGGCTGCTGACCGACCGCAACCCGAACAACCCCATCCTGGTCGCGCCCACCAGCGTCATCGGCGAAGGCGTATGGGTATCTATCCGTGACGCATGGTTGCCGCAGTTGTTCGCTAACACCTTCCGCACGTTTTGGGGCAAGTTCGGTTGGGGCAACGTCGGCCTGCCAGAGTGGGCGTATCTAGCGTTTGCCGTCTTGACGCTGGTGGGCGCGGTCGGCTGTGCAATCGGCTATCGCCGCGCCGAACGCGCGACGCGCATGGCCATCGTCGTGCTGCTGATGCTCGGCCTTTCGATGATGGCGCTGCCGCTGTATCGCGCGCTGTTCTATCAAGACCCGGCGCTGATGCCGGGGCGTTACCTGATGCCGGCGCTGGCGGCCTATGCTTGTCTGCTCGGCTTCGGGTGGAGCGCCCTGCTCCGGCAGTGGACGTTTGCCGCGCGCGCATTGCCCTATGCCTTGGCGGGCGGCCTGGCCGCGTTCGCGTTGATCGTTCCATTTGCCTTTATCCAGCCGCGCTATCGGCCTGGCCTGATCGCGCCGCGCGGCGCCGGCGCGCTGCTCACCTTCGGTGACCTGGTGCAACTCGTGGACGCGACGGCACAGACGGCCCTGCTGCCCGACCGCGAGGGCATGCGCCACTACGCGCGGGTAAAGCTGACCTGGCGCGCGCTGCGCTCGACGGAGCGACATCACGCCTTTGGCGTCAGTGTGTTGGGGCGCGATAACGAGGTCCTCGGTTCGATCGCCGCCTTCCCCAACCTTGGCAACTACCCCAGCACCAACTGGCGCGCCGGCGACACGTTCGTAGATGCCTACGACATCCTGTTGGAGAAGCCTTGCCCCCGGTTGCCGGCGCTCGGCAAGTTGCACGTGACCGTCTTTCCGTTTGAGCCGCTGACCGCATCTCGGCCAATCAGCATCGCGGAAGTCTTGCCGGCGACCGATGGCGAAGGCCGACCCGTTGCGCCCATCGTCGGTCGTTTCAAGGTTGGCGCAGCGCCGCCGATGCCGGTGTTCTGGCAACCGCCGCTCGCCCGCTTCGATGGCATTTGGCTGCGCGAGGTGAAGTTGCCGGCTCGGGCGCGCCCGGGTGAGACCGTGATCGTCAACTTGACCTATGAAGTCGTGCAACCCACGCCCAAACGCGGCACCGCGTTTGTGCATGCTCTGGACGCGAACGGCCGACTCGTGGGGCAGGACGATCACGCGCCGATGAACGGCGAATATCCCACCGACCTCTGGGACGCTGGCGAGTGCGTGCGCGAGACCTTCCGGTTGACGCTGCCGAGGGACGCGCAGGGCGCACTACGCATCGCGACCGGCTTTTACACCGCCGACGGCGCTCGATTCAAAACCGGCACACCGGACGATGTGGCGTTCATCGGTGAGGTTCGGGTGGAGAAGTAGCAAGCGGCATCCTGCGTCACCCCTCGCGGCTGACGCTCGGATGGCGCGACGGGCGTCCTCCCCATCGCCGGCATATACTTCATAGCATCGAACTGATTAGGTGAGGAGAAGTTGTTGAGATGTTCACCCCCCTGATTACCACTGCGCGCGAATCGCTGCGCTACAGGGGCAGCGGCCACGTCCTTTGGCTGCTGCATCGCGTGACTGGTCTTGGCGTCGTGATCTTCCTCGGCACGCACATCTTCGGCATGAGCATGGCGACGTTCAACCCGCCGCTGCACGAGGCGATGCTCGCGGTTTATAAGACGCCGTTGTTCTCCGTCGGCGAGATCGTCTTGGCCGCCTGCTTGATCTTTCACGCTGTGAATGGCACGCGCATCGCCATCCTAGAGCTGCGACCGGCACTGTGGGATAAACAAGCAGTCGCCACCCGCTGGTCGGTCATCATCACGCTCATCCTGCTTGCGCCGACCATCGCTGTCATGGCCTTCAAGTCCATCAGCTACTACGTGACGCACGGCTTAAAGTAGAGACTTCCGACTCCTTACTTTGCTCAGGACGCACTGTCACTCGGGAGTAGGGAGTCGTTAATCGAACCCAATGGCTTCTACGACAACGGTTACCCCCGGCCGCACCGTGCGCAAGGTGCAGCCAATTCCGCAAACCCGCAATCGCCTGGAGCTCGCGCTGTGGCTGTTCATGCGCTACAGCGGCCTGGCGCTCGTCTTCCTGGCGCTGTCGCATTTTTGGATGCAGCACGTGCTCATCGGCACGCACGAGATCGAGTTCGCCGGCACGCAACTGCGCTGGGGCATCACGGGTCAGCCGGTCACGGTCGAGCAGGTGATCTGGCGCGCTTACTACGCGGTGATGCTCGTCCTGGCCGTGACGCACGGCATCAACGGCGTGCGCCAAGTGGCCTACGACTACTTCGGCCACCGGCCGGCGATCTACAAAGGGCTGATGTCCGTCATCGTGGCCGTCGCGGCGCTGATCTCGCTGGGCGGCATCGCCGCGCTGTTCATGGGCGCGGCGGCCAGCGGCGGCGAGGCTGCGCTGCGATGAGGCCGCGCCGGCCCGCTTCGGCAAGCATACGCGCACCGTGAATCGCCCCTCGCCCGGCGGCGAGCGCAGCGCAAGGCAGAGCAGATGGCGGCGAACCTGGCTGCCGGCGCTATTCGTCATCTGGATGGCGTTCGCCTTCCGGATGCACGGGCTGGAGCACGTGCGCCAGAACTACGACCGCGCCTACCCGCACGGCCTCGGCCTGTTCATCCGTCAAGCGGTTGCCGAAGGACACTTCGACCAACTGCCTGCCGTCAGCTTGCTGGCCAGCATCAACCTGCCCAACCCGGCCGGCGCCAGCTACTTCTACGCGCTGCTGACGGCCATCGAACCGAGCGCCTATGTCGCCACGGCGCTCAATGCGATGTTGGGCGCGCCGGTGGCTGCCATCGCTTTCGACTTGGCGCGGCGGCTTTTTGGCGGATGGTCTGCGTCCGTCGCCGGCTCACTCGCCGGCGTGAGCCTGTGGGCGGCCTGGGTTGCGCGCGGGGCATGGCTACAGGGGCCGCTCGAAGCGATGAGCGCACTGGCGCTGTGGCTGGCGATGAATGGCCTGGCGCGCGGCAAGCCGAAGCACCTGTTTGCGGCGTTCGCTTGGGCTGCTGCCTGCCTGCAGACATACCTGGTCGCTGCCGGCCTGCTCGCCCAACTGGTCGTCGCGACGTTCATCGGCGCGCTCAGCCTGCGCTCGCTGGGCCGATGGTCAACCGGCTTGCGCCGCGCTGCGGTAGCCGGCGCCGCTGTCGGCGTCTTGAGCGTGCTGGTTTACGCCGGCGCAGTCATCAGCGCGCGCACCGCGCTCACAGCCGTGGTCAACAATCCACACGCCTTCAACGAGGAGACCCGCGCTGGCCGGCTGAATCTCGATCCGATCAACCATGCGCTGCGCATTGTCAGCGGGCGCGACTTTGAGAACACGTTTGTCGAACCCGACACGCCGCTGTTCGAGGCGCGCGATCGCTGGAGCGACGCGCGGGCTGCGCTCATTGACGCGCTCCTTTGGATCGGGCTGGGCCTGTTGGCGATTCAGGCCGTTAGCCGATCGGGCTCTGATCCGGCTCGCACCACGTTGATAAGCCGCCTTGCGCTGGGATGGTTTGTCTTACCGGTTCTGGCGACCTTCCTGATTGCGAACGCCGTCATGCGCGATTGGAAGGTGCATGTGTTCTACCTGCTGCTCACCTCGCCGATGCCTTACGCGCTGGCCGGCGCGCCATTGGCGCTGCTCGAGCGTGCAGCGCGCCATGCGACGCGCAAGACGCGATATGCGATTCTGGCTTTGGCGTTGACTGTCGCCATGGTCGCCGTGGCCCTCCCCTGGTGGAACGCCCACGGCGAGGCCGAAGCTACGACGCGCTTCCCTTACCACCACGACGGTTTGTATAGCCTGCCGCTCTTCTGGCAGATGCGCCTGGCCGAGCGATGGCGCGCGCTTGGTTGCGTCACGCTTCACGCCCAAGAGGACGCACGCTGGCTGGCCAGTTTGCTCGGAGACGCTCGGCCAGCGCGCGCCGAAGAGATCCACATCAAGGGCGCATCCAGCATCTGGCAAGTGCGGCCGGAGGGCGGCGAATGCGCTTTGTTGATGGCCGAATCACCTGCGCCGGCGCGCGCCGAAGCATTTCCGATGCCCATCCCCGGTCAAAAGCGCACCGACCGGACGCCGGTCGTGCCAATGCTCTACCGCGCGCTGCCGCTCGAATCGGCCCTGCGCCCGTCGGAAGGCACGTTCATCGTCAACCTAGGCGAGGGCTGGCGGTTGCTGGGGCTACAAACGCCGGCTGCGGCGCATCCCGGCGAGATGATCACCGTGACGCATGACTGGCGGGTGGGGCTGCCGCCGGCCGAGCCATACGGGTCATGGTATTTCGCGCCATTCGTCAAACTATTTGCGCCCGATGGCCGAATGATCGTGCAGGTGGATGATGCGCCGGCGATCCTCGGCTATCGTTGGCGCGCCGGCCACGTGCAAACCAGCGCGGTGCGCTTTGCGCTGCCGGCCGATCTGCCGCCGGGCCAATATGCGTTGGAGATGAGCCTGTTCGATCCCAACCAGAAGAAGAACGCGGTGTATTTCGATCCTAAGCAACCAGGCACGCCCGTTGTTACAATACGGCATGTGTTGTGGGTTCGGCAAGTGCGATGACAGGAGCCGATAATTCAATCCCTTATCTTTAGGAGTGGGTATGCCTCAGTATCATCAGTTTGACGCGCTTGTGGTGGGCGCGGGCGGCGCAGGGTTGATGGCGGCCCTGTACGCCAGCAAAGGTGTGAACACCGCCGTCATCAGCAAGCTATATCCCACGCGCTCGCACACCGGCACAGCGCAGGGCGGCATCAGCGCTGCGCTGGGCAACCTGGAAGAGGACAAATGGGAATGGCACGCCTACGACACGATCAAAGGCGGCGACTTCCTGTGCGATCAGGACGCTGTGGACATCATGTGCCGCGAAGCCATTGACGCGGTGATTGACCTGGAACATATGGGGCTGCCGTTCGACCGCACGCCCGACGGCAAGATCAGCCAGCGGCGCTTTGGCGGGCACACCAACAACGAGACCAAAAAGCCGGTCATGCGCGCCTGCCACGCCGCCGACCGCACCGGCCACATGATCCTGCAAACGCTTTACCAGAACTGCATCAAGAACAACGTCAAGTTCTTCGATGAGTTCCAGGTCATTGACGTGCTGATCGAGGACGGCAAGTGCAACGGCGTGGTTGCTGTACAACTGGCCACCGGCGAGATCCACGTCTTCCACAGCAAAGCGACGCTGATCGCCACCGGCGGCTTCGGCAAGATGTGGAAGGTCACCAGCAACGCGCACTCGCTCACCGGCGACCTGCCGGCGGCGGTGCTGCGGCGTGGCTTGCCGCTGGAGGACATGGAGTTCTTCCAGTTCCACCCGACCGGTGTGTATAAGCTGGGCATCTTGCTCAGCGAGGCCGCGCGCGGCGAAGGCGCAGTGTTCATCAACGACAAGGGCGAGCGCTTCATGGAACGCTACATGCCCACCTTGAAGGACCTGGCCCCCCGTGACATCTGCAGCCGCTGCATCTATACTGAGATTCGCGAAGGTCGCGGCATCGGTGGCAAAGACTACGTGTATCTGGACTTCCGCCCCGAGCAAATCAACAAATACTTCGAGGCCGACGGCAACCCGAAGCGCATTGACGCGCACTACTTGGAGACCCGACTGCCCGACATCATCGAGTTCGCCCGCGTGTACCAGGGGATTGACCCGATCAAAGAGCCGGTGCCGATTCAGCCGACGGCGCACTATGCCATGGGCGGCATCCCTACCGACAACGATGCGCGCGTGCTGGCCGATGAAACCGGTCGGATCGTGGAAGGGCTATACGCCGCCGGCGAGGTGGCCTGCGTCAGCGTGCACGGCGCCAATCGGCTGGGCACGAACTCGCTGGTGGACCTGGTGGTGTTCGGCAAGCGCGGCGGCATCGCCATGGCCGAGTATTGCAAGCAAGCGTCGTTCCGCCCCATCCACCGCGACGCGGCGGCCAAAGCGGGCGCTGCGCAGCTTGACCGCATCCGCAACAACAACGGCAACGAACGCCCTCATGCCATCCGCAAAGAGATGCAGGCGGTCATGGATGAAAAGGTCGGCGTGTATCGCACCGGCGCCGGCCTGGAGGAGGCGATTGACAAAATCCACGAGCTACAGGCTCGCTATAAGCGCATCCGCATAGACGACAAAGGCTTCAAGTGGAACACCGACCTGATGGAAGCCTGGGAGCTGGGCGCGCTGCTCGACCTGGCCGAGGTCACCGCGTTTGCGGCCCTGGCGCGCACCGAGAGCCGCGGCGGCCATTATCGCGAGGATTATCCCAACCGCGACGACGTGAATTTCCTCAAGCACTCGATGGTCTGGAAGAACGGGACGATCACGCTGAAGTACAAGCCGGTGCGCATCACGCGTATCCCGCCGCAGGAGCGGAAGTACTGATCCCTGACCGTTGGATTTTCGATTCGCAATGAAGATCAACTTGAAGATCAAGCGCTTCAATCCGGAGACGGACAAGAAGCCGCACTGGGAAACCTACGCGGTCGAAGTTGAGCCGACCGACCGCGTGCTTGACGCGCTGCACGACGTGAAATGGAACCAGGACGGCACGCTGGCCCTGCGGCGCAGTTGCGCGCACGGTGTGTGCGGCAGCGATGCCATGCGCATCAACGGCCGCAACATGCTGGCCTGCAAAGTGCTGATTCAGAACATCGCCAAAGACGGCGACACGATTACCGTCGAGCCAATCCTTGGCCTGCCGGTGGTGAAGGACTTGATCGTGGATATGGAGCCGTTCTTTGCGCACTACCGGGCGGTGATGCCGTATCTGGTGAACAACGACCCGCTGCCGGCGAACGGCCGCGAACGCTTGCAGTCGCCGGCGGACCGTGAGCGCTATGACGACACGACCAAGTGCATCTTGTGTGCGGCTTGCACCACAAGTTGCCCGTCGTTCTGGGCGCGAGGCGAATACGTCGGGCCGGCGGCCATTGTGCAGGCGCACCGCTTCATCTTCGACAGCCGCGACCAGGCCGCGCAGCAGCGCTTGGAGATCCTGAGCGCGCAAGATGGCGTCTGGCGCTGCCGCACCGCCTTCAACTGCACCGAAGCTTGTCCGCGCGGCATCCAGGTGACTAAAGCCATCGGCGAGGTCAAAGAAGCCCTGCGCACCGGCGTCATCCGATAGGATCGCGCTAAGGCCCGGGTAGCCGGTGGCATGGCCATCACCTACTTTAGGCCGTTTGACCGCTGTTGCCCCCGCCCTTAGCTTCGATGGGGCGCCTGGCCGGCCTCTTCGCGCTCGACGCGCTCCAGATAGCGCATGATGTCACCGAGCGAAAGGATGCCGATCGGGTTGCAGATGTCGTCCGGCTCGGCCACCACGACGCGGTGGATGCGGTGGTCAATGATGATCTTGGCGGCCTCTTTCAGGGACATGTCCGGCGTCACCGTCAGCACGCGGTTGGTCATGATCTCGCCGACGGTCAGTTGATCCCATGGCTTGCTGCCCTCGTGGACCAGGCGCGCTGCGACGATGTCGGTCTCGGAGATGATGCCGGCCAGCGCACAGTCAAAATCCACCACCACCAGCGACCGCAGCCTTTTCTCGTTCATGATGCGCGCGGCATCGCGCACACTGATAGACGAATCGCAACTCACGACGCCCTTGTGCATGGCGTCTCGGACTGTCATGTGCTTCATATTGTCTGACTTCCTCCGTGGGGGCATAAGTTTAACGCGAGACTCACTCGCGGCCAACAGACGGTAAATGGACGATACAATCCCCCGTCATGACCTACCGCCTCTGCATCATCCCCGGCGATGGAGTGGGCCGCGAAGTGATCCCTTGCGCCGTTGCGGCCCTGCAACGCGCGTTGCCCGGCTTGACCACAGTCGAGGCCGAGGCTGGCTGGGATTGCTTCCGGCGCACCGGCAGCGCGTTGCCCGATGAGACCATCGCCCAGATCGCTGCTTGCGGCGCAGCCTTGTTCGGGGCCGTCTCCTCGCCGTCGCACAAGGTCGAGGGCTACCGCAGCCCGATCATCCAGATGCGCCAGCGCTTCGACCTGTATGCCAACTTGCGCCCAACGCGCATCCTGTGGTCCCAGGCGTCGCAGACGGTCGGCCGGCTGCAAGCCGTGGACCTGATCTTGGTGCGCGAGAACACCCAGGGGCTCTATTCCGGCCGCGAACGGCTGCAAGGTGAGGAAGCCATCGCCGAGCGCGTGATCACCCGCGCGGCGTCGGCGCGCATCGCGCGCGTAGCGTTCGAGCTGGCGCGCCAGCGCGAGCGCAAGCGCGTCACCATCGTGCACAAGGCCAACATCCTGCCGGTCACCGATGGCCTCTTCCGCGACACGGTGCGCGCGGTGGGCGCGAGCTATCCCGAAGTGGCCATTGACGAGATGCTGGTGGACACGGCGGCGATGATGTTGGCGTCGCAGCCGGCGCGGTTCGATGTGATCGTCACCACCAACTTGTTCGGCGACATCCTGAGCGACGTGGCCAGCGTGTGGGGCGGCGGCATGGGCGTGGCGCCCTCGCTCAACCTCGGCGAAGGCGTGGCGATCGCCGAGCCGGTGCACGGCAGCGCGCCCGACATCGCCGGCAAGGGCATTGCCAACCCCTGCGGCGCGATCCTGAGCGCCGCGTTGCTGGCTCGGCACTACTGGAAGCAAGCCGATGCTGCCGAACGCATCGAGCGCGCCGTCTATGGGGCGATCGAGAGCGGCTCGCGCACGCCCGACTTGGGGGGCCAGGCCACCACGCAGGCCGTCGCGGCGGAAATCCTGCGGCGCATCTAATCTCCAATCTCTGCTCTCTGACTTCTCGCCAAACTATAAGCTTGTGGGCGTAGAATCGCGCTATGCTGTCCGAGGCGTTCCTTCAGTCGTTGCGCACCCTTCGCCTAAACCCGCCGCGTCGGCGCGTCGGCTCGCTGACCGGCGAACGGCGCAGCGTCAAGCGTGGTCGCTCGGTCGAGTTCGCCGACTACCGCAATTACACCCCCGGCGACGACCCGCGCCGCGTGGACTGGAACATCTATGCCCGTCTGGAGCGCCCCTACATCAAACTGTTCGAGGACGAGGAAGACCTCACCACGCACATTCTGCTGGACGACAGCCCATCCATGTTTTGGCAGCCGGACGAAGAGGCCGACGGCCAGCCTCTCGCGCAAAAGTGGCTGTGCGCCGCGCAGCTCGCGGTCGTGCTGGGCTACGTCGCGCTGGCCTCCGGCGACAAAATTGTGTTGGAGACGAATTCGTCCCAGCGCTTTGGGCCAAAGCGCGGCGTGGCCTCCGCTGCGGCGCTCATCGCTTTCGTCGAGCGCGTCTCGGCAACCGCCAAGCGCGACTTGCGCGCTGCGCCGACCGGCCGGCGACCGTCCTTGAATGCCTGGCTGAAGCGTTACGCGCTCGACGCGCGCCCCGGCCTGTGCATCGTGATCAGCGACATGTTGGACGAGGACGGCTACGCTGAGGGATTCAACGCGTTGGGCAACAGCCGGCTGGATGTGAACCTGTTGCACACGCTCAGCGCCGACGAACTCGACCCGCAATTCACGGGCGACCTCCGGCTAAAGGATGTGGAGACGGCCAACCTACAGGATATGAGCCTGGACGACGCCGTGCTCGGCCAGTATCGTCGGCGGTTGACCGCATGGAGCGAGGAGATCGCCGCCCATGTCCGCCGGCGCGGCGGCCGCTACCATCTCACCGACACGTCGCTGCCGCTCGAACAAATCGTGTTGAAAGACCTGAGGCGCGCGGAATGGCTGGTTTGATGATTGCGCGGCGCGGTCACAGCCGCCGATTGCCATCGGTCAATTGAGCATCGCGAATGAACTTGCTGAATCCCGCGGCCTTCCTGTTTGCCTTGTTAGCCGCGCCGATCATTCTGCTCTACTTGCTGCGGCTGCAGCGGCGCGAGCAGACCGTGAGCAGCACGCTGCTGTGGCGACAAGTGACGATGGATCGCGAGGCCAACACGTTGTGGCAGCGCCTGCGGCGCCACCTGCTGCTCATCCTCCAACTCAGCACACTGGCCTTTCTCGTCTTCGCGCTCATCCGGCCCTACATGAACGTGCCCAGCGAGGTGAGCGGGCGATCCATCGTGCTGCTTGATGCGTCGGCCTCGATGCGCGCGACCGACGTTGCGCCTTCGCGCTTCGAAGCGGCGCGCGCGCGCGTGCGCGACGCGATCAACAGCATGGGCGCCAATGACCAGATGACGCTCATCGTCGTGGATGGCGCGCCGCGCGCGCTCAGCGCGCTGACCAGTGACAAGTTGCAACTGCTCGATGCGCTCGACGCGGCCCGGCCTTCGCTGGACGCGGCGAACTGGAGCGCAGCCATCGCCTTGGCCGTCGCCACCGGCGCGGGCGATGAGGACACCACCACCCTGGTGTTCAGCGACGGCGCGCACGCCGACGACCTGGTCCGGCTGCCCGGCAAAGCGCGCTTCATCCCGATAGGGAACAGCGGCGACAACGTCGCCATTTCCACGCTGACCTTGCGCCGCACGCTGCGCGGCCTGTCGGCTTTCGTGCGGGTGACGAACAGCGGGCCGCAGGACGACCGCGTATTGGTATCGCTGCGCGCCGACGGCGCGCTGGTGGATGCGCGCGCGCTGGATGTGCCGGCCGGCGCATCGGCCGAATGGACGATCGGCAACATCAATCCGAACGTCGCCGCCGTGCAGGCTCGCATTGACGAGGCGCAGCGCAACTTCCTGGCTGTGGACGACGCCGCCTACGCGGTCAACGCGGAGAACACGATGCGCCATGCCCTGCTGCTGACGCGCGGTAACCGCTTCCTCGAACAAGCGCTGGCGTTCCTGCCCGGCCTGCGCGTGACGCGGGCCGCCGCGATGCCGCCCGACGCCCAAACGTACGACCTCTATGTGCTGGACAACGTGACAGCCACCCTGCCGGCGCGGGCCAATGCGCTGCTGATCGGCGCGCAATCGGTGTTCACCCCCAGCGGCATCTTCAGCAACACCGACTACGTACGCACCGAGCTGCATCCGATTGCCCGCAACGTGGACTGGCGCGGCGTGAGCGTTTTGGACGCGCGGCGGGTGAACGCGCCGAGCTGGTTGCAGCCCGTGATCGAGAGCCAGGGCGGCCCGCTGGTGCTTGCCGGCGAAAGCGACGAGGACGATTCGCAGCGCGTGGTGCTCATCACTTTCGACCTGCGCCGGAGCGATCTACCGCTGCAGATCGCGTTCCCGATCCTGATCGCCAACAGCGTGGAGTGGCTGGCGCCGGCGCAAGGGCTGAATGTGCCGCTCAACGTCAAGCCGGGCGAGGTGGTGCCGATGCCGGAAGGTACGCGGGTGACGCTGCCGTCTGGGGAGGAAGTCGTGACCGGCCGGCGCGGCTTCGCGCAGACGGATGGGCCGGGCGTCTACACCTTCGACGCGGGCCGGGCGCAGGGCGCCTTCGCTGTGAACTTCATCAATGTGAGCGAATCGCGCATCGCGCCCAATCCCAACCTGCAAGTCGGCAGCGTGAGCGCCAACGCCGAGCAGGTCGAAAGCCGCCCTACATCGCAGCGCGAGTTTTGGCATTGGATGGCCGGCATTGCGCTGGTCTTGCTGCTGGCAGAATGGTGGGTCTATCAACGCGGACTGCCGACCCGATGGCGCGCAACGCCTAGGCCATAAGTGCCTATCGGATGAGCGCAAGGTAACGCGATCGCCTTCGGCCGGCCTCATCTGTCCCCTGCGGTGACGCAGCAATCAGCGCCAGCTTCTTCGCGCGCGGCAAGCGTTTGATGGCGCGTTCGAACTGCATCGCCTCGCGCCACGTCGCCACTTTGCAGCGCCAGACCAACGCCACTGGCCGCCGCGCCCGCGTGTAACGCCCGCCGCGCCCGGCCTGATGCGCCCTCAGCCGCGCATCGGCGTCTTTGGCGATGCCGGTGTAGAGCGAGTTGTCGCCGCAGCGCAAAATATAGACTTCCGGCATCTCAGCGCGCCGTCCACCCCAAATCGAGCATGTGCGCCGCGCCGGTGATGATGCCGCCTTTATCCGAGGCGAGATACAGCGCAAACTCGGCGACCTCGTCCGGCTCGATCAACCGCTTGATCGCCGCCGGACCGAGCATCACCTGTTCGATCACCGCGCTTTCGGGGATGTTCAGCGTGCGCGCCTGATCGGCGATCTGTTGGTCCACGATGGGCGTGCGCACATAGGCCGGGCAGATCGCGTTGACGGTGACGCCGAACGGCGCGGCTTCCAGCGCCACCGTTTTGGTCAAGCCCATCAAGCCGTGTTTGGCGCTGATGTAGGCGCTCTTGAACGGGCTGGCGACCACGCCATGCAGGCTGCTGATGTTGATGATGCGCCCCCAGCGGTTGGCCTTCATGGCCGGCAGCAAATACTTGATCAACTGGAACGGCGCGGTCAACATCACCTGGATCATCTTGTTCCAGGTGGCTTCGGGGAACTCCTCCACCGGGTGAATTTGTTGGAAGCCGGCATTGTTGATGAGGATGTCCACGCGGCCGCCGGCAGCGCGCAACGCCGCCTGCGCGAGCGACTTGACCGCTTCCTGGTCCGACAGATCGGCCCGCAGGAAGGCCGCGCCGAGCGCATCGGCGACTTGCTGCGCCTCGGGCGTGATGTCATGCACCAGCACGCGCGCGCCCGCGCGGGCGAAGGCCTGCGCGCAGGCGCGGCCGATGCCGCTGCCGGCGCCGGTGATGAGAACAGTCTTATCTTCGAGCGACATCGTGTTTCGACCAGGACAAAGAAAGCGCCTGAGCGCGTCAACGTCACTCGGCGGCAGGGTTCGGCGCATCCGCGCGGTTCAGCGTGCGCGCGAACTCGACGAAGAACTGCAACGCTTGTGGGTTGGCCACCGAACCCAGGTTAACGGCCTTCTCCAGCGGCGCGCCCAGCAAAATCTTCTTGACCGGCACCTCCAACTTCTTGCCGTTCAGCGTGCGCGGCACTTCGGGGATGGCGATCACGTCGTCGGGCACTTGGCGCGGCGAAAGCTCGGTGCGAATGGTTTGCTTGATCCTCGCCACGAGCGCCGCGTCGAGCGCAACGCCCTCGCGCAACACGACGAATAACGGCATATAGGACGGCCGGCCTAACATCTCCAAGTCAATGACGAGCGCATCCAACACTTCGGGCACGCTTTCGACCGCGCGGTAGAGTTCACTGGTGCCGATGCGCACGCCCTGCCGGTTGATGGTGGCATCGCTGCGGCCATAGATGATCACGCCGCCGCGCGGGGTAATCCTCACCCAGTCGCCATGCCGCCATACGCCCGGAAACATCGCGAAGTAACTCTCGCGATAGCGGCACAGCTCTGGATCGTTCCAGAAGTAGATCGGCATCGAAGGCATCGGCGCGGTGACGACCAGCTCGCCCACTTCGTCCACGAGCGGCCGGCCTTGCTCGTCGAAGGCTTGCACATGCGCGCCCAAATAGCGACATTGCATCTCGCCCAGGTGCACGGGCAGCAGCGGACAACCGCCCACAAAGGCCGTGCACACGTCGGTGCCGCCGCTCATCGGGGCCAGCCACAGGTCAGGCTTGACGTGCGCATAGACCCAGCGGAAGCCGTCTTCGGACAGCGGCGAACCGGTTGAGCCGATGTGCCGCAGGGCGCCAAGGTCGTAGCGTTGGCGCGGCGAGATGCCGGCCTTCATGCATCCGGTGATGTACGCCGCGCTGGTGCCGAAGATGGTCATGCCCGTCTCTTCGGCGAAGCGCCACAAGGCCCCCATCTCATCGCGCGCCGGGCTGCCGTCGTAGAGCAGCACGGTGCTGCCGATCAGCAAGCCGCCGATCACAAAGTTCCACATCATCCAGCCGGTCGTGGTGAACCAAAAGAAGCGGTCGCTCGGCTTGAGGTCGAGGTGAAAGGAGAGCGCTTTGAGGTGCTCGATCAAAATGCCGCCGTGCGAGTGCACGATGGGCTTGGGCAGGCCGGTCGTGCCGCTGGAATACAACACCCACAACGGATGGTCAAAGGGGACCGGCGCGAAGCGCAGGTCGTCCTGCGCGTGTCGCATCGCGCCGAGGGCGTCCTCCCAGGCCACTTCCCTGACCGAATCGGTGAAAGGCCGGGCGTCGCCTTCCAAGTAGGGGATGCGAAACACGCATCGCAACGTCGGCAGCGAACGGATCAGCTCGGCGACAGCGCCGCGCCGGTCGTTGGGTTTGCCGTTGTACACGTAGCCGTCCACGGCGAACAGCGCCTTGGGTTCGATCTGCTTGAAGCGGTCTAAAGCTGCCGACGCGCCGATGTCCGGCGAACAACTCGACCAGATCGCGCCCAGGCTGGCGCAGGCCAGAAAGGCGATGACTGCCTCGGGCATATTGGGGATGTAGGCGACGACGCGGTCGCCGGCGCCGACGCCCTGCTCGCGCAGCGCCGCTGCCACCGCCGCCACTGCGCGGCGCAGTTCGTCCCACGAGAGTGCGCTGGTCTCAGGCCGCAGGCGCGTCGTCTCGGTGCGGAAGATCACCGCCGGCCGGTCGCCGGCGGCGTTGCGGAAGGCATGCTCGGCATAGTTCAGCTCGGCGCCGGGGAACCACTGCGCGCCGGGCATGTCGCGCCGGGCGAGGACTTGGCGGGCCGGCTGCGACGCGCGTACGCTAAAGTAATCCCACAGCGTGCCCCAGAACGACTCCAAATCGTTCACCGACCAACGCCACAAGCCGTCGTAGTCCGCAAAGGTCAGCGTGCGCTGCTGCGCCAGCCAGTCCATGTAATGCTGCAGGTTGCTGTCGCGCCGAAGCGCATCCGAGGGCTGCCAGAGCACGGTCATTGTGATGGGATTGTACGCGTGGCCCGAGACCACACCTCCTCACCATTGACGCGCCGTGACCAACGAAAGCAGAAACGGAAGGAGTGGCAGCATCGCGCCGTATTGGCAATGGCTTAGCCCTGCGCTGCCTCTACAGAAGACTATCCTTTGACCGCGCCGCCGAGGTTGCGCACAAGGTGTCGCTCTGAAAAGCGCAGCACGAATGATGGTAGCCGACGAAAGCGGCGCCCGACGGTCGTTAGAATTGCGCGCATCGGAAGATCTTCAACGCCTTGGAGGGCAACCATGTCTCTAGCAGCGCGATCCCGACCGTTCATTTCCTACGTCGAAGACTGGCTGAGTCGTCTGCCGACGGCAAAGCTGTCGAAGTTAATCGGCGATCCAGCGCGGGTCGCTGTGGCCTCGGTGGACATCATCAACGGCTTCTGCACCGTCGGCCCGCTGGCCAGCCCGCGCGTGCAGGGGATCGTCAAGCCCATTGTCAAGCTCTTCCGCGATTGCTACGACGCTGGCGTGCGCCATTTCATCCTGACGCAGGACGCGCACGAGCCGGACGCCGTGGAGTTCAAGCAGTATCCGCCGCACTGCGTGCGCGGCCACGTCGAAGCACAAACTGCGCCGGAGTTGCGCAAACTGCCTTTCGCCGGTGAATTCGTCGTATTCGAGAAGAACTCGATTTCTTCGGCGGAGAACACCGGCCTCGATCGCTGGCTGGACGCGCATCCCGACGTGACGACGTTCATCGTCGTCGGCGACTGCACCGACCTGTGCACGTATCAGCTCGCCATGCATCTGCGCCTGCGCGCCAACGCATATCAGCAGCGGGAGACGCGCGTGATCGTGCCGGAGAACTGCGTGCAGACTTACGACACGCCGGTGAAGACGGCGCAGAAGCTTGGCGTCCCGGCGCACGACGGCGATCTGCTGCATGCGATCTTCCTCTACAACATGTGGACGAACGGCGTGGAGGTGGTGAAGAAGATCACGCGATAAACTTCAAACCCGATTCGGCAGCGCGTTGATGGGCGTGAGCGGCGGCTTGCCGGTGAGCACGTTGACCAGGTTCTGCGCGGCCAGCATGGCCATCGCCGTGCGCGTGCGTAATGTGGCGCTGCCGATGTGCGGCGTGCCGACGAAGTTGGGCAGCTCGAAGAGCGGGTTGTCCTTGGGCGTCGGCTCTACCTCGAACACGTCCAGGCCGGCCGCCCACGGCCGGCCGCGCTTCAGCGCCTCCACCAAATCGGCTTCCTTCACCACGCCGCCGCGCGCGACGTTGACGAACACGGCGGTGTCTTTCATCAACGCAAACTCGCGCGCGCCGAACAGGCCGCGCGTCTCGTCGGTGAGCGGCGCCGTCATGACTACGAAGTCGCTCTCTCGCAACAGGTCGTCGAAGGCGCGGTACTCGGCGCCCAGCGCCACTTCCAAATGCGGCGCGCGCCGGCGGTTGTGATACAGCACGCGCATGTTGAACGCTTTCGCCCGCCGAGCTACGGCTGCGCCGATCCGTCCTGCGCCGACGATGCCGAGGGTCGCGCCATATACATCTTGGCCGAGCATGTAGAAGGGGTGCCACGCGCCCCATTGGCCGGCCTCTATCGTCTTGTGTCCCTCGACCACGCGACGCGCAGCAGCCATGAGCAGCGCCCACGCGATGTCGGCAGTGGTCTCGGTCAGCACGTCGGGCGTGTTCGTCGCCAGCACGCCGCGCCGGGTGAGCGCCGGCACGTCAATGTTGTCGTAGCCGACGGCCATGTTGGCGACGATCTTGACGCGCGGCGCTGCGTCGAGGAACTCCTCGTTGATCTGCTCGCTCGGCATCACCAGCACGCCATCCGACTGCGCTGCCTCGCGCAGGAAGACATCGCGTGGAGCGGCCATCCAGTCGTCCCAGATGCCGTAGTCGCAGGCGGCGGCGATGAGGTCAATCGCAGGCTGGGGAATGCGCCTGGAGATGAACGCACGGGGTTTGGACATAGCGGATGACTCAAAGCGAGATTCCCATTCGAGTGTAGCCGCGACGCGGGGGGTGTCAAGAATCACCCCGTCGTTCCGTCGTCGCCTGAAGCATCACGAGGATGCTCGGCTGGATGCCGGAGATCGCGCGCTGCCACACAGTCCGGAGGGACGTTTTGCGCTAAACTAGGCCATGCTGACGCAGCAGCCACGCAAGAAAAGTGGCGGCCTCTCATCAGTGAATTATCCTATGCCAGCTTCCCAGTCCCGCCCCGTGCTGCGCTTCGCTCTTGCCGGCCTCCTCGGCATGGCTGTGGTTCTCACCCCCATCGCCGTCTATGCTGAGACCAAATCGCTGGTGTGGACGCGGCTGGATACCGAGATAGCGGTGCAGCTCAACGGCGATCTGAAGATCACCGAGACCAACGTCATTGATTTCACCAGCGGCGTCTTCTCGTGGGGCTTTCGCGATATTGAGTTGGCGCGCCTCACCGAGGTGCGCGACATCGTCGTAACCGAGCGTGGCCAACCGCTGGAGACGGAAATCGTCTATACCGACGATAACAAACTGCGCATCAAATACTACTTTCTGACGCCGGCGCGTGGTGAGCAGCGCACGTTCGTGCTGAACTACACCGTCGTCGGCGCAACTCGCTACTACAACGAGGGCGATCAGGTGTTCTGGGCCGCGGTATATCCGAGTCGCGGCGGCTTCGCTGTGCAAAACGCGCGGGCGGTCGTCCGGCTACCTGCCGGCGCGACGGCGACCAACGCCGAGGTATACGGCGTGCGCGCCAACGTCAAAGGCCTTGGCGAAAGTGTGGTGGTGGCCGAGGCGCTGGAGCCGATCCCCAGCGGCGACCAGATGGAGGTGCGGGTGCAGTTTCCGCATGGCATCCTCACCGGCGAGCCGGCGCCATGGCAACAGGCCTACGATGCGCGTCGGCGTTTTGAGGAGGCCGAGAAGCCGCGCTACGACTTCTTCACCTTGCTTGCTTCGCTGCTGATTTTCCTGGGCGGGCCGGCGCTGGCCGCCGTCTTGTACTACACACGGGGGCGAGATCCCGACGTCGGCCTTGTGGCGCAGTATCTGACCGAGCCGCCCGATGCCCCCCCCGGTGTGCTCGGCGCATTGATTGATGAGACGGCCGACATACAGGATCTCGTCGCCACGCTTGTGGATCTGGCGCGGCGCGGCGTGCTGACGATGAAGGAGAAACCGGTAGAGGCGCTGGGCGGCGCGCTCACCATCACAGACTGGATATTCGAGCCAGGGGAGAACTTCGGCAAGCTGGAGCTGAGGCCGTTTGAGCAGAAGCTGGTGGACGCGCTCCAACTCAGCCAGGGCGAGCGCGCGCTATCCAGCTTGCGCAACCGGTTCTACGCCAAGCTGCCCGCGCTGCAACACGCGCTGTATGAAGAGATGGTGCGTGAGGGCTATTACAACCATGCGCCGAACGCCACGCGCGCCGCGTATCAGTCGCTGGCAATGGCGCTTGCGCTGATCGCGGCGTTGGCTTTTTGCGCCGCAATTGCTTTGCTGGGCGAGTTGACGGATTATGCGATCTGCCTGCCGATGGCGTTCGGCGTCACCGCGCTGGCCTTCTTCCTCATCGCCAAGAACATGCCGGTGCGCACACGCAAAGGCGCGGATATGCGCATGCGCGCCGAGGCCTTCAAGCGCTATTTGCAGAACATCGAGAAATACACCGATGTTCGGGAGTCCAAGGACTTGTTCGAGAAGTATCTGCCCTACGCCATCGCCTTCGGCCTAGAGCACAGTTGGACGAAGAAGTTCGCCGCGGTGGATGCGCCGATGCCGCCCTGGTATGTGCCGATGGGGCCGCGGCCATACTACGATCCTGCCTATGGCGGCCGACGCGGGCCGGTGGCCGGCGCGCCGGCCACCGGCGAAGCGCTCGGTCGATTGGAGCCGCGCGGCGACATCAGCGGCCGGGCGCGCGCCGGCGGCAGCCTCGAAGGCTTGGAGCAAGCGATGGGGCGTGGCATCACCTCGATCGAGGGTGGGTTGGCCTCGATGTTCGAATCCATGTCCGCCACGTTCGGCAGTCGGCCGGTTTCCAGCCCAAGCACGGGCAGATGGAGCAGCGGTCGCTCCGGCGGCGGCTGGAGCGGTGGCGGCGGCTTCGGTGGCGGGAGCTCAGGCAGAGGGGGCGGTGGCTTTGGCTAGGCCGCGCAAGGTGTGCAGAGAAAGAATCGGTCGCGCCTATCCTTCGGGTTGTCGATCAAGGAGGCAAGGAGGCAAATAGGCATCATGAATCAAGGCAAAATGCTCGGCTACATCCTGCTCGGCATCGGCGCGGGCATTTTTCTCCTTGGCGCGTTGTGGGCGCTGGGCGGCTCGATCGAGACGCAGGGCGCGCGCATCCTGGCGATCGCCTTTGCGTTCATCATCGCCGCGCCGCTGGTTGGGCTGGGCATGTACACATTGAGCAAAGGCCGGCTCGAAGCGGTTGAGATGGCGCAGATCAGGCAGCAGCAGAAGCTGCTCGGCCTGGTGCAAACGCAAGGCAAAGTGGACATTTCGATGGCAGCGATCGAGTTGGGCCTCAACCGCGATCAGATGAAGCAGCTCATCTACGACTTGATCGGCAAGCAATTGTTCAGCGGCTATGTGGACTGGGACGACGGCGTGTTGTATTCGTCCGATGCGTCGAAGCTGAAGAGCGGCACCTGCCCGAAGTGCGGCGGTCAGTTGACCCTCGCCGGCAAGGGGCTGGTGAAGTGTCCCTACTGCGGCAGCGAGATCTTCACGACGTCGTGAGGTGGTAAGTAGTAAGTAGTAAGTGGTAAGTGGTGAGTGATAAGTAGGAATCTGCAAGCGAGCGCAAGACACTGGAAATTGCTGCTTGCTATTTACTAAGTTTCTGCTTGCCGCTCACCGGCCTTAGGAGGCAGCATGAGTGCAAATTACGAGAACATCCGCAGGGAAAGGGGGACGCTGGAGAGCGTCATCGGCAAGCTTCCCGGCTACACGGGCTACAAGGAGAAGGAGATGCGTCGTGAGGCCGATCGGCTCTTGCGCGAATCGCTGGTGCGTGACTTCACCATGCAACTGGACCGCATCACACCGGTTCAGACTGCTGTGCTGAATCACATCGGCGTCGAGTGGATGGACGCCATCGGCGCGTTGAAGACCGCGCTGCAAACGCTGATTGACCGTATCCGCCATGCACCGCAGGGCTACGCCGGCTTCTTCGACGCCGTGCGCGTGAAAGAGGACGACCTCGATCGGCTTGAGGAATTCGACCGTCAGCTCCTCGACGAACTGGACAAAATTCGGGTGGCGATTGACGATTTGGAACGTGCGACGGATGATGCGACATCACTCCAGACGGCGCTGACGCGCGCCAACAGGGCGGTGAAGGCAGCCGCCGATTTGTTCGCGCAGCGCAGCAAGGTGATCACGGGGATTTAAGGATTCCAACATCCCACTTCCGACTTCCACTTCACGGAACACAAATCGTGATTGGGGAGTCAGGAGCGGTGAGTGGGGACAAAAGGAGAGAAAATGGCTCGAATCATTGATGTAATTGAATGGCCGGATCAGGGGCCCAACGACATCGTCAAGCGCGTGCCGGAGCAGGGCAGCGGCGACATTCGCCTGGGCTCGCAGGTGATTGTGCGCGGGGCGCAGGTCGCAGTCTTCTACCGCGATGGCAAAGCGCTGGACATGTTCACCGAAGGGCGTCACACGCTGACGACGATGAACTTGCCGTTGTTGTCCGGCCTGATCGGCCTGGCGACGAATTCGCGCACGCCCTTCCCGGCCGAGGTGTACTTCGTCACCACGAAGGAATTCGTGGACATGAAGTGGGGCACCCCCGGGGAGATTACGACGCCGGATGCGGTGCTCGGCATGGTGCAGTTGCGCGCTTTTGGCACCTATTCCATGCAGATCCAAGATCCGCAGCGCTTCGTCAATCAGATCGTCGGCGTGCAGGGCATCTACACCACCTCGCAAATCCAGGATTATCTGCGCAGCATCCTGGTCAGCGAGATCGCCAGCGTGATGGGCGCGACGATGAAGACCAAGTCGCTGCTGGACTTAGCGGCGCTCCAGGCCGACCTTGGGGCAGCCATCCAGGCCAAGGCCGCGGACGACTTCGCAGCCATCGGCATTGCGCTGAAGAAGGTGTATGTCGTCAGCATTCAGCCTGGCGAGGAGACGGCGAAGGCCATTGCCACCCGCAGCGCGATGGGCGCAGTCGGCGCGACCTATACGCAGTATCAAGCCGGCCAGGCGATGCGCGAAGCGGCGCAGAACCCCGGCGGCGGCGCGGGGGTTGGCGTCGGCCTGGGCGCCGGCATTGGCATCGGCCAGGCCATGGCCGATGCCATCCGGCAGGGGATGCAACAGCCGCCGCAGCCCCCTGCACAGCCAGCAGGGCAGCAGCCCCCTGCCGGCGGCGCGGCGGCTGCCCCAGCCACGAAGGCGCAAATCGAGCAGGCATTGATTCACCTCGACTTGCGCCTGGCGAACGGCGAGATCAGCGAAGCGACCTACCACAAACTGCGCGAGAATCTAGAGCAAGCCCTGCAGAAAGCGATGCGCTAGTGGGCAATCCGCATCCAGGCGCCCCGCCGGAAGCCTGGAATGTCGTCGAGGAGTTTTGATCAGGTGTGGAATGATCATGAACATCACGATTGAGCCATTGGGGCCGAACGCGCGGCCGCCGCTTGTCGAGAAGCCGGTTTTCGGCAAGACGTTTACCAATCGCATGTTCAGCCAGTGGTGGACCGAGGAGAAAGGCTGGCACGATGCCAAGATCGGCCCCTATCAGCCGCTGTCGCTCGATCCGGCCACGGCCGTGCTGCACTACGCCCAGGAGATCTTCGAAGGCACAAAAGCCTATCGCCGTCCTGATGGGCATATCAACCTGTTCCGTCCTTGGGAGAACGTCGCGCGCTTCAACCGCTCCGCCGATCGCATGGCGATGCCGCAAGTGGATCCCGAGGCGCATCTAGAAGCGATCGTCGCGCTGGTGCGGCTGGAGCACGCGTGGGTGCCCAGCGGCGAGGGCGAGTCGCTCTACATCCGCCCGGTGATGATAGCCACGGACGTGGGCTTGGGCGTATATGCCAGCAAAAGCTATCTGCATTACATCATCGTCGGCCCTGCCGGAGCCTACTTCTCCACAGGCTTCAAGCCGGTTTCTGTGTTCGTGTCGGATCAGTATGTGCGCGCCGTGCGCGGCGGCACCGGCGCAGCCAAGACCGGCGGCAACTATGCCGCCAGCCTGCGCGAGAGCGAACGGGTGAAGCGCCTGGGCTATCAGCAGGTGCTTTGGCTGGATGCGATCGAGCGCAAATATATCGAGGAAGTGGGCGCGATGAACATCGCGTTCGTCTATGGCGGCAAACACATCGTCACGCCTGAGCTGTCGGGCAGCATCTTGGAAGGGGTGACGCGCGATTCGGTGCTCAAGCTGGCGCCCGATCTGGGCTACACGGCGTCGGAAGCGCGCCTGGCGTTGAGTGATGTGCTGCGCGACATCGAATCCGGCGAGATCACCGAGGTGTTCGGCATGGGCACGGCCGCGGTGATTGCGCCGGTGGACAAGATGGGCTACTGCGGCAAGGACTACCGGGTGCGCCATGCGCCGGGCCCGGTCGCCGATCATCTCTTCAAGAGCCTGACCGACATCCAGTACGGTCGCGTCACCGATCCCTATCGCTGGACGCACAAGATCGAAGTGGATGGTCGGTGAGGGCCGGCCAGGCCTGCCGCTCGCGCTATGCCGCGCTTGCTCATCGGCCTCACCGGCAACATTGCAACGGGCAAAAGCACCGTCGCTCGTATGCTGCGCGAACTCGGCGCGGTCGTCATTGACGCCGATCAGGTTGCGCGCGAGGTCGTGCGCCCGGGTCAGCCGACGTTGGATCAGATCGTGCGCACCTTTGGGTCGGACGTGCTCCTGCCCAACGGGGCGCTTGACCGTTCCAAGATGGCGCGTCTCGTGTTCGGCGATGCGGATCGGCTCAAACAGCTCGAGGCGATCATCCACCCAGCCGTGCGTGAAGCGATGTGGCGCGCCATCCGCGCGCAGCCGGACGATGCGGTGGTGGTTATTGAAGTCATCAAACTCTTCGAGAGTGGCTGGGCGCGCGAGTGCGACCAGGTGTGGGTAACGCATTGTCCGCCGGAGATGCAAGTGGCGCGGCTGGTGAGCGACCGCGGCCTTTCCCTCACGGAGGCGCGCATGCGCGTCGAGGCGCAAAATCCACAAGCCGATAAGCTCGCACGAGCCGATGTGGTGATTGACACATCGGGCAGCTTGGAAGACACTCGTCAGCAAGTAGAGACCGCTTGGATGGCCGCGCGATGCTAGAATCGTCGGCGTATGGACTCGCTCGGCCGGTCGAGCGTAACGGCGGCATCTGCTGAGGGTGAGGGGACGCCGTTGGCCGGATCTTTCGCAGGAAGCCTCACCGTTCTGGAATGGGGCATCCGCGCGGTCTTGTTTGTGTTGCTCATTGGCGTCTTGATTCGGCAGCTTAACGTGCTGTCGCTTGAACAGGCGCTGTATCCGTTGCTGCTCTACGGTTTGCCGGCAGCAGCCTATTTGTTAGCAAGCGTGCCGACTGTGGCTGCAGCCATCCGCCGTCAAGCCGAAAGCCAGCCGTTGGGCATGGCACTATTGGCATTGGCCCCGTTGGCGCCCGTGATGTTATACGCGCACGTGGCGCTCAACGTTGAGCTGACGGGATTGTTGCTGATCGGCGCGCTCATCTTTCTGCCAGTCGCATGCGCCATCCTGAATGTGCCGCGGTTACGTCGCGCCGATATATCGCTCGGTCTGGTTACTGTGGCATTTCCCTTGCTGCTGCCGTATGCGCCAGACTCGGGCATCGGCGCTTCGCCTGAGCCTCTCACGACGTTCGATATCGCCACACGCATCGGCGCCTTCTTGTTGCCGCTCGCATTGCTACTATTCACCACGCGTCAGCAGAAGCAGCAGCTCAACTTCCTCTTCGTGTGTGCTGTGCTGTCATTGTGGTATGCCTGGCAATTCGGAGCGTTCCCCGCTTTCCCCATCGTCCACGACGTGGAGGTGACTTACTTCCAGCTTGCGGTCATTCCGCTCTTTTTATATGTGCTTGCGGTAGCCGGTCGCTTCGACCGGCTGGGGATGCTGTTTAAGCCCTCGCCACGCAGCGTGAGCGTAGCGGCCGCAAACCTCGCCCTGTTGGCGGCGCTCGGTGTGCCGACTGGGTTGGTGACGGGCGCGCTCGTGCCCGCGTTTCAAGGCCCTCCGCCGCTTGAAGCGGCGACACAGGCGCTGAACATCTTCTTGCTGGTGGCGTTGCCGCAGGAGATCCTCTTTCGCGGCACGCTGCTGCCCTATCTTCAAGATGCGTTGCGCCTGGATGCTGGCGTGGCTGCTGTCATCAGCAGCGTCCTTTTTGGCGCGGCACACGCACACAACTCAGCCGGCATCAGTTGGACGTTCATCCTGGCAACGTTAGCAGGCATCTTGTGCGCACGCGCCTTCCTAGCCACGCGGAACATTGTGGCTGCCGGCGTCGTCCATGCTTGTGCGCGCTGGGTGAGATGGTTATTGTTCAGCGGCTGAGCGTTCGAGCGCTTCGATCCGGACCGGCTTGAGAGGTCTCGCGGAAGTGCATCTCTTCCGGCCCATTACGAGCGCTCGGGGTGAGGTAAGCATAGAGGGCAACGGGAAAGCATGCCGAGTCATGAAGCTGCGGAATATCGGTCGCTACCAGATCAAAGCTGAGCTGAACTGCGGCGGTATGTCGGTCGTCTATCTCGCCTATGACCCGAGCATCGGTCGGGATGTCGCCGTCAAAGTGCTGCCGCGCAGCCTGGCCGACCAGGTTGTGGCGCGCGCGCGCTTCGTGCGCGAAGTGCGCGCCGTCGCGCAGCTCGACCATCCGGCCATTGTGCCGATCTACGATTTCGGCGAGGAAGACGACCAACCTTACATCGTGATGCGCTATATGCCCGGCGGCTCGCTGGCCGATATGCTGACCTACGGCCGGCTGAACTTGGCCGATGCCAAACGCATCCTGGAGCGCGTTGCGCATGCGCTTGACGCTGCGCATGCACAGCACATCATCCATCGCGATCTGAAGCCGGGCAATATCCTGTTCGACAACTACGGCGAAGCCTTTCTCAGCGATTTCGGCATCGTCAAGAAAGTGCACGAAGGCAGCGCGGAGGCACCGACGCTGACCGGCAGCGTGGTGTTGGGCACGCCGGCCTACATGAGCCCAGAGCAAGCCCTGGGCAGGCTGCTCGATGAGCGCAGCGATGTGTACTCGCTAGGCGCGGTGCTGTATGAGATGTTGACCGGTGCGCCGCCTTATAAGGGGCCAACGGGCATCAGCGTAGCGATGAAGCACGTGACGGAGCCGGTGCCGAATCTGCGCCAACATCGCCCTGATCTGCCAGACGCATGTATTGCCGTTGTGGAGAAGGCGATGGCGAAGGAGCCGGGCGCCCGCTTTGCCACTGCCGGTGAGATGGCGGCCGCCTTCGCCGAGGCGGTGACAGGGGCGCTGTCTGCGGAGCGGACGATGCCCCCATTGATCGTGCGCAAGAAGCCCCACACGACCTCGCGCGCTGCAGTGCTCCAGTTGAGCGATTCAGCCCTTGAGCCGGCCGTAACGACAGAGTGGATGCCGCGCGTGGCGCCTGAGCCGGAAGGCGGCTTCCAGCGCGTCCTTATTGCCGGCGCAGCAGCCGTAGCTACGCTCTTGCTTGTCGGGTTGGGGGTGTTGTTGTTGGCTCTATTTCAGCGCAGCGGCGGCGCGGCCCGCTCGCCCGGGGGCGTGATGCCCAGCCCAACCGCTTCTGCAACCATGTCGCTCCTGCCGACGCGGGTCGCGCCGGCGCCGGTTGTGCCGACGCCCACCCAAAGCCCTGCGTCCACCATGGAACCGGCTCCAAAGCTGACCGATACATCCGCGCCCAAACTCGTGCGCCTGCGTGTCATTCAGTTCGCCAATGTGCGCGCCGGCCCGAGCACTCAGTTTCCCATCCTGGCTCAGTTGCCGGCGGACACGGAAATCATCCCAAGCGCTGTCTCTGTTCAACGCGATGGGGATTGGTATCTGATGCGGCTAGCGGATGACCGCGTCGGTTACATCTTTGCCGGAGTCGTGCAAGTCCTCAACCCGGATGGGCTGTCGGCCTTGCCGACGGTGATCGTAATCGTGCCGCCCACGGCTACCCCCGAACCAACGCCGACCCCAGCGCCCACTGAGACGCCGACGCCTACATCCACACACACCCGAACGCCGACGCCGACCGCCACGGCAACGCCAACCCCTACCCGAACGCCGACGCCGACCGCCACGGCAACGCCAACCCCTACCCGAACGCCGACGCCGACCGCCACGGCAACGCCAACCCCTACCCGAACGCCGACGCCGACTGCCACGGCAACGCCAACCCCTACCAGCACGCCGACGCCTACTGAGACGCCGACACCCACGCCGACCCCGACGCCGACAGACACAGCGACGCCAACCCCGACGCCTACCGAGACGCCAACCCCTTAGATGATGGCTACGGCTCGCTCGCGGGACGACATACGGCGCTGCTCGGCAAAGCCCGTGAGAAAATCACGCTATGGTTTCGATCCTCGATGGCCTGAATCCGCAGCAGCGCAGAGCGGTTGAAGCGCCGGATGGGCCGACGCTCATCTTGGCCGGGCCCGGCAGCGGCAAGACGCGCGTGTTGACCAGCCGTGTGGCCTATCTCATCGGCGCGCGGAACGTCTACCCGTATCGCATCATGGCGGTGACGTTCACCAACAAGGCCGCGCGCGAGATGCGCGACCGGTTGACCCGTATGGCCGGCCCGGGCCCGACCGCTGACCTCACGCTCGGCACGTTCCACAGCATCTGCACGCGCCTGCTGCGACGCGAGGCGCAACAGGCCGGCCTCGATCGCGATTTCACCATCTACGACAGCGACGACCAGATCAATGTGGTGAAGGCGGCGTTGGCCGAGCTAAATCTGGACGAGAAGAAGTACAAGCCCGCGTCCATCCACGCCGCCATCAGCGCAGCCAAGAATGAACTGGTGACGCCGGAGCGCTACAAGCCAGATTCCTACTTTGGCGAGATCGTCGGTCGCGTCTATGCGCGCTACAACGCCATGCTGCGCGCCAACAACGCGCTGGATTTCGATGACCTGCTGATGGAGGCCGTGTTGCTGTTGCAGCGCAGCGCGACCATTCGCGACAAGGTGCAGGATCGCTACCTGCACGTGTTGGTGGATGAGTTTCAGGATACCAACATCGCGCAATACGAGCTGATCAAGCTGATCGCTGGCAAACATCGCAGCGTGTTCTGCGTGGGCGATGCAGATCAGAGCATCTATGCCTGGCGCGGCGCCGACCATCGCAACGTGCTGCGCTTGCGCGAGGATTATCCCGACCTCAACATCATCGCGCTGGAGCAGAACTATCGCTCAACGCAGACGATCCTGGATGCGGCCATGGCCGTGATCAAGAAGAACCCGAATCGCTTGCACGTCAACTTGTTCACTCAGCGGGGCTATGGGCCAAAGATCGCCGTGCGTGAGATGTTCAACGAAGAGGAAGAGGCGCAGTATGTGGTGGATACCATCGCCGAGCTGGTGCGGCTCAAGGCGGCTGAGCCGGGTGAGATCGCCGTGATGTATCGCACCAACGCGCAGTCGCGCGCCATTGAAGATGCCTTCGTGCGCGCCGGCATGCCCTATCGCCTGGTCGGCGCAACGCGCTTCTACGCGCGCAAAGAGGTCAAGGACGTGCTGGCTTATCTGCGCATTGTGAATAACCCATCCGATTGGGTAAGCCTCAAGCGCATCATCAACGTACCCCCGCGCGGCATAGGCGATAAGACCTTCGCACAACTCGAAGCCGCGTCTCGCACCGCCGGCCTGACGTGCCTGGACGTTATCCAGCAAGGGAGCGGGTCGGGCCGCGGCGCGCGCGCGCTCGGGGAATTCGGCGCGCTGTGGGCGCAGTGGGTGCGTCTGCGCAGCGAGCTGAGCGTCGGCCAGTTGTTCGACCACATCATCCAGACCAGCGGTTATAAGGACTATCTGAAAGATGGGACGGCGGAGGGCGAGGAACGCTGGGCCAACGTGATGGAGCTGCGCAATGTGGCTGCCGAAGCCGGCGACCTGCCGCTGAGCGAATTCCTCAGCGAAGTTGCCCTGGTGAGCGATGTGGATAACTACGACGAGAACGCGAACGCCCCCACGCTGCTGACACTCCACGCAGCCAAGGGCCTGGAGTTCAAAGTGGTGTTCATCGTCGGCCTGGTGGAAGGGGTGTTGCCGCACAGCCGCAACATGGACAACCCCGAACACTTGGCCGAGGAGCGTCGGCTGCTGTATGTCGGCATCACACGGGCGAAAGAGCGTCTGTACTTGCTGCGGCCTTTTCGCCGCTCGCAGTGGGGCGCGAGTGATGTGGCCGAGCCTTCGCGCTTTCTCGCTGACCTGCCCGACGAAGTGGTGGACGGCAAGCCGCGTTCGAATCGCGAGGTTCTGCGTGATGCGACGACGTGGCGCAGCGATCGCCCGCCGGAGCCGCCGGCCGCGCTCGCCGATACGCAATTCAAGCCAGGCGACCGCGTGGTACATCCGCGCTTTGGCCATGGCCTGGTGCTGCGTAGCACCCGCGTGCGCGACGATGAAGAGGTGGAAGTGTTCTTCGAGCATGCCGGCGGCAAGCGGCTTTCGGCGGTGCTGAGCGGGCTGAAGAAGCAGCGACGCTGACCGGTCGCGCAGGCCCGCACTGGCTGGATGGCTATACCCGGCCTCGGCGATTTCGCTTAAAACCGGGCAGCGACGCTTGGCATATCAAGCCCGAGGTGGGGCACGCGACAAAACGATGACTACGACAGACCCTGCGCCGACGGCGCAAACTCCTACCGGAAAGGTCATCACCTCAATTGAGGCGCTACAACGCGAGCGCGAGTCGTTTGATGCGTTGTTCAAGCCCAGGACGATTGCCGTGATCGGCGCAACGGACAAAGCCGGCAGCGTCGGCCTGGCGATCATGCAGAATTTGAAAACCTTCCGCGGTCCGGTTTTCCCCGTCAATCCCAAACGCGACGCGGTGCTCGGCTTGCCGGCCTATCCCCACATCGCCGCTGTGCCGGCCAAAGTGGATCTAGCCGTGATCGTCACGCCGGCGACGACCGTGCCTGCCATCATCGGCGAGTGCGTTGCCGCCGGCGTGAAATCGGCGCTGATCATCTCGGCCGGCTTTAAGGAGGTCGGCCCCCAGGGCGCAGAGCTGGAGCGTCAGATCCTGGCGCAGGCGCGCAAGGCGCACATGCGCATCGTCGGCCCGAACTGCTTGGGCATCATGAACACCCGCATCGGCCTCAACGCCACTTTCGCTGATGCCATCGCCAACCCTGGCCGCGTGGCCTTCATCAGCCAGAGCGGCGCGTTGTGCACGGCCGTGCTCGACTGGAGCTTCCGCGAGAAGGTCGGCTTCAGCTACTTCATCTCAGTAGGTTCGATGCTGGATGTGGGGTGGGGCGATTTGATTGATTATCTGGGCGATGACCCCAACACGGACAGCATCGTGATGTATATGGAGACGATCGGTGACGCGCGCTCGTTCATCTCGGCCGCGCGTGAGGTGGCCCTGAACAAGCCGATCATCGTTATCAAGGCGGGGCGCACGGCGGCGGCGGCTCAGGCGGCCGCATCCCACACCGGCTCGCTGGCTGGCAGCGACGACGCGCTCGACGCCGCCTTTCGGCGCTGCGGCGTGTTGCGCGTGAATACCATTGCCGACCTTTTCTACATGGCTGAGGTGCTGGCCAAGCAGCCGCGCCCCAAAGGCCCGCGCTTGACCGTGGTGACGAACGCCGGCGGCCCCGGGGTGTTGACGACCGACGCCCTGATCCAAAACGGCGGTGAGCTGGCGCCGCTCTCGCCGGAGACGATGGAGAAACTGAACGCCCTGCTGCCGCCGCACTGGAGCCACAATAACCCGATTGATGTGCTGGGCGACGCCACGCCGGAGCGCTACGCCCAGACGCTCGAAATTGCTGCCGCCGATCCGAACAGTGATGGCCTGCTGGTCATCCTCACGCCGCAGGCGATGACCGACCCGACGGCGACGGCGGAATTACTGCGCCCGTATGCGCGGCTGCGTGACAAGCCGGTGCTGGCAAGCTGGATGGGCGGCGATTCGGTCGAAGCGGGTGAGCACATCTTGAACGAGGCCGGCATCCCGACGTTCGGCTATCCCGACACGGCTGCCCGCATGTTCACCTACATGTGGCGCTACAGCGACAACCTGCGCGCGCTCTACGAGACGCCCGTTCCGGCCGACGATCGCGCGATACACCGCGATCAAGCGGCGGCGATCATCGCGCAGGTGCGCGCTTCCGGGCGCACGCTGTTGACCGAGCATGAGTCCAAGCAGTTGCTGGCGGCTTACGGCATCCCTACCGTGCCGACGTTCATCGCCGAGAGCGAGGATCAGGCCGTCGCGCAGGCCGAGCGAATCGGCTACCCGGTCGTGCTCAAGCTGCACTCGGAGACGGTGACGCACAAGACCGATGTGGGCGGCGTGCGTCTGAACCTGCACAGCGCATCCGATGTGCGCGATGCGTACCGGCTGATCAACGCGTCGGTATCGGCGCGGGCGAAGGCGGCGGATTTCCTCGGCGTGACCGTGCAGCCGATGATCAATCTGGACGGCTACGAACTGATCCTGGGTAGCACAACCGATATGCAACTCGGGCCGGTGCTGCTGTTCGGCGCCGGCGGCCAATTGGTGGAAGTGTTCAAGGATCGCACGCTCGGTTTGCCGCCGTTGAACACGACGCTAGCGCGGCGCATGATGGAGCAGACGAAGATCTACACTGCGTTGAAGGGCGTGCGCGGACGTGATCCAGTGCCGCTGGACGAGTTGGAGCAACTGATGGTGCGCTTCAGCTACCTGGTGGCGGAACAGCGCTGGATCAAGGAGATTGACATCAACCCGTTGCTGGCGTCGAAGGAGCGTTTGATCGCGTTGGACGCGCGCGTGGTGTTGCACGATCCGAAGCTGACCGAGGCCGATCTGCCGCGCACGGCGATCAAACCCTATCCGGTGCAGTACGTCGGCCCGTGGACGTTACACGACGGCACGCCGGTGACGATCCGGCCGATCCGCCCGGAGGACGAGCCGTTGTTGGTCGAATTCCACTGCACGCTTTCAGAGCAGACCGTCTATCAGCGTTACTTCCACTTGATCCCGCTGAGCGAGCGCATCGCCCATGAGCGGCTGACGCGCATCGCGTTTATCAACTATGAGCGTGAGATGGCGCTGGTGGCGGAGGTGCGCGACGCAGCGCTGAAACCGCACATCATCGGCGTGGGGCGGTTGATCAAACTGCGCGGCGGCGAGGAGGCCGAGTTCGCCATCTTGATCAGCGATGAGTATCAGCGTCAAGGCCTGGGTCGCGAGTTGCTCCGGCGGCTGGTGGAGATCGGCCGGCAGGAGGGTGTGAAGCGCATCGTAGCCGAGATTTTGCCGGACAACATCGGCATGATTCGCGTGAGCGAGCAGGTGGGTTTCGCGTGCAAGTATCACCCCGACGAAGGCGTGGTGAAAGCCGAGCTGCTGTTGGTCTAGCTGAGGCGAAGCAAAACTACCTGCCGCCGCCGTTGAACAGCCGCGCAATCAGGTTGAGAAGAATCGAGAGCGTGATGCTGAGCACGATCATTGTGCCCAGTGGGATATACAGCTTGAAATTGTCGCGTTCGATGACGATATCGCCGGGCAGCCGGCCGATGCCGGGCAGCAGGCTTGTGGCCAGTTGCACCAGCAACCCCAACACGATCAAGCCGACCCCGCCGAAGATCAGCAGCCGAGCCAGGGGATGAAGTTCGGGCATGTAAAGCATTGTAACGAAGATTGAATTGCGCGTTCTGCTCGTGGGCGATAAGCTATGACATCGCGGCTGTGAAGCGTGATGCATGGAGCGCAAACGATGAATATCCTGGCGAGTGACGTTGGCGGCACCAAGACGATCCTGGCGGTCTTTTCGTCCGCGCAGGGGATGCACGCCCCGCTCTTTGAGGCGACGTTCGTGAGCGCGAACTATCCCGATCTCGAATCCATCGTTAGGGAGTTCCTGGGCAAAACGAATTTGCGGGTTGAGCGGGCTGCCTTTGGCGTGGCCGGCCCGGTCTTGAACGGCGTGGCGCGCATCACCAACTTGCCCTGGGTGATGGAAGAAGCGAAGCTGGCCGAGGCCTTCGGGCTATCCAGCGTGAAGCTGATCAACGATCTGGAGGCCATCGCCAACGCCGTGCCTGTGTTGGAAGCGGACGATCTTGTGCTATTGAACGACGTGCAGCCGGCGGCCGGGGGGGCCATCGGTGTGATCGCGCCGGGCACGGGCCTGGGCGAGGCATTCCTGTTGCAAGTGGATGGCCGCTACCGCGCCTTCCCCTCCGAAGGGGGCCACAACGACTTTGCCCCCAGCAATGAACTTGAAAACGAACTGCTGCGCTACCTGCAACGCAAATTCGGCCGGGCCAGCTACGAGCGCGTATGCTCCGGCATCGGCATTCCCAACGTTTACCAATTCCTGCGCGATTGCGCCTATATCCAGGAATCGCCGTGGGTAGCCGAGCAACTGGCTGTCGCTAAGGATCCCACCCCAGTGATCGTGGCCAACGCGCTGACCGATCCGCCCGATCCGCTGTGCGCGCGCGTGATGGACATCTTCACCTCGGTGCTGGCGGCCAAGGCCGGCAACCTGGCGCTGACGGTGATTGCGACCGGCGGCATCTACCTCGGTGGCGGCATCCCTCCGCGCATCCTGCCATTGCTGCAACGCGAATCGTTCATGAACACCTTCCGCTACAAAGGGCGCCTATCGGGGTTGATGGAGCGCATCCCGGTGCGCGTGATCGTGAACAGCAAAGCCGGCTTGCTGGGTGCAGCGCGCGTGGCTGCCGGCATTGATAATTGAGGGGTCAGGCTCAACGCTCGGAGTTACAGCTCACCCCTCAGCGCCCTGCGCAGCGCAGCGATGCCTTCGGCCACGCTGTGATTGGGCGAATACACCGCCGAGCCAACCACGGCGATGCTGGCGCCGGCATCACGCACATCGCGAATGGTGTGCACGTTCACGCCGCCGTCCACTTCCAGTTCGGCGTTCGGGTTGACCGCGTTCAACATCTCGCGCATGCGCTGGAGGCGCTGGGTCGCGCTAGGGATGTAGGCCTGTCCGCCGAAGCCGGGCTCAACCGACATGATCAGCACCAGGTCCACCAGCGGCAGCGCATCCTCAACTGCGTTGAGCGGGGTGAGCGGGTTGAGCGCGACGCCCACTTGTAGATCGAGCTTGCGCAACGCTTGGATGGTCGAGTATAGATGTGGGCAAGCCTCCACATGCACGGTGATGCGCTGCATGCCGGCCGCTTTGTAATCTTGAAAGAAGCGTTCCGGCGCTTGCACCATCAGGTGGGCCTCGCAAGGCAGCAAGGTGCTCCGTCTCACGGCTTCGCAGACGGCCGGGCCAAACGTGATGTTAGGCACCAGTGCGCCGTCCATCACATCGAGATGCATCCAATCGGCGCCGGCCTCCTCAGCCGCCCGAACTTGTTCGCCCAGCCGGGCGAAGTCCGCTGTGTAGATCGAAGGGGCAAGTTTCATCGGCGCGAATTGTAGGCAAAAGCGCGTATTTTGACTTTCGCTCGCCCCGGGCTAATAATGGCCCTTGTTGTGAACTCCCGGGTCGCTTTTGGACTCTCTTGTTACACCTTCCCGTTCACGTGTGGATTTTTGAGACGCGACGGCCATCCCGCCTGCCCGCACCCGATGAACGGCCTCGATCTGGTCGAGCTGGCGGCGCAGCACGGCATGGCCGGCGTCGAGTTCCCGCTCAGCATCCTCCCGGATCATACGGAGGCCGGCATGGATCGCTTTGGCGCGCTGTTGCGGGCAAACGGCATGACCTATGTGCTCGATCTGCCGGTGTTGGACGTGGAGCAGGCGCGCGCCTGGCTGCCGCTCGCCAAGCGCGCCGGCGCGCGTGTGGTGCGCTGCATGGTCAGCGATTTTCTCGAGGGCGCGCGCGCCATGTATGCGCCGGATTGGAATGCCCACATGCGCGAGATGATCGCGAAACTGCTCGCCGTGCGCCCGCTGCTTGATGAGTTGGACATGGTGCTGGCCATCGAGAATCATCAAGACGTGAACTCGGATGATTTGCTGGCGTTGTGTCAAGCCGGGGGATCGCGCGTCGGCGTAACGCTCGATGGGGTGAACGCGCTGGCGGTAGCCGAGGAACCATACGAGTTCGCGCGCCGATTGGGCGCGCGCATCTTCAACGTCCACATCAAGGATTACACCATCCATCCCACGCCCAGCGGTTACAACCTGGTGCGCGCCAGCATCGGTGAGGGGTGTATTGACTGGCGCGCGATGCTGACGCTGCTGCGCGAGATCGCCCCGGGCGCGACATGGCACATTGAGCTGGCGGCGTTGAATGCGCGTCATATCCGGCTGTATGAGGATCAATGGTGGCGGGGCTATCCGCCGCGTGATATTCGCGCTATGCTGCCGTTGTTCCGCTTTCTCGCCCGGCATATGCAGCCGGCCGACGCGCCCTGGCAGACGCCTTGGGAGCGCGGCGCATCCGCCGAAGAATGCGAGCGCTATGAGCGCGACCAGCTTGAACGCACGGTGCGCTATCTCAAGACGGAGCTTGCCGATCTAGTCGGTGTATGACCGGTCACGGGTCATCGGCAACCGGTCAGTGTGAGGGCTGGCGAATGGCCATTACCAAGTTGCCGATTACCTGATGACCGACGAACGTTTCACCGTTGTCCACAATGCCTGTCTCAACAATCTACGGAGCATGGTCGCTCGATCACGTTGATCGGCGCGCACGGCAGCGCTATCGGCTGGTAGCCACGCGAGCAGTTCTCTTACACTGTGCCGCGCGCCATGCGTCTGCTGATCGCGCTGTTGGAAAATGGGCGGCTGAAGCTCGATGAGATCCTCTCTCGTTTCGCGCGTGCGCGCGAGGCCAAGACAATGTACGACGGCCTGCTCAACGACAAAGAGCAGTATCACGCTGTGGCGTTGCGCTGGTAATTTGAAGATTAGAGATTAGAGATTAGAGATTAGAGATTAGAGATTAGAGATTAGAGATTAGAGATTAGAGATTAGAGATTAGAGATTAGAGATTAGAGATTAGAGATTAGAGATTAGAGATTAGAGATTAGAGATACGTTCTGCTCTCTTCTGACTTTCAAGCGACCGAAAAGTATGAAATGTCTGCTCTACCCTGCCTGGGATACACTGGAGATCGCCGAGCAACCGAGGCCGGTTCTGGCCGAGGGCGAGGCGTTGGTCAAAGTCGCTGCGGTGGGCGTGTGTGGCAGCGAGCTGGAGGCTTTTCGCCATCGCAATCCGCGTCGCACGCCGCCGCTCGTCATGGGGCACGAGTTCTGCGGCGAGATCGTCGCGCTTCATCCGAGCGCGTCGAACGTTGGCTGGCGCGTTGGCGATCGGGTCGTCTGCAACGCGCTTGTGCCGTGTGGCCAGTGCGTCCGCTGCAAACGCGGCGATCCGCATCTGTGCGCTCGGCGCCAAATCTTCGGCATGCACCGTCCAGGCGCTTTCGCCGAATACGTCAACGTGCCGCTGCGCGTGCTTATCCCGTGGCCCGACGGTATGCCGGCCGAACATGCCGCGCTCGCTGAGCCGCTGGGCAACGGCGTGCACATGGTCAATTTGGTTAAAGATCTCCGACCTCGCACGGTGCTCGTCATCGGCGCAGGGCCGATCGGCCTGTTGGCGCAGCAGGCATTTCAAGCGCTGCTGGGCGTCACAACGTATGCCGCCGATCTGAGCGACGTGCGCCTGACCGTGGCGCGTCGCGTCGGTGCGGCGCAGGTCTTCAACCCGCGCGAGGTGGACGTGGTTCAGGCGGTGCGCGACCTGACCGATGGCGAAGGCGTGGATGTGGTGATTGATGCAGTCGGCGCCGCTGTGACCAAGAAGCAATCAGTGCAGGCCGCCCAGCCGGGCGGCGCAGCAGTGTGGATTGGCCTGCACGAGAATACCCTCACTTCGTTCGATACCTATGATGTGACCTTATCGGAGAGGCGGGTGCTCGGCACCTACGCCGCCAGGCTCGAAGAGATGCAAACCGCGCTCGAACTGATGGCTGCCGGCAAAGTGGACGTGAGCAGTTGGCCGGAGGTCTTTCCGCTCGAGCGCGGCGTCGAGGCCTTCCGACGCATGCTGGCTGCCCAGGGCAACGATATCAAGGCGATCATCAAGCCGTGAGCGACGGCTTGGCGAAGCCGATAAAATCTTCGTATGTCTCCACGGGCGCGTGCCGCATCCGATTCAGCGCTGGACGATCTGAAGCGCGCGCTGGCTGATCATCTCTCCAGCCGGCCTGAGATCGTGTTTGCGATGCTCTACGGCTCGGCTGCCGAAGGTCGGCCTTTTCGCGACGTGGATGTGGCCGTGTATGTGGACGAATCACAACTGGCCGGCCGGGATCGCTATGCGTATATTTTCATGCTGGCAGATGTGCTAGAGCAGTGCATCCCTTACCCAGTGGACGTGCGATTGATCAATGACGCGCCGCTGCCTTTTCGTTACAACATCAGTCGGGGGCAGCCGATCTTCGCACGAGATCCGGCAGCGCTTGCCGACTTTCTCAGCCGGACCTGGGATGAGTATCTCGACTTCCAACCGGTCGCGATGAAGTATCTGGAGTATCTTCGCACTGCCCCACGCTATGCCGATCGAGGTTGATCCCATCCGTGTGCGCGAACTGGTTGGTGCAATAACCGATGCCATCCATCGGCTGCGCGAACTGGGCGCCATGCCAGAGGCAGAGTTCCTAGCCGACTTTCGCAATACGGAAAGCGCTAAGTATCTGTTCATCGTTGCGACGGAGGCGGCCATTGATTTGTGCAATCACATCGTGTCGCGACAAGGTGGCCGTGCGCCCGAAAGTTACGCCGATTGCTTCACCGCCCTGGCCGATCTTGGGTTGATTGATGACGACTTGTCGTTGCGATTGCGTCGGATGGCGCGCTTCCGCAATTTGCTCGTTCATCTCTACTGGCGCGTAGATAACTCGCGGGTGTATGAAGCGATTCACACGTCGTTGAGCGACATTGAAGGCTATATTCGCGCCCTGCTCGACCGCTTGCCACTCGGGTCGGCCGGCGCAGCTTGAACGAAGGACGACATCATGGATATGCTAACGAACAAACGCATCATCGTCACCGGCGCGACGATGGGCATCGGACAGGCCGTCGCGATGCGCGCGGCTCGCGAAGGCGCCGATGTGGCGTTCTGCGGATTGACCGAGCAGGGCGCCGATGAGACGATTCGCGCGATCGAGTCTGCTGGCCGGCGGGCATTCTTCAAGGTCGTGGACCTGCGCGACCTAGACGCCGCGCGGCAGTTCGCGCGCGAAGCGATTGCCTTTCTCGGTGGGCTGGACGGCCTGGTCAACAACGCCGGCGCAAACACTTGGCACGGCGTACTGACTTCGACGTTCGAGGACCTGGACAACTGCTTCCGGGTCAACTTCTATCACGCTTGGGCGTTGAGCCAAGAAGCATACCCGCACCTCAAGGCAGCCGGCGGCGGCGTCATCGTCAACCTATCTTCGATCAATGCTGAGCGCACGCTGCCAGGCGTGTTCCCCTATAACGTCGCCAAAGCCATGCTCGTCGCGCTCACCAAGTCCATCGCGTTGGAATGGGGCAAGGACAACATTCGGTCGGTGGCCATCCAGCCCGGCTTGATCTTGACCAACCTGGCCATCGAGTACTTCAACACGTTCCCCGATCCGGCGGCGGCGCGCTATCGCAGCGAGGGCGTGTATCCGCTCAAACGCGGCGGCCGGCCCGAGGAGATCGCTGCCACCATCGTTCACATCCTGGGCGGCGAGAATGGCTTCCTCAACGGCGTGCCGATCTTGATTGACGGCGGCATCAGCGCGCTCTACGAGACGCGCCTGGATGAGTGACTGTGGCTATGGCGACTTCCCTGAAACCCGTCGTGCGAGCTGTGCACTGCGACTGGCGCGCCGACGATGAGACGGTCTATCAGGCGCTCAAGCGCGCTACGCAGCCGCTGACGCGCGCTTGGGATAAGCTGCGCAACGCCCGGCGTATTGCCATCAAGTTCAACCAGGACAAAGAGGCGCGCCATCACATCACCTTCCACCACCATCGCGTGCAACTCGTGAGCGACTGCGTGGCGCGAGCCACACTGCGCCTGTTGCGAGAGAACACTTCCGCCCAGTTGTATTGCGTGGATGTGAGCTTCTACCGCAAGTATGTGCCGCAGGCGAAGGATGAGGACACCACGCAACTGCGCCATGTGCTGCGCGAGTTCGACGTGACCTACATTGACGGCAACGTGGATGTGGTCTGGGCATCCGTGCCCGGCGGCGGCCTGATGTTTGATCGCTACCCGGTGACGCGCGAATTCGCCGACATGGACGCTTGGGTGAGCGTGCAAAAGCTGAAGAATCACGCCTTCATGGGCGTGACGCTGTGCATGAAGAACCTCTTCGGCCTGATGCCGACCGAGCCGCTGGGCCGGCCGCGCACGTATTACCATCACTTGGTGCGTATGCCCTACGTGTTGGCCGACCTCGGCCGGCTCTACGACCCGGCGCTCAACATCATTGATGGTTTGGTGTGCCAAGCCGGCGAGGAATGGGGCAGGGGCGAGGAAATGCGCATCGCCAACACGCTCATCGCCGGCGATCACGTCGTGGCGACCGACGCCGTCGGCGCATACCTGATGGGGCACGATCCTGCGCGTGGTGACTGGAAGACCGAGCCGTTTCACCGCGACCGCAACGCGCTGCGCGTCGCGGCCGAAAGCGGCTTTGGCACGGTGAACCTGGACGAGATGGACTTTGTCAGCGAGGTGACGGCCCCGGTAGGCGACAAGCCGTTCTTCGCCAAGATCACCGATGCGCCGGAGATCGTGCACAGTTGGCGCAAGACGACCGCCGAGCAAGGGTTGTATTACCGTGACCACCGCGAGGATTTCATCCGGCGCTACGCCGGTGAATACATCCTGCTGCAAATGGGTGAGGTGAAGTGGCACGATCCGAGCGGCACGGTGCGTGCCTCGCGCCGAATCCTGAGCGGCGATCACCCCGAGCAAGCGATGTGGATGAAATACGTGGATCCCGACGAGGCTGAGGGCGAACACTTCGAGGTGTACGAGCGCACACTCGACGAAATCCGTGCGCTAGAGTCGGCGTAGAGAGTGTTGCGCAGCGACCGGTGTGGCGACCGCGCCACCCATCGAGTGCCCCATCACGATAGGCCGGTTCAATTCGAGCGCGCGGATGAGCGCAGCCACGTCGGCGGCGTGATCGGCGGCGGCATAGCCGCGCTCCGGCGCGTTGGAGAGGCCGTGCCCGCGCGCATCGGGTGCGACGATCGCTCTACCACTCGTAGCTCTGTGCGACGATGATGCCCTGGGCTTTGGCGCGCGCCAAAAACGCCGGCCGCGCGTAGTGGGTGATCAGCAGCGGCACCACCTCCATTTTCGGCATGGCCTTCCTGACAACCGCCACTTTGTCTGCCAGTTGCGCCAGCGCCTCCTCCTCCCGCTGCGGATTTGCCAGTTGCAGCTTGGCCTCCCCCACGATCAGCACCTCTTGGCCGTCGCGCTTTGCCCGGCCGAACAGGTTAATCTCCTCACCCCCGATCTCGGTGCGTATCAGGCGTTCGCTCACGCTCAAGCCATATTTGTCTGCCAGAAACGCCGGCAACATGCGATACGCCTCGTTCTCCAGCGCGTAGCCGAAGCTGCGCGACAGCCCGCCTAGTTCGGTGCGGGTCTCGTTCAGGCCGCGGGCCAGGATGCGGATTTCGTCAGCCGTTTGCCTTTGTGCCTCGGCCAATTCTTCCATGCGCAAGGCCAGCGTATCTACCCGTTGCTCGGTGCGCTTCTGTGCCTCGGCCAGCTCTTCGACTTGCTGCTCGGTGCGCTTCTGCGCCTCGGCCAGCTCTTCGACTTGCTGCTCGGTGCGCTTCTGTGCTTCGACCAGCTCTTCGACTTGCTGCTCGGTGCGCTTCTGCGCCTCGGCGAGTTCACGCACGATCGCCTTCAGTTCGTTGAAGTCGCTGGTCTTGACCAGGTCTTGGTAGGCGTCGGTGATGACCTGAGCCAGCACCGACGCTTGCTCCGCTGAAAAGTAAGGCTTGAGTTGACGCTCGGTCAATTCGCGCCGTGATTCCAACTGCACGCGTACATTCTACATGGTATGGCTGCAAAAGGGGCTGGCGTTCAGTTGAAGATTGCTGGGCGCATGTAAAGCGGTGATGCGTAACACCGATCCCTATGGACACACCGACCACCTATGGAACGAGCCGATTCTGAACGCGCTCATCCCGAAATAGCGCGCCATCTCATGCCGCCTCGGGGCTGAGTGCTGCTTTCGCCGCGGCGACGAACGCGCGCACTTTGGCATGGTCTTTCTTACCCGGCGATGCCTCGACGCCGCTGGCGACGTCCACGCCCCACGGTCGAACCGTACGAATAACATCGGCTACGTTGTCGGGTGTGAGGCCGCCGGCGAGCAGCAAGCGGTAGCGTCGGGCCAGGCTTAGCGCCAGCGATGCATCAGCGCGCTGGCCGCTGCCGCCGTAGAGCGTGGCGTGATTGGCGTCGAGAAGAAGGTCTGGCAGGTGAGGGTTTGCGCCCGACGATTGAGCAAATGCGGCACCGGCGTCGTCCCACTCGCGGATAGCTTTGTAGGCGCGACCGCCCATCGCCGCCAGGTCGTCGGGTGGCTCTCTGCCGCTCAACTGCGCGAAGTCCAGGCCGACTTCATCCAGCACGCGCAGCATGTCGGCCGGCGATTCGTTGACAAACACGCCGACGCATCGGACCCCCGACGCTTGACTGCCCAATCCCCCATGGCCTGTCTCTACGCCCTTGCCCCTGATGCCGGCGATGATCTCGCGCGCAATCTCCAAAGTCACCGCGCGTGGACTCTTGGAGTAGAAGATGAAGCCGAGCAGGTCTGCGCCTGCATCTATGGCGCACAGCGCGTCGTCCAGATTGGTGATGCCGCAGATTTTGACGACCGTCATTCTCGACGACTATAGCGCAAGGGCCGGGGCGACGCCGTCTGGCGATGGCTAAAATTTGCGCGTATGGCTATACCTGAGCATCTGGAGGCGACCGTCAGGAATCTGCCGGCGCTGCCCGGCTGCTATCTTTTCTACGACAGCCGGGGCGAGGTCATCTACGTCGGCAAGGCAGTGAACTTGCGCAGCCGCGTGCGCTCCTATTTTAATCCCCACACCTGGGCGTTCAACCCAAAGACGGCGCGGCTGGTGAAGGAAATCGCGCGCATTGAATTCGTCGTGCGCGGCAGTGAGCTGGAGGCGCTGATTCAGGAAGCCGAGCTGATCAAGAAACATCGCCCGCGCTACAACATCCGCCTGAAGGACGACAAGCGCTATCCATATCTCAAGGTGACATGGCAGGATGACTTCCCGACTGTGACGGTCACGCGGCGGATTGAACGCGACGGAGCGCGCTATTACGGGCCGTATTCCAGCGCCAAAGCGGTATATGCCACGCGCGACGCGCTGCGCAAGATGTTCCCCTTCTTGAACTGTGACCGCGTGATCACCGGTCACGACGCGCGCGCCTGCTTGTATTACGACATCAAACTGTGCAGCGGCCCATGCATCGGCGCCATCAGCCGGGCTGAATACCGCGCCAACATTCAGCGCCTGTGCGATTTCCTCGAGGGCAAGAGCGAGCAAGTGATCGCCGACGTGCGCGCGCGCATGGAGCGCGCATCCAGCGCTTATCAGTTCGAGAAAGCAGCCGAATACCGCGACCAGCTCAAAGCGCTGGAGCACGTGGTCGAGAAGCAACGCATCGTCAGCAGCGCCGGCACCGATCAAGATGTGATCGCCTTTGCGCGCGATGAAGGCGAGACCTGTGTGCAGGTGCTCTTCATCCGCGGCGGCAAGCTGCTGGGCCAAGAATACTTCGTGCTTGACGGCGCGGAAGGCGAAGACGATCAAAGCGTGCTCGACGCGTTCATCAAGCGCTTCTACGACGAGGCGGCCTATGTGCCGCCGGAGGTGCTGTTGCCGACAATGGTCGAAGAGGCTAACATCATCGAAAACTGGTTGAAGCAAAAGCGCGGCACAGCGGTGAAGATTCGCGCTCCGCAGGCCGGCGCCGACGCCAGCTTGGTCGAGCTGGCGCGGCAGAACGCCCAGGAACAGCTCGCGACGTTGAAGGCGCAATGGCGCGAGGACAGCGTGCGCCAAGAAGCAGTGTTAAAGGAGCTGCAGGAAGCGCTTGACTTGCCTCGCCTGCCGGCGCGCATCGAGTGCTACGACATCAGCAACACCCAGGGCGCGGCTATCGTCGGCAGCCTGGTGGTGTTTGTGCACGGCGTGCCGAAGAAGAGCGACTATCGCCGCTTCAACATTAGGGACATTGCCGGCCCGAACGACTTCGAGAGTCTGCGGCAGATGCTGCGGCGACGGTTTCAGCGATGGCAGGACGCTCACGGCGGAAACCCAGGGCAAGGGGATGGGGCACAGCCGCAAGATGCACGGCCTCTTGTCCCCCTTGCCTCGCCGTCCCCAGGTCTGAGGCAAAGGGATGACGCGAGCTGGGCCTTGCTGCCCGACCTGGTCATCATTGACGGCGGCAAAGGGCAGCTCGGCGTCGCCGTCGAAGTGCTGCGTGAGTTTGAACTGGCTCATATTGTGCCTGTCGCATCACTGGCCAAGCAGAAGGAAGAAATCTTCCGGCCTGGCAGGGCCGACCCGATCTTGTTGCCGCGCAACGCCCAGAGCTTCTTCCTCGTGCAGCGCATCCGCGACGAGGCGCATCGCTTCGGCATCACCGGCCACCGTCGGCAGCGCGAGAAGATCGGCCTGGCCTCACAGCTCGACGCGCTGGCGGGCGTTGGCCCGGCGCGCCGGAAGAAGCTGCTCACGACCTTTGGCTCGATCGAGGCGATCCGAGCGGCGAGCGTGGAAGAGCTGGCCAAAGTGGTGCCCCGACCCGTGGCCGAGGCGATCAAGGAGGGGCTGGGCGGTTAACCCGCCCGCGGAAAGCCTATGGTCTGGTATCATGCTGAAGCAGGGCCTGTAGCTCAGCGGTGAGAGCAGTCGGCTCATAACCGATTGGTCGCTGGTTCGAATCCAGCCGGGCCCATGCCGGGGCGAGCTGCCGTGGCCTTTTGAAGCCATATCGCTCGCCCCAGCGCGTCCATGCCGGTCGTTACGCTCACGCAGCGCTTTCTCGCGCCGCCGGAAGAAGCGTCCTATTCAGTTCGCACGGTTGAGATTCCACCGGCTCAGCTCGCAGTGCCGCAAACGCTCATCCGGCAGTTTGGCGTGCCGCCTGAGCGGGCTGCGCAGTGGTGTCGTCAGGCGGCGAATGCGCGCCAGCCGGGCACATGGCTGCAGCCCCATACATGGAGCGGCGCCGTCGCCCTGCTCATCTGTGGCGCCGGTGACAACCGCCACGCGTTCAAGTGGCTGCTCTTTCGTCGGTTGCTCGAGCGCAACATCGCCGTGCTCACCGTGGACCCACCCGGACACGGCGATTTTGTGTCCGTGCCTTGCACGGTGGACAACGCCCGTCGCGCGGCGCGCGCTGCGCTGGACTGGCTGTGCGCCCAGCCCGGCGTGCAGCGCGTCGGCGCTATCGGCATCAGCTTCGGCGGCAATCAAGCGCTGGACCTCGCAGCGCATGATGAGCGCGTGATGGCGTTGGTCACGATCTCTACGCCGGTGAAGCTGCCGCCGGTGACGCCCGTGACCATTGCCCGTGAGTTGCTCGGGTTGGTGTGTCTGCCGCGTAATCTGGCGTTGCTGCGCTACCAGTCGCTGCGCAAGATGTGGGCCGAATGGCGGAGCGTAAAAGGCGCGTGGTTTGGCGAGAGCTTGTATGACATGATCGCGCGCTTCGACGCCCCGCAGGCCGTCCGCGCAATCGGTCGGCGTTCTAAAATGTTCGTTCATGGCAAGTGTGATGTGGCCGTGCCGCCCATCAATGCCAAATGGCTATACGAGGCGTCTGAGCCGGAGCGCGAGTTGCTCCTCGTTGCGCAAGCCACCCATCTCAGCGTCATCCTCTTTGACAAGGAAGTGACGCAGATGGCCGACTGGCTGGCGGCCAAACTCGTGCACACCTCCTCGCCATGAACGGGTGTATTTCTCCGCAGCGGCGAGACAGGGCAGGCGCAGGCATGGTCTGCATCTGCCCGCGATATAGGTTGCCCATGCCCTTCGCTCAAAATGGGGCCTATGGCCCAACTCGAATCGGCGCTTGTAAAAATCAAATAAACGTCCGGCATGATTACCCTACTGTAAGCATGCTTTCGGTCGGGAGGTGATTTGAATGTCTGAGCAGAATACGCAACGGTCCTCAATCGCGCATGAACTCAACAAGCTGGGAGAGAATTTGAGCAATCTCTTCCGCGCGGTGTGGGAGTCGGACGAACGCAAGAGCATCGAGCGCGAGATCACGGCCAACTTGGAGCGGCTGAACGCGCGCATGAACGAGATGGTCGAGAAGGTGCGCGCCGATAAGGTGGCGACCAACCTCAAGCAGGGCGTGAAGGAGGCCTGGGAGACTGCGCACGGTCCGCAGATCCTCAACGAGATGCAGGCCGGGCTGGCGGATGTGCTTCACAAGCTGAATGAGGAGATTGCCAAGCGCGCCCAACCGGCCCAAGAGGTGAAGCCGGGTGAAGGGTCTGCCCAGCAGACGGCTAACGGCGAGCCGGTTGGCATGAGTGCAGCCAAGCCAGAGTAAGACGGCAAATCGCGCATCCCGGCTGCGCACGAAAAGCGCCGCCTGCGTCCTCCTCGCTCGGCGTCCTGCGTTTGCGCGCTACCGCTCGAAGACCTCGTGACGCAGGGTGATCTTGCGCAGACGCTCCGGCACAACGCTAACGCCGAGACCCAAGCCGGTCGGCACACTGAGCGTCCCGTCGCTGTTGATCTCGAAGGGAGGCTCGATCACATCCGGGTTGTAGTAGCGGTTGCTCGCGCTCAGGTCGCTGGGGAGCGTGAAGTTGGGCAGTGCTGCCAGCGCTAGGTTCAATGCGCGGCCGATGCCGGTCTCGAGCATGCCGCCGCACCACACCGGGACGTTGTGCGCTTCGCAGACGTCGTGCAGGGCGATCGCGTGCGTCAGCCCGCCCACGCGCCCTTGCTTGATGTTGATGATCTTGCATGCGCCCAGCTCGATGGCCATGCGGGCGTGGTCGGGTGTGTGGATGCTCTCATCCAGGCAGATCGGCGTTTTGAGCTGAGGCTGCAACTTGCTGTGCTCGTAGATATCGTCGTAGCCCAGCGGCTGCTCGATCATCAGCAGGTTCAAGTCATCCATCTGCCTGAACAGCTCGGCATCCTGCAGCGTATAGGCGCTGTTGGCGTCCACCATCAGCATCTGATCGGGGAAGGCAGCGCGGACCGCGCGCACGTCGTGTAGGTCGCGTCCCGGCTTGATCTTCATCTTGACGCGCAGATAGCCGTACTGCAGGAAGCTCTCGATTCGCTCGAGCAGCTTCTCGGTCGTCGGTTGGATGCCGATGCTCACACCGACGATGATGCGGTCTTTCATCCGTCGGCCGGTCAACTGGCCGATGTAGTCGCGCAGACTCAAGCCGGCCTGTTGCGCGGCGATGTCCCACAGCGCTGCTTCCAGCGCGGCTTTGGCCATGTTGTGGCCGCGCACGCGGCTGAAGCGCATGGGCGCCTCGCGTGGGTCGCCGATGGGCGCGTTGAACAGCGCTGGGATGAGATAGCCGGTCATCACGTGCCAGTTGGTCGTGATGGTCTCGTAGGAGTAGCCAGGGTCAGCGTCGGCCACGCTCTCGCCCCAACCGGTCACGTCATCGGCCGTGATACGCACCAGGATGCTCTCGCGGTCGGTGGTCACGCCGAAACTGGTCTCGAACGGGGCGACGAGTGGAATGCGGATGTGGAAGAGTTCGATGCGTTCGATGTTCATGGCGAGTGGGGACGCAAGTTGTGTCTGTTGTGAGTTGTCACCGTCAACGATCAATCCAGTATTCATCATAGCCTCGCCGGCGTGAGCGGATTCCTCAGCGGCTCGCCGCGCAGGGCGCGGGCCACCTCCTCGGCGGCGTTGACCTGCAGTTGGGTCAGCGCCTCTTCGGAATACCAGGCAGCGTGCGGATGAAGGATGACGTTCGGCGCGTTGCGGATGGGGTGGTCGGCGGGCAGCGGCTCCTGCTCGAACACGTCGAGCGCTGCGCCGGCAAGTTTGCCCATTTGCAATGCGTCCGCCAGCGCCAGCGTGTCCACGATTGCCCCGCGCGCTACGTTGATGAGATAGGCGCCGGGCTTCATCTTGCCGATCGCTTCAGCGTTGATGAGGTGGCGCGTCTCCGGCGTGAGCGGCGTGTGGATGGAGATGAAATCTGCTTCGTGCAGCAGCACGTCGAGGTCGGCCAATGCCGCCCCCGCCGCCTGCGCGCGCTCCGGCGAGAGATACTTGTCGTGCACGATCACGCGCATCCCGAAGCTGAGCGCGCGCCGGGCCACGGCGCTGCCGATGCGCCCCATGCCGATCAAACCGAGCGTCCGGCCCGCGATGCGATGTGCCGGCTTCGCTGTGTTCAGCGTCGCCCATTCGCCGCGCCGCACGCTTGCATCGAGCGGGATCACCCTGCGCGCCAGCGCCAGCAGCAGCGCCATGGTGTGATCGGCCACTTCAGGAATGCAATAATCCGGCACGTTGGCGACCTGAATGCCGCGCGCGGCAGCGGCCGGCACGTCTATCGTCTCGTAGCCGACGCCGTAGCGCACGACGCAGCGCAGCCGGGGCAGGGCATCCATCACGCGCGCCGTGATAGGCACGAAGCCGATGATCAGCGCATCGGCGTCGTGCGCGGCCTCGATCACATCGTCCTCCGTGCGCAGTGGGCTGCGGTCTATCACTTCTGCCAGGCCGGCCAGCACGCTGCGTTCTGGATCGAGCGAGGGAAATGTGTGATCGGTGACAACTACTTTATGCATAAAATAAACCGTTCGCGGGATTCGTAAATGCTACAACCACGAAGTCAGTCGAATCCAGACCTCAATAACCATTATTATGTGAAGCTCATCCTTGTCAACCCCCGGTGGATCGGGTATACTCCGGTTCCGCTATAATTCGCACGATGAGGGTAGGGGCGTTCATGCGGCGCCTCTATTTTAATTCTGACGTTGCCGTGTGACACTGGTTGTCCCAAGAGAGGACACATGCTTGTGAGTCGTAGCCGGTATCAACTGCGCTGACGCAGATCGGCCACAAGGTAGGGATATGCGATGATTGAACAGGAATATCTCACTCCAGAAGGTTTGAAGCGGCTCGAAGAAGAGCTGGAGTATCTGAAGACCGTTCGCCGGGCCGAGGTCGCTCAGCGATTGCATGACGCGATGGCCGAGGGTGAGGTCGAGGAGAATCCCGAGTATGAGGATGCCAAGAATGAGCAGGCCTTTGTTGAGGGGCGCATTCTGGAGATCGAGACCATCCTTGCCAATGCTGTGCTGATTGAGAACAAGGGTCCATCGAATGAGGTGCGTCTGGGGAGCAAGGTGACCATCACCGAGCTCGGCTCCGGCCACAAAGAGCACTACATCATCGTTGGTTCAGCCGAAGCCGATCCGGCCAACGGGCGAATCAGCAACGAATCGCCGTTGGGCCGCGCCTTGCTTGGCCACAAGGTGAACGACATCGTCTCTGTGCAAGCGCCTGAGGGCGAGATCAAGTTCAAAGTCACCCACATCGCGAACAGATGATCCGAATCTGAAATTGCATTCGGCTGCGCGGATCGGACGGGAGAGGAGCCATCGCAATCGCGGTGGCTTTTGTGTTTCTGTCTGTTTTAGAGTATTGGCCTGGCATGAGCAAGCGTTACCTCATCGGTCATCCGGGCGTCGGCAAAACGGCGCGGCTGACCGAGCGACTCGTCGAGCTGATCGGCGGCGGCGTTCGTCCGGACCGCATCCTCATCCTCGTCCCTCAGGAATCGCACGCGCAGCGTTTCAAGGCGGCGCTGGCCCTTGCGCGAGAGGCTGCGCTGGCATCGCGCGAAGGGCGCCGGGCGCAGCGCGCACGCCTTGGCCAGCCGGAGATCCACACGTTCTTCGGGTTGGCTCAGCAGCACGTGAGCTTGTTCTTCCCACGCATCGCGCTGCGCGCTGGCTTTGCCGATCCCTACCGCGAGCCGGTCTGGATGAACGTCGAGGCTGCGCAGTACCTCCTCGATCGCATCGTTGCGCCCCGCATCGGCGAGTTTGAGCACCTGCGTATGCCGCGCAGCCGGCTGCTCATCCAAATCCTGGACGATCTCAACCGCGCTGCGACGATGGGCTTCCCACTGGAGGAGCTGGCCGATCGGTTGGCGTCGGCCTGGCATGGCGTCGAGCCGCGCCAGCAGGCCTATCGCGCCGTGCAAGACATCGCGCTCGCTTTTCGCCGGTTTTGCCTGCAACATGCGCTGGTGGACTTTTCGCTCGGCATGGAGCTGTTCAGAGCGCATCTCCTGGCTGCCGACTTCTACCGCGAGTATGTCGCGGCGCGCTATCGCCATGTGCTGGCCGACAACGTCGAGGAAGCCGCGCCGATCATCCATGACTTTTTGCGACTGCTCCTGGAAACGTCTGAGACCGCGATGCTCGCCGAGGACACCCCGGGAGGTTTCCGGGTCAACCTGGGCGCAGCGCCGCAGTCGGCGCACGCGCTCCGGTTGGTGTGTGAAGTGACGCCGATCCCCGACCCGAGGCTGCAACCGGGCGCGCCGGATTCGCCGGCGCGCTTCGGCCAGGCCCTGATGCGCGCGATTAATGAGCGCGCAGCGCAACGCGCGCTGCGCAGCTCGGCCGTCGAGAAGCTATACGACGGCGAGGCCCCGACGCATTATTGGGCAACCATGGTGCAAGCCGTAGCCGACCGCATCGGCGCGCTTGTGCGCTCCGGCGTGGCAGCGCGCGAAATCGCCGTCGTGGCCCCCGTGGTGGAGGATGTGCTGTGTTTCGAGTTGGAAGAGCGCTTAAAGCGTTACGGCGTCGGCGCGCATGCGGTGCGTCCCTCGCGGCCGCTTCATGACCAACCGCTCGTCCGCGCCTTGGTTACCTTCGCGCGGTTAGGATATCCCGAATGGGCGCAGCCGGTTTCGCCATCGGAGCTGGCGCGCGCCCTGGCGTTGGTGATATCCGGATTGGACGTGGTGCGGGCGCAACTGATTGCCGACGCGGCGCGCCGCGCGTGTGGCCCCGGCGGCATCGTCGCGCTGCCGTCGCTCGATGAGCCAAGCTTGTGGGATCGCGTGGGGCAGCCGTTTCACGAGCGCTACGCCGCGCTGCGAGGTTGGCTGACAATCTGGGCCGGCGGGCACCCAGCTCAAGGGGCGCCTCTCGACCTGTTCTGGTACGAGCTGGCGGCTGGGCCGATGTCCCAGCCGGGCTTCGTGTTCGGTGAGGATGCGGAGGCCAGGGAGGGATGCGACAAACTGATCGCTTCGGCGCGCGCCTTCCGCGAAGCGTTCGAGCAGGCCGATCTCCAGTCGTGGCCGACCGGTGAATCAATCCATCCGCCGGAGATGTCGGTGTTGGGTCTGCCACCCAGGCCGGAGGTGGCCGAGCGGGTGGATGCGGGTCAAGCCTACGTCATCGCGCTCATGCAGAATGTCTTAGCTGCCGAATACGCCCCTGAGCGGACGCCGGATGTGCCCGAAGGCAGCATCCTGCTGGCCCCGGTTTACACGTATCTCACCGGCAACTATCGCTCCCGCTATCAATTCTGGCTCAACGTCAACGCCTTGAATTGGCATGAGCGTTTCTACCAGCCGCTCACCCATCCCTATGTCCTCTCACGCGAGTGGTCGCCGGGTATGCGCTGGACCGACGACGATGAGCAGCGCGCCAGCCGCGATCTGCTGGCGCGCCTGGTCGGCGGGTTGGCGTTTCGCTGTGGCGACAAAATCTACTTGGCGGCCAGCAGGCTGACTATGGCCGGACAAGAGGAGAGCGGTATGCTCGCCCAGGCGCTGCGAGGCTTATGAATCTGCGACCCCAGCAAGCGCGCATCGTCAATGAATACGCCGGCGGCAAGCTGGCCGTGTTGGCCGTACCTGGCAGTGGCAAGACGCACACGCTGGCTGCGCTGGCGGCGCGCTTGCTGGCGCGCGGGATGGTTGGCCCAGACGCCGAGGTGTTGGTGGTCACCTTCACCAACTCGGCGGTGGAGAATATCCGGGCGCGCATTCGTCTGGCGTTGCGCGACCTGGGCTTGAGCGATGGCGGCTTTCGCGTGTTTACCCTGCACAGCCTGGCCAACGCGATTGTGCGCGAACGTCCTGATCTCGCCGGCGTGACCTCCGACTATCGTATTGACGACGAGCTGAGCAACAGCCGCACAATGACCGAAGCTGCGCGCTGGTTTATGCAGCAAGAACGCGACTACTGGCGCAGCTTTCTGCCCTCGGATTTAACGCCACAGCAGCGCTGCCGCCTCGAGAGCGCATGGTCCGATGACACCGTGCGCCTTGGCGCGGAGGTGACCAAGCTGGCCAAGCACCGGCGGTTAACGCCGGCGGCGGTGCGCGCGCTCATTGCGGCGCGCGAAGCCCAATCGCAGGAGCAGGGGGCTGCGCCGTTCCTGCGCATCGGCGCGGCGATCTACGAGCGCTACGACCAGATGCTACGCGCCGGCGGCCGGCTGGATTTCGATGATCTGATCTGGGCGGCTATTCGCGCTCTGCACAACGACGACGACTTTCGCCGCCGGCTGGGCCGGCGCTGGCCGTTTATTCTGGAGGATGAGGCGCAGGACAGCACACCACTGCAAGAAGAGATCCTCGCGCTGCTCTCGCGCGAGCATGGCAACTGGGTGCGCGTCGGCGATCCCAACCAGGCCATCATGACCACGTTCACGGCGTCGGACGCGCGCTTCTTCCGCGCGTTCAAGGAGCGCCCCGATGTGCGGGCGATGCCGTTGACGGTGAGCGGCCGCAGCGCGCCAGAGATTATCGCTCTGGCGAATCGCCTGGTGGATTGGGCGACCCATGCCCATCCGGATCCGGATGTGCGGCGCGCGGCGCTCAGCGCCGATGGGATCATTCAGCCCACGCCCCCCGGCGATCTCCAGCCGAATCCACCCACAGGACGCATTCGGCTGCAGTCCTTCGACGACGAGGATGCCGAGGCGCAGAAGGTAGCCCAGAGCGCCGTTCGGTTTGTCCTAGACGCACTCGACCGCACCTGCGCCATCCTTTCGCCGACCCATTACTTCGGCCAGCGCATCGTGCGGGCGCTGGAAGAGATACAAACGCGCTACCCACAGCGCAAGCTGTATCAAGACCAACTGCGCAATCCGCAACCTGTGCGCGACGTGGCGCGCGTCTTGGCCCAGGCGGTGCGCTTTTGTAGCCAACCCACGAACATGAACGCGCTGGTGGACTTGCGCGCGGCGATGATCGAGGCCGGCGTCGGGCCGACCGGCGACGCGCGCGACCATCGCGTGAAAGCGCTGCTGCGAAGTGCGCGGCCCGAGCGACTGCTCTTCCCGCTGTCCGATGCAGCGCCGGCTCTGCCGGTCGGCTTGGCCCTGCGCGAAGACGAGGCGCGCGAGGTCTATGCGCTGGCGGCGCTCACGGCGCGCTGGTTGCGGGCCAGTGTGCTGCCGGTGGATCAACTCATCCTCGCCATCGCTCAACAGCTTTTCACGCGAGAGAACGACTTGGCAATCGCGCACAGCTTGGCGTTGAGCCTGCGCCGTGACACGGCGTTTCCCCCTGATGCGTCTTTGGCGGATGTCGCCCGCGAACTCGATGAGATCGCCGGCAATCGCCAGCGATACTTCAGCGGCTCACTCATCGAGGCCGGATTCCAGCCGGTGGGCGGTCAGATCACGGTGACGACCATGCACAAAGCCAAAGGGTTGGAGTGGGATCGCGTGTATCTCACCTGCGTGGACGAGGTCGAGTTTCCGCACGACGCGTCGGGCGAGTATCGCGGGCGGGCTTGGTGCCTCGCCGGGTGCGATCCGGCCCTGGAGGCGCGCCTCCAATTAGAGGCGCTTGCCGATGGCGCGGCGAGTCGGGCCGACGCTGAGCTGGTGCGCCAGGCGCGCATCGAATATGTCGCGGAGCGGCTGCGCTTGCTGTATGTCGGCGTCACGCGGGCGCGGACCGATCTGTTCATCAGCTATAGTCGCCGGCGTATGGAACGCGATCATCGCGTTGCATTGGCTGTGCGCGAAGTGTTGCGTCAGGCTGGGTAAACTACTCGTGTGTGCTTGTGGCCCGACGGGTAAGTTGCCTCGCGCCAACTGCACAACAGTTCATCTGGCAATCGAACACGAACACCATGAAAGGCCTTATTCTGAGCGGCGGCAAAGGCACGCGCCTGCGCCCACTCACCTTCACCAGTGCCAAACAACTCATCCCTCTCGCCAACAAGCCAGTTCTCTTTCGGGTCATTCAGGCGATCCGCGATGCCGGCATCAAGGAGATCGGCATCGTGATTGCGCCGGAGACCGGTGCAGAAATCAAAAGTGTCGTCGGCGATGGGTCGCGCTGGGACGCCCGAATCACCTACATCCTTCAAGACGAACCACGCGGCCTAGCGCATGCGGTGAAGATCAGCCGGGACTTTCTCGGCGACTCGCGCTTCGTCATGTTCCTCGGCGACAATTGTATCGAGGGCGGCATCCATCGCCTCATCGAGCAATACGCCGCTTCGGACTACAACAGCCAGATCGTACTGACGCGGGTGGCCGATCCACGACAGTACGGCGTCGCCGTGTTGCGCCCCGACGGCAGCATCGATCGCCTGGTCGAAAAGCCCAAAGACCCACCCAGCGATCTGGCTCTCGTCGGCGTCTATATGTTTGACCGGCACGTGTTCGAGGCGGTGGAGGCGATTCAACCCTCGTGGCGCAATGAGCTGGAAATCACCGATGCGATCCAGTGGCTGGTGACGCATGGCTATCGCGTGTATCCCTACGTGCATACCGGCTGGTGGGTGGACACCGGCAAGCGCGAAGATATGCTCGAAGCGAACGCGCTGGTGCTGGAAGAGCTGGTGCCGCGCTGCGAGGGCGAAGTGGACGCGCACTCGGTGGTGGATTCGCGGGTGACCCTGGAGCGCGGCGCGCGCATCGTCAACAGCGTCGTCCGCGGCCCGACGATCATCGGCGAAAACGCGCAAATCATCAACAGCTACGTCGGCCCGTTCACCAGCATTGATCGCGATTGCGTGATTGAGAACGCCGAAATCGAGCGCAGCATTGTGCTGGAAGGATGCCGCATCGAGCACATCCCCGCACGCATTCACGATAGCTTAATCGGCCGGCGTTCGGTGATCACCCACGCGGCGGCCAAGCCCAGCGGGTATCGCCTGCTGTTGGGCGATTACAGCCAGGCGGGGTTGTTGTGACAAACCGACGCGTGCGCGTATCCGCGCAGCCAAACCTGCCCGCACCCGTCGCCTCGCCTTACAATGGGCGCATGCGTTCATTCGACGAGGTGCTGACCTGTGTGGACCGGTTGGCGGAGGCTTTCGCTGCGCGCGCCGATCAGCACGACCGCGAAGGCTCGTTTGCCTTTGAAAACGTGGCAGACCTGCGCGCCGCCGGCTTGCCGCGTTTGCCGGTGCCGGCGACGCTGGGCGGGGACGGCTTCAACCTATTTCAATGCGTCTGCGTATTGCAGCGCCTCGCTCGCGCCGACGCCAGCACGGCGCTCGGCCTGGCCATGCACTTCCACGTGGTAGGTTCGCTGGCTGAACGCTGCGCTTGGCCCGAGGCCGCCTATGCGCGATTGTGCGAGGAGATCGTGCGCGACGGCGCGCTGGTCAACAGCGCAGCAAGCGAGCCGGAGATGGGTAGCCCATCGCGCGGCGGCTTGCCCGCTACCCGCGCGACGCGCGTCGCCGGCGGTTACCGGCTGAACGGGCGCAAAAGTTGGGTGACTTACGCGCCGGCTTTGCGCTACTTCCTCGTCACGGCGACGCTCGAGGATGCGATCGGTGTGTTCGCCGTAGCCGGCGATTCGCCCGGCCTGACGCTCATAGACAACTGGGGGACGAGCCTCAGCCTGCGCGCGAGCGGTTCGTTCGACGTCGTTCTGGACGATGTGTTTGTGCCGGAGTGTTGGCATGTCGAACAGCGCGCACCCGGCCAGGCGCGGCGCGGCGGCCCGCCGGCGGGTTGGGCCACGTGCGCATTTGCGGCGGTGTATCTGGGGGTGGGCGAGGGGGCGCTATACGCCTTGGCGCGCTATGCGCAGCAGCGCGTGCCGACGGCACTGGGCAAGCCGATTGCCGAATTGCCCCACGTCCAGCGCGGCATCGGCCAGATGGATGTTGCGCTGCGTGCCGCGCGCGCGGTGCTATACACAGCGGCGCAGACATGGGCGGAACAGCCGGCGCGGCGCGCCGAGATGGAAGCCGACCTGGCAGCGGCCAAGTATCTATGCACCAACGCGGCCATCGCGGCGACCGACACGGCGCTGCGCATCGCCGGCGCCGGCGGGTTGGACCGTCGCTTGTCCCTTGAACGTCACTTTCGCGACGCCCGCGCCGGCTTGATGCATCCACCGCAGGATGATCGCGCCCTGGAGTTGATTGGCAAAGCGGTGATTGCAGCCATCGGGGCGTGAGCGCGCTGCGCTTGCTCCCCACCTCTGACTTGTGGCTGAACTGACACGCAAAGAGGTGATCCAGATTCTGGCGGCTGTGCCTCGATTGAAGGAGGGCGAATCGGGCGCGCGATTGACCGGTGTAGACCTGAGCGGGCTGGACCTGCGCGGCTTGAACTTCACCTTTGCCGACTTGCGCAGCGCGAATCTGACCGGCGCATCGCTGAGCCGCGCAATCCTAGCGCGCGCGTGGCTGGCCGGAGCACAACTGACCGATGTGGACGCTGCATGTTGCGACTTTACCGGCGCCGACTTGACCTCGGCGCAGCTTGCCCAAGCGCGCCTGAGCGATGCAAACCTGACCGAGGCCAACCTCGAGGCGGCCAACTGCATCGGCGCGGATATGCGCGGCGCCCAACTTCATCGCGCGCGGCTACCCACGGCAGACCTGCGTTCCGCCGACCTGACGCGCGCCGACCTCAGCCGCGCGCGCATGGCCGGCGCGCATCTGTGCCATGCCGACTTGACTGCCGCCGTCATGGAAGAGGCGGAGCTAAACGAGGCCAATCTGGATGAGGCACTGTGCGAGCGGGTCGTCTTGCGCCATGCTCACCTGCATCGCGCCAGCTTGATCGAGTCGCGGTTGTGCTTCGCCGATTTACGCGGTGCCAATCTGAGCGATGCCTTGCTGTTGCGCGCCGATCTTACCGAAGCGGATTGCAGCCGAACGATATTCCGCGGCGCAAATTTGAACGGCGCCCGCCTCGATCATGCGAATTTGAGCGGCGCGACCTTGCGCGGCGCGCAACTGTCGGGCGAGGCGTTAAAGAACGCGATCGTCAATCAGACGGTTTTGCCGGATGGCACTTTGGCGCCTTGAGGGCGCGGTACGAAGCGCAGCGCTACTGGCGAGCGCTGCCGTGTTGGAACATGCCCCCAACGGGACTCGAACCCGTGTTTCGGCCTTGAAAGGGCCGCGTCCTGGACCGCTAGACGATGGGGGCGCGCACGTCGGCGGTCATTGTAACATACGATGCGTTGTCTCTATAATTGCTTTACGTTGCTTGACAAAATCGCCATGAGTATTGTTCACGGTCATCGCGCCATTGCCGCGCTCGGGCCGCTCTTCGCCTTCCTCCTGGCCGCCTGCGGCTCGGGCGAGCGAACCCCGACGCCGGAGAACTTTCAACCGATTGTGACCATTTACGCGCCGACTGCCGCGCCTTCGCCGACGCCCGAGCCGCCCACACCGCTGCCTCAGCCTGAGTCAACGGCAGCGTTAGAAGCCGCCGGCGCGGTGACCGACGCGGCGACCTCGGCAGCCAGCCCAATCGGCGAGAACGTCAATCCCTTCACCGGCCTTGTTGTGGCCGACCCCGCCGTCCTGCGGCGCCGGCCGTTGCTCGTCAAAGTAGCCAACACCTCTGATGTGCGGCCGCAGTCCGGCCTGAACAGCGCCGACATCGTCGTCGAGCACTACTCCGAAGGCAGCATCACACGCTTCACGGCGCTGTTTCTGACGAACGCGCCTGCCAAAGTCGGCTCAGTGCGCAGTTGTCGCCTCATTGACATCGAGCTGCCGATGATCTTCGACGCGGCCCTGCTGTGCTCCGGCACCAGCCCCGGCGTCAAGCCGCTGATGCGCGCCTCGTGGGCGTATCGCAACAACCTAACGATGATTAGCGACATGGGGGGCACGGAATGCGCCACATGCCCCGCCTTCCGCACCTCAGATCGTCTGCCCCCCCACAACCTGTTCGCCAACACGGTCCGCGCGTGGGAAGAGCTGGACAGGCGTGGCAACAATACTCCCTCCAGTTTCCGCGCCTGGACGTTTGATCCGAATCCGCCTCAGGGCAAGCCGACTACGTTGGTTGAGGTCGGCTATAAGTCCGGCAGCGTGATCTGGACCTACGATCCGCCATCCGGCCGATGGCTCAAGTCGCTGCGGAAGGAGAAGCAGATTGATGCGCTCACGCGCGAGCAGCTCTTCGCAGCGAATGTATTAGTGGTGCATGCGCCCCATGTGACGACGTTGATCCAGGAGGATGTCAGCGGCGCGCGTTCTATCGAGATTCAACTGTGGGGTGAAGGCCCGTTGCGCGTGTTCCGCGATGGCATCGAGATCGGCGGTCGTTGGCGGCGCGGGCCGGAAATCGGCATGTTCGATCTGCTCGATGTGAACGGCAACAAGATCCCGCTGAAGCCCGGCAACACCTGGATTCAGCTTGTGCCGATGAGCGACATCGCTGTGAACACGCAGTAAGCCCAAACCCGGAAAGGCCGGGTGGGACGGGCCGGTTCAGCGACAGGTGATGATCGTCAACCTCTGGCCCGCGCGGATTGTGCGCGCGTCGGCGATGCTGTTACGTCGTGCGATGGACACGATGGTGGTGTGGTAGCGCAAGGCGATACGAAAGAGATTTTCACCCGGCTGGACGACGTGGACGACGCGCACACCACAAGCTATGCGCGCCCCACCGCTGCTTCCTCGGCTCGCGCTTGAGCCGGTCTGCGCAGGCGATGGCCCATCGCTGCCGTCATCCGCTTCTCCTTCTCCTTCCGCCGGCACCGGTTCGACATCGCTGGGGAAGACCGGCGGGCTGATCGGAGCCGGGATTGCAGTCGGTTGCGGCGTGGGCTGAGCGGGCGGCTGCGGCGTTTCGGGCGCGGCCGGCGGTTGTGTTTCAAACTCGGCCGGCGGTTGGGGTTGAGCCGGTTCGGGCGGTGCCGCGGTGGGGACCAGCCGCGATTCGACCGGGAACGCCTCGGGCAGGCCCACACTGGCGGATAGTGGGTTAAACCCCCGGCCGCTCCTGATGAGCAATGCGATCAACAGCGCAAGCACGAGCAGTAGCGAAGCCGCAACGCTTGCGATGATGATAACGTTCAGCGGCGCGCTGCTTGCCTTTCCTCTGCTCATGGGGCTAAGGTACACTATGCGGACCGAAATTGCAAAGGATTGTCATGATGCGCAGAGCAGAGTCACCGCGCCAGGAAGTCTTGACATGGGCAGATGTGGACGCGCTCATCGATCAACTGCTACCACAAATGGTCGGGGCGTTTGATTCGTTGGTCATGATCACCCGTGGGGGGATCATACCAGGTGGATTAATCGCTGAAGCGCTAGACATCAAACATATCTTAACGGCGGCTGTTGAATTTCCGGCCGAAGATGCGCCGCGTTTGTTGGCGTGGCCAACCTTTTTACAATTCCCAGAAGAAGAATTGACGCGTGGGCGACGCGTGCTGGTCGTGGATGATGTGTGGACGCATGGCCGTCACATCATGACGGTGCGAGGGCGCGTGGAAGCGAGCGGCGCGCGAGTCGAAACAGCGGTGTTGCACTATAAGCCGACGGCGTCCCTCTTCCCGCATCACAAACCGACTTACTTTGCGGCTGTCACGGATGCCTACATTGTTTACCCCTGGGAGATGGACCGGCGCCTGCGTCCCTCGCGCATGATGGCCCCCGTCTAGGATGAATCCGGCCAGTCGAAACGCAGGTCGCGTTGCTATGGAAAGGGAAGCGTGGCTTTCGGCCACAGCGTCTCAATAGAGCGAATCGTGGATCTGAGCGGCATTCCGAAAGATACATGCCCGCTGTGTGGATGCGTCGCCCTGCGACGCTCCGGCACGCTCTGGCAGTGCCGCGCGTGCGGGTGCAAACTGGAGTTTGACCCTCGGACGCGATGCTCGCGCATCGTGTATTTCCCGGACGAGTATGCGGCCTTTGAGAGCGTTATCGGGCCGACCTGGCTCAGCCGACGCGAAATGTTCGAGCGGGCCGAAGAAGCGCGTCGAGTGCAGAGCGCGGCGGAGCAGCCTGCTACAACGCGTTTGCTCGGCCTGACCGTTGTCGTCGCCTCGGCGCTCATGGCGGCTTGTGTCATCTTGGCCGCTATTGCGGCAGCGCTCATCCTCAGCCCCAGCCTGGCGCGCACGCGCAGGGCAATCTCGGCGGCCTACCAGGCGACGCCGGCGCCGATCGCTGCGCCGGTCTTGACGGCGACCGACAGCCTGTTCACGCCGGCACCAACAGGCGCATCGGAATCTCCTCAGCCTCAGCCGACGGAGCCTATCGAAGAGACGACAGAGACAACAGAGAATGATGCCACCGGACTAACAGACCTCAGCCGAGAGAACGGCCCATCGGTTCCAACGCCCATGGCCGGGGCAATACCCGAGCCGCCACGGCTCGACCCGGTTCCCGAACTGCCGCCAACGCCCATGCCGGCGCTGGAATCACCGCTGCCGAGGCCTGAATTGACGCCTCCGCCCACTTTTACGCCGCTTCCATCACCCCAACCTGTGCTGAATACGCTACAGCCGGCGCCGGAGGTCACGGCAACGCTCACGCCGTCACCCCCGGCGCCTCCTGCGTCGTCAGCGCCTACCGTTACGCCGGTTGACTCGGCGCCCCCGCCTACGCCCACTCCACTTGAGAAAGGGGCGTTCATCTTCAGAGGCACGGTGCGCATCCTGTCCATTCGGGCGGTGGGCAGCGGGCCTAATCAGGCCGATGAATACGTCGCGTTATACAACGAAGGAGCGCAGCAGGTGGACTTGAGTGGCTGGACGCTGAAAGCTATCCGTACAGCCGACAACACCATCATAGATACCTTTCAATTCGGCAACGGCGCGATTATCGCTGCCGGACAGATCTGCCTCATTTATACCAACGAGCTCGTCGCGCCTGACAATTGCGGCTTCTCCGGCGGGTTTGCCAGCGCCGAGCCTATTTGGCCAGATAACGGCGGCGCGCGGGCATCGCTGTTCAATCCAGAGAATGTCGAATATGCTCGCTTCACATATTGAAGTTCGGACATGCGTTGGGACAGGGCACGCGCGATCGCCGGGAAAGATGCTCAGGCGCGTTTGAGAATGGTTGCCAATCTCGCAACGACGCCAACCTTTTTGTCCTGCAACCCCTTGACACTGTGCAGGCGACCGGTAAAATTTAAGTCTGTCAATCGAGCACAGTGCCGTGAAGCCCTCGCCTGGATCAAGCGTGGGCTTTATACAACGAGGCCTGCGACGCCCTCGACCGTTGTTTAACCTGCGGTCGAGGGCGTCGCCGTTTTCGGCGCTGGCTGATTGCTTTGATCCATGAGCGATACGTGAATCACGGGAGGTGAGGTTCGCAGCGCGATCTAGATTTGAACAGCGCCTCGACGCGCGGCCATCCTGAGCAGGATGGCCCCCCATATCCGCCCGCCCATCCTGGGCGAATTTTGACCTACCCTGTCGTCGGTCACGATTTCCATCCACCAAACTCGAAGAATCGTTCATTTACTGAAGGAGGGACTTTGCAATCATGCATACGATGACCGCAACGACCAAGCGGCTTTCGATGCGACCTGTGAACAGTCGGCTAAAGTATTTTGGCCTGCGCATGATCGGCCCTGTGGCGGCCGCGCTCACCTTTCTCATCGGCAGCCGACTTGTCTGGGCGCAGGATGCCAACCCCACCGCCGAAGTGCTGCGCGGTGTGGACACAATGTGGGTGCTCGTCGCGGCGTTCCTCGTCTTCTTCATGCAGGCGGGCTTTGCCTTGGTCGAGGCCGGCCTCACCCGCGCCAAGAATGCCAGCAACATCATGATGAAAAACTTAATGGACTTCGTGATGGGCAGCCTGGCTTACTGGGCCATCGGCTACGGCCTGATGTTCGGCGCGGTGAGCAGTGGCCTCTTCGGCACGAGCAATTTCCTCCTGGGCGCGACCGGCGACGACGTCGGCAACGTGCCGATGCTGGCTTTCTGGTTGTTCCAGCTCGTCTTCGCCGGGACGGCGGCCACCATCGTCTCCGGCGCGATGGCCGAGCGCACCAAGTTCAGCGCCTACCTGATCTACAGCATCGTGATCTCGGCCATCATCTATCCGATCTTCGGCCATTGGGTATGGGGCACCGGTTGGCTGTGGACGCTGGGTGATACGACCGGCTTGGTGCCAGGCGGCGGCTTCCGCGACTTCGCTGGCTCGACGGTGGTGCACAGCGTGGGCGGTTGGGCGGCCCTGATGGGCACGTTGGCGCTGGGGCCACGGCTGGGCCGCTTCAACCGCGATGGTTCACCCAACGCCATCCCCGGCCACTCGGTCACGCTGTTCGGCCTGGGCGTGTTCATCCTCTGGCTTGGCTGGTTCGGCTTCAACCCCGGCAGCCAGCTCGCCATAGCCGGCAGCAACGCGGACGCGGTCGCCCTGGTAGCCGCGAACACCAACCTGGCTGCGGCAGCCGGCGCAGCGGCAGCAGTGATTTACGGCTACATCACCTCGAAGAAGGCTAACGTGGGCGCGGCGTTCAACGGTGTATTGGCCGGCTTGGTGGCCATTACTGCGCCATGCGCCTTCGTCACCCCGCTCGACGCAATCGTCATCGGCGCGGTGGGCGGCGTCCTGGTGATGGTCTTCGGCCGCGTGTTGGAGATGCTGAAGATTGACGACCCCGTGGGCGCCATCCCTGTGCACCTCGTGTGCGGCGCATGGGGCACACTGGCAATCGGGTTGTTCGCCTCGCTTGGCGGCGTGACCGGCCTATTCCACGGCGGCGGGCTGGGCCAGCTCATCATTCAGCTCATCGGCGTGATCGCCTGTGGCGTCTGGACGGCTGCGACGACCGGCGTGCTGTTCTTCGCCATCAAGAAGACCATCGGCCTGCGCGTCAGCGCTGAGGAGGAGGTCCAAGGCCTGGACGCGATGGAGCACGGCGCCATTGCCTATCCGCAGGACGTGGACTTCACACCCGGCGCACCCAGCCCGGCAACGAGCATTTACCGCTCGGGCGCGGCCCCGGCGACGACGGGCAAGTGAACACGGCGCCGAGTTCCAGAAACATATACCCGCCTGTAGGCCACGCGCCTACAGGCGGGTGCGTTTCCCTTCTGGTTTACCGCAAGCAAAAGGAAGAGTGACGCGCACAGGCTCGCTGAGCGCAGCACAAGACACGGGTTTTTAAGGAAGCAGCGCCTTGATCAACGGTTCCGACCATTGTCGGTTGGCGATGTCGTAAAAGCCGAAACCGCTGCCGAATTCCCAGTATGCCCAGCTAATGCCACGCGCCTCGGCCGTGCGGGCAACGTGCTCCGTCCAGCGGACGCGCGACTCGAGGTCAGCATAGCGGCCATAGGCACCAAACTCGCCCATCCAAAGGGGAACCTTGTTGGCTTTGGCCCAGCGCACCACCCGGTCGAAGTCGAACTCGATCTGGGCTCTTTGGGTCCCGTTGCCCACCCACGTCGTGCCGATCCAGGCGTTGCTGCCCTCCGTCCACTCTGCGCCCTGGTGGGTGAATGCTACCGGCTCGTAATAATGGAATGTGGCGATCAGGTGCGGGTCAGCCGGCGGCTTCGAACCGATCAAGGCGTTGAGGGTGCCCCAATTGGCGCCGGTGAAGACGACGTTGCGCTGCGGGTTAGTGCTACGAATGACGGTCAACGCTTCTTCAAAGAGGCGTTGCCATAGTCCGGGGGTCAGTTTGCCATGGGGCTCGTTCAACACCTCAAACACCACTTCCGCCGGCAACTTGCGATAGCGCCGCGCGATCTGGTTCCACAGGGCTAGAAACCGCTCGCGCTCCCCTTGTACGTCCTCGAAAAGCTCTTCGTAGTGATGGACGTTGATGACCACATTCAGATCTTGCGCCAATGCATTTTTGATCACCCAGTCCACGCGCTCAAAAAATTTGGGGGAGATGGAATAGGGCGGCTCGCGCAAGGCGTGCGCCGACCAGCGGATGGGCACGCGCACGGTGTCGAAGCCGAGCTCGCGAACAAAAGCAAAGTATTCTTCGCGCAACACAACGCCCCAGTCGCCTTCGTTAGGGGCGTCAAGCGCATTGCCGAAGTTCACGCCACGGCCCAAGCGCTTGGCCTGTTCAAAAGGGTCTATGGGCACAAACTTGCGGCCTGGCACAACAAACGCAGGAAACTGGTCGTCAGGCACGGCAGGAACTGCGGTCGGCGCTGTCCTAACGGGCACCGGGGTCGGCGTGGCTGCTCGCGGGGACGGAGAAGGGGACGGCGTCGGCGACGACAGGCTGCACGCGCTAAGCGCAACAACGCACAACAAAGCCCACCAGCGTTTCATCATACTGTTTGTTTTTATCATAGAAACACCCCAAGCGTAAAAGGGCTGTGCCTGGCCTAGGGGCCAAGCACAACCCTTCTCTACCTCACGGTTTGCGCACGATCGGCATCCAGACGCGATACTCCACCTGCGCAGACACTGAGTTGCTGGTGGCTGGCGTCGCATTATCCGCGCTGGCCACAGCGCTGTTGGTGATCACCGCCCCTGGCGTCGTAGCCCGCGCGACAATGATCACCTGCGTCGTGGCTCCAGGCGCCAGATCGCTGAGGCTGCACAGTACGTTTGGCGACGTGAACGAGCAGCCGGAGACATAGCTCAGGTGGGCGCTCAGCGTATCGGTCAGCACGACGTTGGTTGCCGTCACGTTCCCGCTGTTGGTGATGGTGATCGTGTAGGTCACCAAGCCATGCTGCCGCACGCGCCCACCCACGCCCAGCGTGTAGGTCTGCACCTTAGAGACAGCCAGCGCGGCTTGGCCGACCAGAGTGCTGGTCCCACCGCCGGGCGGTGTGTTGTTGCCTGGGTTGCCATCATACGTCGCCGACGCCACGGTCGCCATGTTCGTCACCACGCCCGTCGTCGTCGGCGCCGTCGCTGTATACACCATCGTCACCACTCCGCCCGCGTTCAGGGACGACACTGTGAACGTCAGCATGTTCCCGCTGATGACGGAACTCACGCCGCTGCTCGTCGCCACCAGGCCACCCAGCGTGCCGCCGCTGATCTGGTCTGTTACCGTCACAGCCTGCGCCACACTTGGCCCGTTGTTCGTCACCACCAGCGTGTAGGTGATCACCCCGCCGGGCAACACGGTTGCTGGATCGGCCACCTTGCTGATCTCCAAGTCTGCATTCGCGCTTGCCGTTACATCTCCGCCGCCCGCCGTTGGGTTGCTGCTGGTCTGTTGTTGGTCCACAGCCGCAATGCTGGCCGTGTTGCTGAACACCCCGCCGTTCACCGGCGGCTGCACCGTGTAAGTGATCACGAACGCGCTGTTCGTTGGGATCACGCTTACTGTGAACGTCGCGCTTGCGCCGGCCAAGCTGAACGTCAAGCTGGTTGGATTGCTCGAACCGACCACGCTGCCAAAAGTCGCCCCGCCGCTCAGCGTGTCCGTCACCACTATGTTAGTGGCGAAGTCGGGGCCATTGTTTGTGATGATCAGCGTGTAGGTGAATGGCACACCCGCCGTTGCTATGCTCCCGACGCCTATCTTGCCCAGGCTCAGGCTCACCGTCTCTAAGCGCTCGAACGCGCCGATGTCGCACGGCGCCGGACGGCTCACGCTGCGCTGGTCGTCGCTTGCGCCGCAGGGGCTCACCTTGCTCAGCGCCGGGCTGCCGATTGGCAGCTCATGGTTCCACGTGCTGCCACCATTCAGCGCAAGCGGCTGCAGCAGCGGATCGGTGTTTGTGTAGGTGAAACCGAATGTTCCAGTTCCACACGTGGCATCGCTGGACATCGAGAATTGCGACGTGGCAGACCCGCCATCCCAGTTCGCGCAGTCGGCGGTGGTGTTGTAAGCTGCCAGCACGGCGAAGAAGCCGGCTGTGCCCTGATTCACCAGCCCGATGCCGGTGTTCGACGCGACTGTGGTGTGGGTGAGATAGGCCGTGCCGGTGACTACGATACCCTGTGCGGTCGTTGAGTTGCTCGGCCCGTTGCTGCTTATTGTGGTGTTGACGATGTGCACCGTCGGCGTGTGCGTCGCCGGCACCCAGTAGTTATTGACGCCTGACGCATAGCCGGCGACGTTGCTATAAATAGACGAGTGGCTGATTCGCAGGTCGCCACCGTTGATTACACCTGCGCCGGCGCCCGTGGGCTGCAGCGTAGTGTAGAGAATCACTCGGTTGTTGTGGATGTTCGCACGGGTGATGCGCGCGGTGCCGTGACCGTTAATGCCAATCCCGCCGCCGCCAGAATTGTTATCACCCCGCGCTTCGTTGAAAGCTATCTCGGAATCCGTTGCATACAGCGCTGCTCCTCCCCCAACGTTGATGCCGCCCATGTAGGCTGGGCCTGAAGATGCCTGGGAGGTATTGGAAAGCACCTGCGTGTTGGTGAGCCACATCGCGCCGCCCGTCATGACCGCTCCTCCGCCGCTGGCAAACGACTGAGCGAACACCCCGTTATCTCGGATGGTGCTGCTCAGCACATGGAACGTGCCGGCGTAGTTGACAATTGCGCCGCCTTGGCCGCTGTGTTGCGGTCGAGAGACCACATTGCTGGCGATCAGGCTGTCCTCCACAAATACCGTCCCGCTGTTTGCCCAGGCGCCGCCCTGAGCGAACTCATCCGTCCAGTCGGGGTCTGTGGCCACATTGTTTGTCACGGTGATTCGCTTGGCGTGCACCAGACCTGCGCCTGCAAAGCCGCCACCGCTCCGGGCCGTGTTGGACGTTACTATGGTGTCGGTGATGAAGAGCGTGCCATCTACCCCAAGGCCGCCACCCGCTGCGAAGCCGAACAGAGCGCTACTGTGACGCTGGCCGGTCACCACGTTGGAGCTGAACAACGAATCGGACAACGTCACTACTGCGCCGCTATCTACATAAATGCCGCCGCCGAGGCTGCCGGCACCCGTCCCTAACGAGGACGAGCCGATGTTGTCGCTCGCGCCCATGCGCACCACATTTGCTGTCCCTTTCAGATGTGCGCCTACGCCGCCGACGAAGCGAAAGTTGCGCAGTTGGTTGGCCAGAAATTGGGTGTTTGTGATTGAGCCGTTGTGAAGCGCGCTCAGGCCACCGCCAACGCCGATCGTGTTGGTGACGGAGCTGCCCACGTAGCGCCCGACATTGCCGTTCACGTTCGCGTCCGACACATTGAACACCACACCCTCGCCGAAGAACGCGCCGGCGCCCAGTATTACCGGGGTGATTTGGCCGGATACCGAAACCGCGTTGACCTCCGCGCTGTTGCTGAGCACATCTGCGTTACTGAGCGTCACGAAGGGCGGCGTGTAGCCGCTGAAGGTGCCAGGCCAGCCAATCGCAAGGCCGCCGCCAGACACCAATTGGACGGTGTTCGCAGTGTTCCTGACGATTGTCGTCCCCCCGATTTGCACGTCGGCGCCGCTGAAGATCGCTGCGCCAGCGCCGGCGGATACCTTCCCCCCCACGAGCCGATTCTCTCGGATGGTCACGCCGCGCAGCAACACGCTGCTTTTCGGAGAACCCAGGCGGATGAAGAGCGCACCGCCGCCGTGCGCTTCGTGCTCGCCAACCTGCGTCTGTGTGACCACATTATCGGCGATGACGCCGCCGAACACCGACAAACTGCCGGTGATCACCCCCACACCACCGCCGCCGGCAAAGCCAAAGTCCGCCAAACTGAAGCCGTTGCTCAACACCACGCGGTTGGTCAGCACACTGGTGTTGGTCAGCGCCAGCGCTCCGCCGCTCCAAACGCCGCCGCCGCCCAGCGCGTAATCCACCTGTTGCGTGCCGCTCAGCCCGACTGCATTCGAGATTAACTGCGAGTTGACGATGGCCACGTTGGTGTTCTCCTGCGCACACAAGCCGCCGCCCGCGTAGCCCGCCGCGTTCTGGCGCAGCGCCACGCCGTCTAGCGTCGCCTGCACCCCGGAAATCACGCGCACTGCCCCGCCGCCGTGAACGCATTCCAATTGCGCGTTGGAATAGGACAGGTTATCGTTCGTCACCCACGGCCGCGCGTCACCGCCGGTGATTTCCACATCCTCCAGCCTAAACGATGCGTTGTTCCCGCTGGCGTCGGGATGCACATCAACGGCGCGGTCGAGTATGCCTTGCACCTGAACGGTGATCGGCCCGCGAATCGTCAGTGTGCCGCTGACGTTGCCCACGAACACGTCCAGGTCGCCGTCAACGTTGTCGTTGTTGCCGCCTGAAACGGTCTGGGAGATGGTCACAGTGGTCAGCGACGGGTCGAACACAATCGTATCGTCGCCCAGCAGGCCAAACGAATTACAGCCAGCGAAGGTCGCGTTGGTGTTCGCCGTCTGGACCGCTTCGCGCAACGAGCAATCGGTTGTCGCGGTGCTGTCGAAGCGGTCGAAGGGAAGAGTAACGGTGATTGTCCCGGCATGCGCAGCGCCGGCAAACAACGCCGACGCGCTGAGTGCTATGGCTATGCAAGCAAGCCGACGAAGTAGGGATGTAGTAAACAACGTGGTTCCTCCTTGCCTTCTGCTCAGCAATTTGGTGGATTATATAGTGAGTGGCGCGTGACCATCAAGAAGCGCAGCGGTGCGCGTCGGTGCGAACGGCCAAGCGCAGCGAAGCCATGGTCTACATACATGGCAAGCCCCCGTCGCATGCTCAGGCTGCTCGATACGGTTCGGTTTTAAGATGCTCTCTGCACAAACGTCATCCAAGGCGCACGTGACACCATCCACGTCGTTTAGGCGAACTGGGGCAAGTGTTCAGCATGCGCCTTGAGCAAATCGTCGAGCAAGTGCGTAGCCTGTGCATAGCTATGGATGTGCGGGTCGAGCAGCAATGCCTGGAGCGCTGCGTTGCGGTCGCCTTTCACGCCAGCCTCCACCACCAGCTCCTGGATCTCGATTTCGCGACGCATGATGGCGGCCAGCCCTTTCGGCAGCGGGCCGACCTGGATGCCGTGGACGCCGCGCGCGTTCACAATCGCCGGCACTTCGACGATGGCATCGCCTGGCAAGTTACTGATGCAGCCGTCGTTGCGGATGTTGGCCGAAAGCTCATACTGGTTCAGGTCGCGCAGCATGGCATGGATGATCGGCACGGCGCGTTCTCCGGAAGGACGAACAGCCTTCCGCAGCGCGCCGAGGTCAGCTTCGGTTGAGTCGGCGATGCGTTGGATCTGCTCCCACTGCTTGCGTCCGTGTTGCTCATAGCGGTGGAAGTCATAGCCGGTCAATGCGATTGTCTCCGCCGCAAAACCGACGTATTCGCCGGCGTGGATGTCACCGGAGGCACAGAACAGGCCGAAGACATCCATCAGCCGGCGTGACATCAACTCAAAGTCCGCCGGCATCTGAGCCAGTTGCGCACGCAACAGCGGATACAGGTCTTCGCCCGTCTGAGCGTCGCGCAAATCGAGGATGAACGTGAAGTGATTGAGGCCGGCAGCCGTGATATGAATGCGCTGCTGGATCGTGTGCATGTCGGCCCACCGATCGCCGGTCTCCGGCACGAGGCCGAGGGCGCGGTTGACGATGCGATATCCCTCGCCGATCTGATGGCACAGCCCTACAAAGCGCACGCGCGTATATCGGTCGAGCGCCATACACAGCCGGCTCATCGGGTTGGTAAAGTTGAGCAGCATCGCCTGCGGCGCAAGCTGCTCTGCGTCGCGGGCGATGTCCAGCAGCAACGGGATGTGGCGCAGCGCATGGCTGAGCCCGCCGGGGCCGCCGTTCTCGCCCAGGACATGGCGCACGCCATGTTGGAGCGGAATCTGCCAGTCCAGCTTCCACGTCGCCAAGCGGTCCACAGCGACCGAAACGATGACGAAGTGGGCGCCGGGCAGCGCTTCGCGACGATCGGTTGTGGCGTGCAACGTGAAGGGCTGATCGAAGGCGGCATTCAACTTGTCCGCATAGCGCGCCATCACGTCGAGCGCTTCGGCGTTGATGTCCACCAGCCAGATCTCGCTGCCGCGCAGGTCGCCGGCAAAAGCGAAGAGGTCTCTGAGGATGGCCGGGCCGAAGCTCACGCTGCCTGCGCCGATGACGACGATCTTCGTGCTCATACGCTTGATGGCGCTCCGCCCCCGCGCCGGCGAAGCTGCTCGACGAAACCTGCGTGCAGGTCGCTACGCAGACCGTCCTGCAGCACGGCCAGCACATGCGCCAGGTCGTTGCGCAGCAGCGCGTCCACATCCAAGGCCAAGCCGGGGAAGACGCGGCTGCCGATCACGCCGCCTGCACGGGACAAGGGCGCATAGTCGCCCTCGCGCATCTCCCACCAATCTATCGCGGCATCGCGTGTGCGCCAGACCAGGAACTCCTGCACGCCGCTGCGCCGGTAGACCTTCAACTTGTCGTGCACGTCTATCGAAGCGCTGCTGGCGGCGATCTCGACGATCAGTTCCGGCGCGCCGGCGATGTAGTCGTCGTCCGTGATGCGCGCCCGGCCGCCCAACGCCGGGTCAACAAACAGCATGACATCGGGCTGGAACTCGTTGTCCATGTCCAACTGCAACGTGGCGTTGTCGGCGAGGCGCACGCCAGGCGTATTGACTGCGTAGGTCCATAGCCAGCCTACAATGGTGGCGTGCGGTTCAGCGTGTGCGCTGACGTGGAGAGGGGAGGGCATGTATACGACTCCTTCGATCAGCTCTGCCTTTTTGACGTTGGGCATGGCAGCATAACGCCGCTCGAACTCCCGGCGCGTCAGCCGGTCGCCGTTTTCGAGCGGGGGAACGCGTTCCCCTGCTTGCGTCACCCTGGAGACGGCCACAACCTCGCTCATGCCGTACATTGTAAACTCGCCGCATGGCCCGATACACCGTCCTCTACCTCTGCCCGCTGGGCAAGCAGCATCAAGCATGGCGACTGGCCGCTGCCCCCGCTGAGTTCGAGGTCGTCATGCGCCGCAGCGCCGAGGTTTCGCGCGATGAAGTACTTCGGTTGCTGCGCGACGCCGATGCGTTGATCACCGAGCGCGCCGGCGGCGTAGATCGCGCGATGCTTGAAGCAAGTCCACGCCTGAAGATCATCCAGCGCATCGGCTCGCTCTACCACGACATAGACCTGGATGCCGCCCGCGAGTTTCATGTGCCGGTGTGCGTACGCCCCATTCGGGGCGCCATCGCCGTGGCCGAGAACCTGATGCTGCAAATGCTGGCCGTGCTGCGCCGGGCCATGCCCCTGCAAAAGGTGTTGCACATGCCGCCGGAAGCTTTCCTTTTCTCCGGCCCGCGTCGCACCACGGAGGACGTATTCGCCTTCAACTGGAGCGGGCAAACGCGCGTGAGCTTGATCTACGGCAAGACCATCGGCATCCTCGGCTTCGGCGAGATCGGCGCGGAGCTGGCGCGTCGCCTGAAGCCATGGGGCTGCCGGCTGCTCTACGCCAAGCGGCATCCGCTGCCGCGCTTCGTGGAGGAGGAGCTAGGCATTGTCCATCGTGACGCGGAGCAGGTGTTGCGCGAGAGCGATATCGTCGTGTGCCTGCTCCCCTACTTTCAGGAGACTGATCTTTGGCTGAATGCGGCGCGAATCGCCATGATGAAGCCCGGCGCCTGGTTGGTGGAGGCCGGCAGCGGCAGCGTGGTGGACGAGCAGGCCGTCGCCGACGCCGTCCGATCCGGCCATCTGGCCGGCGCGTCGTTCGACACCTATGAGTGGGAGCCGATTCGGCCCGACAACCCGTTGCTCAGGCTGGCCGAGGGCGACCCCGAGGCAAACATCTTTCTGCTGCCGCACATCGGCAGTTGCAACGACAGCGGGTTCGCCAATGAGTTCGCTGAGTTCTACGCCAACGTGCGGCGCGCCCTCAACGATGAACCACTTGAAGGTCGCGTGGCCTAAGCGTGGCTCAACTTGTGAATTTGCGGAAGTCCACTACACTTCGGCCACAGTTCAATTGATCCATCACGGGATGCGCTTGAAACGGGCCGAGAGGCGGTTTGCCGTCCGTTGCGCGTCCGTGCCTTTATTTCTCAAAGGAGCTACGCAATGATTGACATCGGACGGGCCGCGCAACATCCCACCGAAGACCAAAACTGGCTCAGTAAACTCGGCATCGGCGCGCTGATCGCATTGGTGCCCATCCTTAACTTCGCGCTGAGCGGCTACACGATCGAACACCTCAAGAACACATTGAACGGCATGGACGTCCCGCTGCCGGCATGGGATAACCTGGGTGAGAAACTCGTAAACGGCTTGAAGGTGTTCGTTGTGACGTTCGTCTTCGCATTGCCCATTGTTCTACTCACCTGCATTATTACGGTTGCCAGCGGCGGCTTAGCGGCGCTGTCAGGGGGGACGGATCAACTCGGGGATGCGGCCTTAGTCGGCGTTGGCGTGCTGACGATCGCCGTGTCTTGCCTCGCGGCGCTCTACGGGCTATTTCTGGCCTACCTCTCGCCGGCGATCTATATTCAATACGCTAAAACGAAGGAAATCAGCGCTTGTCTGCGCGTCGGTGAATTGTTCAGCATCGCTCGCGCCAATACTGTTGATTACCTGACGATCTTCGCCATCTTTATTGGCTTTGCCTTCGTCCTGGGCCTTGTCGTTGGCGTGTTAAATATCATCCCTTGCCTGGGCCAGATTCTCTCCTTGCTCATCGCCTTTCTAGCTGCGCCCTATCTTGCCGTGTTGCTGGGGCATATGTGCGGCCAATACGCGCGCAACAACAGCACCATCAAGTCGGCAGTTTGAGTGAGCATCGTCGGCGCTGGGAGCCGCGTTGAAGGAGTACCCCAGGTGATGCAACTCATTCTTAACACAGACCGGCTATCTTTGATCCATTAGGAGGTAATAAACAATGACATCTTCCTCTTCTCTGTTTCAACGCCTGCAGGGCATCGTGACATTCAAAGCGCCCGTGTATCGCGAGGTGGCCCATGATCCGAACGCGCTCCCGCCGGCGGCGATCATCGTCGTCGTCACCACTCTGTTGATCGGCGCCGTGAGCGGTCTGCTGATCGGACCACTCGGTTTTGTCGGCGCAATCCCAGGCGCGCTAATCGGCTGGTTGCTGGGAAGCTGGCTGGCCGCCTTCGTCGCATCCAGGCTCTTCCAGGGACAGACGAATACGGCGGAGATGCTGCGCATCTTAGGACACACCTACGTCTTCCAGATCCCGGTCATTATCCCGTTCGTCGGTTCCATTATCACGCTGGTGTTGAGCATCGTTGCCACGGTGTTGGCCATCCGCGAAGCCGCCGGCCTAGACACGCAGAAGGCTATTTTGACCGCGATCATCGTCAACATCATCATCTTCGTGCTCTCGTTGATTTTGGGCGGGGTCATTGCCGGCGTGTTCGTCGGCAGGTAAATCTTTACGGGTTCAGACCGCGCGAAGCGGTCTGAACCCGTTGCAGCTAGATGAACTGGTGGCTCTCCGGTTGCAGCACGAGTTCGTTCAACACGCCATTGGATGGCGCTTGTAGTGCATAGAGGATGGCTTGCGCGGCGTCGTCCACGCTCAGCATCTTGTCGCGCTGCACCTTCAAGTCAATGCCGTCCCAAAACGGGGAGTTCACGCCGCCGAGGTAAAGCAGGGTGATGCCGATGCCGCTGCGTTGCCACTCGGTCGCCATCGCCTTGAGCGCGCCCACTGCCCCCCATTTGCTTGCGCTGTAGGCGGCGCTGCCGCGCATCACGTAGCGCCCCATTGTGCCCACCGGCGTGACGATCCGGCCGCCGCCGGTCCTGAGCATGGCTGCCCCGACCGCCTGCGAGACCAGAATCACCCCTTTGGTGTTTACGGCGTAGGTGCGGTCAATGTCCTCTTCGGTCAGTTGTTCGATCGGCCGGATGACGCCTACGCCGGCGCAATTCACCAGCCCATCAATGCGTCCGAAGGTGGCGAGCGCCTCGCTCACCATGTCGGCTACCTGGTCTTTTTGCGTGACGTCGGTCGGGATGGCCATCGCCTGCGCTCCGAGCTGACGGGCAGCATCGGCGACTTCCAACAGCGCGTGGTAGTTGCGCGCGACCAATCCCAACCGAGCGCCGGCGTTGGCCAGCAGCAGCGCAGCCGCGCGGCCGATGCCGCTGCTGGCGCCGGTAATCACGATCACCTTATCCTTCACCATCTCAGCCTGCTCCTGGAAGTTCATTGCGCCGATTGCTCTGCGCCTGCCGGCGATGCGCCCCGCGAGGCTTGCGACTCCAACCAGCGGCGGGTGGCTTTGGCGCGTGAGGCGAACAGGCTGCGCATGAGGATGCCGCCAATCAGTGCATCGCCGATTTTGCCCAGCCAACCGAGCGGCGGCTCATACTCCAAGCGGTCAATCACGCGGGTGCGATGAGCATCAATGGCCTCAAATGCGTGCGTGTGGCGCCACGCGCGAAAGGGGCCTTCGCCTTCGATCTGTTCGTCGGCGAAGAAGCGCGGCGCTTCTCTGGCGCGCAGCCGGACGTTCCAGCGGCGACGAACTGGCCCAATCTGCATCGTCATCAAAATGCGGCTGCCCGGCTGGAGCGGACGATCCACATGATGGACGTGCATCTTCACTGCGCCGGTCATGACCTTCGGCAACGCCGTCGGGTCGTCGTGAAAGGCCCACACCTGGTCAAGCGGGGCATTCACGACAAAGGCATACTCGAAGTGGCGCATGGATGTATTCGGTCTCGCTCCGCTGTCTAACGATATTCGGCCCGGCCGAAGGTGCGCGCCATCAACTTGCCGAAGGACATCTCACGCACGAAGCTGATGCCCGCGCGCAGCTTGATCGGTTCGATGCCAAAGACTTTGGTGGTGGCGTTGTCCGTGGCCACGTTGTCCACGCCCAGTTGCGCGAGCAAGCTGGGCGTCACCGGCGGCTTGGGCAAAAGCGCGTCCATGAGGGCGACGGCCGGCTTCAATAGGAAGACCGGCATGTGCAGCTTGATGCGCTTCACACCCATCTCGGCCAGGATCGCGTCAATGATGCCTTCGAGCGTGATGACTTCGCTGCCACAAATCTGCAAGCGGCGATTGATCACTTCTGGTCTGGACAGCGACTGCACCAGGCAGACCGCCACATCTTGCACAGCGATCGGCTGGAACTTGGTCTGGCCATCGCCGGGCACAATCATGAACGGTGGAAGGCGCGCCAAGCCGGCCAGCGTGTTGAGAAATTCGTCGCCCGGGCCGAAGATCACCGAGGCTTCCAAAATGGTGTATGGAATGCCGCTCGAGATGATCGCTTCCACGCCGCGCCCCTGCGTGTAGGCCAGGGGGTAAGGCCGCTTCGGATCCGCGCCCAACCCCACCAGGTTGATGATGTGTTTCACGCCGGCTTGCTTTGCCGCCTCGACCACGTTGATCGTGCCCTGAGCGTTTACACGTTCCATGGTCACCTCGCCCCGATCGCGATTGACGGCGGCCAGGTGGATCACCTTCTCCACGCCGGCCATAGCCTGAACGAGCGAAGCCAGGTTGGTCACATCGCCGATGATCGGTTCTGCGCCGAGCGCGCGCACCTTATCAGCGCGTGCAGGATTGCGAACGAGGCCGCGCACGTGAAGATTTGCTCCCGCATCTTGCTGAGCGAGCGCTCGCAATTGCCGAAGCGTATGCTCGGCGACGTAACCATTTGCGCCAGTGATCAGAATCGTCATGTCGGTTCCCATCCCGTGATGTATCCATGTATGAGAGGCTGTGCCGCAGTCTCGAATCCAGAGCTGTAAATTTACCGGATATGCTTAAACGTCCGTGAACTGCGCTTGATAAGTCGCGCAAAAAGTTTGCGGCGGCCGATCGGCCCCGGCCGGCGCGCAACATTCAAATCGAGCGGACGAAATATGCCATTCCACAGGTGTGGGCTAGTCGAAAGCCCCTTGCAATGCTTGGAAGTAGGGCTGAAGCCGATCCAGTTGCGGTGAGTATAAGACCGTTTCAGCCCCTTCGGCTAAGGCCTGCGCGACGCGCTGCAGTTGTACGCTTGAGATTCCGTCGGGAGGCAGCGCATCCCACAACCAGTTTGCCCGGTCACCCAGGATGGCTGGTTCGCCGAAGCGCAACGCCGACTCCACAATCTGTAGCAGGGTTTCGTTGGCGTCTAGCAGTGGCGGTTCCAACTCCTGCTCGACATCGTTCTGAATCACACGCGTGGCCACGGCGATGATTTCCGCGCGATGGCGGCGCAAGACGGCCAAAGCCTCCAGCGTCTCGGCGTCTACCGGCGTATAGTTCGTCGGCAGCGCCATCGCCGCGGATGGATCGGCGATCAATTCGACAGCCCGGCGCGTGGCCACTTGGGCGTCTTTGCCGACGTACACGCCAGGGACGCGTCGTCGCAACGGAGGCACCTGATTGAACAGCCGCCCGCCGAACGCAATTGTCGTGCCAAATTGAGCGGAGTGGTGGCGCAGCCCCTCGACGACCTCCAGTAGGTTGGCTGCCGCGATCAGCCCGCTGGCCGAGAGCATCAACAGGTTGGGTTGCACTTTCATCAGCATCTCCTGAAAGCGCGCTGCGGCGATGTTCTGCCCTAAGTAAACGACCTCATAACCGCGACGGCGCAAGAAGAGCGAAATCATCAAGATGCCCAACTCGTGATACTCCCCCGGCGCGCATCCACTCACGATGCGCCCTGCACGGCTGGCCGGCGGCGATGCGGACATCAGCGCCGACAGCTTGCGGCGCATGATGTTGGTCACAAAATGCTCGACGCTGATGTTGATTTCCCCCCGATGCCACTGCTCGCCTAAAGTCACCAGCGTCGGCTGGATCAGGTGCAGGCACACGTCCTCCACTGGAAAGAGCGAAAATGCCTCTGCCAACACAGACTCGACGCGCGCTTCGTCGAATTCAGCGGCGCCGGCAAGGATTTCATCCTGCAGGCGCTGGTACGAAGCGGGCGCATCCGGCGAGGGGAGCCGGGTCATCGGTTCGCCGGCGCGCCCATCGGTGGACTGCGCCTCGAGCGAATGTAGCAGATGCACCGCTTGGCTGATGCTCATGCCATTTTCAATCTGCGACTTCAGCCAGCGGATGATGGCTATATCGCGGGCGGAGTACAGCCGATAGCCGCTATCGGTGCGTGGCGGCGAGGGCACGCCGTAACGCCGTTCCCAGGCGCGCAGGGTCGCGGCGCCAACGCCGGTCTGGTGCGAAACAGCTTTGACGTTGTAAACAGGCTCGTCACTGTATTGCGCGAACATCAGATGAACTCTTAATGTAATCCTGTGTCCGGTGTTTGTCAACAAATATTGCGATGCTTGTACAAAGCGGACGGGTGAATAGTGTCACGACCCGTTCAGGCTGTAGGGGGATACCACGCCGGCGCAGACCTGCAGCGTCGTGGCATGGCGCACAAAGTCGCGATCGAGGCGCTGGATGTCGGTTGTCGTGACGATGGTCTGCTGTGCGCTGCCAATCCGCTGCAACAGGCATCGGCGCCGGTGAGGATCGAGTTCGGCCAGTACTTCGTCCAGCAGCAACACCGGTTCCTCGCGGGTGCGCTCGCGCATCCATGCCACCTGCGCCAGCTTAAGCGCCAGCACGGCGGTGCGCTGCTGCCCCCGCGAGCCGAAATCGCCCAAGTCCACGCCGTTTGCGATGAAGCGCACCTCGTCGCGGTGTGGGCCGACCAGCGTCATGCCGCGAGCGATCTCTTCTCGCCGACGCTCGGCCAGCGCCCGGCGAAAGGCTGTTTGCAAGTCGCGCGGATCTATGCCGGCCGGCGGTTGCGAATCGTCAATGCCCACCTGATACGGCGTGTCAAGCATGCTGGGCCGGGCGGGGTCGAAGTTCGGCTGGTAGGTGATCTGCAGGTACTCCGAGCCGTTGGATAGCTCGCGGTGGATCGGCACGGCCAGGCGGGTCAAATCGGCGATCGCCCGGCGCCGCCGCACGGCGATCTCCACACCCGCCGGCACCAGTTGATCATCCCAGATCGCCAATTCGTCCGGATCGAGCCTGCGTTCCTGGGCTTGTCTGAGCAGCGCGTTGCGCTGGGCGAGCGCGCGCATGTAGCGGTCGAGCGCGCGCACGTAGTCCGCGTCCACCTGCGACAGCGCCGCATCGAGGAAATCGCGGCGCAATGCCGGCGCACCGCTCACCAGCTCCACATCACCAGGCAAAAAGAGCACCACGTTAAGCTGGCCGACCAGATCTATCCCGCGTCGCCCGACGCGGTCAATGCGGATTTCTTTGCGCAACCGGTTGGACTCGCCCCGTTGGATCGCGATCTCGATCACACGCAAGCCGTCGTTGCGCTCGATGGTGGCTTTAAGCACGGCGTAGGGATACGGGCTTTCTTCCTCTGCCCCCCAGCGGATCAATTGTCGGTCGGCGCGCGTGTGGGGGGAGTGGGCCGTGGCCAGGAAGTAGATCGCTTCGAGCAGCGACGTTTTGCCCTGGGCGTTATCGCCTTGCACGATCACCAGCCCGCGGGGCAAGTCGAGTTCCAGCCGCGCATACAGCCGAAAGTTGGTGAGCGAGAGGTGACGCACGCGCATCTACACAAATTCCACCTTCACCAGGCGCCGGCCGTCCTTGAGCGGATGCTCGATGGTGATGCTGTTGGGCTGGTCGCTCGTCAGGATTGCCTGGTTGATGCGCCCCTCGATCAACACTGGATAGACGCCGGGCGCGGGCAGCCACTGCCGCTCGTCTACACAGAGCGCGCGGCCGCCGTCGTAGCTTCCGGTCACCCGGAATGGGCGCCCTAAGCACAGGTTGACGTCGCTTACGTCGCCACGGGCCAGCGAATCGCGAATGCGCGTGCTGGAGATGATGCCGGCCCCGATGTTCAGCTCCGGCAGCACGTTCACCGTGAATCCGAATTGGCGGCCGAGTTCAGCCAGGAGGGTTGCATTCCCTTGTCGTCCGCGGCCTAGCGCGAAATCTGGGCCGATCCACAGGCCGACCGGCGCGAGCGCGGCGACCATGTGCGCGATGAACTCCTGCGCCGTCAGTTGGGCCATCTGCTGCGTGAATTCCAGGATGACCAACACGTCCACGCCGAGCGCAGCGATTTGTTCGGTTTTATCATCCGGCAAGGTGAGATAGCGATTCGGCGCCCGGCCGAGCACGACGCGCGGATGAGGGAAGAACGTGACCACGGCCGATTGCGCGCCTCGCTTGCGCGCATCGTTCACCATGGTGCGGATCAACTGCTGGTGGCCCAGGTGTACGCCGTCGAATGCGCCAATGGTGCAGGTGGATGGAACGGCGGTGGAGATTTCATCGAACGAGTGGAGGAGCCGCATTGAAGACCTTCGCCGGTTTGAGTTTCATTCCATCCCAGTGGGCGATGGCAATGAACGCGCGGCGGGAATCATACACGCGCACCCTTGGCGCATGAGTCGCGTACGGTATCGTCGCCGCAATCACCTGTCCCCTCTGCAAGCGCCGGGCATCCTCGTCGCTGAGGTATGCTGCCGGCCAATCAGCCACTGCGCGATCCATCGGCAGCAGCAGTGCAGCGGCTGAGCCTTCACTGGCCGCTGCTTCGATGCGATCGAGCGTGACAGCATCGGCCAGTGTGAAGCGGCCCACCTGCGTGCGGCGCAGCGCGATGAGATGGCCTCCGCAACCGAGCGCCTCGCCGATGTCGCGCGCCAGGGCGCGAATGTAGGTGCCGGCGGAACAGCGAACCACGATGCGCAGGTGGCCGATTTCCGCTGTTCCCTCTCCGTCGTGCGGCGTGAGCTGCAGCGCATACACCGTGACTGGCCGGGGCGCAAGCTCAATCGGGCGGCCCTGCCGGGCTAGGGCGTAGGCGCGTTGGCCGCCCTTTTGAATGGCGGAGAACTGAGGCGGGATCTGCGCGATTGCGCCGGTGAATTGTGCTTCGAGCTGCCTCAGCCGCTCCGGGGTTATCGGCGGCACCGGACGCGCTTCGACGACCTCGCCGGCGGCGTCGTCGGTCGTCGTGCGTTGGCCCAGCCGGATCACGCCTTCGTAGGACTTCTCTTCGCCGAGCAGATACTCGCTCAGGCGGGTGGCCTGGCCGACGCACAACACCAGCACGCCGGTCGCCAACGGATCCAGCGTCCCGGTGTGGCCGATGCGCTTCTCGCGCAACAGCCGGCGCGCGCGCGCCACCACGTCGTGCGACGACATGCCGCGCGGCTTGTCCACGATCAGCAAACCATCCATCGTCCGATCGCGCGATGCCGATAGGTGCCGCTACGCTTCGCGGATGACCTGCTTGAGTCGCGGCAAGACCCGATTGACGGCATCGCGCATCGGGCCGGGCAGCGTGCATCCGGCGGCGGCCGGGTGCCCGCCTCCGCCCAACTCAAGCGCCACCTGGGATACATCAAAGCCCGGCTGCGCGCGAAGGCCGATCTCGATGTCGCCGTTTTGTAATTCCACGAACACCGCGGCCACGTCCACCTCGTAAGCGGTGATTAAAGTGCTCACCAGGCCGGCGTCGCCGCGCTCCTCCTTCACGTCCAGCTCCTTGCGCAGCTTGCGCGGGATTGTTGCGTAAGCCAGGCGGCCTTCCAACTTGGCGTTCATCAATCCGGCGCCCAACAAGCGCAGCGAGTCGAATGAGCGCATAATCAGCGCCTGGCGCGTGACTTCCTGTAGGTTGCCCCCGCTGCGCATGAGCGCCATCGCCACAGCCAGCGTGTCGGGCGTCGTGTTCGACGTGCGGAAGGCCAACGTGTCGGTGATCACGCCGGTCAGCAGCGCATTGGCAATGTCGGGGGTGATCGTCACGCCCATCCGCTGGAGCAGCGCGTAGATGATCTCGGATGTCGAAGATGCGCCCGGCTCGACGACGTTGACCACGCCGAAGTTCAGGTTGGTGATGTGGTGGTCGAACACCACGACGGGCAGGCGACTGTGCTGCGCCGGGATGAAGATGGATCCCAGGCGGGCTAGGTCGCTTGAGTCGAGCGAAACGATCAAGTCGAACTCACCCTCGCCCGATTGGCGAATGTCGCGCACGCCCTTGAGGTAATCGAAGCGCGGGTGCGGCGGGTCCTGGCAGGTCGGCGTGACCAGCTTGCCCAGGCTGCGCATCGCATGCGTGAACCCCAGCAAACTGCCGATGGCGTCGCCGTCCGGTGAGACGTGGGTGATGGCCAAGATCGCCTGCGCCCGGCGCAAGTAACCCTCGGCGTCCGCCCAAGCGCGAGGATCGGTCACTATCAAGATGCGGTTAACTCCTCGCCGCCTTTCAGCTCGTCCAGCAGCCGCGATAGGCGGTCGCCACGTTCGAACGATTCGTCGAACTCAAACGTCAATTGGGGGGTGTGGCGTGTGCGAAGGCGCTTGCCTAACTCGCGGCTGAGCCAGCCGGCGGCGCTCGCTAAACCACGCGCGACCTCGGCCTTCTGCGCATCATCGCCGATGATGCTGTAAAACACCCGCGCGTGCCGCACATCGGGCGTGATTTCCACGTCGCTAATGGTCACCTGGGCGCTGTTCACACGCGGATCGTGCAGCTCGCGCTCCAGTAGATCGGTCAAATGCATACGAATCAGTTCGTTGACGCGCTTGGCGTACTTCTTACTCATGGTCCGACATAGGGCAGAAGCGAGTGCCTTAAACGATCGGGCAGGCCAACGGGTTGGTTTATGTCCAACCGACTCGCACAACCGAACCTGAAGTATAACGAATGACGCATGTATGATTGTGCCGCTGCTGGAGGTTCGCGCATCGGTCGGCGCCGGCGCAGTCGGCTGCATGAGCAAGCCGAAGTGGGGAGCGACTCCGCAATAGATCAATGGCCGAAATCTCCCCCAAAACCGGGCAGGGGAGAGCGGCGTGAATCTAGCTTGTTCGTCTCGCGCAAGCAGTGGCTAGGGCTGAGGACGAGGATCTGCCAGCACGGCGCCGCGCAATTGTAGCTCCTCGGCGAAATGACAGGCTACCTGTCGGCCATTGCCGATATTGCGCAGGACCGGCGTCTCGCGCCGGCAGCGCTCCTGGACGTAAGGGCAGCGCGGATGAAAATAGCAACCGCTCGGTGGGTTGGACGGATCGGGCACCTCGCCCTCCAGCCGAACGCGCGCTATGCGGTTGCGGTGGCGCGGGTTTTGGATCGGCACGGCGGACATCAGCGCCTCGGTGTAGGGATGTTTGGGTTGGCGAAACAGCTCGTTCACCGGCGCAATCTCCACCACGCGACCGACATACATCACCGCGACGCGGTCGCAGATGTAACGCACCACGCTCAGGTCGTGCGAGATGAACAAATAGGTCAAGCCCATTTCCTGGCGAAGCTGCTCCAGTAAATTGAGCACTTGGGCGCGGATGGACACATCGAGCGCGGCGACAGCCTCGTCGCAGATCACCAGGCGTGGGTTGGTGACCAGCGCGCGCGCGATCACGATACGTTGGCGCTCGCCGCCGGAGAAGGCGTGTGGGTAGCGGCGAATGTATTCCGGGCGCAGGCCGACCCGCACTAGCGTTTCTTTGATGCGATCTTCCAGCTCGCTGCCGCGTATGTTCGTGAGGTTGAGCAGCGCCTCACCCACGTTCTGGAACACCGGCATGCGCGGGTTCAGCGATGAATAGGGGTCTTGGAAGATCATCCGAATGTCGCGTCGGTAGGGCTTGAGCTGGTCTTCGTTGAGGGCGGCCAGGTCTACCGCTGGCCCACCGGTATTGCCGTAGTACAGCATCTGACCGGCGGTGGGCTTGTAGGCGCGCACGATGCATCGCCCGACGGTGGTCTTGCCGCAACCGCTCTCACCTACCAAGCCGAGCGTCTCGCCGGCGGCCACACCGAACGTCACCTCGTCCACCGCCTTCACGTACCCTTTGACGCTGCCAAACGTGCCTTTGGTGATGGGGAAGTGCATCTTCAGGTCGTGCACCTGAAGCAGCACCCCAGCAGCGGATGTGGCCGGCGAAGCGGCCGGGGGAAGTTGTCCGTTGTCGGTCATCATGTTGGAGTAGTCGGGCGTGCTCACTGCGCTGCCAACGCTGCCGCCGGGGGGGCTATCTGATGCGCGGCATCGTCGTACAGCAGGCAGCGCACGCGATGGTCGTGGTCCAGCGGGATCATGCTCGGCTCCACTGCCTGGCAGATCGGCATGGCGTGCGAGCAGCGCGGATGGAAAGTGCAACCCGAAGGACGACGGAACGGGCTGGGCACCATGCCCTGGATCGGCGCTAGCGGCTGGCGCGTGACGCTGATCTTCGGCACAGAGCTGAGCAGCGCCTGTGTGTAGGGGTGTTTCGGGTTGTTGAAAATGGTGTCGACATCGCTGCTTTCGACCACGCGCCCCAAGTACATCACTGCCACGGAGTCGGCGATCTCGGCCACCACGCCGAGGTCGTGGGTGATGAAGAGGATGCTCATGTTGTATTCCCGTTGTAGGTCGAGCATCAGGTCGAGAATTTGCGCTTGGGTGGTCACATCGAGCGCGGTGGTCGGCTCGTCGGCGATCAACAGGCTGGGGTTGCACGAGAGGGCCATGGCGATCATGGCCCGCTGGCGCATGCCTCCGCTGAGGCGGAAGGGATACTCGTCCACCAAACGCTCCGGGCGCGGGATGCGCACTTTGCGAAGCATTTCAATCGTGCGCGCGCGCGCCTCTTGCTTGGAGACGCCTTGATGCAGCCGGATAGCCTCGCCGATTTGGTTGCCGATGGTGTAAAGCGGACTGAGGCTGGTCATCGGCTCCTGGAAGATCATCGCGATCTCGGCGCCGCGGATGTGGCGGATTTCGCGCCCCTTGGGGTTGAGTTTAGCCAGGTCAATCACATCGCCGCTTTTGCTGTGCCACAGGATTTGGCCGCTGACGATGCGCCCCGGCTTCTGCACGATGCGCAGCGCGGTGAGCGACATCACGCTCTTGCCGCAGCCGCTTTCGCCCACAATGCAGGTGGTCTTGCCGCGCGGGATCACCAAGTCCACGCCGTCCACCGCCTTCACGACGCCCTCGTCGGTGAAGAAATGCACGCGCAGGTCTTTGAACTCCAGTTGAATTGCGTCGGTCATAGTGCGCGCCTCAGTTCGCGTAGGGGTCGGCGGCGTCGCGCAGACCGTTGCCGAGGAAGTTCATGGCCAACACAAAAGCGACCACGGCCACTGCCGGCAGCAGCAGCCATGGATAGTTGGCCACGTTGGCGATCTGCTGCGCATCGCGCAACATCACTCCCCAACTGACCACTGGCGGGCGCAGGCCGATGCCCAGGAAGCTCAAGCCGGTCTCGTTCAGGATCATGTAGGGGATGGAGATGGTGATCGAGGCGATGATGTGGCTGAGGAATGAGGGCAGCATGTGGCGGAAGATCAGGCGGCTGCGGCTGGCGCCGTCCAGCCGTGCTGCGAGGATGAAGTCCTCCTCACGGAGGGCCAAGAAGCGCCCACGCACCACGCGGGCCATGCCGGTCCAGCTCAGCAGCGCGAGGATCAGGGTGACGATGAAGTACACCTGGACGATGGGCGTGCCGGGCGGCACCATCGCGGCAAAGGCCATCATCAGCGGCAGGCTGGGCACCGAGTTGACGATCTCGATCACGCGCTGAATAAGCACGTCCACTAGGCCACCCATCAGACCGGAGATGCCACCGATCACGACGCCGATGACGAGCGAGACAAACACCCCGGCCAGGCCTACGGTGAGCGAGATGCGCGAAGCGTAGATGATGCGGCTGAGCACGTCGCGGCCGCTCTTATCGGCGCCGAGCAGGTAAAAGGGGTCGCCGGGATTCTTGGGGCCGATGAGGTGAACGTCGGCGGAGATCAGGCCGAGCAGCTTGTAAGGCTCACCTTTCACGAAGAAGGCCCAACGAATGCGGGTGTTGTAGTCCACGCTCCATTGCTTCTTTAAGGAAATAGGGTCGCGTTCGAACTTGAGGCCATACACAAACGGATCCCATCGTCCGTCCAGGAAGAAATACAGGGGTTGAGGCGGGGCATAGACGTATTGCGCGTTGAAACTCTCCGGCAGATGTGGGGCGAAGAACTCCGCAAAGATCGCCATGAGGTAGAAGCCGATGACCACAATGCCGCCTGTGATCGCCAGCTTGTCCTTGCGGAACTTCCACCACATCAGCCGCCACTGCGAGGCGACTTCGACGCTGCGCTGGGCTTCCTGCACCTCGCTCGGCGGGGGAGCGTTGAGGCTGCGGGTAATGGTAGCCATATCCAACAACTAAGAGAGACGAATGCGCGGGTCCAACAACGCCAACAACAGGTCCGAGATCAGTGTGCCGATCACCGTAAGCGAGCTGAGCAGCAGGATGAAGCCGGCCGCGACGTACTGATCTTGTTGCAGCAGCGCTGCATACAGCATCGAGCCGGCGGTGGGCAAGTTCAGCACGATGGAGATCACCACATCGCCGGCCACCAGCGCCGGCAGCAGCCAGCCGATGGTGCTGACGAAGGGGTTGAGCGCATGGCGCACGGGGTACTTCCACAGCAAGCGCCATTCGGGCAGCCCTTTGGCGCGCGCCGTGTTCACATAGGGCTTGTTCAGCTCATCCAAGAGGTTAGCGCGCATGGTCTGCGTCAGCGCGCCGATGCCAGTCACAGCGGTGATCAGCGCCGGCAGCCACATGTTCTTCAGTAAGTCCAGCAGCCGGTTGACGCTCCACGGCGCTGCCACATACTCCGGCGAGAACAGCCCAATCGTTGCACGCCCAAAAGTGCGATACACCACAAAGAGCACCACGATCGCCAGCATGAAGCTGGGCACGGCCAGGCCGACAAAGCCGATGAAAATGGCGCTGTAATCGATCACGGTGCGCTTGTAGACCGCCGCCATCACGCCGAGCGGCAAGGCGATGAGCCACGTCAGCAGCACAGCGCCGAACACCATGACCGCAGTGGTGGGCAGGCGTTCCATGATCATCTCGCCGGCGTCGCGCTTGTAGATGAACGAATAGCCGAACTCCCCTCGCGTGAGGATATTGGTCAGCCACTTGGCGTACTGTACGATCATCGGCTGGTTGAAACCGTATACCTCGCGCATGCGCTGCTCGAACTCGGGGTCCACCTTGCCGCCGGTCGCGCGCACGCGGTTGATCATGTCGGTCACGTAGTCGCCCGGCGGCAACTGGATCACCGCGAATGAGACCAGCGAGATGACGAACACTGCCAGCAAAGCGTATGACAAGCGACGGAGCATGAATTGCCACATCTCAGTCTATCCCTCCTGCTGCATGGGCGGCAAGGCGAGATTTAGTTTATGCGATCTGCGTGTTTGTGTGGACTGGCGTGTGAGCGGCGGTGCGTCGCGCTCAAGGTGGGCGTGGGCGCCGGCAGACTTGCCGCCGGCGCCCATACAACGTTGATCGAGCCGCGATACGCCAGAGCCAAGCTCAAGTGCGCTTTCAGCCCTCGATGAACCACTGCTCGGGCCGCATGATCTTGTGCGTGCCGGGCAGCCAGCCATCCACCGAACCTTCCGGCAGACCTTGCAGGCGCTTGCTCATCGGCTGATAGCTGAGGCCGGGCCGCGAGATGCCGATCACCCAGAAGTAATCCGCCGACGCCTCAAGCACCTTGCGCATGGCGGCCACCTGCGCTTCGTAAGTGGTCTGCTCCGTCGCCTGCTCGTACAAGCGGCGATGCTGGATCACCCAATCTGGCGGCTCGACGAAGTTGGACTTCTCCTCTTCGCTGAGGTCCGTTGGGACAACGTACGGGGCCCAACCGTGGCCGAAGAAGCTCCAATACTCGCCGGGCACGTGCCAGCGCGGGTCAATGATGGCCGTGACGCCTGCGCCACCCTCGGAGCCATGGAAGATGAACATATCCACGTCGTTGGTGCGTCGGCGCTCGTTAAGCACTTGCTCGGAGATCACATCCAGCTTCACGTCTACGCCAACCGCCTTGAAGTAACCCACCATGATCTCCGCCGCCTGCAACCAGGCGCGCGCGTCGCCGCCGGTGTAGGTCTGGTCCAGACACGTCCAGATGATGGAGAACGGCTTGCCATCCGGCCCAAGGCGCATGCCGTTGGCGTCCTTGTTGGGCAGCACCTTGTCGAGGTATTCGTTGGCCTTGGCCACGTCGTACTCCAGGTACTGGTTTGCCAAGCGCTCAATATAGAGTGGCGAGTTCTCCAACGGTGCCACCTGCGCCGGCTTCCCTTGTCCCTTGAAGACCACTTCGATCAGCTCTTCGCGGTTGATGGCGTGCGACATACCGATGCGGAAGTTCTTGTCTTGGAAGACCTGGCGCAGCACCGGGTTCTTGGAGCCTTGATTGAAGTGGATCGAGATGGTGTTGCCGCCCTCCGGGACGCGCTGGATAATCTTGAGCGACTTGCCGGCATTCATCGCGTCGTAGTACAGCTCGCGGTTTTGCTCGCCGGGGTCTTTGATGAAGTCCAGATCGCCGTTGAGCATCGCCAAGGCGCGCGCTTCGGGGTCCTGATAGGCGGTGATGATGACCTCATCAATGTAGGGAAGCTGGTTGCCCTGATCGTCCACTTTCCAGTAGTAGGGGTTCCGGACGAAGCGCGCCGTCGAGCCAGAGCCGATCGGCTGCACTACCACCCATGGGCCGAGCGAGGGATATTCCGGCACGTCCATGAAGCGATCGGGGTTGCCCCAGTTGTCCGGCCCTTTGCGGAAGAAGAGCTGCACCCAGTTCTCCATCCCTTCCTGCTTGACCAGCTTATCCACCTCCGGGTTGTATTTGGCGTGGAATTGCTGGAGGTAATGCTTGGGATACTGGGCGAAGTAGCGGCCCACCCACGTCGCCAGGTTGTAGAGGAACGAGCCGAACGGTCGCGGGAAGATCAACTTGAAGGTGTAATCGTCCACCTTCTCGGCGCGGAAGCCCTCGCGCTGATTGGCCGGCAGCCAGTCCGCTGAGGGGCCGCCAGGGTTGATCTCCGTGTTGAACAGCACGTCGTCAATGTAGAACATGATGTCGTCGGCGGTAAACGGTTGGCCGTCCGACCACTTGACGCCCTTGCGCAGGGTGAAGGTGTATTCCCTGCCGTCAGGGCTGATGTCAATTTTCTCGGCCAGGCTGGGTTCAGGCGCGGAGAAGTCCGGCTTCCATTGCACCAAGTTCTCCCACTGAAAGGTGTAAAGGCCGCCGCCCCAGGTGACGCTGTTGCCGACGATGCCCTGGCGCAACGTGCCGCCATACTTGCCCGGTGCGACCAGCGGCTTGACCACTTGCGGGTTCTCCGGCAGGCGCTGATCCACCGGCGGCAGCTTGCCGGCCTTGACCATCTCGGCCAGCATCGGTGCCTCGTTGAACTTGCCCGGCAGCGTCACAGGCTCGGTGGCCTTGGTCGGCTCGGCCGGCGCAGGCGCCGCGGGCTTGGGGGCTTCCGTCGGCGGCGCTGCCGGCGCTTCCGTGGGTGCCGGCGTGGACGTCGCACAAGCAGCCAGACCTGCCGCGCCAGCCGCGAACGCTGCGGCTTTCAAGAACTTGCGTCGCGAAACGGTTTTCATGGTTCTTCTCTCCTTTTAATCAGCAAGGATCGGAACATATACATTTTCTCTGCTTTCATGCGCTGGGTGAAGCCGTCTCACAAGGGTTCGCTGCGCCCTCATTCTCCGAAGGGTTGCGCGCTGTGGATTTAGCTCAACTGAATACGCAGCGATGGCGACCTATATCGTCGGCTGCTCAGACATCGGCGTAGGCTCCAGCAAACGTCGTACGCCAAGTGCGCCCAGCCCAACTTTGTGAACGGGCATTATAGTCAAAGTGCGGCTTGCTGTTGCATGATAACCGGCTGCGGGGCTTACGCATCACATCAGGGGATCATCACCGCGATGAGTGATTAGCCGTCACGTTGCCGGCCGAGCCGACCTGAAGCAGGATGTGCAGCGCTCTGCGCGTGCGGTGCGCGCTTATTGGCAGATTGAGAACGGCACGCACGGGGTGCTGGATGTAGCGTTCGGCGAAGGACTCAGCCCCATGCGCGCCGGGCGCAGCGCGGCGCACTTCAATTGGGGCGACCTGACGAGGAGGGCGCGTAGGATCAAGGCCGAACGGCTGCGCGCTGCGCGCAGCGGTGACTTCCCGCCCATGGGGCCGCGCACCCCCTGAAAATTTCTGATGCGTAAATTCTGCCGCTCGTCGGCTGGTGCTTTCGATGGCGCGCGCCGCGTATGATGCCATCCTACCGGGATGGGCGCCTAAGACTGCGCTTCTTGCACGATGAATTCAATCACGTCGCCCGGCTTGAATCCTTCGAAGCCCTCGATGCCAATGCCGCACTCGAAGCCCTGGCGCACCTCCTTCACATCTTCGGTCAACCGCTTGAGCGAGGCCACCGCCCCGGTGTGCAACACTTGCTCGCCGCGCAGTATGCGCACCTTGGCGTTGCGCATGGCCACGCCGTTCGTCACACGTACGCCGGCGATGATGCCCACTTTGGGAATCTTGAAGGTTTGCTTGACTTCGGCGACGCCGACCACCTTCTCGACGATCTTCGGCGCGAGCATGCCCTTCAGGGCCAACTCTACGTCTTCGAGCAGGTTGTAGATTACATTGTAGAGGCGGATGTCCACATGATTGCTCTCGGCTTTGCGACGCGCAGCCGTGTCCACCTGCACCTCGTATCCGAGGATCACGGCGCCGGACGCGATCGCCAGGTTAACATCGCTTTCGGTCACATCGCCGGTGCCTTGATGGATCACTTCGAGCCGTATTTCCTCACCTGGCTCGCCGCCGAGGGTGCTGTTGAGTTTGTGCAACTGCTCAACGATCGGCTGGAGCGACCCTTGGCTGTCGGCCTTGACGATGAAGAACATCTTCTTGGCCTTGCTGGCCTTAGCCATGGCGAAGTATTGCTCGAGGCTGGTCACGCGTTGGATGTTGCCCTCGCGCGCGCGTTTGGCCTGATTCTGCGCCGCGAGCGCGCGCGCCGCGCGTTCGTCCTCGACGACCTCGAAGATGTCGCCGGCGATCGGGACTTCTGACATGCCGGTGATGCTGACCGGCACGGAAGGCCCGGCCTTCTTCACACTTTGGCCACGAAAGTCAAACATGGCGCGCACGCGGCCGTACACGCTGCCGGCCACAAACGCATCACCGACGTTGAGCGTGCCGTTCTGCACGAGCACCGTCGCCATCGCCCCTCGCGACTTGCTCAAGTGGCTTTCGATGATCGTGCCGACGGCCCTGCGATTGGGGTTCGCTTTGATTGTATCGAGCGATTCCGCCACCAGCAGGATGCCTTCGATCAGATCCTCGATGCCTTTGCGTTGCTTGGCCGAGACCGGGATGAACAACGTCTGACCGCCCCATTCGTCGGGCACGAGGCCCAGTTCGCTCAACTCTTTCTTCACTAACTCCGGGTTGGCGTTCGGTTTGTCGATCTTGTTGATGGCGACGATGATCGGCACTTGGGCCGCGCGGGCATGGGCGATCGCCTCGCGCGTTTGCGGCATCACGCCGTCGTCAGCAGCGACCACCAGCACTGCGATGTCGGTCACTTGCGCGCCGCGCGCGCGCATGGCAGTGAAGGCTTCGTGGCCCGGCGTGTCAATGAAGGTGACCTTTTTGCCCTGATGTTCCACCATGTAGGCGCCGATGTGCTGGGTGATCCCACCTGCCTCGGCGCTGGCGACATCCGTCTTGCGGATGGCGTCCAGCAACGACGTCTTGCCATGATCCACGTGTCCCATCACGGTCACGATAGGCGGACGTGGCTTGAGCGCGCTTTCGTTTTCGGCCTGCTCCTTGGCCAGCAAGCGCTGCCTGAGCGTCATGATCTTGCCGGTTGGCGCAGGTGTGCCGTCAGGCGTCACCGCGACTTCGGCCGGGGGCTGCGATTCGACCACGATCGGGATCGGCCGCGCCTCCCAGCCAAACGCGCTCGCGACGATGGCGGCTGTGTCAAAGTCAAGCGGCTGGTTGATGGTCGCCATCACGCCGTTTTGCATCAACTCGCGGATGACGTTGATCGGGCTGACGTTGATCTTGGTCGCCAAATCGCGCAGCGAAATGGACTCCGGCAGTTCGATCACCTTGGGTTCGGCCGGCTTGGGCTCCACCGGCCGAGGCGGCCGGGGTTGCGATGGGCCGCTCGACCGTGGTGTGTCGCGGCGCGGCTCGCCGCTGCGACCGCCGTTGCGGTTGCCTTGTGCTGAATTCTTCGCAGGAGTTTTCGTCTCTGCCGCCATATGCATCACCTCTCTTCGCCGCGCTGCGCAGTGCGTTGGCGCGGAGATTTGACCCCGCCGTCTGCGGACGATCGGCTTAGGCCTCTGCTCCGAGCATCACGGGCGCACTGCCAGGCGCCGGCAACAACAACGCAGGCCGATGGGAAGCCTGCGTTGCTCCGAGTCTTGCTGAAAGCTTCAGCGTTCAACGCGCACCGGTCATACTGCGTTGACCTTAGTCGAACTGACTGAAGAACGCCAAGATGGCTTCCTCATCTTCCTTTGAAACGGGTTGGCCGAACTCGGCCTCCAAACGCTTGTGTTTAATGGCTTGTTCGGCGGCGACGCGACTCTTCGACAGATACGCGCCCCGACTCCCTGAACGCTTGCCGGTCAGATCGATCACGATGTGACCGTCTTCCGTGCGTATTAAGCGAATCATATCGCGCTTGGGGTGCTGCGTGCGTGTGCCGATGCACGTGCGCATGGGCACATGCCTGACGCCCGAACGCGCATGCTTAGCCTTGCTCGCCCGCCCCATGTTCAGATTTCGAGATCGTCCAGGTCGCCATAGCGGCCCGGCTTACGCAAGTGCTGAGTCACGACGCGGCCCAACTCTTCATCGTAGACGAGCAAGCGGTCTTTGGGCGGCTTCTTGCCCTTGGCGTCTTTCTGCTTCGGCTTGGCCGGCTTGGCGCCGGCGGCCTCACCTTCGTCCTCGTCCTCATCCTCGTCCGCCCCTTCGCTCATGGCTTCGATGAAGTATTGTTGAGCTTCCTCCGTCGTCTCCTCGACCTTAGGCGCTGCTGCTTCCGTCACCGGTTGTGCGGCCGGTGCGTGGGCGCCAGCGCCAGCATTAGTCTGCGTGGACTCAGGCGCTACCTTCCATTGGCCAACCGCCTTATCCAACGCCTGTTTGATCTCATTCAGCGCCTTTGGGCCAATGCCCTCGATAGCCAGAAGGCCCTCATCGCCGCGCACGCTATGTTCGAGCAGTTGCCCCACCGAGACGATGCCGGCAGCGATGATGTGTTGCGCTACGCGAGGGGAAAGTCCCAGCTCCTCCAGCGGCATGGCGTAGGCGGCCTGCGGGATGGCCGAAAGGGCGGCCTGACGCGCCTGACGGCGCTCCTCGGCTTGTGCCTTTTGGATCACGGGCTTGAGGTGATCGGCGTTCGAGCGGCGCGCGACCTCGTAGGCGTATACGCTATCCACCACGCGCTTGACGAGCGTGAATTCCTCCGGCGTCAGCGCCGTTGGCAGGGCGCGCTGACGCACGAGCAGCTCGCGCAGTGTTGGCAGCGCCTGCAAGATTTCGTCCCCCACCCAAACTCGTAGATCGGGATCTTCCGAAATTTTGTTCAGCGCCTCGCCCAGCGCCTCGCTGCTGCTCTTGATGTCAATCCGCCAACCGGTCAGCCGCGCGGCCAAGCGTGCGTTCTGCCCCTCGCGGCCGATGGCCAGTGAGAGCTGGTCGTTTGGCACGATGACCGACGCGCTCTTGTCTTCAGTGGGATGTACGGCCATCACTTTGGCCGGGCCGAGCGCCTTGGCAATATAGACCGTTGGATCAGCGCTCCATTCGATGACATCAATTTTCTCGCCGCGCAGTTCGTTGATGATATTCTGGATGCGCGTCCCACGCTGGCCGACGCACGCGCCGACCGGGTCAATATTAGGCTGCAACGCGGCCACGGCAACTTTTGATCGCGAACCCGGCTCTCGGACGATGGACTTAATCTCCACGAGGCCATTGCTGACTTCAGGCACCTCTCTTTCCAGCAACCGACGCAAGAAATTCTTATGCGCGCGCGACAGCGTCACTTGGGGGCCGCGGTTGGTGCGTTTGACCTCGATGACGTAGGCGCACAGGTGCTGCTGAACCTCATACTTCTCATTTGGAATCTGCTCTTTGCGCGGCAATGTGGCCTCGCTGCGGCCTAGATTGACGATGACGGCCGCGCTGTTGACGCTTTGCACTGTGCCCGTGACAATTTCGCCCTCGCGATCAACCAGATGGCTATATTGAGAGTCACGCTCGGCTTCGCGTAGCTTTTGCACGATGAGCTGTTTGGCGTTCTGCGCGGCGATGCGCCCAAAGTCCTTCGGCGTGACGTCAACCATGATGCAGTCGCCCAGGACGGCATCCGGCTTTTGCTTCAAGGCGTCTTCCAGAGAAATTTCAGTGCGGTCATCCATCACCGCCTCGACGACCTCCTTCTCGACGAAGATGCGCACATCGCCGCTGTCCATGTCCACCTGGGCGGCCACGTTCTGGCTGTTCATCACGTTGGCATATTTGCGATAGGATTGCACCAACGCGCTTTCGATCACCTTGGTGATGATTTCGCGCGGCAGACTGCGCTCGGCGCCGATCTGATTGAGAGCAAGTGCAAATTCGCTTTTCATAGCCCATTACACCTCATGCGTCTTAGAAAAGAGAAAGTGGGCTGCTTGACCCACTTTCATCCCGTGTCGCGCGAAGTTGCAACCGTAAGTCTACTCCTTTTTTTAAGGTTGTCAACTTGCTTAAACGGGCGGGTCTATTTCAGTTTGGGGGCGAAGAATAGGCAGCAGACCACATCGCGTCAAAGGCGTGACCCATGACGGCCGCCCGAATCGGGAGCAGACGCTCGATGCCGGGACGGCTCCAGCGCATCCCGCTACCGGCGAAGCGATGACGGAATTGCTTACAGGCGCTCTCGACCACGCCGCTGCCGATCGGCCAGCCATCTTCGCGCAGGCTCTGGTATTGCATGCGTCGCCGGTT
>NZ_JAAFGM010000011.1 GCF_012931985.1 Candidatus Roseilinea sp. NK_OTU-006
CTTCTCCTGGCGATACAGGGCATACAACTGCTCGACGCTCTCAGCGATCTCAATCGGTTGTCGCGGTCGTCCTGTTCTCATACGCCAAGTTTATTTAGCACACCTTGACTCCGCAAGCGGTATTAGAGATTGGAGATTGGAGATTGGAGATTGGAGATTAGCGATTGGAATCATCGCTGATCGCAAGCCGACGCGCCAAAGCCAAAGCTTCATCACGCGCGCCGATCTCGCCGATCATCTGCGCTTCGCGCACGGCCTCTAGGATCTCGCCGACGCGCGGCCCGGGCTTGACGCCGAGCGCGATCACGTCTCTGCCGGTGAGCAACGGCGGCGGCGCGACCGAGCGCTCGAAGCGTGCGTAGTATTCGTCCAGCAGTCGTCGGGCAATTTCGACGCTTGGCGCGCAATCCTCGGCGGCAGTCTGCGGGCCGCCTTTGCCCACGCAGTCGGCAATGGCGAACAGCGCCAGCTCCGGCGCGCAATCGCCGACGTCGCGGAAGAAGCGATACAGGGTGCGCGGCGTAGGCGCATGCGCTTGCCGCGCCATGAAGTTTGCCCGCATGTGATGACGAACGATCGTGTGTACGCGAGCGACTTCGTCGCCGCTGAACCGCAACGCGCGGGCGCGCGCAGCCACCAATGCGGCGCCGGTCGTTTCATGGCCGTAGAAGTGCGCGCGGCCGTCCTCGCCGATCGAGCGCGTCGCCGGCTTGCCGCAATCGTGCAGCATCGCTGCAAAACGGAAGACCGCGGCGCGCGTGTGGTGCTCGGCCGTGATTGTACCGAAATGATCGGCCAACCGCTGCTGATCGGACAATTCAAACCGCACGCCGCCCATCCCGAACGCCCAATCCCCCAGCAGGCGATCGAGCGCCTGCATCACCTCCCAGGTGTGCCGCAGCACCGTGAAGCGATGAGGCGCCGGCTGATCGCACGCGCGCATCGGCTCGACTTCGGGCACGATGGGGACGAGCACATCGAGATCATCCAGCATCTGCACGGCGCGCCCGGCATCGCGCAGGTTCAGAATGGCCATGAGTTCATCGCGCAGCCGCTCGGCGCTGGGCCGGCCGAGCATCGGGCCGGCGGCGCGCACCTGCGCCAGCGTCGCCGGCTCGATGCGCATGCCCAATGCAAATGACAAGCGCACGGCGCGCAACGCGCGCACGGGATCATCGGCCATGGCATGTTCATTCGCGGCGCGGATCACGCGCGCATCCAGGTCGGCCAACCCGTTGGCCTCGTCCACCAGTGCGCCGTCGTCTAAGTTCACCGCAATCGCGTTGATGGTGAAGTCGCGCGCGAAGGCATCGGCGCGCCAATCCGGGCCGCGACACGCGGCGAAGTCCATCGTCATGCCGCCCGTTGGCGTTCGCTCGCGCGTCAGCACGCGCGCCGTTCCCCGCTCGGCGTCGAGCACGTAGAACGATGCGTTCAGGGCGTTTGCCACGGCGCGCCCCAACGCCGCCGCATCGCCTTGAACGGCGAAGTCCAGATCGCGCGGCAGAGGCTGACCGAGCAGTGCGTCGCGCACCGCGCCCCCTACCAGCAAGGTGGGCGCGCCCCGCGCGCGCGCGAGTTCGCGCACGACCTGCACCTCGGGCCGGCCGACAAGCGCCTGCAACGCATCGAAGTTCATGGGAACGTAGCGTAGCCTAGGGATTCGATAAGCGCCTTGCCCTGTGGGCCAAGCGCCCAAGCGACAAAATTGCGCAGCTCGCCCTGTGGTTCATACAGGCTAACCAGGTTGAGCGTGCGCGCCAGCGGATAGTCGCCGCTCCTCAGTTTCTCGGACGTCAACGGGACACCGTCCAGGGCGAGCACCTTCACGCGGACGTTAAGGCCGGCCGCGCCGCTGCGTTGTCCCAGCGCGCTGGCCGATGGCGTGTAGCCGATTGCACCTGGCCGCAGGGTGACGAAATTCAGCATCGTCTCGACCGAAGGCATCACCAGCGCGTCGAACGTCAGGCGCTGATCGCCCATCACCACGCGGTCGAAGACCACCCGCGCGCCGTCACCCGCTTCGCGCACGGCGACCTCAATGTTGCCGAGTGCATCTTGGCCGTAATCCGCCCATGTGTTGCGTGCCCCGGCGAAGATGTCGCGCAAGTCGTTCAGCGTCAGCCCATCAATCGGGTTATCGGCGTGCACGATCACGGCTACGCCATCGAGGGCGAGATCGGCCAGCCACCACTTCAAGCCCCCAGGTGCAGGCGGCACAAGCGAGGTCGCGCCCAGCAGCACCTGGCCGGAGCGCAGCCGCTCGGCCACGCGATCCGGCGCGCCCTGCTCAATCGTGAACCGCGCATACGGGTTCACGGACTCCGCGTAGGCATTGGTCAGTCCGCGCATGAGCGGGTAGGTTGCGCTGTCGGCGATCAAGCGATAGTGCTCGGCCACCGGCGTCGGTTGGGGTGGCTCGGCCCGCGCGCACCCGGCGAACAGCGCACACGCCGCCAGCGTCATCGCGCGCGCCGGGTTCGACCAACGCCTCATGCTCCATCCTCCGCATCAATCGCCTGCAAAAGGCGCCAGGCAAATTCCGTCGCGCGCTCGAGCGTCCCCTCGTCAAGATGGTCAATCACATCGCTGAGCGTGTGCCAATTGGGCAAGTCGCCCTCCGGCGTCAGCCCGATCAAGCCCAGTGGGCGCAAACCATACTTTGCTCCGACAGACAGCTCACTGTATGCTCGATCGAAATCGCGCACCTGTACGCTCAGTTCCGGCTGCGCATCGGCGACACGCTGCGCCATCTGCACCAGATGCGGATCACACCCGACGCGTCGCAGGAACTTCTCGCTGCGCACAACCGTGGGCCCCAAATTGCGCCCTCGTAGGCCGCCAACATGATCTATGACGAGATGAACGGCGCCCCGTAGGTCCTGGCGTCGCGCGCGGATGAGCGCCTCCGCGCCGTATGCGCCCACTTCTTCGCAACCCGTGAAGGCCACAATCACGGTGCGATGCCGGAGCGGACGATGCGCCAGACGCTCGGCAAGGGCAAGCGCAACCGCTACACCGCTGGCGTTGTCGTTGGCGCCCTTGGTCAACGGTGAAGTTGCGGCCTGGATCATGAGCAGTAAGATGACCGCGACCAGCGCGCCAGGCGCAAGCGCCAGCTCACGCAGCGCACGTGCAGGCGAGAAGATGCCAACGGCGAAGATGACGACGAGCGCGGCGAGGCAACCCAAGCCGGCTGGCATCATGATGCGGAAGGCGCGGCGCCAAGCGGGCGAGCTGAATAGCAGCGGCGCGCGATGCGTATCGAGGTGCGCCGTGATCAGGATGGGCGGTCGCTGCTCACCCGGTTCTGCGGCGGGGATGGTTGCCAACACGTTCTGGCTCCAGCCGGTCGGAATGACCCAGCGGAGGGGATTGTCGTTAGAAGTCAGTTCGAGCAACACAGCGCCGAGCGCGGTCGCGGCAAGCAGAAACGCGGCAGCGGCACCAACCGGCTGCGGCTGCCAGAAGAGGAGCACGCCCAGCAATGCCGCGCCGGTGACCACTATGAAGGGTGCATAGGCGGATGTCGCGCTGAGCACGGGCTGCCGTTCCGGCTGCAGCCCCCACCCGCTGAGGCGCTCTTGGACGTAGTCAGCCGCTTGAGCTTCACCCTCGGTCGCGCTTCCGCGCGGGCCGATGTCTTCGGAGAGATGACGGATATGCCCCAAGAGCGACATGCGCGGCATTGTAGCAAGCCACACCCACCGGCGATGACGAGGAGGGCCGTACTTCCTACGTCGAGCGCTTCTGGAGCGGGGGGCGCCCCGGCTGGACCGCGGCGATCATCGCCGCTTGTTGGCGCACCAGTTTCTTGGGACGATCGTGCTGAAAATGTGTAGGGGAAGCGTAGGGGAGACGTCCAGAGTCAAGCGCACGCATGCGAATAAATGCGCAAGGGCTTCGGGGTGGGCCTTTCGCTTCTCCTTTTGGTCAGAGAGCCAGCTTTCGGTGTAGCTGGCTCTCACGCGTTTTGAACGAAGAAAACAGTTCAGACCACCTGGGGCAGTCTGAACTGTTGGTGCTGATTCGTCTACTTGACGATGAACTTGCCGCGCATGAGGGTGGCGTGACCGGGGAAGGTGCACAGGAAATCGTACGTGCCAGGCGCCGGTGCGTCGAACGTCACCGAGACCGTCTCTCCCTCTTTGGCCAACTTAGTGTGGGCGATCACGCGATTGTCATTCGGCTTGAGATAATCATTCGCTTCGCCGGCGGCAATCCCGTCCGCTGCGACCGCGTCAATCGTGCCCGGCCGCACCAGCACCCAGTTGTGATACACCCCTGAGCCGGGTGAGGCGTTGTTCTTAAAGTTCAACGTGACTTTCGACCCAGCCGGCACCTCGAACGAGGTCTTATCGTACTCGAGTGCATCTCCCTTCGAGCCAATCTCCAGCGTCACAGGGGCGCCACTCGCTGCGGGTGCTTGGGTCGGCGCAGATTCGCCGCCGCCGCATGCCGCGACCAGGGCACCCCCCACGAACAAACCACCCGTGACGACTACCGTCCTCAAAAATCCTCGGCGTGAAATATGCGTTGCCGTCATTTGAACCTCTTCAGTTATGCTTGATTCTAGGCGAAGTATATCATCAGTCCAGTGCCAGGCTGCCGCCAGTGACGACCTGCACTAAAATCATAGGATAAATGGCAGGCGTGATCACCGCCTTGAAGGCGCAGCATGGCAAGGAGCGCGTGAACGTCTATCTAGACGGCCAGTTCGCGTTCGGCCTGGCGCTGGTGCATGCGTTGTGGCTGAAAGTCGGCCAAACGTTAAGCGACGATGAAATCGCCGAACTTCGAGCCGCCGATGCGCTAGAGCAAACGCGCCTGCGCGCGCTGGACTTGATCGCGTATCGTCCGCGCAGCGTGCGCGAAGTGCAGCGCCGGCTGAAGCGCGCCGGCGCCGATGACGCGGACATCGCGGCAGTCGTCGAGCGCTTGAAAGAGGTGGGCTTGCTGGACGACGATGCGTTCAGCCGGGCCTGGGTGGATAGCCGAATGCGTGTCAGCCCGCGCAGCAAGCGCATGATCGCCTGGGAGCTGCGCCGGAAGGGTGTGAGCAGCGCCGACATTCAAGCGGCCTTAGAGGAGGTGGATGAGGAAGATGCCGCCTATCGCGCTGCCATGCAACGCCTGCCCAAGCTTCGGGGCCTTGCGCCGCTGGAGCGCAAACGTAAGTTGTATGACTATTTGGCGCGCAAGGGGTTCGACTACGAGACGATCGAGCGCGCCGTGCAACAGGTTGAGTCGTCGGTAAAGCGGGAAGTTGATCGTTGAAGTCATTTGTGCCGGATTCACGTTGATCGAGCGATCTGAGCATGGGAGATCGTCCATCAGAAGAATTGACGCACACATGCTGAACGAACTATCAACTCCTTGGCCCGACGGCTCGGTTCACAGCGAGAAGACACATGGATGCATTGATAGTGATCGAGGCCGTCATCGGGGTAATCGTGGCGATGGTGGTCGGGTGGCTAGCCTATCGCGTCGGCCGCCAGCAGGCGAAGGATGAGAGAAACGCGCTGCGCGCCGAGGCGGAGAAGACGCTGAGCGAGGCGCAGGCTAAGGCGCGCCAGATACTGGTCGAAGCCAAAGACGAAATCATCAGAATTCGCGACGAGACGGATCAGGAGATCAAAGAGAAGCGGCTGGAGCTGCAACGGGAAGATGACCGGCTGAAGAAGCGCCGCGAAGAGCTGGAGATTCAACGCGAACGCATCGAGCAGCGCGAGAAGAAGCTGAACCAGCGCCAGTCGGCGCTGGATAAGCGCGAAGCGGAGCTGGAGCGCCTGCAAAAGGAGCGGGTAGCCGCGCTGGAAGCAAAGTTGGAGGAAGTGGCCGGCATGACGCGCGAGGATGCGCGCAGCGAATTGCTGGCCGCGGTGCGCGAGGCGGCGCGCAACGACATGGCTCGGGTGATTCGCGAGGTCGAGGCGCAAGCGCGTGAGACGGCCGAGCAACGCGCCCGCAAGCTGGTGATCGAGACCATGCAGCGCGTTGCGACCGACGTCGTGGCCGAGCGCGCGGTCGTCACCATCGAGCTGCCCAGCGAGGAAGCCAAAGGGCGCATCATTGGCCGCAATGGCCGCAACGTGCAGGCCTTCGAACAAGCCGCCGGCGTGGACGTGATCGTGGACGATACGCCGGAGACGGTGACGATTTCCTGCTTCGACCCGGTGCGGCGCGAGATCGCCCGGCGTGCGTTGGAGTCGCTGGTGCGCGATGGGCGCATCCATCCCACGCGCATCGAGAAGGCGCTCGAAGACGCTCGGCGGGATGTGGAGCGCATTATGGCCGAGGAGGGCGAACGCGCCACAGTCGAAGCCGGCGTGACCGGCTTGCCCACGGAGATCGTCAAGACGCTGGGCCGGTTGAAGTACCGCACAAGCTACGGCCAGAACCAACTCTACCATTCGGTTGAGACGGCCAAGCTGGCCGGCCTGCTGGCATCCGAGTTGAAAGCCGACGTAAAGGTGTGTAAGATGGGCGGCCTGCTGCACGACATCGGCAAGGCGCTGGACCGGGAAAGCGAGGGCACACACGTGCAGCTCGGCGTGGATTTGCTGCGCCGGTTTAACATCAATCCCAAGGTGATCCACTGCGTTGAATCGCACCACCACGATGTGCCGCAGGAGACACTGGAAGCCGTCATTGTCGAGATTGCCGACGCGATTAGCGGTTCGCGACCCGGCGCGCGCCGTGAGACGCTGGAGACCTACGTCAAACGTGTGCGCCAGCTCGAGGAGATCGCCAAGTCGTTCAAGGGCGTGAGCGAAGCCTATGCGTTGCAGGCAGGCCGTGAGCTGCGCGTCATCGTCAAGCCGGAAGCGGTGGATGACCTGGCGTGCATCCAGCTCAGCCGCGATATCGCCAAGCGCATCGAGGAGACGATGGAGTATCCCGGCCAAATCAAGGTCACCGTGGTGCGCGAGACGCGGGCGATCGAGTATGCGAAGTAGAATGTGGAGCAGCACAAATCGCGCGAAGCCCGATTGCCCACCCTCCACTCCCGAACTCGGGCGCTGTGAGTCGAGAGTGGAAAGTCGGAAGTGGCAAACGCGCAAGTCAGGAATAATGAGGTAAGAGCGATGTCAGGTCATAGCAAATGGGCAACGATCAAGCGCGCTAAGAGCGCCAACGACGCCAAGCGCGGCGCCATGTTCACGCGGCTCGCTCGCGAAATTACGGTCGCGGCGCGTGAAGGCGGCGGCAACCCCGATGCCAACTTCCGTCTGCGCCTGGCGATAGACAAAGCGCGCGCTGCAAACATGCCGAAGGAGAACATCGAACGGGCCATCGCCCGTGGCACCGGCCAAGGCGGCGAAGCAGAAGCCCTGGAAGAAATCATCTACGAAGGCTACTTGCCGCACAAGGTGCCCGTCATGATTCAGGTGTTGACGGACAACCGCAATCGCACCGTGGCTGAAGTGCGCAAGGTGCTCACGCGCGCCGGCGGCCAACTCGAGGGCGCTTCCGTGTCCTGGCAGTTTCAACGCAAAGGGGTGATCGTGATCGAGCGCAAGGATGGGGTGAATCCGGACGCGGTGTTTGAAACCGCGCTCGAGGCCGGCGCCGACGACATTGACATCGGCGAAGAAGCCATCGAGATCACCACCTCGGTGGAAGCCTTCCGCGATGTGCGCGAGGCATTGGTCAAGCAGGGGTACGAACTGGCCAGCGCCGAGATCGCCCTGGTGCCGAACAGCTATATCGAGCTGGAGCGCGACAAGGCGGAGCAGGTCCTCCACGTGATTGACGCGCTGGAGGAGATGGACGACGTACAGCAGGTGTATCACAACCTGCAGATCCCTGCCGAAGTCGCGGCGTAGCGGGTGATTACCATTGGCATAGACCCCGGCATCGCGACGACCGGCTATGGCATCGTGCGCGAAGAGGCGGATGGTCGGCTGGTCGCGCTGGCGCACGGCGCGATCGAGACGCCCAAAGGCGAGGCGCTGCCGCGCCGACTGCAGATGTTGCAGCGGCAGCTCGAGGCGCTGATTGCGACGTGGCAACCCAAAGAAGCCGCCGTCGAAGAATTGTTCTTCGCCACCAACGCCAAGACGGCGATGATCGTCGGCCAGGCGCGCGGCGTGGTGCTGCTCACGCTGTGCAACGCGCAGATCGAAGTGCACGAATACACCCCCTTGCAGGTCAAGCAAGCCGTCTCTGGCTATGGCCAGGCCGACAAGCGCCAGATGAAGGAGATGGTGCGGCTGTTGCTCGATCTGCCGGCCATTCCCAAACCGGATGACGCAGCCGACGCGCTGGCCATCGCCGTCACCCACCTGCAGGGCCGCCGGTGGGTCAAATTGAACGTCTGATTGCGCGCAGCGTGATCGGCTCGTCCCAACAGCCTGGCTCCACACGGTGATTTCCAGAATTCGCGGCGTTGTGCTTAGCCTCAAGCCCCCGACAGCCATTGTGGATGTGCAAGGGGTGGGCTTTCGCGTGTGGTGCTCGCAGGCTGCGCTCGATGGGCTTATCCTCGGTCGGCCTTGCGATCTGCATACGCACCTCATCGTCCGCGAGGACGGGCTGGCGCTCTATGGTTTCGCCGGCGAGGAAGAGGCCGAACTGTTCTCGCTGCTGCTCAGTGTGCAGGGCGTCGGCGCGCGCACGGCGCTGGCGTTGCTGTCGAAGCTCCCGCCCGAGGCGCTGCGCCAGGCCATTGCCAACCAGCAAGTCGAGGCGCTTGCGCGCGCGCCCGGCGTGGGCAAGAAAACGGCAGAGAAGATCATCTTCGCGCTTCGCGGCAAGCTGAGCGGATTGGACGCGCGGCCGCCCAGTGCGCCACTCTCGGCCATGGATGCCGAGGTGATCGCCGCGTTGACGGCGCTTGGCTACAGCGTGGTCGAAGCGCAACAAGCGCTGGCGTCGCTGCCGCGCGACGTGCCACTCGACCTCGAGGAGAAGATTCGCCGCGCGCTGGCTTACTTCGGCTGATGCCCTGCGCCACGCTCCCTCACGATCGCAGGAGCGGCGCCGTTGGCGCTGAGCGCAGGCAGACGCCGCGGGCCGCCCGCGGCGCAGCGCCCTTAGCGCGTAGAATCCGGCATCATGCGAGCCACCGAGACCGAGCCGCTGCCCGCACCGGCGCTCGCGCCTCTGCCGGTTGACCCAACTTCAACGGGGAACGCGCCTCGGACGAATCTCGTCGGCGTCCAACGTCGGATTGCCTGGGCCGCCGCGATCACCTCGCTTGGCAACCTGAGCAGCCGCGTGATCGGCCTGGCGCGCGAGATGGTCAAGTCGTTCTATTTCGGCAACGGCCAAGCGGCCAGTGCCTTTGAGTTGGCGGCGAACATCCCTACACAGTTCTACGATCTGCTCGTCGGCGGCATGCTCAGCTCGGCGCTGGTGCCGACGCTCAGCGGGCTGGCTGCGCAGGAGGACGACGAGGCCCGGCGGCGCGAGTTTGGCGCGCTGCTGGGCGCATTGATCGGCTTATTCACGCTCGGCCTGTCGGTTCTCATCGCCATCTTGTGGCTGTGTGCGACGCCGATCGCGCACCTCATCGGCGGCGGCCCAAACCAAGACGCCGAACTTGTGGCCTCGCTGCTGCGCATCACGATTCCAGCTATCCTGTTCTTGAACCTGAGCGGGATCGTGAGCGCCGCGCTCTTCGCCCGACACAAGTTCGGGTTCACGGCGTTCACGGCCACGATCTTCAACCTAACGCTGATCGTGTGTATGGCGCTGTTCGAGTCGCGGCTTGGTGTGGCGTCGCTGGCGCTGGGGCTGTTGGCCGGCAGCGCGGCGCAGGTGCTGATTCAGCTCCCCGGCCTGCGCGGCGTGCCGATCCGGCTGTCGTTGAACTGGCGCTTGCCCGGTGTTTCCCGAGTCATCCGGCTGTTCCTGCCGGTGGCGGGCGGGCTGGTGCTGGCGCAGATCGCGGTGCAGGCCAGTTTCATCTTCGCCGGCCGCATCAGCGCCGAGGGGCCAGCCACCATGCGCTACGCCGCTCAGGTGATCCAATTCCCGCTGGGCATGATCGTCACCGCCGTGTCGGCAGCGATCTTGCCGTCGCTCTCGGCGGCGCGCGGCGAGGCGTTCAAGGCGACGCTGGCGCAAGGGCTGCGGCTGGTGTGGGTGCTGATTGCGCCGGCGACCGTTGGGCTATACGTGCTGGCGACGCCGGTGATCGCGCTGCTCTTTCAACACGGCGCGTTCACGGCAGAGAGCACGGCCTACACAGCCGTCGCATTGCGCGCGGCAGCGCCCGGTTTGCTATTCGCCGCCATAGATACGCCGCTGATCTTTGCCTTCTACGCCCGACGCGATACGCGCACGCCAACGCTGGTCGGGCTGGTCTCGACAACGTTCTATCTGGTCCTCATTGGTGGGCTGGCCCAGGCGTCACAAGCCGGGATGCGCCCGTTCACTTTGGCCGACCTGATCCTGGCTAACTCGCTCAAGACCGGCGTGGACGCGATGCTCATGGGATTCTTCCTGTGGCGCGAGATCGGCGGTCTCGGCGGCTACGGGTTGGCGGGCCTGATCGCTAAGGTCAGCTTGGCCTCGTTGGTCATGGGCGGCGCCGTGTGGCTGGTCATGTCGGCATTGCTGACGCGCTTCGGGCTAGAGACGTTGGGGACGCAAGCGTTGGTTGCCATCGGCGCAGCGCTGGTCGGCGGCGTCGTGTATGTCCTTTGCGCATCGGCGTTACGCATCCCAGAATGGATGGCGATCAGCAGCGCCGTGCGCCAGCGGTTGGGGGTTGGATGAGGGAAATCCAACGCCGAATCCGCACGGTGGCGATCGTCAAGGCGATCGTCGCAGCCGGCTTCCTGCTCATCGTGCTGTTCACGCTGCGCCACCCGATCAGCATCGCCTTCGGCCTAGCCGACCTCGCGCTCATCCCATTCTTCCTCTGGCTGGCGCGGCGCCATCCGCGCGTTGCGGCCTATGGGCTTACGGCGCAGACGGCGCTCTTCCTCACGCCGCGCCAGTTCGTGCAGGGCTATGTCAACGGCGTCAACTGGCCCATCTACATTGTGCTGCCGCTGATCGCCGGCTATGTGCTGATGGAACGGCGCGCCGCGCTGATCGGCGGCGGGTTGACCGGCCTGATCGCCGCGCCGGCGATGTTCTTCGCTGCGCTCATTCTGCCGCCGGGCATCACCCGCGCCGATGTGTTGACGCTGGCGACATTTGTGATCGGGCTAACCGCAGCCGTCGCAATCATCGCGCGGGAGCTGACCACGGATTCGTCATCGAAGCCGAAGCGATCAATGACCGCACCCAGCGACGGCGGCGCGTGATTCCCGCTTCGGACGGCGTCCTATGACGTGCGCCGATGGGGCATTTTGTCATCGGCGGCGTCATGGAATGCGCTCCGGCAGCGCGATCAGCGGCTCGATACCGATGCGGAGGGTGGCCGAGGGTTGATCTACGACGGTGGAGAAGCCGAACAGCGGGACATTGACGCGCACCGGCCCATCGTTCACAATGGAGACCCGCACGCGACCGTCGGAGTCGGTAAACGCCTGACCGAGCGGCGCGCCGCTTCGTTCATCGGATAAGCGCACCGGCGCGCCGATGATGCCCTCGCCCGGATCGAGCAGGCCATTGCGATTGCGATCGTTGAATATCTGCACGTCAATCAAAAGCACGCGCGGTGTGGGCGTAGGCGCAACGGTCGGCTGTGACAGGCTAGGCTCGACCGGCCGAACAACCAGGTTCTGCGCCGGCCGTGGGGTGGGGAAGGGTGTTGGTGTGTCTTCCGGCGGACGCGGCGTCGGCGGCAGTGGCGGAGGCGTCGCCGTGGGCGGGAAGGGATTGGGCGTAGGCGTCGGCGTGGGCGGGAGGCCGATGTTGCAGATGAGCGAATAGCTGCGGATTTGGCCTTCGTTTGCGCGCGGCGGGTTCACCTCGCCGATCAAGATATAGGCATAACCGGTGTAGCCCGAGAGCCAGACGAAACGACTCTCGAACCGCCCAATCGTTTTGTTCTCCGGCGAGATGTCGTCGTTGCCGCCGATGCCCACGCGATCCTGGTTGTAGACGATGATGTTGGTATCCGCGCCGCCGGCCAAGTCGAGCGTCTCGCAGGTGTAGTACACGCCTTGCTTCACCGGCATGCGGAAGAAATCGTTATCCACCGTGTCAGGCGAGGGCGGCTGGAAAGGCACAAAGTTAAGGTTGTCGTACTTGACGCCGGGCGCGATGAGGGTGGCGCTGTCGAAATCGCCGTTGTATTCAAAGCGGTCGGCCCCCCCTGGGAACGGCGTCGGCGAGGAAGTCGGCGTTGGCGTGCCAGGCGCGAGTTCGACCACGGTCAAGCTGTAGGTCTGTCCGCCGATTCGTGGCGAACGGTCCTTGTTCCATAGCTTGATCCAATATACCCCCTCGTAGGGCGCAACGAAGATCACTTGCGAGCCGCGATCCAGCGGCTGGTAATCATCGTTTGCGGCCACTAAACCCGCGTTGGTGAACAAATTGTTCGGCGGCAACTGGTCGTAGCGATAAATAAACAGCTCGGTGTCCACGCCGGGTTGCACGGCAGTCGTCACACGGTAAGTTGAGCCGGCTCGGCCGTAGAAGAAATACCAGTCCACATCTCCCTCATGGAAGATCGGTGGTTCGCCATTCGAGCCCAGCGCAGAGGTGTAGAAATTCAAGTTGGTAAGCTGTTGGCCAACGTTGATGAAGCTGACGTTGGTCTGCGTCACTTGCTGCGGGGTGTTGTTCGGCTCATACGCATCTGGCACAGCGCCCAGTGGCGTCGGGGTCGGCGGCGGCGGCAACGGTGTAGGAGTAATGGTGAAATCGGATTGACACACCAACAGCGCGTAGGTCTTCTGTTCGGGATTTGAGACCGAGGGGTTGGTCGCGCCGACGCGGACGAAATACTGCGACCCCAAATTGAGGTTGTATGTGGTTAGCGTGAGAGGCTGGGCATACGTGACGATGCCGCCGGCCAGCACGTTGCTCCCCGTTGCGTCGAGGAGCTGAACCAGCAGGCTGAGGTCGTTGGAAATTCCTCCCTGGACGGTGGTCACCACAGTGATCACGCGCTGGGCCGATGGTATGAAACGGTAGTAGTCTATATCGCTGGCAGGCGGACTAATCCCCGCGCGGTACAAGGTTAAGTTAGGGATTGGGAATGCTGTGGAACAGGTCGCAATCGGTATCTGCGAGGCCGTGCCGGTCGAGTCGTTGTTGATCGGACCGGCGTCATACGTGTCGGTGAAGATGCTGGTTGACACGTGCGGCGCATGCGGGCTCCATCCGCTGGGCGCGCTGGCCTGCGCCGGAGGGGCGCTTAACCACCAAACGGCAAGCGCAACAACAAGCGCCGTCGCCGCCAGCAACGTAAACAGAACCGCTCGGCTACGCATGGTGTTGCTCGCTGGCAAGGATTTTATATTGACCGTCACAGACTTGCATGACGACACACATACGAATGTCCTTCCCGATCCCCTGCTTGGCTGGTTCACGCGACAACGGAGCACCATATCATCGCCACTGCGCGTAAGGCGAGGCCCCACCGTGCCGATTTGCAGGCGCCACGGCCTCCGGGCAGGATGCGTCAGGCGCATCGCTGATGAAGCGTCGAAACCGCTTGAACGAGATGGCGTGGGCCGCGCTGGGGCGTTCGGCCAGGATCCGGCAACTGCTCGCCCTGCTCAATGCCGCTACGGGGGCGGGGCGCGCTGCGCCGCATGAGCTGGCTTGGGGAGCTGCGAGTCAAAGATCAGATGGGTCAGGCCGAAGCCGCGCATGGCTGCCGCCGCCGCGGAGCTGGCGCAGCCCTTGAGAAAGTCTCTTACCCGCCTTGGTCGTAGCCAAAAGCGCTATCCTGCGCCGCATCAAAATTGCTCGAGGAAGCGTAGGTCGTTCTGCCAAAAGTAGCGGATGTCGCTGATGCCGAGCAGGCGCATGGCCTGGCGCTCTGGCCCCATGCCGAAGGCAAATCCGGACCATTCGGCCGGGTCGTAGCCCCCATTGCGCAGCACGGTTGGATGCACCATGCCCGCGCCGGCGATCTCCAGCCAGCCGGTGCCTTTGGTGATCATCCGGTCGCGCTCGGTGGCCAGCCCCCAGTATACGTCCACCTCTACGCTTGGCTCGGTGAAGGGAAAGTACGAGCATCGAAAGCGGATGCGCGTATCGCTGCCGAACATGTGGCGGGCAAATTCAGCCATCACGCCTTTCAGATCGGCGAAGGTGATAGTGCGACCGATGGCCAGCCCTTCGACTTGGTTGAATTGCATCTCGCTGCGCGCCGTGACCTGCTCGTAGCGGTAGACCATGCCGGGCAAGATCACACGGATGGGCTGGGCGCCGTTGGCGCTGCGCTCGCGCATCACGCGGATCTGGCCGGGTGAGGTATGCGTGCGCAGCAGCACACCGGGTTGTGTGGTGTAGAAGGTATCCCACATATCGCGCGCGGGGTGCTCCGGCGGCATGTTGAGCAGGCCGAAGTTCATCTCGTCGGTCTCCACCTCCGGCGAGCGATACACCTCAAAGCCCATGCGCGCGAAGATGGCGATGATGCGCCTGAGGGTCAGCGTGCTGGGATGCAGCCGGCCGCGCGGGATCGTCGCGCCGGGCAACGTCACATCGAGCGCGCCGGCCTTCATCGCCGCTTCCAGTTCTGCTTCCTTTACTGCTGCCTGCTTGGCCTCGAACGCAGCAGCGAGCGCTTGCTTCACCTCGTTGGCGCGCCGGCCGAAGGCCGGCCGTTCGGCCGGGCTGAGCGATGCAATTGCCGACATCGCCCGCTCCAATTCGCCCTTGGCGCGCTTGGTGCCGAAGTACTTGCCGTGCCAAGCCTGCAGCGCGGCGCTGGTGTCGGCTTGCGCCAGCGCCGCCAGCGCCTCGTGTTCAAGTGCGTCGAGTGATGGAGCCATGTGCTCGGCGCGGATTATAGCCAGGCCGGTTGATCACGCTGCGCCGCTACAGCTTAGCGTAGAGGAACCAGAACTTGTCGGCGGGCGCAGCCGGAGCCAGCTCCGGCTCCCAAATGAACGCCCCCGGTTGGAAGCGCATGCGCAATCGGCCGTCCAACAAGCGTAGCCGCGCGAGCAGATCGCTTAACTGCGCCACATCGTCCTTGAGCAACTCCAGCCGAAAGCGCGTGTGGACGCGCTCCGCGTAGCCGGAGCGCGGCGCGTTATACGGCTCGGATCGCGCGGTGGCCTCGTGGCGGTCGTTGAGGAACATCTCCCAACTGTCCAGGCGACTCTTGAACTCGCGACGCGCCTTGTTCTGATACAGGTCGGGGATGCGATGGCGCACTTTGCGCACCGTCGCCTGCGCTGAGGCAAGCGCGTCGCCGATTTCTTCGGGATAAGCCTCGCGCAATGCGCTCAACCGCCATTCGGTCTCCAGCCATGCGCCGATGGTGAGCTGCGGCATTTGCATCCCGTCCACGCTGCCGATGGGGTAGAAGAGCACCTCGGCGTGCAGGTAATCATCCATTTGTTCTGCTGCGACGCGCGCAAAGGTGAGATCGTGCTTCAGGTTCATGATGGATTTGCTTCACGGCGGGATTCGACCAGGCGCGCCACCTCACGCCGGCTGTAGCGCCCGCTGGCGTAGAACTCCGTCCACTCCCCGCGGCGGCGGATGAGGAGGCGCTGCATGGGATAGACGAGGCTGCCGATTGCGCCGACCAGGGTCGTCGTCAGACCCAGCCACCACAGCAGGTCGCCAGGTGCGTAGCGCACATCCATGATCGCGCCCTGCGCCGGCTGGAAGCGCAACTCGGCATCGCCAACGACCAGCGTTGGCTGAACCGCCGTGTCGGTGATAGCCTCGCCCGAGGGTAGGGCAAATGCGCGTAGCCGGGCGGGTTGGCTGGCGGAATCCGCTGCCGTCAGCGCCAGCGCCAGCCGCGCTTCTGGCACCGCAATGTAGCGCTCCGGCTCATCGGCGTCGAGCGTGACCAGCACCTCCGTCGTCGGTGAGAGGAAGTTCGACGCGCGGATAAGCAAGGGCCGGGCTTGTGAGTTTGTTGCGCTTAGGCGATAGCCGGGCACGATTCGGTTGAGCGCAAGGTGCAAGCCGGCGACGTGGGCTTGCTCGCCCTCCCCAAGCGTGACCGAAGCGTCGTTCGGTTGCAACACGATCGTGACGCGCGCGGAATCACCGGCCGCATCGGCCAGGGTGAGCGCATGACCATTGCGCAGCAGCAAGGATGCGCCGGTGGCCACCGTCTGGTTCGTCGCCTCCCAGCCGACGACCAAGTTGAGTGACAAGCCAACCGCCGCAAACACTAAACCCAGGTGCAGCGCGGCAGAAGCCAGCTCCGCCCATGGGGTGCGGTCGGCGACCAACACGTCGTCGCTATGCCGGAGAATGCGATAGCGCCGGGCGCGCAGCCGATCGGCGAGGTCGTTTAGCGGCGGCGCGTGTAAGGTCACACGCACACGTCGCTCATCGCGCAGCTCGCCATCGCGCGCGCCGCGCCGCGCGTCTACAAGCCGGATGAGGCGGTCGGCGAGGCGCAGGCCCGCGATCGGCATGAACGCAGCCAGCGCCATCCGCCACCAGGCCGCCTGTGCGACATTGTTGAGGCCCAAACCGTTCAGCGGCACATACAGCGCGCCCTCGCGCTGCTTGGCTTCGGCCTCCCAGCGGCTGTAAGCCACCGGATCCGAGACGCCGGCCGACGGCTGCTGCGGCAAGATCACTGTCGCAATCAAGCCGGCGGCGACGACCGCGCATAGCCCAATCAGCAACCCATCGTGAGTCAGCAGCCGCCACAAGGTGCGCCATGGATCACGTTCTTCTATCGGGTCAGCCCAAATGGTCATGCGCAAGTTGTGAGATATTAAACTTTCTCATGCTCTATTATTCACAACGGCTTCAGCCTCGTCTAAAGTTGTTGACGATGATTGAGCATGGAAACCGCTGGCGACTGGCCGGCGGCTCGAAGTCGGATTATAGATATGCGCGCTGCTCGACGCGCGAGAGTGACGTTGTCGTCGGGCGGTTTTAAGTCTGAGGTAAACGAAAATCATGAAGAACAAGCGACTGTTTTCGATCATCGCAGCGACGGCCATCTTGCTGTCGGGCTGCAGTTCGATCTCATCACTTGCGCGTTCGTTGGCCGACCAGGCCGAGGTGCGCGCCGCGGCCTTAACCCGCAGCGACGAAACAGAGGCGATCACATCGGTGGTTCACGCGCCGGTCGCCATCCAGCCCACGCCAACGGCCATTCCCGCCACTGCGCGCGCCCGGTTCGACGAAGAGGAAGCCGTGCTCATCAACCTATACGAGCGCGTCAACCGTGCGGTGGTCTCGATTTCCGTGCGACGCAACACCGGCAGCGGATTCATCGGCGCGGGGTCAGGATCGGGCTTTGTGATTGATACAGCCGGTCACATCGTCACGAACAACCACGTTGTGGATGGCGCGGATCGGATCAACGTCATCTTCTCCGATGGCACATACGCGCGCGCCGAGCTGGTCGGCGCCGACGCTTACAGCGACCTAGCATTGCTGAAGGTGGATCGCTCGGCCGAGCGGCTGACGCCGGTCGAATTGGCCGACTCGGATGAAGTCAAGGTGGGTCAACGCGTCGTCGCCATCGGCAACCCGTTCGGGCTGGCCGGCACCATGACGCTGGGCATTGTGAGCGCGCGCGGGCGCGTGTTGCCCGAACCGTCGTCCAGCGGCCAAGGGTCGTTCTCCAACCCGGACATCATTCAGACCGATGCAGCGATCAATCCGGGCAATTCCGGCGGTCCGTTGCTCGACATGCGAGGCCGAGTGATTGGCGTGAACACGGCGATCCGAACCAACAACATGGCTGGGTTCGGCCAGCCGGTCAACAGCGGCGTGGGCTTTGCCGTGCCCTCGAACACGGTCAAGCGCGTGGTACGGGCGTTGCTTGAAGAGGGGCGAGTGCGCTACCCCTATCTCGGCATTCAGGGTGCGTTCAGCCTGGCCGAGGTCGGCGATCAGTTCGACCTGCCGATCGAGCGCGGCGTCGTGGTCGGCGGCGTGGTGGAGCGTGGGCCGGTCGCGCGCGCAGGGCTGCGCGGCTCGACCATCAGCCGCAGCACCGGCCAAATCATCAGGCTGGGCGACATCATCCTGGCGTTCAACGGTCAGCCGGTCAGCAACTATGAGGAGTTGATCGCACTGCTGGTCAAGAATCATCAACCCGGCGACCGCGTCACACTGACCGTGTGGCGCGACGGCCGGCAGCTTGACCTCACGGTGACGCTGGGTGAGCGGCCGCAATAGGGGCGCGACGCTAAACGCACGAAAACAGCCGCCAACTCCCCCGACTTCCTGGAGGAAGCCGGGGGCTTCTTTTCAACCCTCAAACCGGCGCACCGTAGGCGTCTTCAGGTGAATCACGATGTGGGTTGCCAGGCAGGCCAGGCCGCTGAACAGCGCCGCCGTCGGCGCGTCCCACGTCTGCGCAATCCAGCCGATCAACAGGCTGCCGAACGGCGCGACGCCCTGGAGCGCCCACAAATAAGTGCTGATCACGCGGCCGCGCAGCGCGTTTGGCGTGACGAGCTGGATGATGGTATTGCTGGTTGCCAGCGCGGTGACCGTCCCCCAGCCGAACAGCGTCAGGATCGGCAAGGTGAGCGCGATGTTGCGCGAGAGGCCGATGCCCAAAAGGGCAATCGAGAAGGCGAACTGCCCCGCCGTCATCAGGCAGCCCTTGCGGCGAAAGGCGCTGAGCAGCGCGAGCATAGTTGCAGCAAGTAGCGCGCCGACGCCCTGGGCCGTCACCATGGCGCTGTTGCGCGCGGCCACGGCAGCATCGGTGTCGCCTGGCTGCGCCAATACGTCGCGCGCAAACGCAGGGATTTGCTGGATAACCGGGAAGGCCAACAGGCCCGGCACCGCCGCCATGATGATGATCAACCCGATCAGCGTCGTCTGACGAATGTAGCGCTGACCTTCGCGAAACCGCGCGAGCGCATCGTTTGGCGAGGCTATGGCGGGATGTTCACCCGCTGCGGCCCTATCGGCCGCTTTCGGATGAATCGCCAGTAGTCCAAGAATGACGACCAAGTAACTGACGCCGTTGAGGAGAAAGGCCCATCCCTCGCCGCGTTCGGCAAAAATCAGCAGCAGCGGCGCGGAGAGCGCCGGGCCCACCACGCGCGCCACGTTGAACGCAGTCGAGTTCAGCGCAATTGCGTTGGGCAATCCCGCTTTGCCGACGACCTCGACCATCATCGCCTGACGCGCGGTGATCTCGATCGAGTTGGCCGCGCCCAGGACGAAAGACAGCCCGGTGATCCACCAGATCGTGACGACGCCGGTGAGGGTGAGGCAGGCCAGCGCCAATGCCTGCGCCATCATCAGCGCCTGGAAGGCGATGACGGTTTTGCGCTTATCGAGCCCTTCCACCCAAACGCCGCCGGGCAACGTGAATAACAGCGAAGGCACGCTGCTGGCGACGCCGATCAAGCCGAGGTAGATCGGCTGGCCGGTGATGCGATAGGCCAGATAGGCCTGCACCGTATTCTGCATCCACGTGCCGATGAGCGAGATGAGCTGCGTGATCCAGAAGATGCGGAAGTCGCGTGAAGCAAGCGCAGGGAAGCGCGGTCTCATCATGGGCGCCGGCGCTATTAAACCCCAACTCGCTCCCATGCGACAAACGGCGCGATAATCGTCATCATGCACTATGCCGAGTTCAAAGCATCATTGGCGTTGAATCAGCCGCCGGCTGGGCTGAGCCTGGCCGCGCAAGCGCTGTGGTGGGACGCTAAAGGCGATTGGCACAAAGCGCACGCTTGCGCCCAGGCGCAGGACGACGCAGACGGCGCATGGGTGCACGCTTACCTGCACCGCAAGGAGGGCGATATCTTCAACGCCGGCTACTGGTACCGCCGGGCGGGCAAGCCCGCCTTCACCGGCTCGCTCGAGGCGGAGTGGGAGTCGCTGGCGCAGGCGCTGTTGCGTTAGGCCAATGAGTCGAGAAAGTGCTTCGCTTGCGCGCGCAGTGCTGCCACCTCATCGGCTTTCATCTTGCGCAGCGCCATCACGGGCATACCGGCGCGCGGGTTTGCGCTCAGGATGTCGGCGTTGCGCGCTACGAAGTCCCAGTACAGCGCGTTGAATGGACACGCGCGCTCACCTAGGCGTTGCTTGGGGTCGTAGCGGCAGCCCGCGCAGTAGGTGCTCATCTTGTGCATGTAGTTGGCGCTGGCGGCATAGGGCTTGGTGCCGACGATGCCGCCGTCGCCATACATGCCCATGCCCACCACATTGGGCGTCACCACCCAGTCGTAGGCATCTACATACGTCGCGAAGAACCACTCGTTGACTTCTTGGGGGCTAACCCCGGCGAGCAGCGCGAAGTTGCACAGCACCATCAGCCGCTGGATGTGATGGGTGTAGCCGCGTTCCCACACGCCTTGTACGCACGCGCGCAAGCAGGCCATCTCCGTCTGCGCGTCCCAGTAGAACTTCGGCAGTGGCCGCGTCGCGTTCAGGGCGTTCATCTCGCGCAGCCGGGGCATCTCGCGCCAGTAACAGGCATAGACGAATTCGCGCCAGCCGATCAGTTGCCGGATGAACCCTTCGACGGAATTGAGCGGCGCGCGGCCTTCGCGATAGGCCTGCTCCGCCATCGCGCACAGCTCGTCGCGCTCCAGCAGGCCGATGTTGAGCAGCGGCGAGAGCATCGAATGGAACAGCACCGGTTGCCCGCTCACCATCGCGTCTTCGTAAGGGCCGAAGTTGGGCAAGCGATGGGTAATGAAATCGGCGCAGAACTTCAGCGCGTCTTCGCGCGTCACCGGCAAGGCGAAGCCATCCAGCGCGCCCCAGGCCGATGCCACTTGCGCGACTTCGGCGATGACCTCACGGGTGATGGGGTCAGGGGCGAATGCAGGCAAGTTGGGAATCGGGAGTGGGGAGCCGGACGCGCGCCACGCGCGCGGCGGCGGTCGGCGGTTCTCGTCGTCGAAGTTCCACTTGCCGCCGACGGGTTGGTCCCCGTCCATCAGGTAGCCGGTGCGTCGGCGCATCCGGCGATAGAACGTCTCCATGAGCGGCGACCGGCTCGCGCCTAGGTCCTCTGGCTTGGCCAGGAAGAAGCGCGAATCGAGCAGCAAAAATTCAGCGACTGGATGGCCTCCGGCCCGGCTCAACTGCTTCACGAAGGCCCGCCCCTGCCAGGTGTTGGGCTGCATGACGACGACGCGCGCGGGCGCATGCGCCGCGATGTGCGCGCGCAGGCCGGCCTCGAACGTCGCAGCTTTGCGATAGTCCACCGGCCAGCCCAGGTCGCGCATGGCCTGGGCGAAGTGGCGCATGGCGCTGAGCACCAGGACGAGCTTGTGCTTGTGCCATGGCCGCGAACGGATCTTGGCCGCGCTCTCGATGAAGAGCAGCCTCGTGTTGGTCGGGCCTAACCCCGCGTGGGCTAACCACTCCGGCCAGCGGTGCGAGAGTTGATCGCCGAGGATCCAAACCGTCGTGTGGATCCCCGATTGGGGATGATCAATTCGGGATTGACGATTCATCCGCACAGACTTTCCAAGCCAAGGCCGATGGCTCATTCGCAGGGTTGGCTCGCGCGCCACAGCCCTGCGAGATCGGTTGGCCGGACAGCCTCGGTTGCGATGCTCCACACCCGCGCATCCTGCACTGCCTGGACGCCGGCGCCGTCGAAGTCGGTCAGGATGAACGGCGCGACATCCAGCGGCCAATCATCCAGCGAGGACACGGCATAGACGATGCGGTCGCCGACCAGCGGCGCGTCCGAAGTGTCCCGCAGCCAATCTGGAGCGCGAACCACGATGATGTTATCGGCACGGTAGCCGCGCGCGACATCCACCATCCGCTGGTTCATCGCGCGCCACTTCGGCGTGGCAATGGGCTGGGCAAAGGGTTCAAGCCACACGCCGGGCGCGTTGCGCAGATACGTCAGGACCAGCCGCAGCCACTCCTCGGCCGCTTCGCCTTGCTGGTTCAGCGTCTCGCCAGGGTCGTTGCGATAGGCGAGGACGACGAGCATCCCCAGCGCATTCGCCTGTTCAACGAAGGGGGATACGGCCGCCGGCACGAACGTCGGCACAATCTCGCTGGGATCAACCGGCAAGCGCACGATGCGCGCGCCGGCCTCGGCCAGGTCGCGGAGGCGCTGTGCAGCCTGGCGATCGCTGTGCGCCATTTCCGTCAGGGTGGGCAGGCTCGCCCCATGCAGGATGACCACGTGGCCTCCCGCATCAACGACCCACCGCCCCTCGACGCGCAACGCGCAGTACTGCGGGACCACCGGTATCGGCGTGGCTGCGACGGCAAGCGGGCGCCCGCTGCATGCGCACAGCAAAAGCGCGCTCAGGGCGATCGCTGACCGGCTCAGAGGCATCCGCGACAGGCGGCCCCGCCGATGGCTTACCGAGCGATCAATGTCCACCTTACCGAGTATAAACCTCTGCCCATCGGGCATTGCATCCCGTGCGACATCTCGATGCGCCGTGCGACCGTGGTATAAAGCGCAGGTGATCATCGCCTGATACCGTTGCTCATGTCAGCCCGGGGTTGAGCCTGTGATGCAGCGGGCTGAGCAACGCGAGACAGCGCTAGAACGATATGGCCGCCACAAATCCAATGCGCAAGACGCTTATCACAATCATCGTATTGGGCGCTCTGGCCTTCACGACCTTGCCACGATCCGATAATGTGGCAGGCCTGCGCGCGGCTGCCGCTCAAACGGGCGCACCATACCGGCCTGGCTACAACTTGCTCATCAATCCGGGACATGAGCACCCGGGAATCTATTTTGCCGGCCGCGGCGAGATCAACGTGGCCTGGGGATGGGTGCCCTTCTGGGAAGAGCCGCCCGAAGGCGTTGACCCACGCGATCCTTACTTCCGCACGCCGGAGTTCCGGCCCGTCTTCCAACACGAGTATCCCTATCGGGTGCACAGCGGCGGCGGCTCAAACCGCTGGTTCAATTTCTTTGCTCTGAACAAGAAGGCCGGCATCATGCAATACGTGATCAACCTGCCGATCGGCGCGCCGATCCGCTTCACCTCCTGGTTGCAGCTCTGGTCGAGCAACCTGAGCGAGCAGGCCGAGATCCCGCCGAAGTCCATCCAGGACGGCAACCTGAAGGTGCGCGTATGCATTGACCAAGATGGCGGCCCGCGCGACATGACCGATCCAAACCTGGTCTGCTCCAATTGGGCGCAGCCCTACGACCGTTGGGAACAGATAGCGGTGGACGGCGTGGCGATGAACAGTGTGGTGAACGTGCTGATCTGGAGTTCAGCAGAATTTCCGGTGGAACACAACGACGTCCACGCCGACGATAGCTGTTTTGAGATCTTGCCTGCACGGGGGGCGAAGGGCATCTGCCTGGGCCAAGGATTCATCGAGACCGGGCCAGGCGTCGTCCCTCCGCCGGAAAACGTCGCCAGCATCAAAGCGCCTGCTACAGACCAGGCGCAAGCAAAGCCCAAGCCGGCGCTCACGCCCGTGAAAGCGCCTACGGGCGCACAGCCGGCGCTCGCCGTCAACGCGCCCAGCAGCCTGAACATCCGCGCCGAGCCGAACCAGAAGGCCAAGATCATCGGCAACGCCAAGCGCGGCGTGGTCCTGCCCGTGCTGGGAAAGAGCAAAGACGGCAATTGGTTCCAAGTTAGGCAGCAAAATAAGCGCGGGTGGGTGCTGGCCAGGTTGACGCTCCCTAACGCGGCAGCGCGGGCAATGCCGACCATTACGCTTGGCACCGATGAAGAATCGGTGAGGAGCGATGGCAAGCAGTGAACTTGTGGGGAGCGGGATAGAAACCAGCTTCCTCCGAGGAACCCGGTTGCTCGTTTGCGCGACATGCGGTGCGCCGTTGTGTGCTGCTCGATTGTCGTGTTCGCGCTTGCCGCGTGCACGCGCACCGGTGCATCGGGCAAACCGATCTTGATCCCGACAGCCGTCGTGCGCAGCGGCGACATTGTGGGCCGCTTAATTGGTGGCGCGCTGCCCACGCTGGACGATCCACCTGAGCGTCCGCTCTACGTGCTCAATGTCACGCTGGACTACGCCGGTGGCAACGTGCACACCCAGCAACGGATCGAATTCGTCAATCCCACCGGTCAGACCACCAGCGAGGTGAAGTTCAACCTGCCGCCGGCGCGACGCGCCGGCGCCGTCGAGTTCCGCGACGTGCGCATCTTTGGCCAGGCCGAGCCGCTGCCTTTCGAGCTGACCGACGCTGTGCTCACCGTGCAACTGCCGGCGCCGCTGCCGCCCGGTAAAGCTATCGCTATGACCTTCAACTTCACCTTCAAGGTGCCGCTGCAGGAAATGATCACCGGCATTGGCGGCGACGACACCTCGCGCGGGCCTCACAGCCTGATGTGCGGTCACTGGTACGTCATGCTGGCGCCGTTCCGCGACGGCCAATGGGACACGCCCGCCTATGTGCCGATCGGCGATCCCTACACGTCGGAGCTGGCCGACTACGAGGTGAGCATCCTCGCGCCAGAAGGTGTGACCATCGCCGGCGGCGGCGATGAGATGCGCGACGGTCGCTTGTGGCGCTATTCGCTGCCGAAGGCGCGCGTGTTCGCCTTCGCGGCCAGCGACGTGTATGAAGTTGATGCGCTGGAGGAAGACGGCGTCACGTTCATCCACTACGTCTATCCCGAACACCGTCACACGAGCGCGGCGGTGCTGAACACCGCCGCGCGCGCAGTGCGGCTGTTTACACGGCTGTATGGGCCCTATCCTTACCGGACGCTGCGCATCGTGGAGACCGGCCGGCAACAGGGCCAGGAATACAGCGCCATGGTCGGCATCGGCGCGACGATCTACGCCGGCTATTCCGGCCGTGGCGCGCGTCACGACCTGATCGCGACGACGGTGCATGAGGTGGCGCACCAATGGTGGTTCAACGTCGTCGGAAACGATCAGATCCGTTCGCCCTGGCTGGACGAGGCCTTCGCCCGCTACGGCGAGCTGCGCTTCTACCAGGAGTACTACGACGCCGACGCCGATTGGTGGTACGGCCACTTCATCCTGGGCAAGGAGCGCGGCCGGCTGACCGGCGCGATTGACCTGCCCCTGAGCGCCTACCCCGATTCACGCGCCTACATCAACGCGGTCTACCGGCGCGGGCTAATGTTCCTCAACGACATCCGCAAACAAGTGGGCACAGCGACGCTCGATGCTGCGATGAAAGACTACTACCAGTCGCAGATCTACAAGATCGCCGATCAGGATGCTTTCTTCGATGCGCTGGCCCGCCACACTTCGGAAGACCTCAGCGGGCTGGTGAAGGGCTACTTTGCCGGCGCGGTGGATTTGCCGTGCCGTATCAGCAACAACGCCGCCGGCTGCCGGCGGTGAAGGCGCGCCCTCATATGCTGAGCGCCAACCCACTCCTGATGTCATCCGGCCGAGCTGCGTCCGATGCGCAGGCGCCGGCTTGGGATCGGCAGGGGGCGCAGCGCGTGCAACTGGTTCTTCGTCGCCTCCACGATCGCTGTCGCCGCGACGGTCGTCAAGGTGATGAGCGCCGTTCTCGGCTTGGCGAGTTCGACGAGATGCAACCCTGCCGGTGCCTGACGCGCGCTCTTCCCGATCAACCGAAGCGCAGGGCGAGTCGCTGCGGCGTTGCGCCGGGCCTGTGCGCAGCAGCACGATAAAAGACGTTTACCGAACGTTCATGCAAGCGAGGTATAGCATCCCGCGTTGCAACGTGCGCGATGCGTATGGCGATTGTCGAGTCACCATCCGCGCGAATTGCCGGATGAGGGATACAATCGCTGGTCAAGTCGAGGTGTAGACGTGTACGAGGAAGACCGATGCTTCTTTATCAGTTCCTACGGTTTGCCAACTCGGTGGCAAATCGAACAGACCGCTGCTGCCGCTGCCGTGCCGCTGGCGGCCGTAGATGCGGAAGTCGAAATCCGATTGTCCAACCCGCTCAACTCGCTGCCACTGGCCGATCTGTGCGGCGCGAATACTAACGTCGTCATCGTCTGCGATCGTGCGCCCCTGGACGAGGCGCGCTTAGCAATCCTGCGCGGCGTATTGTCGCACCTGGAGCGCGCCGGCATCGCGCCTCATCGGGTGACGCTGCTGATCGCCGCAATGGACGACGAGATGCCCAACAGTGCTGAACCGCTGCATGGCGTCCATACTGCCCTCAACGGCCTGGGAGAGTACGCGAATTGCATTCACATCGCCCAGCACGATCCTGAAGACGTGCGTGAGCTGGACGACATGGGCAGCTTCGAAGGCGTGCCGCTCACGATCAACTATCGAGCGGCTGAGGCCGACCTGCTGATTGCGATTTACCTCATGCAACTAGGCGACGATGCCTGCTGCGCCGGCAGTTGCGCCACCATCACTCTGGGTGTGGTAGGAGCGCCTGCGCGGCGCGAACTGCGCACCACGCGCTTCTACGACGACCGCATCGAACCGTCTGCGCTTGATCTCCCGCTCTTCCAGCGCGTCGTGCGTGAGGGCGCTCGGCGCGCCGGTTTGATGTTCGCCGTTGGCGCGCTGGTGGACGCGAAAGGCCATCCGCTGGCCGTCTATGCCGGCGCCCCGATTAACGTGGACGACGCCCTCGCCGATGCAGCCCGCGCGCTGCAAGAGTGCGACGTGGACGCGCCGAGTTACGACGTTGTGCTGGCCGAGCCTAACCGCAGTGGGCGCGCTGGCGGAAGCCTGTTCGACGCCGGCCTGGCTGCCATCCACATCAGCCTGGCGCGCACCCCGATCTTGCGGCGTGGCGGATCGTTGATCTTGCCCATCGGCCGTCGCGACGATGACGGCGCATCGGCGCGTGCCTTCTACAATGCGCTGACGAATGCGCCATCGCCCGAGTCGGTGATCAGACAACTCCGAGGGCGCAGCCTGCAAACCGGCGAGGCGCGCGCCTACTTGCTCGCTCACGCTATGCAGCGCCATCGTGTGATTGCCGCCGGACCACAATGCGAGCAACTCGCCCGCGACATTCACTTTCTCTCCTCGTCCAGCGTGCGCGAAGCCGCCGAACTGGCCGAGAACTTCACCGGCAAGCACCCTCGCGCGCTCATCGTGCGCCATGCGCTGAGCACGACGCCGGTCTTCCGCGGGAAACTGTTCACCCACGACGCGTTCGACGCGCCTGAACTCGTCGCCCCGCGCTGGAACTGAGGGGGTGATGATACGATTGCGCCTGAGACACTATCAAAGTCATGTGGCGCGACTACTTCATCCCCGATTCGCTTGACCGAGCGCTGGCGCTGCTCGCCGCACACCAAGACAAGGCGCGGGTGATCGCCGGCGGAACCGACCTGATCGTTGAGTTCGACCGCAAACTTCGCCCACCGTGCGCGCTGATAGACATATCGCGCCTGCCCAATTTGGACGCCATCCGCCTGGATGCAGACGGGTGGATTCACCTCGGTCCGCTGGTCACCCACAACGACGTGGTGGCGTCGGCCCTGTGCGTGTCGCGCGCGCTGCCGTTGGCGCAGGCCTGCCGGCAAGTCGGCGCGCCGCAGATCCGCAATCGAGGCACGGTCGCCGGCAACCTGATCACCGCATCCCCGGCGAACGACACCATCACCGCGCTGATGGCGCTGGACGCGCAGGTGACGCTGCGTTCGCTGCGCGGCGAGCGTAGCATGGCGCTGGCCAACTTCTACACCGACGTGCGCCGGACGGTGATGCAGCCCGATGAGATGCTCACCGATATTGCCTTTCGCGCGTTACAGCCGAATCAGCGCGGCGTATTTCTCAAACTCGGCCTGCGACAGGCGCAAGCGATCGCCGTGGTGAATTGCGCCGTGGTGCTCACCCTGAGCGACGATGGACGAATGGACGATGCGCGGATCGCCTTGGGCGCGGTCGCGCCAACGATCATCCGCGCGCCCGAAGCCGAACGCTGGCTGGTGGGCCGGATGCCTGACGAAGAGGCGCTCCGCAGCGCGGCCGAGTTGGCTGCCCAGGCTGCCCGGCCGATTGACGACATTCGCAGCAGCGCCGAATACCGACGCGATGCGGTTGCCGTCCTCGTACGCCGCGCGCTCTCCACGGCGCTGGCGGCTGCGCCGGGGGCAGGATGGCCGGAGCCGCCGGCGTTGCTGCGGCTTGCGCAGAGGGATGCCGGCGACGTGCCCATCCGCGCGGGGGGGCGCCCGATCTCGACCATCCACACAACGGTCAACGGACGCGCCTATTCAATCGGCCACGCCGAAGCGCGCGAAAAAACGTTGCTGAGGCTGTTGCGCGAAGACTGCGGCCTGGTCGGCGTAAAGGAAGGGTGCAGCGAGGGCGAATGCGGCGCATGCACGGTGATCCTGGACGGGCGCGCGGTCATGGCCTGTCTGACGCCCGCGCCGTGCGCCCATGGCGCGACGATCTTCACGATCGAAGGTGTCAATGCGCTGCAAGCGGCGCCCGGCGACGAACTGCACCCGCTCCAACGCGCCTTCATCGAAGCGGGCGCTGTGCAGTGCGGCTACTGCACACCCGGCTTCATCATGAGCGGCGCGGCGCTGCTCTGCGAGAATCCACACCCATCGGACGCGCAGATCAAGGAAAGCATCAGCGGCAACCTGTGCCGTTGCACGGGATACTACAAAATCATCGAGGCCTTCCAGCGCGCGAGGAATGCGTATGAGCGATCAAGCGCAAACGCATGACGAGACCGAACGGCTGATCCAAAGCTTTCTGGGCGGCGAGGAACCACCGCCGCCGGCGGATCACCGCAGCGGATACGTAGCCGTGGTGGGCAAGCCCAACGTCGGCAAGTCCACGCTGGTCAACGCGCTCATCGGCCACAAGGTCGCCATCATCTCGCCCAAGCCGCAGACCACCCGTCGGCGCATCTTGGGCATCCTCACCCGCGAGGACGCCCAGGTGCTCTTCCTCGACACGCCCGGAGTGCACGAACCGAAGCAGGCGCTCAACCGCTACATGATGCGCGAAGTGGACGCGGCGCTGAAGGACTGCGACGCGATCCTGTTCGTCACCGACGTCAGCCGGTTGCCGACCGACGAAGACCAACGCGTCGCTGAGCACATCTCCCGACTGCCGCAACCGAAGCTGCTGGCGATGAACAAGGCCGACCTGCTCGACCCGCGTGATGTGGTTGAGCATGTCGCAGCGCATGAGGCGCTGCTGCCCCAGCCACAGACAGACGCCGCCACGGAGGCGCCCGGGCAAGCGCAAGCCCGCTCGGCCGCCGCCATCTTCGACCTGCAAACCTCGATTCTGACTTCGGGCACGCGCGGCGACAACCTAGACAAATTGCTGAACATGATTCTGAACACGTTGCCCTACGGCCCGCGCTATTTCCCGCCCGGGCAGTTCACCGACCAGAACGCGCGCTTTCTGGCGGCTGAATTCGTGCGCGAGCAAGCCCTGCGCTTCCTGGAGCAAGAAGTGCCGCACGGGATCGCGGTCGCCATCGAAGAGTGGCAGCCGCGCCCGAACGGCGTGATCTATATCGCGGCAACGGTCTACGTCGAGCGCGAATCGCACAAAGGCATCCTGATCGGCAAAGAGGGCGAGATGCTCAAGAAGATCGGCGCAAATGCGCGCAAGGAAATCGAGCGCGAGCTGGGTACGAAAGTCTATCTGGAATTGTGGGCGAAGGTGCGTCCGGGTTGGCGGCGTGACGATGTTTGGGTCGCACGCCTGATGGGCGCAGGTGCATAGTCCACACCACAACCCTGGGGATGATGACCTCACCGCATTGCATCATCGAATGGGTCACGCTCGAGGGTGCATGCGCGCCGTGCGCATGCAGAACCCGTTCATGACGGTGGGCGTACTGCCGGACAAGGGCGCGGGCATCTTCGCAACGATCCGTCGCATGGACTTCGTGTGGGGCGGCGCACCGTTCCTGGGTGAGCAACTGCGGTTGCAGAACTGATCCGGCTTACGGCGGCGGGTGCTGCTGCGCTGTGCCAGGCGCGACCACGCCGTGGCCATTCGCGCAGGGCAAAGACGGCCGGCTGCTCGACTGGCGCGGGTTCGTCTCGCAGTGTGAACGCAACTTCTTCATGGGCGACTTGAGCCGCTGCGACGGGCCGCCATGCGATCCGGCGCGTTGAATTGGACCGGTCGGCGGTCCGGTAGGCGCGCGAGGATGTGGGGTGGGAGAGACGCATGGTGCTGCGTCTTGGCCATCTCCCGATGCGTCTCCTCATCTCACGCTCACCCCTATGGCTACAATGCCCTCGGAGGTTTCTACATGTCGTTGCTTACCGACATCGGCCTAGAACAGTTGAGGACGCTTGTGGAAAGGCAAGCTGACTCGGCCGCGCCCGCGCGACGGGCTGACGAGCCGCCCCCAGATCGGCGTGCGCTGCGCGCGCGCGCGGTCAAAGCCCTTTGGTTCGGCGCAACCATGGTCGCTGGATTCGTCTGGTGGGAGCTGATCCTAGCGAGGATTGTCGGTCAAGCGCGCGTGGCGCAGGGGCGCATGGATCGCCTGATCAAACTGGCGGGCGACTTTCGCAACCTGGCCATCGAGTTGGGCGGCGTGTGGATCAAGCTCGGCCAATTCCTCAGCAGCCGCGTCGATCTGCTCCCGCCGCAGATCATCGCAGAACTCTCCGGCCTACAGGACGCCGTGCCGCCTGCGCCGGCCAGCGTCATGTTGCCCGTGATCGAACGCGAGTTAGGCCAACCCATCGAGGCCGTCTTCGAGGAGTTCGACCCCCAACCGGTCGCTGCCGCGTCGTTTGGGCAGGCGTATCTGGCTACGCTGCGCACCCCATCGCCGAACGGCAAGGCGACGGCCCAGCGGGTCGTCGTCAAGGTGCAACGGCCACACATGCAGGCCATCGTGGATACCGACCTGCGCTCGTTGAAGACCATCGCCGGATGGTTGAAACTCTACAAGCCGATTCGCCGGCGCGCGAATCTGGATGCGCTGGTCAGGGAGTTCAGCGAAGTGGTCCTGCAAGAACTGGACTACGCACAGGAAGCACAGCACGCGCAGGAGTTCGATCGCAACTTCGCTCAGGACACCGGCGTGCGCGTGCCCAAGGTATACACCGATCTCACCACCCGTCGGCTGATCGTGATGAAGAACGTCGAGGACATCAAAATCCTGGACTTCGAGGGGTTGGAGAGCGCTGGCGTGTCGCGGCGCGAAGTGGCTAACAAGCTGTTCGACACGTACCTGCGCCAGGTGTTCGAGCACGGCTTTTTTCACGCCGACCCGCATCCTGGCAACCTGTTCGTGCAACCGCTGGATCGCGCCACCGCGCGCGCGTGGAAGGTGCCGATCGGCCAAGGCACGCCCTTTCGTTTGACCTATGTGGACTTCGGCATGATGGGGCGCATCCCGCCGGCCTTCATGCGCGAGCTGCGCGAATTTATCATCGCCGTGAGCTTAAAGGACGCGCGACGCTGGACGGCCGCCGCGCAGCGCATGGGGTTCTTCCTGCCCGAAGCCGACCTGGACCGCGTGGAGCAGGCCGTCGGCGCACTGTTTGACCGCTTCTGGGGCGCGGCGGTGAACGACATCAGCAATGTCGAGTTCGGCGAGATGTATGCCTTTGCCACCGAGTTCCGCGATTTGCTCTCCAGCTTGCCCTTTCAGATTCCGCAGAACGTGCTGTATCTGGGACGCGCGGCCAACATCCTGGCCGGCATGCTCACCGCGCTGGATCCGGCCTTTAACCCCTGGCGAGCGATTCAGGCCTTTGCAAGCGGCCTGGCCGGATCGACCACAGCGCGCACGGTGCAGGACGTGCTGAATGAGGGCGCGCGCCTGATCCGGCAGACGATACAACTGCCCAACCAAAGCGACGCATTTTTCTCACACGCGCTCAATGGGCAGCTCGAGGTCCGCGCCCAGTTGAGCCCGAAGTCCACCGAGGATCTGCGACGCATCGAGGCCGGCGTATCACGGCTGACGTGGGCGGTGGCATTTGCGGCGCTGCTGGTGTGCGGCACGTTGCTGACCATCAACGCACTAAGCGCCTTGGGCGCAGTCTGCCTGGCGTTGGCTGCGATTGCATTCTTCCGACTGTGGCTCTCATAACGCTGGCGTAAGCCGGGGCGCCTTGCCGGACCATAGCGCGCCTAGGCTGCTATACAATCGCTCGTATGGAGATTACGTGGTACGGACAAAGCTGCTTCCGCATGACCGAACGGGCCACGCTTGCCATCGTCACCGATCCTTATAGCGCCGACGCTGGCCTGGAGCCGCCCAAGCTGAAAGCTGATGTCGTCACGATCAGCCGCGACCATCCGCGCCACAACAACATCAACGCGGTGATCGGCGCACAACGCGGCGACGTGCGTAAGATCACCGGGCCGGGCGAATACGAGATGGGCGGTGTATTCATCACCGGCGTGGCCATGCGGCCGGAGAAGAAAGGGGCGCATCAGAAATGCACGGTCTATGCCTTCAACTTCGACGGACTCAGCGTGGCGCATTTGGGCGGGCTGGCTTTCGTCCCCACGCAGTCGCAGATTGATGCGCTTGAGACGGTAGATGTGTTGCTCGTGCCGATCAGCGGCGACGAGGAGCTCAACCCTGCACAGGCTGCCGAGGTGATCAGCATGATCGAACCCGCCCTCGTCGTCCCGATGGGTTATGGCCCGAAGAGCAAAGACAGCCTCAATAAGTTCCTGAAAGAGATGGGGCGGACCAGTCCACAGACGCAAGATGCGCTCAAGGTGACGCGCGGCAGCCTGCCGGAGGACACTCAGGTCATCCTGCTGGAGATGAAGCATTGACGCCGCTCATCGCCATCCATCGCCATGGTTAGACTCATCTTCAGTTGGAACATCAAATCGGATGAAGAGACTGCCTATTTTGAGTTCATCGTGCAGGAGTTCGCGCCGAAGATCATCAAAATGGGTATTCGTCCAACCGAGGCTTGGTACACGGTATACGGCGAGGGTCCGCAGATCATCATGCCGGCCGTCGCCGCCGACCAGGAATCGCTCCGGCAAGTGCTGGAAAGCGAGGAATGGCTTGAGCTGGTGAACAAGCTCAAGAATTTCGTCACCGACTACCAGTACCGCATCCTCGACTGATCACTCGTTGAATAGCTCGCCCACGCTGCGGCCTTCGTGCACGCGGCGGATCACCTCGGCCAGCAGCGGGCCGACAGACAGCACCTTGATATTCGGCAGCATGCGCTCCGGCGGGATGGGCAATGTGTTGGTTGTGACAAGTTCCTTCACCGGCAACGCCCGCAGGCGCTCGATCGCCGGCGGCGCGAGCACCGGATGGGAGCAGCTCACGTAGATATCCCGCGCGCCGTGCTCTTTCACCACCCGCACGGTGTTTGCGATCGAGCCGCCAGTTGAGATTTCGTCATCCACGATGATGACATTCTTGCCGTCCACATCGCCGATGACCGTCAGCGCTTCCGAACAGTTGTCGTTTCCGGTGCGGCGTTTCTCAACGAAGGCCATCGGCACTTGGAGCCTGGCCGCGAAGTTGCGCCCCTTCTTGGCAAATCCTAGGTCGGCGGTCACAATCACCACGTCCTCAAGCTGTTTTTGGGCGAAGTATTCATTCAAGATGTGAAAGGCGGTGATCTCGTCGCCGGGGATGCTGAAGAAGCCCTGAATTTGCCCGGCGTGCAGATCCACCGTGATGTAACGATCGGCGCCGGCGATCTGGATCATATCGGCCAGCAGGCGCGCTGTGATTGGCACGCGCGGCTGGTCCTTTTTGTCGCTCCGCGCGTAGGCCAGGTAGGGCACCACGACGGTGATTCGGCCGGCGGAGTCACGACGCAGGCAGTCAATCGCGATGAGCAACTCCATGATGTTATCGCTCACCGGCGGGCACATGGTTTGGATCAGAAAGACGTCTTGCCCCCGCACACTTTCGTGTAACTGCACGAACAGGTTCTCGTTGGGGAATTTGATGATCTCTCGGCCGCTCAACGGCACGCCGAGATAATCCGAGATCTCTTGAGCGAGCGCAGGATGGCTGGTGCCGCTGAAAAGTTTGATGCCGCCGTACATGCTACACCGACCGCAATTCATGGCAGTCGCAAGAATGCCAGAGCCGTGACCCTCCCGGGGGGAAATCTTGAGCGCGGGGACGGTTCGACATCATACGCGCGCTGCATATTGTAGCGATGTCGCCGCTGCAAGCAATGCACGCGCTCAGGTGGATTCGACGCGGGTTCCACCCGCATCGCCGCCTCCAAGGCGTGGGCAACCCCGGCCTGGCTGCCGCTCGTACTCAGTGCCTCACGGCGGCGACGATCTGGTCGAGATGCTCGCGGGCGTGATCGGGCCAGGAAAGCATCCGCAACGCCAGGCGCCGGTAGCTGCCTTTGCGAGCGACGAACTCATCGGGCAGCGCGTTGAGCAACGCCACCGTCTCGGCTTCGTTGCGCTTGAGCTCGGTCAACAGTGCTTGAACGGTCGGGAAGCCGTTGATGACGGCGTCGAGCCGGATGCGCAATGCGCCGGTTGCCGCGTCATACCACGGCTCGTTGCCGGCGATCAAATCGGTGAGCCAGGTATGCAGGTTGCGTTCCTCCGCGATCAAGTGCGCCAGCACATGGCGCGCGCTCCACTCGCCCGGCGCCGGCGCGCGAGCCGCCTTCTCTTCGCTCACACCCTTGAAGGCTTGCGTCAGGTCGCGGTTGACTTCGGTGTATTTGCGCGCCACGATTTCGGCCAACTCCTCAGCGGTCGCCGGCACTTCGGGCGCCGGTCGCGCCGAGAGGGTGACGGTGGCATTCATCGTCTTGCCGTTGCGTCGGAAGACGACCTTGACCTTGTCGCCTGCGGCGTGGCCGTTCAATGCTGCGCCGATCGCGTTCCAGTTCGGGGTCTTCTTGCCGTTTACGCTCAGGATCACGTCGCCTTGCTGCAGGCCGGCTTCACACGCGCCCATACCCTCGGTGACGCCGTCCAGCCGGACGCCTTCATCCCCCGGCTGTGTTTCGCTAATCTCCACGCCCAGCACCGGCTGCCGGGTCTGGCGTAGATCAATACCCGTCTCCAACACCGACTTGAGATTATCCAGCGCAGCATCCCATTTGGCCTGGCGCTCGTCGGCTGTCTTGATCCACAACTTGCTCTCGCTGGAATCGCTGAGCTGCAACGTGGTGACGTCATCTTTGGCGGAAAGGGTAATGACGCACTGGGAATAAGTTCCCTCCTCGTCGCCGCGCAAGTCGAGGGCGATCTTCTTCTCCGGGGTCAGGGCGGTATATTTGCCCATCAGGGCATGGCCATCCTCCCATTGACAGTACAATCGGCCGCCCACGCGAGGTTGCACCATGGCACCGTCACAGAACCACTCCCGCAGCGATGTGGCATTGGTGAAAGCGCGATAAACATGGGCGATTGGGGCGTTGAGGGTGCGTTTGAGAGAGAGAGTCTTAGTAGCCATGGCGCATCAGCGTAACTACAGCAACAAGCTCCTCTTTGCCGATACCGAATGTGCACGAGAGGGCATTTTGAGCAATCGAACGATATGTTCCGACTTTGCTCTTATGATAGCACATTCGTTCTAGACGGTCAAATGCGGTCACTCATAGCGCAGCGCCTCAATCGGGTTGAGTTGTGATGCGCGCCAGGCGGGATATACACCAAACAAGATGCCGACGAACACCGAAAAGCCAACTGCCAGGGCCACGGCGTCGGCCGTCACCAGCGCCGTGAATTGCCCCTGTGAGAGCAGCGCCACGAGGTTCGCCAGCGCCACGCCCAGCACAATGCCGACCAACCCGCCCAGCACGGAGAGGACGACCGACTCGATTAAAAACTGCGTCAAAATCACACTGCGTCGCGCACCGATGGCCTTGCGCAGGCCGATCTCGCGCGTGCGCTCGGTCACGCTCACCAGCATGATGTTCATGATGCCGATGCCCCCCACGAACAAAGAGATGCCAGCAATGGCCGCCAGGAAGGCCGTAACCGCGCCGGTGACTGCGCCGATGGTGTTGAGCAAATCGCGCTGGCTGGCGATCGAGAAATCATCCTCGTCCTGAAAGCTGATGCCGTGTCGCTCGCGTAGCAGGTCGGTCGCCTGCTGGATCACGGCGTCAATGCGCGATTGGTCCACGGCCTGGATCAGGATGATGCCGACCAAAGGCTCCCCTTTGGCGTTGCGCTGCGGGAACAGGCGTTCGGTCGCCGTCGTGATTGGCATGAGGATCAAGTCGTCGTCGCTGCCCTCGGCGCCGCCCACGCGCTGGGCCAGCACGCCGACGACGCGGAGGAGCACACCGTTGATGCGGATATCCTGGCCGGTGGGATCGCCGCCGTTAGGGAAGAGCTTTCGATATGGCACGTCGCCCAGCACGACCACGCGCGAGCCGGCGCTCGTCTCCTCCTGCGTGAAATACCGGCCGTACAGCAGCCGCGCGTTGTTGAGCGCGCGATATTCCGGCACGGTGCCCCGCACCCGCGTTTCGTATTTTTGCTCCCCGGCTACGGCCCGACCGGTGCCGCTCACGATCGGCGCGACGATCTTAGCGTCGGGGACGCGCGACTTGTCGCGCAACGCTTCGGCATCGGCCTGGGTGAGCGAGAGCGCCGTGCCGGCGCGCGCGCCGGGCGCGAATGCGCGAAAGCCGGCTCGGTTGGCGCCGCCGCCGATCTCGACCCGCGCCGGAAACACGAACACCAGATTCGATCCTTGCCCCTCGAACTGGCGGTTGATGAAATCCTGCACGCCGTTGCCGAGCGACATCAGCGCAATCACCGAGGTGACGCCGATGATGATGCCGAGCGTAGTCAACGCGCTGCGCAGTTTGTTGGCGGCCAGCGCGCGCAGGGCCACTTTCAGATTCTCGATGAACATCCTGCTCAAATTTGTGCTCCGACTTTCCGATTTCCCCGCTGAGGGGAGTTGGAAAGTCGGTAGCTGGACGGTTGCAACTATTCGAACCTCAGCGCGTCAATCGGATTCAGCCGGCTGGCGCGCCGCGCGGGATAGATGCCGAAGAACAAGCCCACGGCGACCGAAAAGCTCACGGCCAAGAGCACGGCCCCCGGCTGCACGATGGCGCTGAAGTCCACGAATCGCGTGACGCCGAGCGCAATCCCCACGCCGATCATGATGCCGATCAGGCCGCCGATGACCGACAGCACAACCGCCTCGATTAAGAACTGGCCCAGGATGGCAGCCGGCGTCGCGCCGATGGCCTTGCGCAGGCCGATCTCGCGCGTGCGCTCGGTCACGCTCACCAGCATGATGTTCATGATGCCGATGCCGCCGACCAGCAGCGAGATGGCCGCGATCGCGCCCAGGAACAGCGTGAGCACGCTTGTCACGGCGCCAAACGTATTCAACAACTCGGTCTGGCTGATGATCGAGAAATCGTCGTTGTCGTCTGGAGCGAGCCGATGGCGTTCGCGCAAGATGTCACGCGCGATCGCCTCGATCTGCGGCCGAGCGGCGTCGCTGGTGGCCTGCAAGTAGATCGTGGACACGAGGCGTTCGCCTGTGAGCGCCTGAGCCTGACGCTGGAAGAGGCGCTCTTGCGCCGTGCTGAGCGGAATGAACGCGATCGCATCCTGGTCGCCGAGGAAGGATGACCCTTTCGACTCCATGACGCCGATCACGCGGAAAGGCACGTCGTTGATCTTCACCACTTTGTCGAGCGGGTCTTCGCCGGGGAAGAGGTCGTTGACCACGGTCTGGCCGAGCACGACCACGCGCGCCCGGCTGTTGTTGTCGGCTTCCTCGATGAACCGGCCGCTCATTGCCCGCCAGTTGCGCACCGCTGAGAAGCTGGGCGTGACGCCGCTGACTTGCACCTGCGACGTCCGCGAACCGTAGGAGAAGTTGCCGACCGAGGTGAAATCGGCAGCGTGCGCCTCGATGTTCGGCGCGCCGGCCACCACCGCGCGGTAGTCGCCCATCGTCAAAAAGGATGACTGCCCAAACGGATTTTGCCCGCCGCCGGGGCCGCGCTGGATTCGGCCCGGCACAATGCCGAGCAGGTTCGTCCCCGAACTGGCGAACTGGTCATTGATGTATTGTTGCACGCCCGCGCCGATGGCCATCAAGGCGATCACTGCGCCAATGCCGATGCTGATCCCGATCATCGTCAGGAATGCGCGCAACTGGTTGGCGCCCAACGCGCGCAGCGCCAGCTTGATTGCCTCCACAAGGTCTATGTTCATCGCTCACGCAACGGTTCATCGGGGCACGCGATCACCGGGTCGGCCACCGGCTCATCGCCGACGATCTGGCCATCCGAGATGCGAATGATACGCCGCGTGTGCGCGGCAATGCGCGGGTCATGCGTGACGAAGATGATGGTGTTGCCGTGCTCCATGTTCAGGCGCTGGAAGATGCACATGATCTCTGCGCCGCTCTTAGAATCGAGGTTGCCGGTCGGTTCGTCGGCCAGGATGATCGCTGGGTGGGTCACCAGCGCGCGCGCGATGGCCACGCGCTGCTGCTGGCCGCCGGAGAGTTCGTTCGGGTGATGATGCAGCCGGTTGCCCAAGCCAACCGATTCGAGCGCCGCACGAGCGCGTTCGCGTCGCTCCTTGGGCCGCACACCGGCGTAGATCAGCGGCTGCTCGACGTTATCTATCGCCGAGGTGCGGCGGAGCAAGTTGAATGACTGAAAGACAAAGCCGATCTTTCGGTTGCGGATCTCGGCCAACTGGTTGTCGTTCAGTTTCTCAACATCTACGCCATCCAACTTGTATGTGCCGCTGGTGGGCTGATCGAGGCAGCCGAGGATGTTCATGAGCGTAGACTTGCCGGAACCCGACGGCCCCATGATGGCGACCAGTTCGCCGGGATAGATCTTCAGGTCTACCCCGCGCAGCGCCGGTACCTCGACCTCGCCCATCTTGTAGATCTTGGTGATGCCCTGCACGTCGATAACAGGCGTCGGCGCCTGGTCGCCATTGCGTCGCTCGCCCGACTTTACACTGGGCCGGATGTGATTGATCGTTGTCTCAACCATTTGATCTCCGCTGCTTACGGCTCAGGCTGGTAATTGGTGATTGGTAATTGGTGACGACACCGGATGAGGCGGCGGTCGCGCCTAGGCGGAGCGCCATGAGTGACCAATGACGCATCACCGACTCGCCATCCCTTACTGGCCCAAAAGGTTTGGCGCGCTGGGCGCGACGACGACATCGCCGGGCTTCGCGCCGGAGAGGATCTCGCTAAACGCATCGTTGCGCAGGCCGGTCTTGACCTCCACCTCGGTCACTTGCTGATCGTTCACCCGCACGGTGAGGAAGGTCTTGCCGCTGTTCCGGTCGCGGCGCACGGCCCAGTTCGGCGCCAGCAACACGCCGTCGCGCCGGTCGAGCACAATGGAGGCGTTCGCCGTCATGCCGCTGCGCAGCTCCACGTCCTTGGCGGCGTCAACGCTCACGCGCACGTCATATGACACCACGCCGTTGACCAGCTTCGATGTCGGGGAGATGCGCATCACCTTACCCTTGACCTCGACGCCCGGCAGCGAGTCTAACGTGACGTTGACCTCCTGGCCCACTTTCACCTTAGCGATATCAATCTCGTCTACGGTGATGTCAATGTGGTACTTTGAGAGGTCAACCACGACAGCAGCCGGTTGTCCGCCGGCGCCGACGGTTTCGCCCACCTTCACGTTCAACTCGGCAATGACGCCGTCAATCGGCGATTTGAGCGATGCTTGCTCGAGTCGGCGCTGCGCTTGTTTAACCTGAATCTCGGCCAGCTTCACCTGATTATTGGCGCTGGCGACCTGAATCCCGGCGTTCTTGACCTGTAGGCGCGCCTGCCGAAGTTGCGCCTCGGCTTGGTCGAGATCGAATTGCCGCGCCGGGGTGAGTATTTTGTCGAGGTTTGCTCGCGCGTTGAGCACCTGCTGCTCGGCAGCCTTGATCTGAGCCTCATCTGCGCCTGCGGCGATCTTGTCGTATTGCGCCTTGGCGGAGTTGTAGTTGTTGGTCGCCTGCTCGAGTTGGAGCGCAGCCGGGCTGGCGGCGATGCCGGCCGGATTGAGCCTGAAAGCGACGTCGTAGGCGCTTTGCGCCTGGCGCAGCGCGGCTTCCGCATTGCGCAGCGCGGCTTCGGCTGCGGCCAGCTCTTCCGGCGTCGGCCCGGCCTTCAGCTTGTCTAGGTTCGCCTGGGCGGCGGCCAGCGCCGCCCGTGCGGCGCTCACCTCGCTCGGTCGCGCGCCCGACACGGTGCGGCTGTAGTTGGCCATGGCGACAATTTCCTGCGCCTTTGCATTCTCGACGGCGGTTTCAGCCTGAGCCAGCCCGTGCTTGGCTTGTTCGAGAGAGGCCTGCGCCTGAGCCAGCGCCAGCTCTAGATCGGCTGTATCCAGCCGAGCGATCACATCGCCCTTCTTCACCGCATCGCCTCGCTCGAAGAACACTTCGGCCACGATGCCGGGCTGTTGGAAGGTCAACCGAACTTCGGCTGCGGGCTCGATGTTGCCGGTCGCGTTGACGGTGGCGGTCAGGGTGCCGTTTTCGAGGACGGCTACGCGTTGAGAGGCGGTGTTGGCCGTGGCGCCTGGCCGAGCGCATGCCCCCAACAGCAATGCGCCCGCCAGCGCTGCAGCTGCATAGATCAACTCCCGATGATCGCGATCCAAGCGTGTGTTCATGTGAACTCTCTCTGACTTAAGCTGGAAGTGGAATGAGATGTTCTCATCGAACATCCGACAAAGCTGCTCGATTCTATCGGCGCAGGATTAACGCTGGATAAGTCACTGCGCATGCGTGCCGCAGCGCGCCAGCGCGCTGTGCAATAATCTGGAGCCGAAATGGCCGAGGTGACGACGAATAAGCCGGCAAGCAGAACCAGCGCCGTAGTGCAGAATTTCTTGAGTGAGACCTACCTCGAGGCGAGCGAATCCAGCCGGGTGTCGCTGCGCGCGCTGGCGGCGCGGTTGGGCGTGACGCCCCCGGCGGTCTCGCGCATGGCGCAGCGCCTCGTGCGCCAAGGGTTGGTGCGGCGCGAAGGCGCATGTGGCCTGGTGTTGAGTGAGGCCGGCGAACGCATCGCGCTGCGGGCAATTCGCAAGCGCCGCATCTTCGAGGTCTTCTTGATCCAAAAGCTCGGCTACACCTGGGACGAGGTCTATCCGGTTGCTGCGGCCGCCAGCAACTATCTCGACGATGAGCTGATCGAACGCATGAATGCGCAACTGGGCCATCCCACGCGCTGCCCGCATGGCGACCCGATCCCCTCGCGCGATGGTCGCATCCAGCCGCTTGACGATGCCCGCCTATCTGAATTGGCCAACGGCGTGCAGGGCGTCGTCAGCCGCGTCTCATCGCACGACAGCGATTTGCTGCGTTATCTCTCCTCGCTCAACATCAAGCCGGGGATGCCGATCCACATCGTGTCGCGCGCGCCCTTCTCCGGCCCGCTGCGTGTGCGCGTGGCCAACGGCAACTTCTACGACGAACACGTGATCGGCTCGGAACTGGCGTCCAAAGTCTGGGTCGAAGTCGCGCGTTGAGCGCTGCGAATACCTGCTGCAGACGATGCTCCGGTTTGCTCGGCGGCATACCGAGGGTGTGATCCACCCCGGGCAATCCTTCCGCTTCGAGCGCGGGCAGCGCGCGAGTCGCTCAACGCGGCGCAGCTCGCATGCGATATGCCGATGCCGGCGGCATAGATGAAGATAGATGAAGGATGACGCGATCGCGATCGGAGAAGCCGAGCCGCTTCAGCGCGGGATGGGATTCATGGCTCTGCCCAGGTCAAAAATCCCGCAGGATGGTCAGCGCCTTCAGGTCGCCGCCCACCTTGATGCGGCCGGTGAGGACGGCGGCCATGGGGTTGACTTTGTCGCGAAAGACCTTGAGCGCCATGTCCCCCGCCATGCGCACCCATGCTACGGCTTCGCCATCTCCTTCCACCACCGACACGCGGCCGTCTCGAATCACAAAGCGGTATACGCCATCGCCGCCGAAGTCAAACTTTAGCGTTGTGGTCAGGCCGGGGCGCGTGCCATCAATCCGGCGCGCCACCTCTTCCAACATGACGCGCAGCGCGCTTGTGGGTTGAGCGATGGCTTGGCTCGTTGCCGGCGGGGCGGCCGCCGCTGACGTAACGACGTCAGGGGCGGCCGTAGGGCGTGTGGACGATGGCTCGTCTCGCCACAGCTCGCGCAGCACATGGGCAGCCAGCTTGGGCCGGCGGTCGCGCGTGAAGACCCCTTTCTGGTTCAGCCCGCCCACGCGCCGGGTGGACTGCACCGAGAGGAAATCGGCAAAGTTCCACACATGCGCGCCGATTACAAAATCTTTGCGCCGCGCCGTCGTCACGTAACCACGGATCAACTCGGCCTGGTATTCCTCCGACCACATCACCGGGGGTTGACCGTGTAGGCCTGCCGGAGCGTCGGCGCCGAACTCACTGATCAGGATGGGCTTTTGGAAGGTCTCGTAGATCAGGTCGAGTTCTTGATCGAGGGTTTCTATAGCGCGAGCAAGCTGGCCGCCTTGCTCGTGCCAGCCCCAATAGCGATTGACGCAGATCACGTCGGTCAGCGCCTGCCATTCCAGAGGGGCGCCCATCCGCCCGACGAAGGTCGCCGGCCGGGTGGGGTCCAGGGCGCGGGCGCGGGCGAGCAAATCTCGGAAGAAGTCGTGGGCGTAGGCGGGGGGCGGCGTCGTGTCTTGGCCGCTCAGTCGCGCGATCAGGTTGGGCAAGAGCGGCTCGTTGGCCACCGACCACATCACCACGGCCGCATGATTCTTGTCGCGGGCAATCAGCTCCTCTAACATGCGCAGACACGTCGCTTTGCGCTTCTCCACGCTCGCCTGATCATCGAAGAGAAAGCTCACCGCTGGCAGCTCGTCAATGATGAGGATGCCCAGCCGGTCGGCCATCTGCATCTCCTCTTCGGAATACGGGTAGTGCGAAGTGCGATAGGAGTTCGCGCCTACCCATCGCAGCAGGTCGTAATCCTTCACCAACAGCGGCAGATTCAAGCCGCGCCCGCTGGCGTAGAAGTCCTCGTGCCGCCCGAAGCCCTTGAACCACACCGGCTCATCGTTCAGCAAAAACTGCTTGCCTTGCACCGCGACCGTGCGCAGCCCCACCGGCATGGCATACACATCCTGCCCGGCGACGACCGTGAGGTGATACAGGAACGGATCGTTGGGCGACCACCACCGCGTATGAGAAAGTCGCAGCTCCACCTGGCCGACCTCGTCCGCGCTGTGCATGTCGCTCATCGCCGATGATTCCCCGCCGACCAAACGCACCTGGCCGCGCGCCGGCGCCTCGTTCATGCGCACCGTCACCTGCACGCGCGCTTGCCCGCCCTCGCGCCGGGTGATCACGGTGATGTCCTGAATGTGCGCAGGCGGCGCGCAGTAGAGCACTACCGGACGGTGCAGGCCGGCATACGGGTAGAAATCGAAGCTGGTGTCTGGGTAGCCCTGGGTCAGCTCGATGTCGAGTGAATTTAAGTTGCCGGCGGGCACGCGATCCGGGCGCAGCGTGTTCTCCACCAGGATGGCGATGACGTTCTCATCGCCGAAGCGCGCCGCAGCCGTGATGTCGCAGACAAAGGGCAGGTGGCCGCCCTCGTGCTCGCCTACGCGTTGGCCGTTGACCCAGACCACGGCGCGGTAGTTTGCCGAACCAATGCGCAACACGACGCGCCGACCCCTCCAGTCCGTCGGCACGACGACGCGCCGCACATGCCAAGCCGGGCCGAAGTAACCAAACAGGTCGGCATACTGCTCGTTCCAAGAGCCGGGCACGGCCAACGGGCGCGGCGCCGGCAGGCGATGCATGAATCCTCTCTCTTCCCCTACGTTATCGGGGTCGGGTTGAAAGTCCCACAAACCGGAAAGGTCAAGCACAACGCGAGAAGGGGTTAGGTAGGGATACAACATCTCAGGACTCCTTTCGGGAGGGCAGGCTCACATAGGCGATGTCAGCCTGGGCGTGGCTCCGGCGTCGCGAGCCGGCGAGGGCGACGTCCAAAAGCCCCGATTGCAGCGACGCCGTAGATGATCAATGCAAGGCTGACCAGCGTCAGCCACGACAGCCGGTAATCGGGCAGCAAGATCAGTTGCCAAAATACCGGCAGTCCGATAAACGCTGCGTTATAGCTGGGCACGAGCAAGCTGGCGCGCGCTTTGAGGACGAAGGCCACCTGCGTCAGCACAAAAGCTAAAAAACCGACCACAAACGATGCAGCAAAGATGACGCTGCCCAACACGGTGGTGGGCAGGATGTTCGACGCGCCGCCGTAGTTTTGACCGATGCCTTTGAGAAAGGCATCCAAGCTGCCCAGGCTGCCGGCTACCAGGCCGAACACGACGGCCAGGAAGCGCAAATTGCCTGCGCGCCAGGCCACGATCATGCTGATCACACCGACAAACAGCCACACCCCCAACGCGAAGAAGAAGGCCGACAAGTTCATCGTGAAGCGGTCGAGCGCTGCCGCGCGCAACAGGTTGTCGTAGCCGATGCTCGACGTGCCTAGCACGATGGCGCCTGCGCCGAGGGCCTCGCGCCGGCTGATCGGCTCCTTCAATACCCAGTGGGCATACAGCATCAAGAAGACGAGGCCAACGCCGAACACGCTGCTGAACAGCGCCGGCGGGCCGTAAGGCTGAGCCAAGATCGGCCAAATGAACAGCGTGTTGTTCAAGAAGACGCCGGCAAGGTAAATCAGCGGCTTGCGCAAGCGCTGACCGCTTGGCGCCGGTTGTCCGCGCAGCCGCGCCTGAAGCTGATCGAATACCTCAATCCCCTGGCGCTCCAGCGCCTTGGCCAGATGCGTTTGGATCGTTGAGATGAGGCCCAAGCACAAAACCAAGGGAATGTTGGTCATTAGCGACAGTCTGCTTCGATCAGCCGATGCTCGCGCCGACCTCGCGGAGGAGCTTGACCGTGGCGTCGGCGATGCGCGCCGGCTTCTTGCCGAGCAAGCGACACAAGATGAGCTTGCGCGCCGTGATCTCGATGTTTTCAGTCCAGTCCGCAGCGCGGCGCAAGCTAGAGCCGGCGACCACCATGCCATGATTTTGCATCAAAACGGCCAAACCATGTTTGCGCATCGCCTCCGAAACTGCCTCGGCCAGCGCCTCGCTGCCCGGCATGATGAACGGCACGACAGGCAACTCGCCAATGAAGGCTGCCTCGGTCGAGATCGGCTCGAATTTCATGCCGACCAGCGACATCAAGGTGGCATACTCCGGGTGACTGTGAATGACGGCCTGGACGTCGGGCATTTTGCGGTAGATCGCGCAGTGGATGCGCAATTCACTGGAGGCGGTGTGTTCCGTCGGGCGCACCACTTGGCCATCCAAGTTGATCCGCACCAGCATCTCGGCGCGCAGCTCGCCTTTGAACAGGCCGCTTGGCGTGATCCAAATCTCGTCCGCTTTGTCCGCGCATCGCGCGCTTACGTTGCCGCCGGTCGCGGTGATCAGCCCCTTGGCGTATAGCTCCTGCGTGATCTTCACTACGTTCAACGCATCAGAGTCGCCGGCCCATTGCCCGCCTGCGGGCGGAGCGGAAGGGACGGAAACGATTGATGCCGCTGCGACAGGCTGCGGTGCGACGGCCGGCGAAGTCAACTCGGCCAGGTTGCCCAGCTCCCCAACCGCAGCGCGCGCTTGAGCATACAGGCGGGACATGTGGCCCTGAATGCGCATGAAGGCCATGGCGCGCGCGGTGTCGCCGCTGAACGAGAGCTTGCCGCTGAGGGCGGCTTTTGTGGGATTGACGCGGCCGGTGAAGATGCCGTCCAGAACCTCGGTAGTGGTCTTTAGCCTCACCTCGGCGTGAACGGACGGCGTCCCCACCCCGGCGGTTACCTTGCCGTCAATGAAGGAGAGATAAAACGGCTGATCGAGATCTTTGAGAGTGAACAGGAAGGTGACCTGTTTGCCTTTGGCGAAGGTCGCCAGCTCAGCATCGGCGGCCACGCGCCGGGTGAAATCGTCCAGCAAGGCCAGCACCTTTTGGCGTGTTTCGTTCGTCGCAGGCGGTGCCGAGGCAGGCGTAGCGGAATGTGAGGATGATGAGGGTAAAGCCGGCGTTTGCGCCGCCGTAGAACCCTCGGCAGCGGCGGGCGAACGTCGCCCGGCAGCGGCTGCCTCCAGGTCGGTCACGGCCGGGCCGGGACGCTGGCGACGCTGGTGCAGCGCCGCTGCATCCATCGCGCGTGGCCCGCGCCAGCGAAATGAACGCATAACATCAGGGTTAAGCGCATGATCGGGAGCCTGGCCCGCCAGCAACTGGGTCAGCGCGCGCGCTGCTGCTTCGCCCTGATGCGCAGCCACCTGTTGGGTGTTGCCACCGATGTGCGGCGTGGCAATGACATTCGGCGCGTTCAGCAGCGGATCGTCCGCCGCCGGCGGTTCCACGGCGAACACATCGGTCGCGTAGCCGCCCAGTCGGCCCTGATGAAGCGCTTGGCACACTGCTGCTTCGTCCACCAGGGCGGCGCGCGCCGTGTTGACGAGGAACGCGCCGGGCTTCATTTGCGCTAGCGTCTGAGCATTGATCATGCCCCGCGTCTCATCGGTGACCGGCGCATGCAGGCTCACGAAGTCGCTCTGCGCCAAGAGCTGCGCCAAGCTGACCTTCTCTGCGCCCATGCGGGTGATTTGCGACTCGCTCAGGAAGGGGTCGCAGATCAACACGCGCGTGCCGAAGGGGAGCAGCCGCGCTGCTACCTTGCGGCCCACTGCGCCGCCGCCGATCAGCCCCACCGTCTTGCGCCACAGCTCTACGCCGAGGAAAGCTTCATGAGCCTGGCCGAGCCGGCCCAGGTCGCCCGCTTCGCCCCCCGGCTGATGCAAAAAGGCAAGCGCCGATGGAAGCTTGCGCGCCAGCGCGAGGATGAAAGCCATTGTCAAATCGGCTACGGCATCGGCGTTGCGCGCCGGCGTGTGTGCGACCACCACCCCGGCCAGCGAGCACGCCTCCACGTCCACGTTGACCGGGTTGCCGCGACACACGATCACGGCACGCAGATCGGGCAATTGCAACAGCACCTCGGCATCCACCACGTCCACCTCGGTGATGAAGACGTGGCAACCTTGTAAGGCCTGCGCCAGCTCGTCTCCTGTCAGCACCACGCCCGCTTCGCGATAGGGTCGGTAGATCACGTCGGCTAATCGGCTCAACTGCGCTCGCGATGCCTCGTCTATCTCGGCGCTGACGAAGACGCGCGGGCGGAAGGCATCTGGCACGGGCGCAGCCTGCTGAACCGTTGGCGCTTCCAGCACCGCCTCGGTGACGTGCTCGCTTGCCAGCGCGTCCGCTTCGCGGCGCGCCTGGCAGAGCTGCGACCAGGCGGCGTAAAGCCGATGATAGGTGGCCGATTGAGCGCCGGGCCGATGAGCTTCGGCGGGGCGCACGAGCGCCTGCGCGGCCGTGGTCAGGCTGTCGAATAAGCCTGCGCCGACGCCGGCGCAGAAAGCGGCGCCGAGCGCGCTGGCTTCGACCACAGCGCTGGCATAGACCGTTTGTTCCAGCACATCGGCAAGCAGTTGCCTCCAGAAGGGGTTGCGGCTCATGCCGCCGGCCAGCCCAAGCCGCTGCATTGGTCCTGCGACGGCGGCGAGCTGTTCTAGGTTGGCCCGGATGGCATACGCCATTCCTTCCACCACGGCGCGGGCGAACTGGGGTACGGCGTTCGGCAGCGCTTCGGCGGCGAGCGCTGAAAACGTGAACGTGTCCACGGGCATCGCCAGCGCGCGCGCGTCGAAGCGGCGCGCGCCGATGGTGGAGTAGGCGTCGGAGGTGGGTTGCCGAGCTGCCTCGGCTTCGGCCAACCAGCGAGCCGTGGGCTGCGGGTCGGCAGCAAAGCATAGGCGGGCCAGCCAGTCCAGTGTGGCACCCACGCTGCCGGCGTTGCTCTCCAAGATGTAGCGGCCTGGGAGAAGATGTAGACCGGCCCACAAGCCCGCATCGGCTGTGATCGGCCGCTCGGTCACCCATTGCACCGGCGCCGTTGTGCCGGCCACGATGCCGACCTCGCCCGGCGCAAGGATGCCCATGCCGAGCAGGCCACACTGCGTGTCCGGCCCGCCTACTGCCACCGGTGTGCCGGGCATAAGGCCCAGATCGTCAGCGGCAGCGCGCGTCAAGTCACCCAGGCGCTCGCCGGCCGTGCGAAGCGGCGGAAGCACCTGATCGGGGATCTCTAGGCGGCGCAGCAAGGGCTGCGCCCATGTCCGCTGATGGATATCCAGCAGCATGGTCTCGCCGGCCTGGGCGGATTCGGCGGACGGTACGCCGGTCATGCGGTAACCGGCCCAATCGCTCAAGCTCATAACCCACGCTAACGAGTCGAAGGCCTGTGGCTGCTCCTCACGGAGCCAGAGCAGCCGGGCAGCCAGGAAGATGGGATTCGGGTAATGCCCGCCGATTGCCTGAATTGCCTCGCCGTGCTCGGCAGCCAGTTGTAGCGCCTGGCTGGCGGCGCGGGCATCGCGGTTGGGGGTCATCAGCAATACGCGCCCTGTCGCATCTAGCGCAACTGTTGTGTGGCGCATGCTGGCGACGGCCAGCCCGGCGACCTGCGCGGGGTGGACGCCGGCCTGGCGCAACACGTCGCGCGTTGCCTCCGCTATGGCTTGCCACACGACGTCGGGATCTAGGCGGTACGCGAAGCGCCCGGCCTCCGGTTCGGGAATCAACGACCAGGCGCAGTGCGCCGCGCGCGTTTCGCGGGTGGCGAGATTCAACAGCAGGCAGCGTGCGCCGCTGCCGCCGAGATCAATCCCGATCAAGTATTCAGGCATTGCCTTGACCTCCGTGCAGCAGAAATCGAAGGATGTTCTTCAGCGCTGAAGCGCGCTCCCGCCCTGTGCCGAAGAGTAAGTAAAGCAAGGCGCGCACAAAGTCCACTTTTGCTGCCGAGTAGGGGAAGCGCATCAAGGGCAAGTCCAGCCTGGGCCAGGAGAGATGCTGCCAGATGACCATCTCATACAAGCCCTCGACGCCTCGCGTGCGGCCGAAGCCGCTGGCTTTGCGGCCGCCCCAGCCCACCTCGGCGTAGGTGCTGGAGGCGCCGTGTTCGTTGATCGAGGCGTCGCTGACGGCGAGCCGCGCCAGCAACTGCCGCCCCCGTCGCACGTCACGCGTCCAGATGCTGGCCGTCAGGCCATAGGGGCTGGCGTTGGTGAGCTGAATGGCTTCCTCCACATCGCGCACCGGCCGGATCGGCAGGAGCGGGCCAAAAGTCTCGTCGCGCATGAGGGCCATGTCGTCCGTGACGTTGGTCAGGACGGTGGGAGGGAAGAAGCGGCCAGGTCCGGGTAGAGGCTGGCCGCCGGTGAGCACGCGCGCCCCACGCTGAATCGCCTCCTGCAACTGCTGTTGCACGACGTTGAACTGCGCCTCGGTGGTGATAGCTCCCACATCGTTGCAGGGGTCGGTGGCCGGGCCCACGCGGAGGCGCTGGGCTTTCTCCACCAGCTTTTGGGTGAACGCTTCGGCGACCGGTTGCTCCACGTAGATGCGCTCAATCGCCAAACAGGCTTGACCGGCGTTGAGCAAGGCACCCCACAGCACGCCCTCGGCAGCGCGATCGAGGTCGGCGTCGGCCAGCACGATTGCTGCGTCTTTGCCGCCCAGCTCCAGTGTGACCGGCACCAGATGCTGTCCGGCCAGCGCGGCGACCTTGCGTCCATTGGCCGCGCTGCCGGTGAACACCAGCTTGTCAATGCCGCCGGCGATCAGCGCCTGGCCGGTGGTCGCGTCGCCGGTGACCACCTGCACCAGCCCCTCCGGCAATCCGGCCTGGCGCGCCAGCTCGCCGATCTTCAGCCCGATCAGCGGCGTGTATTCCGAGGGCTTCAATACAACAGCGTTGCCGGCCACCAGCGCGGCGCTGAGCGGATCCATGCTGAGCATGAGCGGATAGTTCCACGGCGAGATCACGCCGACCACGCCGTAGGGCTGGGCGATGAGGCGATGCGCCCGCAGTGCGCCTAGGCGCGGCCATAGCCTGCGCGGGCGCAGCGCGCGCTCGGCGCGGCGCGCGTAGAAGCTTAGCAAGTCCAACGAGGAAAGCACCTCGCCATACGCCTCGATCTGATCCTTGCCTTGTTCGGCCACAATGAGCTGCGCAAGCGCATCGGCCTGGGTTAACAACAGGCGGCGCAGAGGCTTGAGCGCATCCAGGCGCTGGCGAACGGTCAACGCGGCCCACGCGGCCTGGGCGCGGCGCGCTGCCTGCACAGCCGCGCGCACATCATCGGCGCTGCAGATCGGCGCGCGGCCCAGTTCTTCACCGGTGACGGAATGGCGGGAGATCAGTTCGGTCATGGCTCAACTCATCACGGCTTCGCTCGATTGAACGCTGCGCTCGAAGCCGCCCGACGGTCGGTGATAGCGACCCAGCCAACCGAACGGGCGTTCAATTCCTCGTTTGGTCCGCGCGCTCCGGCCCGCAGCTTGAGGTGGACGGCATGCAATCGCCAGCGTCTGGCCGAGGATCAACTTGGCCCACGCCACGCGGATGCCCTCTAAGCGCCGGTCTGCCTCGAGAACCGGCGCTTCATCTGCGCCGGTCAGGCCTTGTGAATCTGGTCGGCCGCAGGCGACGTTTCCGCCTTCGGCTGGCTGAGTAGCGCCACTTTGTTGGGGTTGAGTTCGGCGATCGCGTCAATCACGCCCAGCGCTTTGGCCTGCTCCGGCGTGAAGTACACATCGCGGTCGGTGTACCGGATGACCTGCTCTTCGGTCATGTGGGTGTGGCGCATGATGATCTTGTTGATCGTGTCTTTGATGCGCAGGATCTCGCGCGCTTGAATCTCGATGTCGGACGCCTGACCTTGGGCGCCGCCGAGCGGCTGATGCATGTGAATGGTGGCGTTGGGCAAGGCGTAGCGCTTGCCCTTGGTGCCGGCCAAGAGCAGCAGCGTGCCGAAGCTGGCCGTCAGGCCGACGGCGAATGTGGCTACCGGCGCCGAGATCATCTGCATCGTGTCGTAGATGGCCATGCCAGCATAGACCGAGCCGCCTGGCGAGTTGATGAAGAACTGGATGTCCTTCTCGTTGTCCTCTCGCTCCAGGAAGAGTAACTGCGCCACGATCAAGTTGGCCACCTGGTCGTTGATCGGCGTGCCGAGGAAGACGATGCGCTCTTTCAACAGCAGCGAGTAGATGTCGTACGCGCGTTCGACGCGACCGTTGGTCTCGATCACCATCGGGATGACGTTCTTGATCGCGTCGAACCGTGCCTGAGAATAGATTGGAACCATACTTAATCCCTTTTGTGGCCATCCGCGCAACAGCGTTGCCGGATGGCTCAACAGAAGCTCCGCGATTCGCAAGTACTACCGCGCCGTCATTAGCCGAACGTTGGCGATCAGGCTGCCGCCGGCTCGGCCGAAGGCTGACCGGCCGGTTCGGCCGCCAGTTCGCCCTTGGCGATCCGCATCATGCGGTCCAACACTTTAGTCGAGAGGAGGCTGTTCTTGAGGGCGCTGCGCGTATCGGCTCGGGCCAGCACCTTGCGCACTTCGGCCTGGCGGCTGCCATAGCGCTGGGCGGCCAGCTCGACTTCGGCGGCGATCTCCTCCTCGCTCACGTTCAGGCCCTCGGCGCGTGATAGCTCGCGCATGACTAACCCGCGCCGGCCGCGCTGCTCGGCGATTGGCCGCAGCTCTTCGCGCACTTGCTGCTCAGTCTTGCCTTGCAGCTTCAGCCACTCTTCGAAGGGCATCCCTTCGACTTTGCGAACGTCATCCTTAAAGTCCGCGAACAGACGATCCAGTTGGTCCTCGATGAAATCGGGCGGATAACGCACCTCGGCCAGCGCGGTGAACGCGTCAAGCGCCTGGAGGGCGAATGACTGATCGGCCTGGCGCTGCTTGTATTCGATCAGCCGACGACGCAAGTCCTCGCGCAGCTCGGCCAGGGTCGAAAAGGCGCTGGCCGCCTGGGCGAGTTCGTCGTTGATGTCGGGGAGCGTCCGGCTGCTGACCCGCTGCACATCAATCGCGACGTCAATCGTCTGGCCGCGCAGCGATGCTTCGTCGAAGTCATCCGGCAAGGTCAGCGTCGCGTCCTTGTGTTCGCCGGCGCTCATCCCGACGATGAGGGCGGACAGCCCGGGCAACACTTCGTCCTCTGCTTTGAGCACCAGGCCGCGCTTCGGCTGGAAGCGGAGCGCTACTTCATCGCTGCCTGGCAGTTTGCCCACCACACTCACCTCGACCAAGTCTCCCATCTCCGCTGGCCGCTCGACCAGTTGCACGATGGCGTGCTCCTCGCGGATGAACTGGAGCTGCTGCTCGATTTCCTCATCGGTGACGACGACCGACGGCGCCGGCAGGCGAATGGATCGGTAATCCCTCAGGTCCACCTTCGGTTCGAGCGGCACACGCGCGACCAATTGGTAAGGCGATTGTCTCACCTCCTCAATCCGGCCGGGGCCATAGGGGTCTATGCCGGCCTCATCCAGCGCTTTCGGATACACCTCGCGAGCGACGCGATCCACGACTTCGGCATCGAAGACCGACTGGCCGCCGACGGCGCGGATAACGGCTGCCATCGGCGCGTGACCGGGGCGGAAGCCGGGGATGCGCACCTGCTTGGATAGCTCACGAGCCACATCGCGACGCGCCTGGTTCACGACGTCATCATCTACAGTGATGGTCAGGCGCACTTCGTGCGTATCGAGGGTTTCAACTTGGAAGTTCATGGTTTTGATCCGATGGGGACGGTGGGACTTGAACCCACATGCCTTGCGGCACATGATCCTAAGTCATGCGCGTCTGCCAATTCCGCCACATCCCCACAACCTGCAAGGGGCTTATTCGCGTCTGCGGTGGGCAGCTCGGCACCCCCGGCGCATCCTCCAATGGGCGGCCGCGCGCTCCGGTTGCGCTTCGGCGAACGCGCCCACGTCACTGTGCCCTCAGGCGGGGAGATTATACTAGCTGCCTCGATGTGACGGAGATGTGATGGATCGGACCGGCTGGCGCGGTGCGACCGTTTGGGTTGACCTGTGAGCGCGTATGAGCAAGACGAGATTGTGGTTGGAACGCATCGGAGTGGGCATCATCGCTTTCTTGTCGTTGTCGGCGCCTTTCGTGTTTGGATTGGTGTATTACCTCGGCGTGACCGATGGCATAGACATCAACGCCGGCGACCCGCTGCGCGAATCGCGCATCTGGATGATCTACGAGCGAAACGGCCCGACGGGCATCGGCTGGCTGTACACCGCCCCGACCGACAGCCCGCGGCCGGGCGTGCAGTGCGCCCGCTCACAACTAACCGTGCTGAATTGGGGCGGCGGTCCCTTGCTCGACACCAGCGCCAAGTATTGCCGCTGTTATGAGCCGGCAGCCGGCAACCGACTTAAAGAATCCCCGGTGGCCTGTCGCGAATGAATGACGCGCCACACAACACAACGCTATGCTCAAAGCACTTTATCTCATTCGCCATGCCCACCCACAGCCGAACACCGGCCTCGCCTATGATCGCGCGCCCGGCCCGCCACTCTCCGAGGTTGGACGCCAGGAAGCCCGCGCGACCGGCTTGTACCTGTCGCAGTGCAACCTGGAGCGACTGTTCGTCTCGCCGTTGGAGCGCACCCAGGAGACCGCGCGCTTGATCGCGGAGCATGCGCAGGCCCCCATCCAGATCGAAGAGGCGCTAGCCGAGCACCGCAGCGACGAGAGCTTCGAGAGCGTCAAGGCCCGCGTGCAGGATCTGCTGGCGCGCGTCGAGGGCGATGCGTTCGCCTGTGTGGGCTTCGTCACTCACGGCTCGCCGACCAAGGCCCTGCTGCAAACGCTGTCGAACGGTACGCTGGACCTATCGCAGTTCGTCTTCGACAACGGCAATCCCGCGCCGACGGCCGGCGTGTGGCGCGCAGAGCGCGGGGATGACGGTTGGCATTTGGACCTGGTGTTCACGCCGGCTATGGTGCGGATGAGCTAAATCCTCTCTTGCTCCGTTGCTGCGCGTGCTGTGGGTTCGTTCGGGGAGGTGATTTCGCGCACATGCAAGTCAACACCGGCAGCGCCAAAGGGCGCAGGCTGAAATCCGTGCCCGGCGACGCGATCCGCCCCATCACCGACCGCGCCAAGCAAGCGATCTTCAACATCCTGATGGATGACGTGCGCGGCTCGCGCTGGCTAGACCTGTTCGCCGGCACCGGCGCCGTGGCGATCGAGGCGCTCAGCCGCGGGGCGGAACATGCTACGCTGATTGACATCGCGCCGCAGGCCATCCAAGTGATCCGCGAGAACCTTCGCATCACCCGTCTCGAATCCAAGGCGCGCGTGATCCGGCAGGACGCCTTCGACTACCTGCAAGCGCGGCCCAACGCGCGCTACGACTACATCTTCGTCGCCCCGCCGCAGTACCAGGGGCTGTGGTCGCGCGCGCTGATTGCGATTGACGAGAACATCGGCTGGTTGAGCGAATCTGGCACGGTCATCGTTCAGCTCGACCCGAGGGAGTATTTCCCGATCGCGCTCGACCACCTGGAACTGGGCGACCAACGGCGTTACGGCAAGACCATGCTGTTGTTCTACGATCGCCTCTAGCTGACCGGAACCGGCGAACGCACCGCCTTCACCTCTCTCGCGCGACTCTCACCGGTCGAAGATGGCGATCACCGCCGGCACTGGATCGAACGAGTTCATCGAGAGGCCGCCGAGGGTCTCATCCAGCCACAGGCCGGACGACCCGCCGCCGTCTAAGTTGAGCGCGCGCGCGACACGCAACTCAGGCGATGCCGCCAGGAAGTCCGCCAGGTCGGTCAGCGTCCACTGCATCATCTGCGTCACGCCTAGCAACACATAGCCGTCGCGGTCGAGCGCCACGAAGCTGCGCCGGTGGCGCTGTCCGTTATCGCCAATGCCGGCCACCCGTTGCCCATCCACCACCAGCATCGGGAAACTCTGCACGGCGTGTTGAATGGCGGGGTCAAAGCGGTAGGGCTGGGTGCGCAACCATTGCACCAATGGCCTGCCGTCGCGCAGTGCAAACATCCCGCCGAAGCCGCGGTAGCTTCGCCCGAATACCCGTCCATCTGTGATGAGCAGGCCGGTCGCTCGATTGGCCTCATCGAAGAACCCGCCGTTAATCATGAGCGCGGCGCCGGTGGCGCGCTGCCAATCGCGCAAGGTGCGAGGCACCTGCGGGTCATAGAGCACGCGCATCGTCGCACGTTGCCAATCCACGCGCGCCACAATGAGCCGCTCGTCGAAGTTGTTGCTGTGGCCTCGCAGCAGCAAGAGGGCTATCGCCGGCGTGAGGGCGCGCCACTGCCCATCATAAGCCGGCGGTGTTGCCGTGGCTGCCGGCGTGTGGGTCACGACGACCGGCTGCGTCGGGCGGACCGCCGGCGAGGGGAAAGTCGTCGGCTGCGCCGATGGCGTTTTCGGCGCATCGCTGCAAGCGGTCAATAGGCCAATGACCACCGCGGCGCCAAGCGCGCCCAAGGAACGCATGGCGTTGGAATTCTACGCTGTTAGAATCATGGCGCGCTATGCGCGAGACCGACTGGATCACGGTGATTGGCGGCGGCCTGGCCGGCGCAGAGGCTGCATGGCAGATCGCCCAACGCGGCGTGCGCGTCAAGCTGTACGAGATGCGCCCGCGCAAGATGACGCCGGCGCACACCACGGGGTATCTGGCCGAGCTGGTGTGCAGCAATTCGCTGGGCGCCGACCAGGACGACAAGGCGCCCGGACTGCTCAAACGCGAGATGCGCATGCTCGGCTCGTTAATCCTGGTGTGCGCCGAGCGCGCAGCGGTGCCCGCCGGCAGCGCGCTCGCTGTGGACCGAGAACGGTTCGCGCTGGAGGTGACCCGCCGCATCGAATCCCACCCGCTCATCGAGGTGATCCGCGAGGAAGCGATCCGCATTCCGGAGGGGGTCAGCGTGATCGCCAGTGGGCCGCTCACTTCGGATGCGCTAGCCGCCGAGATCGCCCGACTCACCGGCAGCGAGTACCTCTACTTCTGGGACGCCATTGCGCCGATCGTGACGCTCGACTCGGTTGACCTCACGATCGCCTTCCACGCCTCGCGCTACGGCAAAACGCTGGGCAGCCGGAGCAGCGATGCACGCCCTGCGCTGCAACCGACCGACGGCGACTACATCAATTGCCCGATGACGCGGGAGGAGTATTACGCCTTCGTCGAGGCGCTGACGACGGCCGAGACGGCAACCCTGCGCGACTTCGAGCTGCGCGATGAGCGCTTCTTCGAGGGTTGCCTGCCGATCGAGGTGATGGCGCGGCGCGGCAAGGATGCGCTGGCCTTTGGGCCGATGCGGCCGGTGGGCATCCGCGATCCGCGCACCGGCCGGCGACCGTTCGCTGTGGTGCAACTGCGCCAAGACAACATCGCCGGCACACTCTACAACCTCGTCGGCTTCCAGACCAACCTCAAGTTCCCCGAGCAAGATCGCGTGCTGCGCATGATCCCCGGCTTGCAACACGCCGAGTTCGTGCGCTACGGCCAAATGCACCGCAATACATTCATCAACGCTCCTGCGCTGCTGAGCGCTACGCTGAAACTGAAGGATGCGCCTCTCGCGCGCCAGCAGCGCCCGATTCCCGATCCGCGCCGCGCGATTTTCTTCGCGGGCCAAATCGTCGGCGTCGAGGGCTACGTCGGCAACGCGGCCACCGGCCTGCTCGCCGGCGTCAACGCCGTCCGCGCGCTGCGCGGCGAGCCGTTGGTCACGCTGCCGCCCACGACCATGCTGGGCGCATTGTGCCACTACATCGCGCATGCGGATCCGAAGCACTTTCAGCCGATGAAAGCGAACTTCGGCATCTTGCCGCCGCTGGCGCACCCCCCGCGCGATAAGCGGCTGCGCGGCGCAGCCTACGCCGAACGCGCCCGGCGCGACTTACAGACGGCGATTGAGTCGCAGGGCATCCTCAGCGATATGCTGGCGCCCGTTCAAACGTAATCGGCGCATACGACAGCGCAGGATAAGCGTCATCGCTGCGCCTGGCTACGCATCGCATCGCCAAAATGGCCGCTTCACCTTTACCGATGTGATATGTCTGCGAAACACGTCCCGGACATCGTTGTTGCCCGGTTGCCGCTGTATCTCCGCGCGTTGAGCGCCATGCAAAACGGCGGGAAGGTGTTCACCTCGTCACAAGAGATGGCGCAATGGCTCGGGATCAGTTCGGCCCAAATTCGCAAAGACCTGTCGCATTTCGGCGAGTTCGGCAAACAGGGCACCGGCTACTCCGTCGCCGGTCTCCAAGAGAAGCTGCGCCAAATCCTCAACCTGAAGCACGAATGGCCCATCATCATCATCGGCGCCGGCAACATCGGCAGCGCTGTGGCGAACTACCCCGGCTTCGCCCATCGCGGCTTCCGCGTGTGCGCCGTGTTCGACAACGACCCCAAGAAGATCGGCCGCTCGGTCGGCGCCTGCAAGGTATACGACGTGCGCCAACTGCCGGAGTTTGTCCGCGAGCACAATATTCGGATGGCGATGATTGCCGTGCCGGCCGAGTCGGCGCAGGAAGTGGCCGACCTCGCCATCGCCTCGGGGATCGTCGCAATCCTCAATTACGCGCCGGTCAACCTCAGCGTGCCCGCCCATGTGCGCGTGGAGAACATTGACCCCGTGCTCCACTTGCAGCACATGACCTACTACCTCGCCTGATCGTCCAAGCCGAGAACGCGAGTTCGTGTCACTTCGTCACAAACTCTTGACAAACCTGTTGCGTTCATTAAGATTGGCGACAAGGCTTCTCATTCACTCGAATTCTGGAGGATGATGATGAATAAGCGAATCGTCAGGGTGATCGCTGCCGGCGTCGGCGCTGCTCTCGTGCTCACTGCTTGTGCAGTGAGCAATCGTCAAATCGTAACCGGCCCGAACGGCCTCGTCGTTGAGCCGCTCAACCTCACTACAACCCGCGCGCAACCCGCTGCGCCCGTCGTCGCTCCGCCTGCGGAAGAGCGCGCGCTGCCGCCCGCGCCGGCCACCGAGAAAGCGCCACAGCCATCCTCCGCGCCTGAGCAGTCCGGCAAAGCGGTCACGGCCGGCGACGCCGCAAAGTCCGTCCAGCAGACCAAAGCCTCAGCCGCTAAATCGGCCGACTCCATGTCGTATGGATGCGGCGGCTATGGCTACGCGGAAGGCTACGGCAGCGTTGCCAGCGACGACTAGCCGGCGCGCAGTCTGACCGAGGAATAAACCGACCCCGAGCGCCCTGGGGGTCGGTTTGCTTTTCGGGATATGACAAAAATTGGGGTGAGCGACGGTCAGCCCGATCTGCGCACCGCGGCTTCCCTACAGGTCGCTCATCATGACGACCGTCAGCCATCGGGGGTGTCTTGAGAGGATGATGACTGTTCACCGGATCGGTGCGGCGCTCACCGTCCCTTGACGGGATGTGCGCGGCCCGTATAATTGGGCCAATTGAGCCGAGTGTCACCAGGACGTGACGTTCCGATGAGGGGCGTCGCGTCCTCAGCTTTTCCAAAGGAGCACTACCGAATCATGACCACCGAACTTAGAGAATTTTTGCGAATACCCTATGCGGAGCTGGAAGAGTTGAACCTCGAGGCCAAGGCTCAGCGCCTGGCGCGTGTGCCGATGCACCAGCTCCAAGAAGCACGCTTGAAGTATCTGACCGACGAGAAGCGGATCAAAGCCGTTACCGTGTTGTTCTCCGACCTTGAAGGTCGGCTGCATATGCTCGACTACGACAAGAAGTTCTTGTTAAAGTCGTATGACAATCTGACCTTCGACGGTTCGTCCATCCGCGGGTTCACGGCGCAACGCGAGTCCGATCTGCGACTGGGGATTGACTGGTCGGCCTTTTATTGGGCGCCGGCCGATGTTTTTGGCCCGGGCAAAGTGCTTGTTTTCGGCGAAGTGATGGAGCGCGACGGTCGGCCGTATGTTGCCGATACGCGCAGCATCCTCAAGGGCTTTGCGCAGCGGATGTTCGAGGAGAAGGGCTACACCATGAACGCGGCGAACGAGATCGAAGGGTTCTTGTTCAAGGGGTTGAACGCCGAGCGAGAGTATCACAAAACGGGCCAGTTCGAGTTCGTCAACACGGGCGGCTACTATCACTCGCTTCCGGGGGATCCGCTCCGCCAGTTCATTGATACGGTGGCCGAGGTACAGCGCGCGATGGGATTCCAGAACGAGAAGGATCACCCTGAAGTGGCACCTTCACAGTTCGAGATCAACTACAGCTATACCGAGGTGGTTGCTGCAGCAGATACCATCCAGCTTTATAAGCTGATCTGCCGGCAGGTGGCCGCGCTGCAAGGCCTAACCGCCAGCTTCTTGCCCAAGCCGGTCGTCGGCGTCAACGGCAGCGGCATGCACACGAACATCTCGGTCAGCCAAAACGGGGTCAATTTGTTCTGGGATGCGAACGGCGAGGAGAACCTGAGTGAGTTTGCCTGGAACTTTGTGGATCGCATCTTGACGCACGCCAACGACATCTGTCTACTGCTCAACGCGAGCGTGAATGCCTACCGCAGGCTCGACCCGCACTTTGAGGCGCCGAACCAGATCATCGCCTCACCGGTGGATCGCGGCTCGATGGTGCGCATTCCGATCGGCAACGCACGCAGCGCGCGCATCGAGGTGCGCTCGGTGGGGCCGGATGCGAATCCGTATTTGGTCATGTATTCGCTCTTCCGCACCGGCCTGGAGGGCAGCATCAGCAATGAGCCTGGCTTGCGTCAAGCCAAGCGCTTCCTGCCGGACAACATCTACGACGCGATTGACAACTTCTGCGCGGCGCAGTGGAGCTCGGTGTTGCTCGGCGATGACGTCAAGGCGCGCTACGCTGACTTGAAGCGTGCCGCTGCTGATCGCTGTCCACGTTTGCTCGGCACGTTCGTCAAGGGGCCGGAGGTGCAATATCACCACGAGGTCTATAACCAGTATCTGTGGAATCTGTTCTGAGCAGACGGCTGCTCAAAAACGGGTAGGCGAAGGCGCGCCTCCGCCTACCCGTTAGCACTGAACGGCTTGCGCTCAATGGCGCCCGCAGGCGCAACTGCCGCCGCACGCGCAGTTGCTGGCTTCCTGCGAATCGCTCGATACCCCAGCGGTGGCGAAGCGCGAGATCAGCCGCCGCACGCGGTGTTCCCCACATTCCGGGCAGGCGACTTTGCGCTCATCGCGTGCGTTGCGGATGATGCGCTCGAAGGTTGCGCCGCACTTGGCGCAACGGTATTCGCGTAGCGCCATCAGTCCTTCCAGTTGCCGGTCTCCCACTTCTTCAGGAACACGTCGGCCTCTTCCGGCGTGCGCACCAGGTCGAAGCCGGTGTCCACGAAGGGTGGGTACTCCTTCTTGTTCACCACGATGTCGTACAAGATGCCGACGGCATCGTAGCCCCAGCCGTAGAACTTCTGGCCGATCAGGGCGTGCACCAGGCCCTCTTTGAGCAGCTTCAGCTCGTTCTCCAAGATGTCCCAGGCGACCACCTTCATGCCGGCCTTGGCTGCGGCCTGGAACTTGGGCATGGCGTTGATGTCGCCGAACAGCGGCCATGCGCCGGCCATGAAGTAGCCGGCCAGGTCGGGGTTGGCGGTCAGGCGGTTCTCCACGACCTCAATGCCCTTCTGGATGTCGTCGTTGCACGGGTCGGTGGCCACCCACTGCAAACCGGCCGGATCGGCCACCTCGCGGAATGCGCGGATGCGCGCCTCCAGGTTCTGTGCGCCGGGCACGCCGGTGAGGATGGCGTAGGTCTTGTTCGGTTTGTCCTTCAGCAGCTCCACCATGATCTCGGCGCCTTTACGCGCGGCAGCCTCGTTGTCCAGGCTGTAGAAAGTGATGCGCTTGGAGTTGGGCGAGTCCGAGTCCCAGGTGATGACCGGGATGCCGGCATCCATCGCGCGGTCAATCACCGGCTTGAGCGCGTCGGGGTCGTTGCACGAGATGCCCATGCCGTCCACCTTGCGCGCGATGGCCGCGTCGAGCAATTCGGCCTGCTTCTGTGCGTCGGCGGATTCGGGGCCGACCCACTCCACGGTGATGCCCAACTCCTTGGCCTTATCCTGTGCGCCGCGGCGGGCCACGTCGAACACCGGGTTGTTCACCGCTTTGGGCGACCAGACGAACGTCAGCGGCTTCTTCTCTGCAGCCGGCGCCGTGGTCGGCTGTGCGGCTTGGGGTGGCGCAGCCGGCGGAGGCGCAGCGCAGCTCGCCAGCGCCACGGCGCCGGCGCCGATGCCCGCTGCGCGCAGAAAAGTGCGTCGCGAAACTTTCTTCGTGTTCATGCGAGTCTTACCCTCCTTTTGAACTTCGCGCGTGCGACGGGCGACGTCTGCCCGTCGCCAACTTTAAGGTATATCAAGTTCGCCGTTGGCGCAAGCGGTCAATCAGCGCCGAGAGCAGGATGATGCCGCCGGTGAAGGCTTGTTGCCAGTAGCTCTCCACGCGCAGCAGCACCAGGGCGTTGTTCAGCACGCCGATCAGAATGGCGCCGAGCACCGCGCCCAGCACCGTGCCACGCCCGCCGGAGAGGCTCACGCCGCCGATCACCGCCGCGGCAATCACGAACAGCTCGTAGCCCAGCGCCTGCGTCGGCGCGGAGACGCCCAGCCGCGCCACCACCAGCACGCCGCCCACGCCGGCCAGCGCGCCGGAGAGCACGTACGTCAGCAGCTTCACGCGGTTTACCGGCAAGCCGGTGAGCAGCGCGCTGGTCTCGTTGCCGCCGATCGCGTAGATGTATGTGCCCCACACATGATACGAGAGGAAAACGGCGACGATGATGGCCAGGATGAGCAGAAAGATGACGGGCGTGGGCACCGGGCCGATGTAGCCCTGGCCCAGCGCGACGAACTCGATCGGGAAGTTGCGCACCGTCTGGCCGCTGGTCAGGCCGACCACCAGCCCGCGCACCACACCCAACATGCCCAGCGTGGCGATGAACGGCACGACTTTCAAACGCACCACCAATAGCCCGTTGATCAGCCCGACTGTGGCGCCGGCCAGCACGCCCAGGGCAAAGGCGATGGCCGGCGGCAGCCCGAAGCTCGGCAACTGGTAGGCTGTCGTCCCGCCCAGGCTGACTGCCATTGCGGCGATTAGCCCGCTGAAGGCCATGGTCGAGCCGATGGAGAGATCAATGCCGCCGGCCAGGATGACCATGGTGACGCCCAGCGCGGCGATCGCGATGTCGGCGTTGTTGCGCAGGATGTTGAAGATGTTGTCCGACGTGAGGAAGGCGCTGCTGCTTTGTGACAGCACCAGGCTGAGCGTGAGCAGCACCAGCACAATGCTGGTCTCCGGGCGTTGGATGATCCGGCGCAACAGGGACGGTTGCTGCGCAGCCGCCTTCGCAGCTTTGCTCTCTACTGCAACGTTCGTGCTCATACGACGACCTGACAACGTGATTAATTGATACTTCAGCGCTTCCCGCTTGCCAGCGCCAGCACGCGCTCTTGGGTAGCCTCTGCGCGCGAGAGTTGGCCGGCCAGACGACCTTCGCTCATCACCAGGATGCGATCGCTCATGGCCAGCATCTCCGGCAGCTCCGATGAGATCAGCAAGATGGCCATGCCGCGATGCGCCAGCTCGTCAATCAGGGCGTGAATCTCGGCCTTGGCGCCCACGTCAATGCCGCGCGTGGGTTCGTCGAGCAGCAGCACGTTGAGGTTGGCGGCCAGCCACTTGGCCAGCACCACCTTTTGCTGGTTGCCGCCGGAGAGCGAGCCGACGAGCAAGTCGGTGCGCGGGGGGCGCACTTGTAGCTCGTCCACGTAGCGCTGCGCGGTGCGTTCCACCTCCGGCCAACTGATGAACTGCCCGCCGCGCGCCAGTTGGCGCAGCACCGTGAGCGTCGTGTTGTCCCGCACAGTCATGCCCAGCACCAGCCCTTGCACTTTGCGGTCCTCGGGCACATAACCGATGCCCAGCCGTCGCGCGTCCTGTGGCGAGCGGATGTGCACCGGCCGACCGTTCAGCCGAATCGTGCCGCTATCTACGCGGTCGGCGCCGAAGATAGCCCGCGCCACTTCCGTGCGCCCAGAGCCGACCAGCCCGGCCAGCCCGACCACCTCGCCGGCGCGGATGTGGAAGGTGATGTCCTCGATCACGCCGCGCCGCGTCAAGCCCTCCACCTCCAACACCACCGCGCCCGGCTGGGCCGGCCGCTTGGGGTAGAGGTTCTCGATCGGGCGGCCCACCATCATAGCGATCAGGCGCGCGTCGCTGGCCTCGGCGATGGGCAGCCCGCCGGCGTTTTGGCCATCGCGCAGCACCACGACGCGGTCGCAAATGGCGCGCACCTCGTTCAGGCGGTGCGAGACGAACACCACGCCCAGGCCGCGCGCCTTCAGCCGGCGGATGATCGCGAAGAGGTGTTCCACTTCCTCATCCGGCAGCGCCGAGGTCGGCTCATCCATCACGATCAGCCGGGCGTCGAACGCCAGCGCCTTGGCGATCTCGGTGAGCTGCTGAAAGGCGACTGACAGCTCGCCAACTTTGCGGCGCGGGTCCAGCCCGACGATGCCGAGCTGCTCGAAGAGCGCCTGTGTCTCCCGCGCGCGGCGGGCGCGGTCAACGAAGCCCAGCTTGCCCAGCAGCTTGCTCATGCGCTGCGGCCGATGCAAGAAGACGTTCTCGGCGACGGTCTGGTTCGGCGTGAGGTTCAGCTCCTGGTAGATGACGGCGACGCCCAGCCGCTGGGCGTCCTGTGGGTTGTGGATGGCGACCGGCCGGCCGTCCATGAGGATGTCGCCCTGGTCGCGGGTGTGCACGCCGGCCAGGATTTTGATGAGCGTGGATTTGCCGGCGCCGTTCTCGCCCAGCAGCCCCACCACCTCGCCGCGGTCCACCGCGAAGTGCACGTTGTCCAGCGCCTGTGTGCCGCCGAAGCGCTTGCTGATGCCGCGCATCTCCAAGAGCATAGCCATCAGCCAGGATTGTAGGGCAACTGCGCCGCGGGGCAAGGGGAGCGGTTGGGCGCAGGGCTTACGCATGGGCAGAGGATCAGTCGCGCGCCCGCCTGCGCGATTGCTTGCCGGCTGGGACGAGCGCTGCCGCCTGAACCGGCTCACGGGCGACCTTAAAACTCTTAGATGCGTTTGCCCTCGACGCTGGATAGACGCGGCTGACCTGGCGCTGCCGATTCGTCTAACGCAGTCCCCTCAATCGCCAGAACATCCCCACCGCCCCGAGCTGAACGACGACCGAGAAGGCGATGAGCGCCGACAGCGATGCGTCATAGAGCACGCCCATCAGCGCGCTGCCCAGGAACCAGGCGACTCCATAGCCGGTGTTGAAGATGCCGTAGGCCGTCCCGCGTCGGTCGGCGTGGACCATCCCGGCGACCGTCGCCCGCAGAATGGATTCCTGCGCGCCCATGCCGATGCCCCAAAGCGCCATACCGACGACTGCTGCCGGCAAGCCGCCCAGGAAGACCAGCGGCGCAAAGAGCGCGCTCAGCCCCGTCACGGCTGCCAGAACCACGAGTCCGATCCGGTCAAACAGCCGCCCGAAGACCAATGCCGCAACCGCATCTACGCCCATCGCCACTGCATACAAAACCGGGATGAGGTTCTGTGGCGCGATGCCATTCTTCTCGAAGTGGAAGGCGATCAGGGGGAAATCGGCGAATCCGGCAGCCGCCAGCGCCGCGCCGGCGAGGTAGAGCCAATAGGCGCGCGGCAATCCTTGCGGCTTCAGTTGGGGCCGAGCGATCTCGAGTTCGCGAGGACGCGGATAGAGCCATCGCGCCAGCAGGAGTGCGCCGATTGCCAGCACAGCCGGAATCGCCAGGATGGCAAAAGCCGCCGGATAATCATCGCGCAGGAACAGCACGGCGGAGACGACGAGCGGCCCGGCGACCGCGCCGACCTGGTCCATGGCCTCGTGCAGGCCGAAGCCCCAACCGCGCCCGGTGGCCTGGGTGGCGTGTGAGAGCATCGCGTCGCGCGCCGGCGTGCGGATCGCCTTGCCGATGCGCTCGGCTATCATCAGCATCGCTGCGATCTCCCACCGGCCGGCCAGCGCCATGAGCGGCACGGCGAACAAATTGACTGTGTAGCCGGCGATGGTGATGGCCCAGTACTGCCGGGTGCGGTCGCTGATTGCGCCGGAGATCAGACGCAACCCGTAGCCGAGCAGTTCGCCCAACCCTGCTACGATGCCGACGGCTGTGCCGCTTGCGCCGAGCACGGCCAGGAATGGGCCGGTGATGCTGCGCGCGCCCTCATACGTCACATCGGCAAACAGGCTGACCAAACCGAGCAGCACCACGAAGCGGATGGCGGTGAGCCGCGTGATGTCTTTGATATTGGCGAGCATGGGGCGTGGGGTTCAGTATCCGGTAGCGTCAGGGGGTATCGGTGGGTTTGCTTCGGTAGAAACGGATGCGCGCCTTCTCGAGCGTGGCGAGACCTTCGCGGATGCTCCCTTCGATGCTGTTGAAGAAGCGCTCCAGCCTCTCCTGCGTGTCAACGATCTCGACCACAATGGGCAGATCTTCCGACAGGCGCTCGATCTTGGCGGTGTGGACGCGGCTATTGGCGCCAAATCCCATGATGCCGCGCAGCACGGTCGCGCCGGCCATGCCCTGGCGCTTGGCCTCGAGCACGATCCATTCGTAGAGCAGCTTGCCGTCTTTGCGATCGCTCTCGCCGATGAAGATGCGCAGCAGATAGCCTTCTTCGGGTAACACCATCGCTTCACCTCCAGATCAGGGCAGCGGCGACGCGGCCCAACCAAACTGCCAGCAGGCCGAGCACGACTTGCACCGAGACATTGGCGAACGTGCTCAGCGCCTGACCGTCGCGCAGCAAGTTCACGGACTCGTTGGCAAAGGTGGAGAATGTCGTGTATCCGCCCAGCATGCCGGTGAACACGAACAGGCGCGACTCGGTAGTGAACACGCCGCGCGCCTCGGCCAGTTGCGACAACAGGCCGATGATGAAGCAGCCGGTTAGGTTCACGACCATCGTTCCGTAAGGGAATTGCACATTCTGCATCACACCTTGCACGTAGCCGCTGAACAGATAGCGCAGTACCGCGCCGATGCAGCCGCCTAAGCCCACCAACACGATGCGATTGAGTGCGACGTTGTCCATTGCAGCGTCAACAAAAAAGCTTCTGCCGCGTAATCACCTTGGCAGAAGCTATCAGTCAACATTGACGGTTCTCGCGGGACCTTCTAGTCACCGGCGACAGCGAGCTTCATCGCTGGACGCTAGTTTACGCCTTGCGTCCGATCCGGTCAAGGTGAGGCGTCCCGATTCACCAGGGCGAACGCATCATATGAGCACACGGCAAAGTGCGGTCTAATAGCGGCATGACGCTCACTTCAGCATCCGGGTAGACCCGCGTGTTGAGCGGACGCGCCGGGGCATGAGTCGCTACTGTATGACGCGCACTGTTTCATCCATTTGCCTGCCGTTAGGTGGCGCTTCCATCGGTTCGTCGTTGCGCTCCAACGTTTGGTCGCGCCACGACACCGCATCTTCCAACGGCTCGAGGTGCGTGAACACCGTGGCGTTGGGCAGCGCGCTGCGGATGTCGGCCTCGATGCGCTCCAGCAAGTGGTGGCCGCATTGCACGCTCCACTGGCCCGGCACGAGGATATGCACCGAGATGAAGCTGCGCGCGGCAGCCTGGCGCGTGCGCAACGCGTGGTATCGGATGCCCTCGCTGTTGGCGTAGCGGTCGAGCACGCTGTACACCTTTGCGACATCCGCTTCTGGCAGGCCGGCGTCGAGCAAGCCATTCGCCGAGCGAGCGAGCAGTGGGATGCCCATCCGGGCGATGTTGATAGCGACGATCAGCGCCATGATCGGGTCGAGCCAGAGCCAGCCGGTCGGCACGCCCAGCGCCACGCCGCCCAGCACGACGACCGAAGTGAGCACGTCGGTGAGCAGATGCTTGGCGTTGGCTTCCAGTGTGATGGAGTTGTATCGCCGGCCTGCGTTGTGCAACACAAGCGCTGTGCCGAGGTTGATCGCCGATGCGACGATGGAGACGGCCAGGCCCAGCCCCGGCTGAGCGATGGGTTGGGGGTGGAGCAGCCGGTTGATCGCTGCGACGCCGATGCTGATCGCTGCGACGGTGATCAGCCCGCCCTCAATCCCGCTGGAGAAGTATTCGGCTTTGGTATGGCCGTAGGCGTGCGCTTCGTCGGGTGGGCGCGCGGCCAGCTTTAACATCGCCAGCGCCATCAGCGCGCCGGCCAAGTTGATCAGTGACTCGAGCGCATCGGAGAGCAGACCGACCGAGCCGGTGAGCAGGTAGGCCAAGCCCTTCAGGCCGATGGTGAAGATCGCCGCAGCGGTAGAAAGCCATGCGAAGCGCGCGAGCGACGAACGCCGCATGGCGCGATTATCGCCTATAAAATCCTGTGCCATGCCGACTGACACACTCTTCGCAAAGATCGCGCGCCGGGAGGTGCCGGCGCAGATCGTGTATCAGGACGAGGTGGTGACGGCCTTTCACGACATCAATCCCGTCGCCCCAACGCATATCCTGATTATCCCTAACAAAGTCATTCCCACGATGAACGACGCGACGGATGATGACGCGGCGCTGCTCGGCCGGTTGATGCTGACGGCGCAAAAGATCGCCAAACAGGTGGGTATTGCCGAAGGCGGCTATCGGCTGGTGGTGAACTGCAACCCCGATGGTGGGCAATCGGTCTATCACCTGCACGTCCATCTGCTGGGCGGGCGCAAGATGACCTGGCCGCCCGGTTGATGGGGCTGCGCTGCAAGGGAAGATGAAATTCTTGATCACGGGCGGCGCCGGCTTCCTCGGCGTCGCGTTGGCAAATGCGCTGGCTCGTCAGGGCCACGTGGTGCGCGTGATTGACGATGTGAGCACGGGCGACCCATCGCGCCTCGACCCGGCCGTGCACTTCACGCGCGGCGACGTCAACGATGTCCCCAAACTCTGGTCGCTCTTACAAGGCGTGGACTGCGTCTATCACCTAGCGGCCCGTGTGTCGGTGTCTGAATCCATCTTGTATCCGCGCGAGTACAACGCGACGAACGTGGGCGGTACGGTGGCCTTGATCCAGGCGGTGCGCGATGCCAGCGTGCGTCGGCTCGTGTTCACCTCCTCCGGCGCGATTTACGGCGAGCAGCCCGAAGAACACGTGCGCGAAGACGCGATTCCTAACCCGGGCTCACCCTACGCGGTGAGCAAGCTGGCCGCCGAATACTACGTGAACACCATCGGCGCGCTGTGGGGCATAGACACGGTGATCTTGCGCGTGTTCAACGCCTATGGCCCCGGCCAGCCGTTGCGCGCCTCGCATCCGCCGGTCGTGCCGGCGGTGATCCGCCAGGCGCTCAGCGGCGGCTCGATCATCGTCCACGGCGACGGCCGACAGCAGCGCGACTTCGTCTACGTGGACGATGTGGTGAGCGCGCTGATCGCGGCGGCGACCGCGCCGAACGTCAATCGCTTGATCATCAACGTCGGCAGCGGCGTGCCCACCAGCATCAACGAGTTGGTGGCGACGGTGGGGCGGGTGATCGGCAAGGAGTTGACCCCGCTGCGCGTGACGGCAGAAAGCGGCGGCGTGTCGCGTTTGTGCGCCGACCTGCAGCGCGCGCGCGAGCGCCTGGGTTACGCGCCGAAGGTCTCGCTGGAAGAGGGCATCCGCCGGACGGTTGAGGCGTTCAGAGCAAGCGGCGCCTGACTGCGGGCGCAGGCCGCTCAGTCGCTTCTCATCTGCGCGACCTAACCTGAAAGCCGTGATCGAAATCCGGGAACTGAGCAAATCCTACGGGGGACGGATGGCGCTGGAGGGGGTCTCCCTATCCGTGTCGCAAGGCGCCATCTTCGGCTTGGTCGGCCCACGCGGCGCGGGCAAGACGACGCTGCTGAAGATCCTGGCGACGCTCGTTGCACCGTCGGCGGGCGATGCGTTCGTCGCCGGGCGTTCGGTGGTGAACGAGCCGTTGCGCGTGCGGCGACAGGTGGGCTATTTGCCCAGCGATTTCGGCGTTTACCCCGATCAAACGTGCGCGGAGTACATCGCGTTCTTTGCGGGGTGTTACGGTGTGCCGCCTAAGGAGCGCGCGACATTAGCCGCGGATTTATTACAGTTGGTGGACTTGTATCATCGCAAGGATACGCCGGCCGACCGACTGACGCCCGCCATGCGCCAGCGCCTGGGCATGGCGCGCGTTCTGGCGCATGATCCGCGCGTGTTGCTGCTCGACGAACCACTGGCCAGTCTGGACCCCCGCGCGCAGGTCGAAGCGCGCGCGCTGCTTAAAGAGCTGAGCAGCATGGGCAAGACTATTCTGCTCACCGCGCCCAACCTGGCTGGGGTGCAAGACCTATGTACTCACGCGGCGTTACTGCAAGCCGGCCGGATCGCGCAAACCGGCCCGCTTGAGGACATCCGGGCGGCCGTGCCACCCTATCGCACGATTGCCGTGAAGTTCCTCGGCGATGCCCGGCTGGCGATGAACCTGATTCAGGCGGCCCATGGCGTGGTGGATGTGCAGCCGTTCAACCAACCATCGGCGTCCTCCGATGCGCCAGCCGGCGTTGCGCTGTTGAAAGAGCTGCGCGTGACGTTCGATGGCACCTACGCGGCTGCCAGCGCGCTGTTGCGCTCGCTCATGCACAGCGGCGTGCAAGTGGTTTCATTTGCGGAGGACTGAATGGGCGCGCCTAACTTCAAGCTGCCCACCTTCCCACTCAGCCCGATCCTGGTCAAGGAGATGGCCGGGCGCATGCGCAATGCGCGGGCGCACACGGTGATGACGGTCTATTTAGCCGTCGCCAGCAGTCTGTCTGTGCTGATTTACATGGTAGGTGTCCTGGGCAGCCCGCGCACAGTGGGCGGCACCGGCGCCGTTGGGCAAGTCGTGTTCTACTTCCTCGTGGGTATGCAGTTGCTGCTGGTCAGCTTTGTTGCGCCAGCCTTCGCCGCCGGCGCCATCAGCCTCGAGCGTGAGAACAAAACGCTCGAGGTGTTGTGCATGACGCCGCTGACGCCGGCGCAGATTGTGCAGGCTAAGCTGATCTCGGCGCTGGGCTTCACGTTGCTGCTCCTCTTCGCCACGCTGCCGCTGTTTAGCCTGGCCTTCTTGCTCGGCGGCGTTGAGCCGCGCCAGTTGGTCATCGCGCTGTGTGGGGTGTTGGCATCCGCGCTGATGTATACGGTGTTGCCGCTTTATCTCTCGACGCGGTTCAAGACGACGGCCAGCGCCACGCTGAGCGCCTACGCCATCGTATCGAGCATCGTTGTTGGCGTCCCGCTGGCCGCGCTGATCGGCGTCGCGACCCTAGGCCAGGTGCTTGGTCCGGGCGCTGTGCTGGCCAGTCTGCTCAACACCGTGTTTATCGCGGTGATCAGCCTTAGCCCGATCAGCGCGTTTGTGGCCAGTGAGGCTTCCTTCAGCGCTACAGGTGAGCTGTGGATGTTCACGTACGGCGCCGTCGGCGGTGGGCTACCGCTCACGTTGCCGTCGCCGTTCTTGATCCTCACGGGCGTTTATCTGGCAGCAAGCGCGTTGCTTTACGCGCTGACCGTGCGGCGCTTGGCGCGCATCGAACAGCAGTAACCCTGAGCGCTCAGTTCCAACGCGATACTTCGCTCGAAAGCGCGCTGAGATAACGCTGGATGGTGTCGGCGTCCGGGGCGTCGGGCCGGCCCTGCAGGTAGGCTTCGAGCAGGGCGACCGCCTCTCTGCGCCTGCCGAGCGATCCATACAGCAGCCCCAGGTTGCGCACTTCGGAGAGATCGTCGGGGTTGAGGATGAGCAAGCGCTCGACGACCTTCGCTGCCCGATAGAAGTCATTGGCTGCGGCGTAAAAATTCTTAAGGTTGTTCAGCATGCGCATCAGGATGTAGCGCGCGCCGACCGGGTTGAGGAACGCGGCGTGGAACGGCAGCTTGCCCTCGGTGATGGAGCGCACGCGCTCGCGGCAGTCTTCCTCGGAGAGGATGGCGCCGCCGTGAAACGGATCGAGGTAGATCACCTGGCCGCTGTCCAGCACCACGCGGACGATGAAGTGACCGGGTAACCCCACGCCATCGGCGCGGATGCCGGTGCGCTGCGCTACTTCGAGGAACAACACCGATAGCGAGATGGGAATGCCCAACCGGCGCTCCAGCACTTCGTTCAAGAAGCTGTTGCGCGGGTCGGTGTAGTGTCGCGCGTTGCCGGTGAATCCCAGCGTGTCAAAGAGGAACTGCGCCAGCATCAGCGCCGGCAATTCGGCGGACCGGATCGCCCATCCGGCTGCCTCCGCCAGTCGGTCGAGTTTGTCGAGGTAACCGGAGACGTCGAGGTCGGGGTACTCGAACCGACCCATCACCAGCGCTGCGCGCGCAAGGTTGATCTTTGCATCTGGTTGGTTGACCTCTTGGGCAAACCCTTCCAGTGCAGCGTCCAGAGGGAAGTTTGCCATACGAAATGTTACCATTAGGTGCCATGACCGCAAGCGACGAATCATCCTCGAATCGAGGCCATGCGCCGGACAACGCAACCGTCTTTCAGCCCCCGAACCGCGCCGCGCTGCTGGGCAAGCGCATCACCGTGCTGGACAAGGGCTGGGTCGAGTTGCAAGACTTGATGGGCGACGATCTGGCCATCGTTAACGCTGCGCGCGTGTCTTTCCTGGGCGAGAGCAAGGGCAGCGAGAAAGACAAGAAGCTGCTGTTCTACTTGATGCAGCACCGACACACCAGCCCGTTTGAGCAGGTGGAGTTCAAGTTTCGCGTGCGCGCGCCGGTAGTCACCTGGTGGCAGTGGGTGCGGCATCGCACCTGGCAGTTCAACGCTCAGTCCGGCCGCTACGTTGCCTTCGATGAGGATGACTTCTACGTGCCGGATGGGTGGCGCAAGCAGTCGCCGTCGAACAAGCAAGCCAGCCTGGGCGAGCTGACGCCCGAAGAGGGCGCGCCGCTCACTGCGGCGTTACGCGAGCATTACGCGCGCGGCTACCAGCTCTACCAACGGGCGCTGGATGCTGGCGTGGCGCGCGAACAAGCGCGCCTCTTCCTCCCCGGCTTCGCCGTGTATTACACCTGGGTGGCCAAAGTGGATGCGCATAACCTGATGCACTTCCTCAGCCTGCGCATGGCCGAAGACGCGCAATTCGAGATTCGCGTCTACGCCCAGGCGATCTACGAACATTTCTTCAAGCCGGCGTTGCCCTGGACGGCGGAGGCGTTTGAGCGATTCATCCTTGTAAGATAAGGGTCGGCCCATCCCGGCACACGGCGGGCGCGAGATGAACGCAGCGCAGGCTTCGCAACCCGTTATTGCTCTCGTGCCTCTCTCTCACAAAGACGCCCTTCGCAACGAGCGCCTCAACGCTGTTGAGGTCTTGCTGGCAACGCCGTTCATCGTCGTCGTCACCCAATATGTGCCGGTGCTGGTGACGCGGCTAGGCGCTTCACCCTTGTTGCTGGGCTTGCTCACTTCCGGCGCGGCGCTCATGCTCACGGTGGCGTCGGCACTGGGGCCGGCTTGGCTGCGGCGCGTGCCGGATTGGCCGCGCAACATCAGCATTCCGCTCTTGCTTTGGCGCAGCGTGCTGGCGTGGGTGCCGTTGTTACTGTTCCTGCCGGCCTTTCAAGCCGAGGCCATTGTCATTGTGGTCGTGGCGCTGAACTTCGTCGCCGGATTCAGCAACTATACGTTCACCGCTTTTCTTTCGCGCATGACGCTGCCCGACCGGCTGGCGCGCTTGGTCAGCAACCGCTGGACGATGCTTGGCATCGGCATGGCTGTCTTCACGGTCATTCTGGCGGCCATCCTGGACGCCTTTCCGCGCCCGGTGAACTACGTCATCGTCTGTGCGCTCTCGCTCGCGATGAGCCTGGTCGGTTTCTTCGTCTTGCGGCAGGTGCGCCCGCTGCCCTTGGATGCGCAAGCGGCGATGCGCCCACGCGCGCGCCTGCGCGACCTTCTGGCGCATCCACCGGCGCGCGACTATTTGCTGATTACGCTGTTGGCGCATACGGCGGTCAACGCGCCCGGCCCACTGATCACGCTACAGATGGTGCGCGTGCTCAAGGCCACCGACGTGGACTTCGGCTGGTATCTGGCCGTTTTTTGGGTGAGTCTGGCCGTGTTCGGCTTGTTTGTGCCGCAGTGGACCGAGCGGTTCGGCAATGTGCGCGTCTTCGCGGCGGCGTGCGCCGGCCTGGGGTTGCAGATGGGGATTCTGGCGTTGGCCCCAGCGCTGCCGATGACGTGGATCGCCGGCTTCATCGGCGGCGCTGCGTCGGTGATGTTGCAGGTGACGGCGTATGGGTTGATGGTGCAGTGCGCGCCGCCGGAGCGATTCGAGGGCTATGTGGGGGCATACACGGCTGTGGTGAACTTCGCGGTGTTCGTCGGGCCGTTGGTGATGTCGGCCATGGTCGCTGCCGGCCTACCCGTCGCCGCCGGGCTGTTGATCGCCGCCGTAGCGCGCGCCGGCGCAGGCGCGTTATCGCTGAGGCTGGTCACCGAGTAGGATGGGGCGGGGTCGCCGCTCACCGCTCAGTAATACAACCCCCAATTCGCTGCGGCTTGATCCTCCATCATGGTCGGCTCCCACATCTCCAGGCCCATGGTGACTTTGGCGGGCCGCTCGGCGGCTTCCTGCGTCCTCTGTCGCACCTGCTCCACGAGCGCTGGGCCGTAGGGACAGAACGGCGTCGTCAGGATCATGGTCACGTTCACGCTCTCCGGTGAGAACTCCAGTTTGCGAATCAAGCCTAGCTCGATCACGCTCATGCCGAGTTCGGGATCGTATACCTCGCGCAGCGCCTGGCGCACCTTCTCTTCGAGGGCGGCGTATTCGTTCAGGTTGACCTTCGGCTCCACATCCGCCGAAGATTTGCTCTCTGGGCTTGCCTTCACTTCATCGCTCATTCGCGTCACCTCCAATGGGCAGACGATGTGTGGTATCCGCACCGTCCAAATTCATGAGGCGATTATAGCGTCCGGCGGTTGACATCTGCTCACGCTGGGTTAAATTCATATGCGACGCATGCGATTTGCACAGGAGGAAGCAGGCATGGCAACCACGCGCAAGCCCAGGACAACCCAGAAGACGACTCAGAAGGCAGCGGCGCGAAAGGCCGCGAAGAAGGCTGCTGTGCCAAAGACGGCGACCAAGATGAATCCACCGGCAAAGCCCGTGCCGGAAGCTGCACCTGCGCCGGTCGAGGCTGTTCCCGAGCCGGAGCCGGTGGGGTGAAGGAGCGTAAGCCAGCAGTGCAGCGCCTGGCGCGATGAGCGAGTCGCGCCGGGCGCTTCGCTTTGCCTGTATCCCGTCCGCTATAATCCCCGCCGCATCCTCAGTCCAGGGATGGAAAACTGCTGACCCATGCGTCAAAACACGTTCACCCGGTTGTTGATCATTCTCGCATTGCTGGCGATATCGGCGTATATCGTCCTGCCGACGCCCAAGCCCGATTTCGTGAAGAACCTGGTCTTCTGGCAGGAACCGCGCGGGCGCGACCTACAGATCAAGCAGGGGCTGGATTTGAAGGGTGGCCTACAGGTGCTGCTGGCCAGCGACCTGCCGGGCGGCGTTCAACCCACACCGGAGCAGATGGAATCAGCCCGGCGCATCATCGAGGACCGCGTGAACGGCCTGGGCGTCGCCGAGCCGATCATCCAGCAGCAAGGCGACGATCGCATCCTGGTCGAGCTGCCGGGCGTGACCGACCGCAACCTGGCCATTGACCTGATTAAGCAGACCGGCCAGCTTGAGTTCGTGGACGCGGGCTTTACCCCGCTGCTCGACGGCACGCCGATCTCGACAACGTACAGCTTGTATGGCGGATTGCTGTTCCCGGAGACGCTGCCGACCGGCAAGCCGATCAGTGAGACCTTGAACGCACAGGCCGCAACTCGGGTGTACAACACCGCCTTCACCGGCGAAATTCTGCAATCGGCTACGCCCGGCCTCGACAACCTGGGTCGCAACGTCGTTAACTTCACCATCAAGCCGCAGTTCCAGGAGGCCTTTCGGCGCTATACCAGCGAGAAGTTGAACCAGGCGATGTGCATCGTGCTCGATCAGCGCGTGATCTCTTGTCCGACCATCCGCGCCGTGCTGAGCGCCGATGGCTCCATCAGCGGCAACTTCACGCGTGAGGGCGCCAACAACCTGGCGCTGGTGCTGAGCTATGGTTCACTGCCGGTGCCGCTCACCATCGAGACCACGCGCGATGTCGGCGCGACGTTGGGCGCGGATTCGATCCGCCGCAGCCTAGTTGCCGGCGCGATCGCGCTGATTGCGATGATCGCCTTCATGGTTGCGCGTTATCGCTTGCCCGGCCTGCTGTCGGCGGTGACGCTGGTGTTCTTCATGCTGACCTCGCTGGCGTTGTTCGTGCTGGTTCCGGTCACGCTAACGCTGCCGGGCATCGCCGGCTTTCTGCTCTCGGTGGCGGCGGCGGTGGACGCCAACGTGCTCATCTTTGAGCGCTTCCGCGAAGAGCTGCGCGGCGGACGCACGATGCGTGCGGCCGTTGAAGCGGCCTTCCAGCGCGCATGGCCCTCGATCCGCGACTCGAATATCAGCACGTTGATCACCTGCGCCATCCTGTTCGTGTTCGGTAATACCTTCGGCGCTAGCGCCGTGCGGGGTTTTGCGATCACGCTGTCGCTGGGCATCTTCGTCAGCCTGTTCTCGGCCATGTTCGTCACGCGCACGTTGATGCGCATCACGTTCAGTGAGCAGGCTGAGACGATCGAGGCGCGCCGCGCCGCACTGTTGGGAGTCTAATGTTCGATCTCTTCCGCATCGTCGAGAATCGTCGCTACTACTTCACCCTGTCGCTGCTGGTCATCTTGCTGGGCGTGCTGGCGATGATCTACAATGTGATCACGCTGCCCACCCATACGCCCTGGCGGCTGAGTGTGGATTTCTTGCCGGGCAACCGCTTCGAGCTGAAGTTCAACCAGCCTGTCAGCGAGGAGCAAATCCGTCGCGTCTTTCAATCCTTCGGCGTCACCAATCCTGCCATCACGCGCCTGGGTGACCCGGCCGAAAACACCTGGCAGGTGCGCACGGCGTTCGTCGCCGGCGACCGCGCGCAGGCAATCCGCAACGCGCTGGCGCAAGAAGCGCCAATGGATGAGAACCGCACTCAGATTCAGTCGGTCAGTCCCACGGTGGCCGCTCAGGTCACTCAGGCCGCTATCGTGGCGGTCGTTGTGGCTACCGTGGCGATTTTGCTGTTTGTGTGGTGGTCGTTCCGCAAGGCAGATCGCGCCTTCCGTTACAGCGCGTGCGCCATCGCTGCGCTCATCCACGACATCCTGATCGCCGCCGGCATTACGGCCATCTTCTCCGCGCTGTTCAATTGGGAGATTGATGCGCTGTTCCTCACCGCGATGCTCACCGTGCTCGGCTTCTCCATTCAGGACACCATTGTGGTGTACGACCGCATCCGCGAGAATCTGACGCGCCGGCGTGGCGAGTCATTCGAGACCATCGTCACGCGCAGCTTGCTGGAGACGCTGAACCGCTCGCTCACCACGTCGCTCATCAACATCCTGGTGTTGACGGCGCTGCTGTTGTTCGGCGGGGCCAGCATCAAGCAGTTCGTTGCGGTGCTGCTCATCGGTATGATCAGCGGCACGTATTCGTCCATCTTCGTCGCCGTCCCGCTGGTAGTGGCCTGGTTCGAGCGCGACTTGTGGGGGACGAAGCAGCGCACGCCGCAGGTGGCAATTGCCGGGAAGTGACGGCCGAGCAATCCCCAAGCTGCGGTCGCCCGGCGCCCATCTCGCGCCAGGCGTCTTTGTTTCAACTGCAATCTTTGAAGCACCGGAACAGACAAGTTGGACACGCTGGAGATCATCAGAACAAGCTTTCTTTCGCCGCTGATGTTGGCGTTCATCGTCGGCGTTATTGCCACGCTGGTCAGGAGTGAACTGGAATTTCCGCAGCCCGTCCTGAACGCCATTTCGATTTACCTGGTCTTTTCAATCGCGTTGAAAGGTGGGACGGAGCTGGCCGAGGCCGGTCTGGGGCGGATCGTCGCACCAGCGCTGGTGACGGCGCTGCTGGCCGTAGTTACGCCGTCGCTGGCCTACTTCCTGGCGCGCCGGTTCATCCGGCTGGACATTGCGAACGCTGCCGGCATCGCCGCGCTCTACGGGTCGGTTTCCTCGGTCACCTTCTTTGCGGCGCTGTCGCTGGCGGAGAAGCTGGGCAGCCCGGCCGAGCCGTTCATGCCGGTGCTGGTCAGCCTGATGGAGTGGGCGATCCTGATCGCGCTGTTCATCGCCCGTTGGCGCTTGCGCCGCGCCGAGCTGAACGGCAATTTGCCGATGAGTGAAATTCTGATTGACACGCTGCGTGGGCGCAGCGTGATCCTGTTACTCGGCGGCCTGTTCATCGGCGCGTTGATCGGCGAGACGGGCTTCCAATCGGTCAAGCCGTTCTTCGAAGATCCCTTCCGCGGCGTGCTGACGCTGTTCTTGCTGGAGATGGGCATGGTCGCCGGCCGTCAATTGCGTGAGTTCTTCCGACTTGGCCCGCGCCTGCTGGCCTTCGGTGTGGCTTTCCCCGTGTTCAACGGGTTGCTGGGGACGATGCTGGGTGTGCTGGCCGGCCTCTCGCCCGGCGGCAGCTTTGTGCTGGGCGCGATCACGGCCAGCGCGTCGTATATTGATGCGCCGGCGGCGGTGCGCGCGGCGCTGCCACAGGCCAACCCCAGCATCTACCTCACGTCGTCGCTGGGCATCACCTTCCCATTCAACCTCGTGATCGGGCTGCCGTTGTATTACCAGTTCGCCCTGTGGCTGCATACGCTGGTGCGCTGAACGATGAGCGCTGAGCTGGTGGTTTCTAATCTGCTCAACCCGCCGGTGCTGTTCTTCCTGCTGGGCATCTTGGCCGTCCTGGTCAAGTCGGACCTGGAGCTGCCGGCGCCGATCCCCAAGGTGCTGTCGCTCTACCTGCTGCTGGCGCTCGGCTTCAAAGGCGGGGTGACGCTGCGCGAGAGCGACGGAGGGCTTGTTCTGCCGGCACTGGGCGCGGCCCTGCTGATGGCGCTGGCCGTGCCGCTGTACGCCTTCCCGATACTTCGGCGTCGCCTGAGTCGGCCCGATGCGGCGGCGGTCGCGGCGACCTACGGCTCGGTCAGCGCGGTCACTTTCGTCACGGCGACGGCGTTTCTGCAGCGGCTAGGTGAACCGCAGGGTGGCTACATGACCGCCGCGCTTGCGCTGATGGAGTCGCCGGCCATTGTCGTCGGCATGTTGCTGGCGCGGTTGGGCCAACGCAACGATGATATCCAGGGCCAACTAACGGTGTTGCTGCACGAGGCGCTGTTCAACAGCTCGGTGGTGTTGCTGGTGGGCAGCTTAGCGATCGGCTACATCGCCGGCAAAGCGAATGGCGACGTGCTCACGCCTTTCACCGAGTCGCTGTTCCCCGGATTGCTCAGCTTGTTTTTGTTGGACATGGGGCTGGTGGTGGGGCGACGGCTGGGCGATCTGAAGCGCATGGGCGCCTTCCCGATCGCGTTCGCGTTCGGCCTGCCGCCGGTCAATGCAGCGCTGGGCATGGGCATCGCGCGGTTGATCGGCCTGCCGGTGGGCGACGCGTTGCTTTTCGTCGTGTTGTGCGCCAGCGCGTCCTACATCGCCGTGCCGGCAGCCATGAGCCAAGCGCTACCACAGGCCAATCCGGCGCTCTACGTGACGATGGCCCTGGCGCTCACCTTCCCGTTCAACGTCGTGCTCGGCATCCCGCTCTACATGAGCGCAATTTCCGCGTTGTGGCCGTGAGCAGATGATCTTTCCGCGTCCTGGCCGATAATCCCATCATGCAAGCCATCAAGCGAATCGAGATCGTCACCGACGCGCTGGAGATCGAGCGTGTGGCGCAAGTGCTTGAGCAGCACGGCGTCTCCGGCTACACCATCGTGCCCGATGTCATCGGCAAAGGCGAGCGCGGCATTCGCCGCGGCGATGAGCTGAGCGGCGTGTTCAAGAACAGCTATCTGCTCAGCACGTGCGACGAGTCGCAGTTGCCGGCCATCATCGAGGCCATCCGCCCGATCCTCAAGCAGCGCGGCGGGGTGTGCCTGGTGTCTGATGCGTGGTGGGTGAAACATTGAGCGCGCTCATTCTCGCCGCGAATCCATCGCGCCGCCGTCGAGCGCGCCGGTCACCCGAACCGACGTGCCTTCGTGGATGTAGCGCAACACACCGCCCCGGTCGCCGATCACTCGTACGTCCAGCGTGAAATAATCTCTGTCAGGATCGTATAGGCCGGTTCCGCTCAGGCTGAAGCCGGCTGAGAAGGCGCACGCGGATAGCGTGAATCGCGTCGGAGTAGCCGGATGGCGGGAGTGGCGTCCGGGTAACCGAGTCGAGTCCTAGCGCAGCGCAGAACAGCCGCGCCAGCGGCGTGTAGTCGCCACGAGACGCTGCAGGCGATGACATGTTGGAGCAGCCTGTGTTCGCCTTCTGGCTTCGCGTTGCAATCCTTCAACGTTGCCAGCAGCACGCCGTTGAACGCGCGCGGTATCGCGGGCGAATTGGATGCCGTCCAGCGTGAGGTCCACTGCGCCGTCGAGGATCAATCCGGCGATGTGTTCGCTGTGGATGGCGGCATACCACAGGGGCGAACTGCGCGCCGTAGCTTTCGCCATAGAGCCAGATGCGCGCTTCGCCCATCGCTTGCCGGGAGACCGCCAGGTCCTCGACGGCTTGTCGTGTGGTGTAGAACCGCAGGCGCTATGGTGATGGCAGCGAGCGCAGACCGCCATCCACGAAGATGTGAGCAGCACAAACGCGAGCGTGGGGCGGCCCGTTCATGTCGCCGCGGATATTACCCGTGCAGCGCGCTTTGTGGTATTTTCGCCTGCCGATGCAGTTGCCGTTCATCAACGATCTGGAAGATGTCGAGCTTGTCCTGCCCACCCCGCTGCGCATGCGCGCCGACGCGCATTACACCGGCAAAGGCATCACCATCGCCTTCCTCGATTCGGGCTTCTATCCCCATCCCGATTTGACGCAGCCGACCAATCGCATCGCCTATTTCGCCGATGCGCGCGGCGAAAGCGTCCGTGAGAACGTCGGCTTTAGCATTCCGCATCGATCAAGCTGGCACGGCACAATGACTTCTTGTGTGTGTGCGGGCAACGGCTTCATGAGCATGTATCGCTACTCGGGCCTTGCGCCAAGCGCGCGCGTGGTCCTGGTCAAGACCGGCAATCTCAAGAACCATCACATTGGCGAACAAGACATCAGCCGCGCGCTGCGCTGGTTGTTGGACAATGCGCAGCGTTTTGAGGTGCGGGTGATCAATATCTCGCTGGGTGGTGATCGTTCATCCGACGGCCAGCTCACTGCGCTGGATGCGCTGGTGGAGGAAGCCGTGGCGCGCGGCATGGTGGTGGTGTGCGCTGCCGGCAATAGCGGCGCGCAGCGCGTGGTGTCGCCGGCCAGTGCGCCATCGGCAATCACCGTAGGCGGGTTGAACGATCACAATTCGCTTGACCGGTCGCGTTGGACGTTGTATCACTCCAGCTATGGCCGGGGCGGGCGCGGCGCCGCTAAGCCGGAAGTGATCGCACCGGCGCAGTGGATTGCTGCGCCGATGTTGCCCCGGACAAAGGTGCACAACGAGGCGCAGTTCCTGTGGAGGATTGAGCGCGCCACGGACGCCGAGCTTGCGCGCATCCTGCGCACGAAGGAGGCGCGCCAGAACATCAGCGCCGAGACGATGAGCAAGCCCCTGCATGAGATTCGGCGCATCGTGCGTCAGCGGATGAACGATCAGAAATTCATCCACCCGCACTACCAGCACGTGGACGGCACATCGTTTGCTGCGGCGATCGTCTCGTCTGTTGTTGCACAGATGCTGGAAGCGAACCCGTCGCTCACGCCGGCGCAGGTGAAGCGCATTCTGATCGAGACGGCTGAGCCGTTGGACGACGCGCCGCCGGAGCGTCAGGGGGCCGGCGTTGTGCATGCCGGGGCCGCCGTCGCCGCCGCGCTCAAGCTCAAGCGACGGCGGCCAAGGCTGCAACGGTATAAAGCAAAGGGGGAGATGCGCTCTGCGTCTTCGTCGCTTGGCTTCTGAGTGAGATGCAGGCATGAACCGGGAATATCACAAGTGGTGGAGCCCGTCGCTCGGTCGAGAGATGGAAATGCTGATCTTCGGCCATCACGGCGCGCGCGCACTGGTCTTTCCCACCTCGCGCGGCCGGTTCTTCGAGTGGGAGGATCGTGGCATGTTCGGCCCGGACGGGCTGGGCCATCACATCGCCCAGGGCTGGCTGCAGGTGTACTGCGTGGATAGCGTGGACGGCGAAAGCTGGTACAACTACACAGCGCATCCTGGTCATCGCGGCTGGCGGCACACCCAATACATGAATTATGTGGTCAACGAAGTGTTGCCGTTGAGCCGCGCCAAGAACGACAACCCGTTTTTGATCGTGCTCGGCGCCAGCTTCGGCGCGTACCATGCGGCTTGCTTCGCGTTCAAGTTCCCGCATCTGGTGGGCCGGATGATCGGCATGAGCGGGATGTATGACATCAAGCGCTTCACCGGCGGCTACAGCGACGACAACGTGTATTTCAACAACCCGATGGACTTCATCCAGCATGAACATGACTGGGGCCGGTTGGAGGCGCTGCGCCGGATGGATATCATCTTGGCGACCGGCAAGGACGATTCGTTGCGCCACGAGTCCGAGCGCATGAGCGCCGTGCTGTGGAGCAAGGGCATCGGCAACGCGCTGCGGCTGTGGGAGGGCTGGTCGCACGACTGGCCTTATTGGAAGCGCATGTTGCATCTGTATATCGGAGGACATGATTAAGGCAGGGCGATGGGTCATGCAACGCTCCTGGCTCTCAGGTCTGGCCTCGGACTGCTAGCCGCCTGCACCTGGCCCATCTGAATGGCTGCAACTTGGGAGGAAGCATGAAAAAGATCGGAGTGATCGTAGGCCGCGAATGGTCGTGGCCGCCGGCGTTCATTGAAGAAGTGAACGAGCGCAACGAGGGCGTGGTTGCCGAATACGCTAAGCTAGGCGGCACGCGCATGAACGAGCCGTGCCCCTACGCAGTCATTGTGGATCGCATCTCGCATGAGGTGCCGTATTACCGCTCCTACCTCAAGAATGCCGTGTTGCAGGGCACGTATGTCGTCAATAACCCTTTCATGTGGACGGCCGACGACAAGTTCTTCGAGGCGTCGCTGGCCACGAAGTTGGGCATCCACAGCCCGAAGACCGTGGTGCTGCCGAACAAAGACTACGTACCGGGCATCGTGCACAACGAGAGCTTGCGCAACTTGATGTATCCCATCCCTTGGGCTGAGCACGTGGACTACCTGGGCGGCTTTCCGTTGGTGTTGAAGGATGCGCACGGCGGCGGTTGGAAGGGGGTGTTCGTTGTGCACTCGATGGATGAGCTGTTCGCACGCTACAACGAGAGCGGCCTGCTCACCATGGTGCTGCAAGAGTTCATCCGTTGGGAGAACTACTTGCGCTGCATGTGCATCGGGCAAGAGCACGTCTATGTCGCCAAGTACGACCCGGTGAACCGCCGTTATCTCAGGCACGACCTGACGCCGGAGATGCACGAACGCGTCGTGCGCGAATCGCTGATGTTGGTGCGCGCGTTGGGCTACGACATGAACACGATCGAGTGGGCCATTCGCGACGGCGTGCCCTATGCGATTGACTTCATGAATCCTGCGCCGGACATGGACATCAACTCCTGTGGCTACGAGTATCACCGCTGGTGTGTGGAGAAGATGGCCGACATGTGCATCGCGCTGGCGAAGTCACCCTGCCCGCAGCCGACGCCGTATCGGGCGTGAACCTGCCCGAGCGGCGCGGTTGGAGAGAATATGACGGATCTGAACCGGGCGATCGCCCTCTACCACGACTTGCTCGACGACGAGACGGCGCGGGCGAGCCATGAGCTGCTCGAGGAACAACAACAGCGCCGCGGGTTGTTTTTCGGCGCGCGCCCGCTGTGCACGGTGCTGCGCCCGCGCTTTCTGACGCATGAGCAGTATCGCTTTTTGCAGCGCGCCATCGGCGCGGTCATGCCGGCCTTCGCCAAACTACACGCTATCGCGCTGCGCGATGCGCAGTTCCGCGCGCAGTTCATGCTGGCCGACTGGGAAGAAAAGCTGGTCACGATGCCGATGCCCTATCGCGCCAGCAGTCCGATGGCCCGCATGGACGCGTTCTTCGTCCCGCAGACGAACGAGCTGAAGTTCACCGAGTACAACGCTGAGACGCCGGCCGGCAACAGTTACAACGACGCGCTGGGCGACATCATGTTCGGCTCGCCCATCATGCGCAAGTTCGAACGGCGTTACGAAGTGCGGCCGTTGCCCGGCAAGCATCACGTCTTGCATGCGCTCAACGAGAGCTACCGACAGTGGGGCGGGCGCGAGCGCATGCGCATCTGCATCCTCGACTGGAAGGACGTGCCCACCTATAGCGAGTTCGTCCAATTTGACCGGTACTTTAAGGAGCAAGGCTATGAATGCGTGATCGCCGACCCGCGCGAGTGTGAGTACCGCGACGGCAAGTTCTACGCCTATCCAGCCCACGGCTCCGGGCCGCCGTTGCAGGCGAACGTGATTTACAAGCGCGTGCTCATCACCGAGCTGATCAAGCGGGGCGGGCTGGATCACCCCGTCGTCCGAGCAGTGAAGGATCACGCCGTGTGCATGGTCAACCCCTTTCATTGCAAGATCCTGCACCGCAAGACCAGCTTTGCCGTCATCAGCGACGAAGCCAACCGCGAATTGTTCAGCGAGGACGAGGCGCAGGCGATCGAGCAATTCATCCCTTGGACGCGCAGGGTGGCCGAGCGCTTCACGGTCTATCGCGGCCGGCGCGTGGATCTGCTGCCGTGGATTGCCCAAAATCGCGAACAGTTCGTGCTCAAGCCGGCGGATGAGTACGGCGGCAAAGGCATCGTGCTGGGTTGGACGGTGACGCCGGACGAGTGGAACCAGGCGCTCAGCGCCGCGCTCAACGCCCCCACCATCGTGCAGCAGCGCGTGACCGTGCCGAGCGAGCCCTATCCCAGCTTTGCCGATGGGCATGTGCAAGTGACTGACCGGATGCTCGACACGAACCCCTACATCTGGTATGGGGAGTATGCTTCGAGCTGCCTGACGCGCCTTTCGACGGCGGCGTTGTTGAACGTGACCGCCGGCGGCGGCAGCACGGTGCCGACGTTTGTGATCGAGGAGCGGTGACTTTCCCGCCCATGGCGCGCAATAAATCGTCTTGGCTGCCTGCCTTGATACCGGTATTGGCCTGTGAGGATGCCGATGAAACAACCGAGTTTCAACATTGGGATCGAAGAAGAGTATCAAATCGTGGATCCACAGACGCGCGAGCTGCGCAGCTACATCACGCAGATGATCGCGGACAAGACGCGCACGCTGATGGAGATTGACATCAAGCCGGAGCTGCACCAATCCATCGTTGAGGTCGGCACCAAGGTGTGCCAGACGCCTGCCGAGGCGCGCGCAGAACTCGTCCGCCTGCGGCGTGGCGTGATAGAGCTGGCCGGCCAGCATGGGTTAAAGATCGTGGCTGCTGGCACACATCCCTTCTCGAACTGGCTGCACCAGGAAATCACCCCCTTTGAGCGCTACGTCGGCGTCCGGCAAGACATGCAGATCCTTGCCCAACAATTGCTCATCTTCGGCACCCATGTTCACGTCGGCATCGAAGACCCCGAGATCATGATTGACGTGATGAACGTGGCGCGCTACCTCATGCCGCATATCCTGTGCCTCTCCACCAGTTCGCCGTTCTGGGTCGGCCAGAACACGGGGTTGATGAGCTACCGCAGCGTGATCTTTCGTAACTTCCCGCGCACCGGCACGGCGCCGCGCTTCAACTCATACGCCGAGTTTCAGCGCTTCGTGGACACATTGGTCAAGACGAACAGCATCCCCGACGGCACCAAGATCTGGTGGGATCTGCGCCCGAACTACAAATACCCGACGTTGGAGATGCGCGTGTGCGACGTATGCACGCGCGTGGACGAGGCGATTTGCATCGCCGCGATCTATCAGGCGATTTGCTACAAGTGTTGGAAGCTGCGCCGCAGCAACATGACCTTTCGCGTGTATTCCTCGTCGCTGATCGAAGAGAACAAATGGCGCGCCGTGCGCTATGGGCTGGACGGCAAGCTGATTGACTTCGGCAAACAGGAGGAGTTGCCGGCGCGCGACCTGGTGACCGAGATGATCGAATGGTTCATCGGCGATGTGGTGGATGAGCTGGGCAGCCGCGACGAGGTCGAATACGCCTACAGGATCATGAAGGAAGGCACCAGCGCCCATCGCCAACTCGAAACGTATCGCCAGACCGGCGATCTCAAAGCGGTCGTGGATCGCCTGATCCGCGAGACGGAAGAGGGCATCTTGTAACTCCCGATGGCCACCCATATCCCGCGCAACTTCAAAGAGATCGCCGGCTTCATGCACGCCGCGCACGATGACATCCTCGATGCGCTGGGCCGGCACGGCATCACCTTCCCCGACTATCCGACCTTCGACCGGCCGGGCAACCCGCGCGGCGTCGCTGCGGCCAAAGCGCACCCGATGCAGGGCATCCTGAAGTATCACGGCCTGGCCGACTGGGAATGGCGCATCGCCTTTCTGCCGAGCATCAGCGTCACCAACGACGCGGCCTATTCGATCACACTGGTCGAATTCGATCCCGACCTGGCGGAGGACGAAGCGATCATCGGCGGGCAGCGCGCGACCGGCCGGGATCTGGAGCGGGTGAAGCATAGCCTGAACGCTGTGCGCAACGTTGCGGCCATCAAGAGCCACGCGCGCGTGTGGTCGCGCAATGTGGTGGCCGGCGGCGCGTTGCGTGCGGGTAAAGGGCTGGGCACCAGCGCCAGCGGCTCGGCAGCGCTGGCCATGGCAGCGATCGCCGCGGCATTCGGCGCAGACGCAGTGCAAAACTGGCGTTTCGTCAGCGCTATGTCGCGCTTGTTGGCCGGCAGCGGCTGCCGCGCTGCCACCGGCGGCGTCTCCCTATGGATGTCCTACCCCGGCATCGCACATGAAAATAGCTTCGCCGTCCGGCTGGATACGCGCGGCCAATTGGCGAGCATGCGCCTGGTCACCGTGCCACTCGATTCGCGCATCGGCCTGAAAACCGAAAGCGCTCATGCCGACGCGCCGAACAGCCCACTCTTCAGATGCTGGATGCGCAACCGGCGCGACGAAGTGCTGCGTTGCATCGAGGCGGTGATGGCTGGGGACTGGCTGACGGTCGCGCAGATGGCCGAGGCCGACAGCATCACGCTGCACGCGGTGACGATGACCGGCGGCGTCGAACACAAATTATTCGCTTGGGAGCCGGAGAACATCACCCTGTTCCGCGCCTGCGACGCGCTGCGGGCCGAAGGCGTGCCGGTCTACTTTTCAACCGATACCGGCCCGACGACTGTGCTGCTGACGGATGCGCCGCATGCGGCGCAGGTGCTCGCCCGCATACGCGCGCTGGGCTTCGACGCCGTTGAGGGCAACATCGCGCCGGGCGCGCAGTTAGTGGATGTGGAATCGGCGCGGGAAGCGCTGGAGTCGTGAGCGCGCGGGGTCGGCCACATCGGTCGGCCCCAGCGACCCCGGCCCCTCATCCCTGCCACTTGCGGTACTTCCACAGGGCCTTGAGGGTGGGCCAGCCATCTGCCGGCGAGAGCTTCTTCTGCTCGTAGCGCGCGTGATAGTGGATCGGCACCTCGGTGATGGTGTAGCCGCGACGTAGGATCTTGGCGGTGATCTCAGCCTCTACGTCGAAACGCCGACACTCCAGTTGTAGCCCCTGCACCACCTCGCGCGCCATCGTCTTGTAGCACGTTTCCATGTCCCTCAGCGCCGCGCCGTAGAGCAGATTGGTGGCCAGCGTGACGAGGCGATTGCCCAGCGCCATATACCACTTCTGCGTGCCCAGGTCGCGCACACCGTAGACAACCTTGGTCTCGCCGCGCAGGATCGGTGCAATCAGCTTGGCGTAATCGTTGGGATCGTACTCCAGGTCGGCATCCTGGATGATCACGATGTCGCCGCTGACGTACCGCAGCGCAGTCTGAATGGCGGCGCCTTTGCCGCCGTTGACCTCGTGCCTGATGATTTTCAAGTTGGGGATGTGCGTCTGCGCTTTGAGGATGTGCGGCGTGTCGTCGTGCGAGCAATCATCTACCAGCACGATCTCTTTCTCCACCGGATCGAGCCTGACATTGGACACACGCTGTAAGATTTCTGCGATGGTGTCGGCCTCATTGAAGACCGGCATGATGATGGACAGCTTCACGACTTAGTATCCTTGGCTAAAGTCTACTTGATTGATCAGCGGCTGACCACGGCTGAATCGCCTTAAATTCTCTGCGAACAAAGCGGCCGCGCGCGCTTCGTAGTGAGGCGTTTGCCCAGCGATGTGCGGCGTGAGGACGACGCGGTATTCGGCAGCCAATCGCCATAGCGGGCTGTCGTCCGGCAGCGGCTCTTGCTCGAACACGTCCAGCGCGGCACCGGCGATGCGTCCCTCGGCGATCGCCGAAGCCAACGCCTGCTCATCCACCACTGCGCCGCGCCCGACATTGATCAGAAACGCCGTGGGCTTCATCTGCCCCAGCGCGCCTGCGTCCAGCAGGCGCCGCGTCTCCGGCGTGAGCGGTGCAGCGACCACGACGAAGTCGGATTGTGCGAGCAGCATCGGTAGCTGGTCGCGCCGGATGAACGTGACATCCTCGTCGTGCCGCTCGTCCTCTGTTGGGATGCGCTTGCGCAACGCGATCACCCGCATGCCGAACGCGCGCGCCAGTCGCGCGACCGCGCGGCCGATCTGGCCATAGCCGATCAAGCCAAGCGTCGCGCCGCGCAGCTCCATCGGCATGAACGCCGCGCGGTCATCGCGCCATGCGCCGGCCTGCATCATCTTGAAGGCCATCGGGAGCCTGTGCGCCAGCGCCAGCATCATCATGAGCGTATATTCGCCGACATTGACGGCATGGATGCCTGCGCCAGTCGTGAGGATCACTTCGCCGGATGCAAAGAGAGGATCATGGATCGCCGAGTCTACGCCGGCCCAGTGCATCTGCACCCAGCGTAGCTTCGGCGCGGCCGCGCGCGAAGGCAGCTCGCCGTAGGCGTAATACACGTCGGCTGTGGCCAGAACGTCGGCGGGGATCTCATCGGGTGTTGCCTTGGGGAACGGATGGAAGCGAATGCCCGGCGCGCTTTGCTCGAACAACGCGATCGAATCCGCGCTAAATGGGCCTGTTGAAACGATAGTCAGCGGTCGGGTCATGCCGTGTGCAAGGTAAAGCAACTCCAGCCATGTGCTCACCGGCGTCTTAAGAGCGCAAACACACCCATCGCGATGACGCCGGCCTGCGCAAGAAGATAGGCCGGGATGATCCATTCCATCGGTAGCGCGCTTGCTTGAGCGGCGTCGAATTGCCGCGCCGCATCTTCCGGCAGCGAGTTGGGGATTGCAGCAATCGGCTCGGCAGGCAGCAGCGTCGGGGTGGGCGTCGGCCGTATGACCACGATCACCGCTGCCGGCGTTGGCGGAGGTGAGGGGATGGGCGTGCTGGTTGCTTCGGGGGCTGGGGTAATGACCACAGCCAGGGCGCTGCGGGGATCTGCGGCCGCCGGTGCGCCGGACGCGTCAACCGGCGATGGCGCAGGCTGCGCCGCGCCGATGGGCTCCGGCGCAGCGATTGCATCTCCAGGCGACATGGGGCGGACGGCGTCGCGCGCATTCGGGTTGTATTCGATGCTGTCGCTGGCGAGGGTCGTGCGGCCGACGCCGTCGCGCATCTCGACATAGACGGTCTGGTTGCCGGGCTGTCGCGCGAGTGTGAAAGGGATGAGCCGCTCCCAGGGCTGCCACTGAGCGCCGACAAAATCCGGCCGATCGCTCAGCCGCACCTCGATCACGCGCCCGATGGCGTTGGCGCTGCCTTCGGGCACAGCTTCCTCCTGCGTCAACATCACGGCAACCTGTCGTTCGTTTGTCACGGGCGCATCGTCGTTGATGAAGACGGGAAGCAGGTTCGGCTGCGCGCCGAAGGTCAGCGTCCAGTAGGTGCGCAGGTGGTCTTTGGCGATGCCGATGCCCACCTCGCGCAGCTTCGGGCTGAGCACGACGCGCCGCTGCCCCTCATCGCTCAAGAAGAAGGCCAGCGCTTCCTCGAAGGTGCCCTGCCCGGCGTAGAGGCTTTCTGCCCAGATGCGCTGTTGCGGCCAGGCTGCGTAGCCCGTCGCTTCGATGCGTTGGCGCGGCGAAGAGCCGTCGGATCCCGTCTCGTCTATGAATCCTTTGCTGGCCATGTCGTCGCTGTGGCGCTGAGCGGCTTGGTCCAAGAGCGGATTCCAGGCGAGCGGCGGCACGCCATTGTTGCGTCGCGCTGCGTTCAACTGCGTGAGCGCGTCCAGCTTCTCTGGCGATTGGCCAGCGACGGGCGCGGGGGGGGCGGCGCACAAGCACGTGAGGAGCGCTGCGCCCAGTGCGCGCAGCGCCGCGCGCCGGGCTTCGTTTAAGGCGCTCCTGGCGTTGAGCGCGTGAGCGATCATGGCGTCGTCACCTCCACTTCGCCGAGCTGCACCGCCTCGCCTAGCGCGTGGCCGCCGCGATAGGCGGTGAGACGTCGGCCGGTTGCGGGATCATAGACGCCGACCAGGACGCGATACGCGCCAGGCGGCAGATCGGCCGGCGCGATCATGGCGTGCGCGTCGCGCTGGGTTTCGCCAAGCGGCCATCGCGTCATCGGCAGCCGCACGTTCAGCGGCTGCCGGTCGCTCTGAAAGACCGGCCGATCATCTGCGCCGGCCACGTGCACGAACACCTTGTAGTCGGTGCGCGGGGATTGCTCGGTGGCCCACTCCAGGATGACGTAGAACCAATCGCCGGCCTGCGCACGCGCGCGTTGCCAAGATCGCCGCAGCGCGATGCGCTCGCCCTCCGGCGCGCCGAAGACGACGCCGACGTCGCGGAAGTCGGGGCGCGCAGCCGGCCGCCTGGTGACGTGATAGAGCGGCAGACGCATCTGAGCGAAGTTGTACTCGCCGGCCTCGTAGCCGTTCGGCCATAGTGTGGATTCGATGAACCGCTGCGGGTCCACCACGTCGTCTTGCCACAACATCAATCGCACGCGCTGCGGTTGTCGGGCGTTCAACGCTTCGAGCACAGGCTCGTCGTCGGAGAGCACGCCGTGCAACCCTGCCGGTAGGGCGACGAGGCTGTCGTCATGCTCCCTGGGCCAGTAGTATGTCACGGCGAAGTGATCGCGCGACATGATCACAAGGTCGCCTGGCCTCAGCGCTTCCACCACATGTCGGACGGCGTCGCGGATGTCCTCGCGCTGAAGCGCCGGATCGCTCAGGTAAGCGCGGAGCGCGGGCAGCCACATTGTGCCGATGAGCAGCACCGCTGTGGCGCCCGAAGTTAGGGGGGCAATGCGACGGACGAGGGGCGATGCGTGGCCGGCGCCTAGTGCGCCGGACGCGCCGAACAACGCGCATGCCATCGGCGCAACGTAGATGAGGTAGCGCGGGTGAAATACCGAGCGGTAGGGATAAACGACGCGCACGGCGATCGTCGCGGCCAGCAACGGCCCGACGATCAACGCAAGCAACACGGCCAGCTCACGCCGGCGATGCTGGGATGCCATGCCGGCGATACCCAGCGCGCCCGCGCCGGCCAGCAGCCATGCCCAGCTGTCAGTCAACGGCCAGCCCAGCCCGCCGCCGGCAAAGCTGCGCATCCACTCCAGCAGCCGGCCGCTGATCGTGTTGAGGGGGAAGGAGAAACCATCGTCGTAGGCGAAGCCCACCGAAGCAATCAGCAGCCAGGGGACAAGCAAGGCGATGACGCTGGTCGCCGCGATGAGAAATTGAAGATAGCGCGTTAAGGCCAGGGCAGGTTTCTCGCGCTGCGACGCGATCAACACGGCGAGGCAATGAGCCGGCAGTAGAAAGATGGCGTAGTAGTGGCTGTAGGTCGCAAGCGCCAACAGCGCCGCCGACGTGATGAGATCGCCCCGATGCGATGTCTGGAAGGCCGAAGGCGCAGCACGTGCCATGGGGCAAGGCATCCCTGCGTGCATCTTGCGGCTTCCGTCCTGCGTTGCGCGCCGCAGCCAGCGCCATAGCCAATAGCTCGACGCAGTGCATAGCGCCGCGATGAGCGCGTACATGCGCGTCTCCTGCGCATACCACACCGCAAACGGGCACACCGCGTAGAGCGCTCCGGCGATGAGCGGCGCCAACCCGCGAAGTGTGGCGGATAAACACGCCGTCGGTGAGGCGACTTCGAGGCCGCGCAGCCAGGCGCGCGTGAAAATTACGACCAGCGCGACGGTAGCCGTATCGGCTACGGCGGAAATGAAGCGCAGCGCGAACTCTGATTGGCCGGCCAGCCCAATCCAGACGTGCAGCAGCGCGTAGTAGAGTGGCGGGCTGCGGTCGCCCGCTGTGGTCAGCGCCATCTCGACCAGCGGCATGCGCGCCAGGTGCCATGACCAGCCTTCGTCGAACCATAGGCTTTGCGCGTCGAGGCTGTACACGCGCAAAAGCCAGGCGCCAAGCAATAGGCCCGCCGTAAGCGCATGCGCACTCCTGGCGCTCGAAACCGGTCGCATTGGGCTATTCAAAGCCGAGGCCTTGTTCCTTGAGACTGACGTAGCGATTGTGTGCGATGATGATGTGATCGAGCACCTCGATGTTGAGCAGCTTGCCGGCTTGCACGAGCGCTCGTGTGACGGCAACATCCTCAGCAGATGGCGACGGGTCGCCCGAAGGATGGTTATGCGCGAAGATGATAGAGGCGCAATTGCTGCGGATGGCCTCGCGGAATACCTCGCCCACGCGCACGCTAGCGCCGTTCAAGCTGCCGCGATAAATCATTGATGTGCCCAACACACGGTTGCGCGTATCGAGCAGCACGATGCGCACTTCCTCCTGCTCAAGCAGGCTCATGTTAGGCATGAGCAATTGCGCCGCGTCGGCCGGCGTTTTCACCTGCGGGCGCGTGTCCGGCGTGCTGAGCGCCAGGCGTCGGCCCAGCTCCAGCGCCGCTTTGATCTCGATTGCCTTGACCGGGCCAATGCCGTGTACCTGTTGCAATTCATCCAAGCTGGCATGCGCTAAGCCGATCAAACCACCGAATTTCATCAGCACCGCGTCGGCTAACTGGAGCGCGCTGACCCCTTCCGCGCCGCTGCGCAGGATGATGGCCAGCAGTTCCCGCTGCGACATGCCCGTCCCGCCGATCTCGCGGAAGCGCTCGCGCGGGCGTTCGCCTTCTGGGATGTCACAGATGCGCGCGCGATATTCCGGCCGGCTGCCGGTGGCTTTGGCGTCGCTCGGTGACGGCTGAGTCTGGACGTCGCTCGCCATGTGGGCAGTATAATCGCCGATTGTCCGAGACCAATGCGCAGCTTCCGAGTTTTGCGATGGCGGAAGTCTGCCAAAAACCATCTCGCCTATGGTCGAAAACATCAGCAGCCTGATCGTCGCTGCCGTCAGCTTATGCAGCGCCATCATTGTCGCCTTGCTTGCCGGCATGACGATCTGGACCTTCCGCGACATCCGCTCGCGCACGCGTGACCCATTTGTGCAAATTCTGGCTACCGTCATGGTCGGGGTCATCCCCATCGGCGGCATCCTCGTGTATCTCATGCTCCGCCCACGCGAGACGTTGAGCGAACAGTACGTGCGCGCCTTGGAGGAGGAGTCGCTGTTGGCCAGCATCGAGAATCAGGAGTTTTGTCCCACCTGCGGCCGTCGTGTGGATTCCGACATGCAGTTCTGTCCATCCTGCCACACGAAGCTGCGCAACGCATGCCCGAACTGTGGGCGAGCCGTGCATCTCTCGTGGGACTTGTGCCCATACTGTGGCAGCCGCCTGACGCCTGAGACGCCGGCCACGACGGTGGCCCGGCCGCAGCCAAAGCGCGTGAGCGTGGCAGCGCCGATGCAGGTGCCTGCGCCGGCGACGGCGGCGATTGTGCAGCCACCGATGGCCAAGCCCGGTCTGCTGGATCGGGTGGGCGAAGCAATTGGTGGGGTGGTGGACAAAGTGACCTCGTTCGTGGCGCCGCCTGTGCCGAATGGGCGCCCCGGCGGCGATGCCGCAGGGGCGCCCCCGCCTATAGCAAATGTGAAGGCCGGCGCCAACAATGGCATGACTTCCCCCACTAAGCCGGCGAAGAAGCCCGCCGTCAGCCGGGAGGAATTGGAGTAGCCGGCGTCATCGTTGGCCCTATGCCGCTCTCCAATCAGCAAGTCGCCGCCATCTTCAACGACATCGCCGATCGCCTCGACATTCAGGGCGAGATCGTCTTCAAAGTGCGCGCCTATCGCACGGCTGCCGAGAATATCCTCCATGCCCCGCGCTCGGTGGCCGAACTGTGGCAGGCGGGCGCGCTCGATCAAATCCCCGGCGTCGGCAAAGAAATCGCTGCCAAGATTGACGAGCTGATGCGCACGGGTCGGCTGGAGTTCTACGAGCGCCTGCGCGACGAAGTGCCGGACGGCGTGGCGGCTATGTTGCGCGTGCCGAACGTGGGTCCGAAGCGCGTCAAGGAGTTCTGGGAGAAACTCGGCATCACCAGCGTAGACGATCTGGAAGCTGCCGCGCGGGCCGGAAAGTTGCGCGACCTGCCGCGCATGGGCGAGAAGGCCGAGCAGAAGATCCTGGCCGGCATTGAGTCTTTGAAACGCCGCGCGACCGGTCGCATGCGCCTGGGCGATGTGCTGCCCATTGCCCGGCGCATCGTCGCAGCGCTGCGCGAAGCGCCCGGCGTCCAAAAAGCCGAATATGCCGGCTCGCTGCGCCGCGGGAAAGAGACGATCGGCGACTTGGATATTCTCGTCGCTGCCGCTGATCCCGCGCCGGCGATGCAAGTCTTCCTCGCGCAGCCCGGCATCGCCGAGGTGCTCGCAGCGGGTGAGACCAAGAGCAGCGTGCGGCTGGAGAATGGCTTGCAGGTGGATGTGCGTGTTGTGGCACCGCGCGTGTGGGGCACAGCGTTGCAATACTTCACCGGCAGCCAACTGCACAACATCAAGGTGCGCGAGTTGGCGCAAAAAAAGGGTCTGACGCTCAACGAGTATGCCGTGTCGAAGTTGGGTGGCAAGGACAGCGCGGAGAGCGGTGAAACGTTCGCCGATGAGCCGGCGCTATATGCCCGCTTGGGGATGGCCTATATCCCGCCCGAATTGCGCGAAGACCGCGGCGAGGTGGAGAAGGCGTTGGAGCTGGGTCCAGGGCGCGTGGTGATGCCCGACCTGATTGACCTGCGCGACCTGAAGGGCGACCTGCAGATGCACACCACCTGGAGCGACGGCGCCGGCGACGTGATGAGTATGGCGCGCGCTGCGATCGCGCTGGGCTACGAATACATCCTGATCACTGACCACACTGCCGGTCTGGGCGTGGTGAACGGGCTGACGCCTGAACGCATCGCGCAGCAACGCAAGGAGATTGATCGGGTCAATGCGCAACTGAAGAAGGAAGGGATCAAGTTCCGCGTGCTGCAGGGCGTCGAGGTGGAAGTGAAGAGCGACGGCTCGCTCGACCTGCCGGACGATGTGCTGGCTCAACTCGACCTCGTGCAAGCGTCCGTGCACACGGCGCTGACTCAGCCGCGCGAGAAGATCACCGCGCGCGCCATTAAGGCGCTGCAGAACCCGCATGTGAACGTCCTCGGCCATCCCTCCGGCCGGCTGCTTAACGAGCGCGAGGGCGCAGACTACGACTGGGAAGCGTTGTTCCGCGCAGCGCTCGAATACAACGTCGCCCTGGAGATCAACGCCGATCCCAGCCGGCTCGACCTGAACGACGTGCTGGCCCGGCGCGCTGTCGAGCTAGGCTGCAAACTCAGCATCAGCACCGATGCGCATTCGCCCGATGGCCTGCGCAACATGATCCTGGGCGTGACGGTAGCGCGGCGCGCGTGGGTGATACCCAGCTCGGTGATCAACACCTGGCCGTTGACCAAGCTCCTCAAGTGGGCGGATAAGTCGCGCGTGTGACCTAAGAACCTATCTCTAAACTTACGGAACGAGCCATAATAGGGATATGGATAATACCAGTGGGACGCGATACGCCGACGTTGCAAGTTGGGAGCTGTCTGATAGTCTGTGGGCGCGCATTGAACCGTTGT